>NZ_WOEY01000009.1 GCF_013177695.1 Paraburkholderia solitsugae | reverse complement strand
GATGAACCACGGAATCGGTAGGCATGGCGTCAATCCGGAAAACGGGGAACTGCTGCGGGAGGCACCTGCGGCCGGTGGCTGGTGGGCAGAGGCCGACCGGCACCGGCCCACGGGCAGCGCGGTTAAACCGACATGCGCCAGAGCGCGATCACGAGCAGCGTGAAAAACGCGGCGGCCAGGTCGTCGAACATGATGCCAAAGCCACCTTTCAGTCGGCGGTCGAAATAGCCGATTGGCGGTGGTTTCACCATGTCGAAAAAGCGGAACACGATGAACGCCCAGAGTTGCTCGGTCAGCGTAACGGGCGTGATCATCAGCAGCACCAGCCAGAACGCGATGATTTCGTCCCACACGACCGGCGACGGATCATCGGTACCCAATTTTTTCGCGGTATAGCCGCAAATCGCAATGCCGCCGAAAAAGCCCGCGACAATGAGCACGCCCCACTCGATCACGGTCAGATAACGGCTCAAGACAGCGAACGATGCCCATGCGAACAGCGTGCCGATCGTGCCCGGTGCAACCGGCGACAAGCCGCTGCCAAAACCCAGCGACAGAATGTGCAGCGGATGCGACAACATGAAACGCGCGGTGGCGCGGCGCGGCTGAGGACGCGGCCCGCCCGGGCCGGACGCGTTGGGCTGCGGATTGCCGATCAAATCGTCGGCGGGGACCAGCGGGGGATCAGTCTGCATGGAAGTGGTCGAAGCCTTGCAACGTCAGAGTGAGCGGCGCGCCGGCGGCATCGCGCCAGCCGATCGCCGGGCGGTCGGCCGCCGTTTGAAGTGCGCTTATTGTACCGATGCGGGTGACCGGAACATTCACCTCGCGGCCGGCTGCTTCAACTGCGGCGCGTGCGGTGACCGGCGCCGTGAAGCACAGTTCGTAATCGTCGCCGCCGGCTAGCGTGCAGCGTCGCTGGATCTCCGGTGGGAGGCGGCGCAGCGCGGTCGAACGCGGCACGGCGTCGGCGTCGACGGTGGCCTGCATTTCCGAGCGCTCAAGGATGTGTAGCAGGTCGCCGGCGAGCCCGTCCGATAGATCGAGCGCCGCATGCGCGATGCCCCGCAATGCGAGACCGAGGACGATGCGCGGCTCCGGACGCTCGAGGGCGCGACGAAACGTCGCAGTGTCGTTGGCATCGGCAGACCACTCGCCGCGCTGCACGCCTAGGCCGGCGCGAGCGTCGCCGAGCGTGCCGGAGATCCAGATGTCGTCGCCTGGTTGCGCGGCGTCGCGGCGCAGCGCGTCTTGCGGCCGCACGCTGCCGAACACGGTGATGCACAGATTCAACGGCCCACCGGTCGTGTCGCCGCCGATCAGATCGCAGCCGTAGCGCTCAGCCAGCGCGAAGAGGCCATCGCTAAAGGCGGTGAGCCATGCTTCGTCGGCCGTTGGCAAGGAGAACGCCAGTGTGAATGCTTGCGGCCGCGCGCCCATCGCGGCCAGATCCGACAGGTTCACCGCGAGCGCCTTGTGACCGAGCGCCTCGGGATCGATATCGGGAAAGAAGTGGCGGCCTTCTACCAGCATGTCCGTCGATATCGCCAGCATTTCTCCCGGGCGCGGCGCGAGCAGGGCGCAGTCGTCGCCGATGCCGAGCTCGCCTTCAGCAGTACGGGACGGCGCAGCGGCTGCGCGGCGGGCGAAGAAGCGATCGATTAGCGCAAACTCGGAGAGCATGGTGGCAGTAGGTGAGCGGGTAAGTGCAACAAAAAACAGCGAACGGCGCGCATTGTACGGCGAAGCCCGCGGGTAAACACTCTATTCGCATTCAACTCCGATTCAATGCGTGGTCGGCCCAAATCGCGCCACGTCCGCCTTTCGCTATGTTTCAGTCGCGGCAGTTGTACCCGTATTGAAGGAATTGAGCCGCCAATTGGGGCTACAATGCCGTCGAACATCTATTCTAATCCGCCCTTAGAAGCCCGCCTTATGTCGACTCCCGTCAATACCAAACTCCGCGAAGCCGCCCTCGATTATCACGAGTTCCCGACTCCCGGGAAGATCGCGATCGCCCCGACCAAGCAGATGATCAACCAGCGCGACCTCGCGCTGGCGTACTCGCCGGGCGTCGCGTTCGCGTGTGAGGAAATCGTCGAAAACCCGCTGAACGCCGCCCGTTTCACCGCGCGCAGCAACCTGGTCGGCGTCGTCACGAACGGCACCGCGGTGCTGGGTCTCGGCAATATCGGGCCGCTCGCGTCGAAGCCGGTCATGGAAGGCAAGGCCGTCCTGTTCAAGAAGTTCGCCGGCATCGACGTGTTCGATATCGAGCTGAACGAGTCCGATCCGCACAAGCTGGTCGAGGTGATCGCCGCGCTGGAGCCGACCTTCGGCGGTATCAATCTTGAAGACATCAAGGCGCCGGACTGCTTCATCGTCGAACGCGAATGCCGCAAGCGCATGAAGATTCCGGTCTTCCACGACGACCAGCACGGTACGGCGATCGTCGTCGCGGCGGCCATCACCAACGGTTTGAAGGTGGTCGGCAAGGACATCAAGCAGGTCAAACTGGTGTCGTCCGGCGCGGGCGCGGCAGCGCTGGCCTGCCTGGACCTGCTGGTCGACATCGGCCTGCCGCTCGAAAACATCACGGTCACCGACCTGGCCGGCGTGGTCTACAAGGGCCGCGTCGAACTGATGGACCCGGACAAGGAACGCTTCGCACGCGAAACCGACGCTCGCACGCTCGCTGAGGCGATCGGCGGCGCGGACATTTTCCTCGGCCTGTCGGCCGGTGGCGTGCTGAAGCAGGACATGGTCAAGCAGATGGCTGACAAGCCGCTGATCCTGGCGCTGGCGAACCCGACCCCGGAAATCCTGCCGGAACTGGCGCTCGAAGTGCGTCCGGACGCCGTGCTGTGCACGGGCCGTACCGACTACCCGAACCAGGTGAACAACGTGCTGGTGTTCCCGTTCCTGTTCCGCGGCGCGCTGGATGCGGGCGCGACGACAGTGACGCGCGAAATGGAAATCGCGGCGGTCAACGCGATCGCCGAACTGGCACGCCAGGAGCAGAGCGATATCGTCGCGACGGCTTACGGCATCCAGGATCTGTCGTTCGGTCCGGCCTATCTGATCCCGAAGCCGTTCGACCCGCGCCTGATCGTCAAGGTCGCGCCGGCGGTGGCGAAGGCCGCGATGGATTCAGGCGTCGCCGAGCGTCCGATCGAGGACATGGAAGCGTACGAACAGCATCTGCAGCAGTTCGTGTATCACAGCGGCACGACCATGAAGCCGATTTTCCAGCTGGCGCGTAGCGTCGAGCCGGAAAAGAAGCGCATTGTGTTCGCGGAAGGCGAAGAAGAGCGTGTGCTGCGCGCCATGCAGATCATCGTCGACGAAAAGCTCGCGAAGCCGATCCTGATCGGCCGTCCGGCGGTGATCGAACAGCGCATCGCGCGTTACGGCCTGCGTCTCATCGCGGGTCAGGACTACACGGTCGTGAATACCGACCACGACGAGCGTTACCGCGACTTCTGGCAGGACTATCACAAGATGATGTCCCGCAAGGGCATCACCGAGCAGATGGCGAAGCTCGAAATGCGCCGCCGCACCACGCTGATCGGCGCAATGATGGTGGAAAAGGGCGAGGCGGACGGCATGATCTGCGGCACGGTGTCCACCACGCATCGCCATCTGCACTTCATCGATCAGGTGATCGGCAAGAAGGAAGGCGCGAAGGTCTACGCGGCGATGAACGCACTGGTGTTGCCGAATCGCCAGATTTTCCTGGTCGACACGCACGTGAACGTCGATCCGACGCCGGAGCAACTGGCCGAGATCACGATCATGGCCGCCGAGGAAGTGCGTCGATTTGGTATCGAACCGAAGGTCGCCCTGCTGTCGCATTCGAACTTCGGCTCAAGCAATGCGCCGACCGCGCAGAAAATGCGCGACACGCTGGCAATCCTGCGCGAGCGCGCACCGGATCTGCAAGTGGACGGCGAAATGCACGGCGACCTCGCGCTCGACGCGAATCTGCGCCGCGAAGTGCTCCCCGACTCGACGCTCGAAGGCGACGCGAACCTGCTGGTGCTGCCGAACATCGACTCGGCCAACATCTCGTACAACCTGCTGAAGACCGCTGCGGGCAACAACATCGCGATTGGTCCGATGCTGCTGGGCGCGGCCAAGCCGGTGCACGTGCTGACGGCTTCGGCCACGGTTCGCCGCATCGTCAACATGACGGCGCTGCTGGTCGCAGACGTGATCGCGTCCCGATAATTCCTGATTCGGGAGCGAGGCATGGCGCCGGTTGATTGAGCGCCATGCAAAAAAAAAGGCGTGCCTGCAACGGGCACGCCTGTGGGTGAACTGGAGATAGCCACCCAAAAATGGCTGAATGAGACCATTCCGCCTCCGAGAGACGGCAGGAACCGTACGGCTTTCACTGCAGGGAATGGGCTGCGCAACGGGTGGCCAGTGGGTTTTGGCCCGTTCCTTTTGCTTCATTAAGTTAATTTTAGCTTGCGTAGGCTAAATATTCTGTCAAAAGTCGTCAAAGCCCGTTCCGTGGCTCTTTTCCGCGCGATTGGAAGCTTTTGTCTGTCCGGTGAACGTTGATTCTGTGGGGTTTTAGCGATACCCTTACGACTTTCATGGTCGTCAAACTCGTGATCTAACAGCGGGGAACCTTGATTCATGGCACGCAAGTGGCAACGCATCAAAGGCGTGCTGATCGGTGCTTTGACGCTCTGCGCTTTATCGGGCTCCGTGCCTGGCGCGTTTGCGCGCGACTACACGGCACCCGCCGAACCACAAGCACAGGTGCAGGGCACTATCGCGCCGGCGCAGTTGCCGCGCGAAGCGGTCAATACATTGAACTTGATTGCCGCGGGCGGGCCTTACCCGTATGAGAAGGACGGCATCGTATTCGGCAATCGCGAACGGTTGCTGCCGCCGCATCGGCGCGGCTATTACCACGAATACACCGTTCCCACGCCTCGCTCGCGAAACCGCGGGGCGCGTCGCATCGTCTGCGGAGGTCCGCTACAGCGGATCGACAACTGTTATTACTCGGACGACCATTACACCAGTTTTAATCGTATTGTTGAATGACATCGGGATGAACGGCATGAGCGACAACGTCTACGCGCACGACTCCGGAGTCGCGACGGATCTTTTCGCGGCCGGCGACGGCAATTTGTTCCAGCGCGTCATGCGGATGCGCGCCGGCGACCAGGGCCGGGATACCCAGAGCGAAGGCAGCACTGTGCTTGCATCGAATGAGGAGCCCATGAGTCTTTTCAAGACCGTACGACCGAACATCGTACAGTCGATCCGCGCGTTTCGCGTGCAGGATCTCGCTGACGAAGCCAATCATCTCGGCCAGCATTTTCTGTACGCGTACTGCGCGAACGCTCAGTCCAAACAGGAAGTGCTGGAGACCATTGCTACGTCGTTCCTGTTTCCGAAGCATTTCGGCAAGAATTACGACGCGCTCTACGATTGCCTGACTGATCTGGTCCATAAGGCAGGCACGCAGCCCGGATTCGTCATCGTGCTCGAGCAGCTGCCGGTCGCACAAAAGTTCGACAAGGAAGGGCGCGAGACGCTACTGGACGTGTTCCGCGAAGCGTCCGAGTTCTGGGCCGAGCGCAAGGTTGCGTTCCGGGTGTTTTATTCGTTTGCCTAAGGTAGGCCTGAATAGGGTGCCTGAGCGCTGCCTGCTGTAGCAAAAGAAAGAGTAAGGCCCGCCAATTGGCGGGCCTTTGCTTTTGGTACTCGAAAGTCGACTTACCAGGCGCCCCAGCGAGCTGCCAGCGCCGAGAGCACGGCGATGCCGGCGGTTTCCGTGCGCAACACGCGCGGTCCGAGACCCACGGCAGTAAATCCGTGATCGGTCGCAGCGGCTTCTTCCGCCGCCGAAAAACCGCCTTCCGGTCCGACCAGCACGGTCACGCGCCCGAATGGCGGATTGACCGGCAGCGCCGAAAAACTGATGCTGGCGCGCGGCGACAGCAGAATGCGCATTTCGCCTTCTTCAGGCGTGCGAGGCAGCGCGCCGAGCCACGTGGCGATCTCACGCACCGGCATCACTTCCGGCAAGCGATTGCGCCCGCATTGTTCACACGACGCCCGCACGATGCCCTGCCAGTGCACATGCCGCCGCTGCGCGCGTTCGCCGGAAAGACGCACGACGCTGCGCGTGGTGGTCAGCGGCACGAAACACGATGCCCCAAGTTCGACCGCCTTCTCGATGAGCCAGTCCATCTTGTCGCCGCCGGCAATGCCCTGCGCGAGGGTGAGGTGATACGGTGCTTCCACTTCGATATTGCGGAATTCGTGAATTCTCACCTTGGCTGAGCGGCGTTCGACTTCGACGAGTTCGGCGCTGTATTCGCCGCCTTCGCCGTTGAAAAGCACGATCGAATCGCCGGGCTGCAAACGCAGCACGAGGATGTGGCGCGTGACATCATCGGGCAACTGCATGATGTCGTCGGGCTTGAGAGGCGTACCGACGAAGAAGCGAGGCATCAGAAAAATACTCATTGGTTCACGAAAGGTGGCGAGCGAGCGCCCAACGGTAGCCGTCCAGATCTTCGACCTGGGCAAACCGGTCGCCCCAGAATTGATCCTGTGGCTCGCTCAGCGATTTTGCGCCGGCGGCTAGCGCCCGCGTGTAAACCGCGTCGACATCGTCGACATAGACATAGAACGATTGCGGCGCAATCGCGCCCGCGCTTTTGGGTGTTTTCGCCGCCGAGCCGAACGCGCCTTCCGGCGCGAACATTACGATCAGCTGGCCTTGATAGGTCATCTCGACATGCATGACGACACCGTCGTCCTGGACGCTATCACGTACCTCGAAACCGAATGCCGCTTCGAAGAACGCGGTCGCGGCACGCGCGTCGCGCACCGTCAGATAGGGGGTCAACCAGGGCACACCGGCTGGGCGGGGGGCGGTCATGGGATTCTCCGGATCTATTGGGTTTGCTGGATGCATGCTGCGAGGCCAGGCGGGCGGTCGCGTATCGATACACCGATAGCGCGTGCCGACCGAACCGTGCATTCTGCCCACGCGTTAGCTCGATGGCTTTAAGAATTGACTTAGTTTATCGCGCACGGACCGGGATGCCGAGAACAGTCCGGCGTGCAAGGCTGGGTCGTAGTGCTTCAGCGGGCCGATTCGACGCGCGGCAAGGCGCTCGGCGAGCGCTTCGACGGTGAGGGCGGCGGGGTCGAGCGTGTCGCTGGCGGTCGCCATCATCCAGAGTGAGCCGTAGAGCGGGATGAATGTGCTCATCGTGCGCACGATGGCGAAGGTGTCGCGCAGATCGTCGAGGAGGCCGGCGACGCGTTCCGGATGGAAGTACGGCGAGCCGAGATGCAGCGAGAGCGTCGCGGCCGGGCTCATGACGCGCTTGAGCTGTATGTAGAAGTCCGGTGTGTATAGGCCCGCGGCGGGCGAGTCAGGAGGCGTCAGGTCGAAGACGACCAGATCGAACTGCGCTGCAACCCCCACGACGTAATCCGCGGCGTCGCCGATCACCAACTCGACGCGCGGATCGTCGAAAGTGCCGCCGTGAACTTCGGGCAAATATTTGCGAGTCAGGCGCACGACTTCGGCGTCGAGCTCCGCCACCACGATCCGCTCGATGCCCGGGTGTTTCAGCAGTTGCCGCGCGGCGCCGCCGTCGCCGCCGCCCAGCACCAGCGCTGCCTTCGGCGATGGATCTGCCAGCGCGGCCGGATGCACCATGCACTCGTGGTAGATGAATTCGTCGCCGGTGGAAGTCATCGGGCGGCCGTCGAGCGTAAACAGCCGGCCGAGTTGCGGCGTGTCCCATACCTCAATTCGCTGGTAAGGCGAATCGACGCGCGCAAGCCGCCGCGCGCTCGGAAATCCGTAGACTGCGTCGGCGGTCGGTTGAAACAACAGGGGAGCGCTCACGGATGGCGGGCTCCGTTCGGAGCATGGTGGGTTGGTGTCGCTTAATTGTAAAGGCGCAAGCGCGGCGCGCCCCCTATCCGCGTGCAGCGCCGGCTCGAAACTAACGCGCGGCCACCCAGGAACTAGCGCGCAACCAGCCCGGAACCAGGTAGCAAGGCGGGCTTGCGCGCAGGGGGCCGGTGAACGTTCTGTTAGAATGTCACGCTTTCAGCCTTGTCCGTTTGCTCTGCCCGTTTCGCGTCTACTGGCGCCGCACCGTGCGCCGAAGTGGACTGGCATTCGAGCATCCGGGCCGCAAGCGCGCACCGCTTTCTGACTCTGTCTCCGGACTCGACATGACGACCCCGTCTCCCGCACCCACTTCCCTGATGGCTAACGCAATCCGCGCGTTGTCCATGGACGCCGTTCAAAAAGCGAATTCCGGCCACCCCGGCATGCCGATGGGCATGGCCGAAATCGGCGTGGCTTTGTGGTCGGGCCACCTGCGCCACAATCCGACGAACCCGCAGTGGGCCGATCGCGACCGTTTCATTCTGTCGAATGGCCACGGCTCGATGCTGCTGTACTCGCTGCTGCATCTGACCGGCTATGACCTGCCGATGGAAGAGCTGAAGAACTTCCGCCAGATGCACTCGAAGACGCCGGGTCATCCGGAATACGGCATCACGCCGGGCGTCGAGACCACCACCGGCCCGCTCGGCCAGGGTCTGGCCAATGCCGTCGGCATGGCGCTCGCCGAATCGCTGCTCGCCACCGAATTCAACAAGCCTGACGCGAAGATCGTCGACCACCACACGTATGTGTTCGTCGGCGACGGCTGCCTGATGGAAGGCATCTCGCACGAAGCCTGCTCGCTTGCGGGCGTGCTGAAGCTGAACAAGCTGATCGCGTTCTATGACGACAACGGTATCTCGATCGACGGCGAAGTGGTCCACTGGTTCCACGACGACACGCCGAAACGCTTTGAAGCGTACGGCTGGAACGTCATTCCGAACGTGGTCGGCCATGACGTCGACGCAGTGGACGCGGCGATCAAGCAGGCCAAGCTGTCGGACAAGCCGACGCTGATCTGCTGCAAGACCGTGATCGGTGAAGGCGCGCCGACCAAGGCCGGCAGCCACGATTCGCACGGCGCACCGCTCGGCGACAAGGAAATCGCGGCAACGCGTGAAGCGATCGGCTGGAAGTGGGAGCCGTTCGTGATTCCGCAGGAAGTCTACGCAGCATGGGACGCGAAGGAAGCCGGCGCGCGCATCGAATCCGATTGGGACAAGGCGTTCGCCGCGTACGCAGCAAAATATCCGCAGGAAGCAGCTGAATTCAAGCGCCGCGACGCGAAGCAACTGCCCGCCGACTGGAAAGAAAAGGCCAAGGCCATCATCGCCGGTGCGAACGAGCGCGCGGAAACCGTCGCGACGCGCAAGGCATCGCAACAGGCTATCGAAGGTTTGTCGGCTGTATTGCCGGAATTGCTCGGCGGCTCCGCCGACCTGACCGGTTCGAACCTGACCAACTGGAAGGCCGCCAAGCCGGTGCGTGTGAACGCTGAAGGCAAGGCAGCCGGCAACTATGTGAACTATGGCGTGCGCGAATTCGGCATGAGCGCCGCGATCAACGGTATCGCGCTGCATGGCGGCTTCAAGGCCTTCGGCGGCACGTTCCTGACGTTCTCGGACTACAGCCGCAATGCGCTGCGCGTCGCCGCGCTGATGAAAGCGCCGTCGATCTTCGTGTTCACGCACGACTCGATCGGTCTGGGCGAAGATGGCCCGACTCACCAGTCGATCGAACACGTCGCAAGCCTGCGTCTGATTCCGAACCTGCAAGTGTGGCGCCCGGCCGATACAGTTGAAACGGCGGTGGCCTGGACCCACGCGGTCGAGCATCACGGTCCGTCGTGCCTGATCTTCAGCCGTCAGAACCTGCCGTTCTCGGCGCGCACGGACGCGCAGATCGCCAACATCGAGAAGGGCGGTTACGTGCTGCGCGACTGGAATGACGAAATCGTCGCGCGCAAGATCATCCTGATCGCCACCGGTTCGGAAGTCGAACTGGCGTTGAACGCGGTCGAGCCGCTGGCTCGCGAAGGCATCGCAGCACGTGTCGTGTCGATGCCGTCGACTACCGTGTTCGACAAGCAGGACGCCGAATACCGTGAACGCGTGCTGCCGCACGGCGTGCGCCGCGTCGCGATCGAAGCGGGTGTGACGGATTTCTGGCGCAAGTACGTGGGTCTGGAAGGCGGCGTGGTCGGCATCGACACGTTCGGCGAATCGGCCCCGGCTGGTGTTCTGTTCAAGCATTTCGGCTTCACCGTCGAGCACGTCGTAGAGACGGCCAAAGCCGCACTCGGCTGACCTGCGTGCGAGGCTGCCGCGCGACCCTACGCGCGGCAATCCCGGCAGATCAGACCCACATGGACGATTTTTTTTCAGCCATCAGGAGATAAACCATGACGATTCGCGTCGCAATCAACGGCTACGGCCGGATCGGCCGCAACACGCTGCGCGCCTTCTATGAAAACGGCAAGAAGCACGATATCGAAATCGTCGCCATCAACGATCTTGGTGATGCCAAGACCAACGCTCACCTGACGCAATACGACACGGCGCACGGCAAGTTCCCGGGCGAAGTGTCGGTGGACGGTGACTACCTGGTCGTCAACGGCGACAAGATCCGCGTGTTGGCTAACCGCAACCCGGCAGAACTGCCGTGGGGCGAGCTGGGCGTCGACGTCGTGATGGAATGCACGGGCTTTTTCACGACCAAGGAAAAGGCCAGCGCGCACATCAAGGGCGGCGCAAAGAAGGTCATCATCTCGGCGCCGGGTGGTAAGGACGTCGACGCAACGATCGTCTACGGCGTGAACCACAACGTCCTGAAGGCATCGGACACGGTGATCTCGAACGCATCGTGCACGACCAACTGCCTGGCACCGCTCGTCAAGCCGCTGAACGACAAGATCGGCCTCGTGAACGGTCTGATGACCACGATCCACGCGTACACGAACGACCAGGTTCTGACGGACGTGTATCACGAGGACCTGCGCCGCGCGCGTTCGGCCACGCACAGCCAGATCCCGACCAAGACCGGTGCTGCATCGGCAGTGGGTCTCGTGCTGCCGGAACTGAACGGCAAGCTGGACGGCTACGCGATTCGCGTCCCGACTATCAACGTGTCGGTCGTCGACCTGTCGTTCATCGCCGCGCGCGACACGACGGTCGAAGAAGTCAACGCGATCATGAAGGAAGCGTCGGAAGGCGCGCTGAAGGGCATCCTCGGTTACAACGACGCACCGCTGGTCTCGATCGACTTTAACCACAACCCGGCTTCGTCGACGTTCGACGCCACGCTGACCAAGGTGTCGGGCCGTCTGGTGAAGGTGTCGAGCTGGTACGACAACGAGTGGGGCTTCTCGAACCGTATGCTGGACACGGCTGTGGCACTGGCCAACGCGAAGTAAGCCGTTTCGCTTCGCTTGCTCTGCGGCTTTGTTTGGGCCAGCAGGGCAACTGCAAAAGCCGCTCTTCGGAGCGGCTTTTTTTACGCCTGCGTTTTTATGCCTGCGGCGTCGGGAAATAAACGCCGGCGCGCTGCGCGGCGTTCGAGATATGGGTTTCGATCGCCTTCCCGGCGGCACCTGAATCGCGCGCCTTGAGCGCGTCGAGAATCGCTCGATGTTCCGTGTACGTGGACAGCACCAACTCGCGCCGGTAGAACGGCATCCGCTGGCTTTCCTTCATGATCTCCGCGGCGCTGCTCAGAATCGATTCGATTGCCGCGTTGCCGGCAATGCTCACGATGCGCATGTGAAAGTCGTAGTCGAGGCGGGCGGCTTCGTCGAGTTCGTCGCAGGCGAGCGCCGTCTGCATGGCCGCGATGTTGTCTTCGAACCAGGCTAGGTCGGAATCGCTGACAGCCAGCGCCGCCATGCGCGCGACAAAGCCTTCCAGCGCGAAACGCATCTGGTAGGTATCCGGCAACGACGACTGCTCCGCGAAGCGCCACGATTGCGCAGCCGTAGCCTGCGCACTTTCCACATAAACGCCCTTGCCGGGACGGATCATCAGCAGACCGAGCGCTTCGAGCGTCGAGAGCGCCTCGCGCAGCGATGCGCGGCTGATCGCCAGTTCTTCGGAGAGCTGACGTTGCGCCGGCAGCAAACTGCCCACCGGATAGACGCCCGCTTCGATCCGTTCGCGGATGGTCGCGATGGCGGCATCAGTGACGGTATGCGGAACGTTTTTCATGGTGGCTCACTTGGGTGCGTGGTCTGACCAGTATTGTAGTACGCGTTCTGAACGCTCGTACGCGCATCGTGACACGCGCAGAATCCGGCCCCGAAACGCTGGGAAAGCAACGGGTAAACACCGTGTTTAGAATCCTTGACGCCAGTATATCGGTTTCCTAATATTCGAGATAACAGAACTGGTCGGACCAGTCTGAACAGATGTAAATCCTAGGAGGAAGCCGTGTTGAAATTCTTCAATTCACTGTTTGGCCGGGTCGTCATAGCGCTGGTGGCAGGTATCGTGATTGGCGCCGTGTTCCCGCATTTCGCCCAGTCGCTACGCCCGCTCGGCGACGGCTTTCTCAAGCTGATCAAGATGGTGATCGGGCCGATCGTCTTCTGTGTCGTGGTGAGCGGCATGGCGCATGCAGGTGATCTGCGCAAAGTGGGGCGCGTCGGCCTCAAGTCGGTGATCTACTTTGAGATCATGACGACGATTGCGCTTGTGATCGGCGCGGTGCTGGCCTACGCAACGCGGCCTGGCGTCGGCATGAACATCAACTTGCATTCGCTCGACCCCGCTTCACTGGCGACCTACACCGAGCACGCGAAGAGCCTCAAGGACACGGCCGGCTTTCTGCTGAAGATCATCCCCGACACGGCGATCAACGCATTCGCGACCGGCGACATTCTGCAAATCCTCGTGTTTTCGGTGCTGTTCGGCTCGGCGCTCTCGCTGCTCGGCAATAAGGCGCAACGCGTCAGCAGCCTGATCGACGAGCTTTCGCAGGTGTTTTTCCGCGTGATGGGTTTCATCATCAAGCTCGCGCCGCTTGGCGTGCTCGGTGCGATCGCGTTCACGACTGGCACCTATGGCGTCGAATCGCTCAAGCAACTCGGCATGCTGGTGCTGGTGTTCTACGCGAGCTGCTTCGTGTTCGTGGTGGTCGTGCTGGGCATCGTGATGCGCCTGGCCGGTTTCAGCATCTTCAAGCTGATCCGCTATCTGCGCGAAGAACTGTCGATCGTGCTGGGTACCGCTTCGTCCGATGCCGTGCTGCCGCAGATCATGCGCAAGCTCGAATGGATGGGCGTCAAGGATTCGACCGTCGGTCTCGTCATTCCGACCGGCTACTCCTTCAATCTCGATGGCTTCTCCATCTATCTGACCCTCGCGGTGATTTTCATCGCACAGGCCACCAATACGCCGCTGTCCATCCATGACCTGATCGTGGTGGTGCTGGTGTCGCTGGTGACGTCGAAGGGCGCGCACGGCATTCCCGGCTCCGCGATCGTGATTCTGGCCGCGACGCTGTCCGCGATCCCGGCGATCCCCGTGCTCGGCCTCGTGCTGATCCTGCCGGTTGACTGGTTCGTCGGCATTGCCCGCGCGCTGACCAACCTGATCGGCAATTGCGTCGCGACGGTGGTGGTCGCCGTGTGGGAGAACGATATCGATCGGGCGCGTGCCCATCGCGTGTTGAACCGTGACGAAGCACTGCGCTACGTGCCCGCCGGCGAAGACGCAGGCGTAGAGCCCGCCGCCGGCGAACACGTACCGGCCGTCTGAACGGGCACGGCCACGTGGCACGGTGGCCAGATATATCGCTATTTATCGGCGCGCCAACGCGGCGCGCGTTCTGTCCCGGCGGATGCGCTGACTCCGCCGTCTCACCCTCACTTTTTGTCGCCTGACTGAGACTATGGCTAATCCGATCCTCGACCCCAACGCTCCTGCTTTCACCCGTCGCTACATGAACCTCGCCGACCCGCGTCTGGGCGCTCAGGCGCTCTACGCGAGCGACGAATTCTTCGCGCCGAAAGAACGCATGCTCGAGCCGCAGCCGGCGGTGTTCATTCCCGGCAAGTACGACGACCACGGCAAGTGGATGGACGGCTGGGAGACGCGCCGCAAGCGCACCACCGGCCACGACTATTGCGTGATCCGGCTCGCCCGGCCGGGCGTCGTGTACGGCGTCGATCTGGATACGAGCCACTTCACCGGTAACTTTCCGCCGGCCGCATCGATCGACGCGTGCTATGCAGATGGCGACGCTCCGCCCGACAATGCCGACTGGGAATCGCTCGTGCCGGCCACCACGCTGCAGGGCAACCAGCACCATTACATCGAAGTGAACGACGCCCGCGCCTTCACGCATCTGCGCGTGAATCTGTATCCGGACGGTGGTCTCGCGCGTCTGCGCGTGTACGGTCAGCCGAAGCGCGACTGGGAGCGCGTGGAGCGCGGCACGCTGCTGGATCTCGCCGCGATCGAAAACGGCGCGTATCTCGTCGCCGCGAACAACCAGCATTTCGGACCAGCCTCGCAGATGCTGATGCCGGGGCGCGGCGTCAACATGGGCGACGGCTGGGAGACGCGCCGCCGCCGCGAGCCGGGCAACGACTGGGCGATCGTCGCGCTCGCGCGGCCGGGCGTGATTCGCAAAATCGAAGTGGATACGGCGCACTTCAAGGGCAATTACCCTGATCGCTGTTCGCTGCAGGCGGCCTCGGTGACGGGCGGTACGGACGATTCGCTCGTCACGCAGGCGATGTTCTGGCCCGTGCTGCTCGGCGAACAGAAGCTGCAGATGGACCACGTGCACACGTTCACGGACGACATCGCGTCGCTCGGCCCGGTGACGCACGTGCGTTTCAACATCATCCCGGACGGTGGCGTGTCGCGCCTGCGTTTGTGGGGCGAGATTGTGTAAAGGAGTGGCGTCGATGAAGACCTTGCATGTGGAACGTCTGACGCGCGCGGCCTTCGCGCCGTTCGGCGACGTCATCGAACTGGACGGCTCGCGCCATTTCCCGATCAACGGCGGCACGACCGAGCGCTATCACGACCTCGCCAGGGTCGACGTGACGGAGGACGGTGGCCGGCCGCTGGTCAATCTGTTTCGGGCGCAACCGCGCGCGCTGCCGATCGAAATCACGATGATGGAGCGGCATCCGCTGGGCAGTCAGGCTTTCATTCCCTTAACGGCGCGCCAGTATCTGGTGGTTGTCGCGCCTGCGGGCGAGTTCGATCCGGCCCAGATGCGGGCCTTCTGGAGCGACGGCTGGCAGGGTGTGAACTACGCGAAAGGCGTCTGGCACCATCCGCTGCTGGCGCTCGAGCAGGTGAGCGATTTTGTGGTGGTGGATCGTGGCGGCGAGCAGCCCAACTGCGACGAAATGTCTTTGGCCGAATCGTGGCGGCTGCTGTTCGAAGCGGGCGTCGCGTTAGCGGAATAGGCCGGAGTCGCAACGCGGCGGCAATGCCGCGCGCGCAAAGAAGCGCTAGCGTCCAGGCGCGGGCGAAGCGCTACCCATGCAAAGCGGCGAGAGCGTTTCAGCGCGGCCACTGCGCCGCACCCATAAGAAAAAACCCGGCCGATTTTCATCGGCCGGGTTTTTCCGTTGCCCACCGAACCGCGCACCCCGACTCGGCCGGTATCGCACTAACTCAGCGCTAGTGCTTGCGATGCGGGCAATTCTCCTTGGTACACGCGCCATACAGCGCCAACGCATGTTCCTGCAGCTTGAAGCCGCGTTCCTTCGCGATGGATTGCTGGCGGCTTTCGATTTCGGAGTCGAAAAATTCTTCGACGAGCCCGCAATCGAGGCACACGAGGTGGTCGTGATGCGACCCTTCGTTCAATTCGAACACCGCTTTGCCCGATTCGAAGTTGCTGCGCGACAGCAGGCCGGCCTGCTCGAACTGCGTCAGCACGCGATACACGGTTGCCAGGCCGATATCGAGTTCTTCGTGCAACAGGTTGCGGTAGACGTCTTCAGCGGTCAGGTGGCGCACCGGGCTATGCTGAAAAATCTCAAGGATTTTGAGGCGCGGAAGGGTCGCCTTGAGCCCGATATTCTTGAGATCGGTTGGATTGGTCATGACAAGGGATCCCTAGAGTACAATGCTGGGCTCTCATAGTAATGTGTTTTTGCCGTTCTGGTCATCTTCGATGGAATGAAACTCGCGCGGCTCGTCAGCGGGCCCGCACGGTGAGTGAAATGATTTCAAAATCTCAATTGATCTACCGGGGGAGCCGCATGCGGGGTACCTTGATCGCTGTTGCGACTGTCGCGGTTCTTGCCGGATGTTCCACTTACGACAGCCTGACGCAGCGTATTGCCCAAAGCATCACGCCGTACCGTATTACGGTGGTGCAAGGCAATTTCGTCTCGAAAGAGGCGGCTTCGCAGATGCAGGTCGGCATGTCGCGCGCGCAGGTGAAGCAGTTGCTCGGCACGCCGCTTCTGACCGACATGTTCCACGCGGACCGCTGGGACTACGTGTTCTATTTCAAACGCGGCTCGACTAACGTGGTGCAGCAGCGCGACTTCGTGGTCCTGTTCGCGGGCGACCGCGTCGCGAGCTGGTCGGGTGGCGACGATCTGCCGTCCAACCTCGAGTTGCTGGCAGAAATCGACGGTGACAAGCTCGGCAAGAAGAAGGCCGCCGTGCCGAACGTGGCAAGCGCAGCAACGGGCGCCAGCGAGCCGGTAGCTGCAACGGGCGCCAGTGCGCCGGTGGCTGCGGCGCCGGCTACCGTGGACACCACGCGTTCGCCGTCCGCCGACGCAGCAGCAGTGGCCGTGCCGTCAACAGACGCCAACGCCGAAGCCGCGCAGGCCGCGAATCGGCTGACCAACGCGGTGCAAACGCCGTCCAACGCGCAGCCGTCGGTGCGCGCTGCCGTGCCGACCGCCAACGGTGGTGGTATTCCGTCAGCGGGCCCCACGGCCGCCGGGCAGCCGCAGTTCCAGTTCCACCGTCCGCCGCCGCCGCAAGTTCCGGGCACGCAGGAAAATCCGGTGGGACCGACGGGCCCGCAAAGCAACAATGGCGGCCCGACGCTCAACGCGCCGCTGACCGCTGCGCCCACATCTTCGGGAACGGGCGGCTAATCGCGCTGTCCGTGTCTTAGGGCAGGCAAGACGGGCGCTGCGACGGAATGTACCGTGCGCCGCGCCCGTCAGCCTTTCTTACCCCTTTCGAACCCTCGTAGCCATGAAAATTGCCATTGCTGGCGCATCGGGCCGTATGGGCCGGATGCTCATCGAAACCGTCCTCAACGATTCCGACGCCACGCTGTCCGGCGCGCTCGACCGCGCGGGCTCCCCGCAACTCGGTCAGGACGCCGGCGCGTTTCTCGGCAAACAGACGGGCGTGCTGCTGACCGACGACGTCGAACGCGTGTTCGCCGAATCCGACTACCTGATCGACTTCACGCGCCCCGAAGGCACGCTGATGCATCTGGAAGCCGCGCAGCGCCACAACGTCAAAATGGTGATCGGCACGACCGGTTTCGACAACGAGCAGAAAGCGCAACTGCGCGCCGCGGCGGACAAGATCGCCATCATGTTCTCGTCGAACATGAGCGTGGGTGTCAATGTGACGCTGAAGCTGCTCGAATACGCCGCGAAGCATTTCGCGACCGGCTACGACATCGAAATCATCGAGGCCCATCACCGCCACAAGGTCGACGCGCCGTCCGGTACTGCGCTAACCATGGGCGAAGTGATTGCCCACGCGCTCGGTCGCAATCTCGACGACTGCGCGGTCTACAGCCGCGAAGGCGTGACCGGCGAACGCGATTCGTCCACGATCGGCTTCTCGGCGATTCGCGGCGGCGACATCGTCGGCGACCATACGGTGCTGTTTGCCGGCATCGGCGAGCGTATCGAAATTACGCACAAATCGGCGAGCCGCCTGTCGTATGCGCAAGGCGCGCTTCGTGCGGTACGCTTCCTCGAAGGCCACAAGAACGGCTTCTTCGATATGCAGGACGTGCTCGGCCTGCGTTGAGTGTGTCACGGGGCCGGTTGCGGCCCCACTTTGCTCCCCTGTAGCGCCCCTGTAGTCATTTTCGAACGGCGAGGTCAGATGGCAGGCAGCAGCGGCATCATCCATTACCTGGAAACCAGCGACGCGATCACGCACGGCGTCGCGTATGTGCTGCTGGCGATGTCGATTGCGAGCTGGTGCTTTCTGATCGTCAAAAGCTGGATCCTCACGCGCGCCAAACGTCAGGCCGTGCCGGCCATTGCACAGTTCTGGCAGGCATCGACGCTGTCGGACGGCGTCGCGGCATTGAAGCGCGTGGACCGCGAGCGCGTCTTCACGCCGCTCGCCGAGGCCGCGCTGCATGCAGCCGAAGTCGACATTCCCGGCGTGCTGCTCGCACGCGTCGAGCGCAGCGAACGGGTATTGCGGGCGCTGCGTCAGGCGCTCAATGCGTCACAGCGGCGGCTCGAGTTCGGCCAGGTGCTGCTGGCCTCGGTGGGCAGCACGGCGCCGTTTGTTGGCTTGCTCGGTACGGTTTGGGGCATCTATCACGCGCTCGGCAGCATCGCGGCGAGTGGTCAGGCGCAGATCGAGAACGTTGCGGGTCCGGTCGGCGAGGCGCTGATCATGACGGCTTTCGGCCTCGTGGTCGCGATCCCGGCGGTGCTCGCCTATAACGTGCTCGGCCGCCTCGTGCGGCAGTTGTCGGAAGAACTCGACGGCTTCGCACACGATCTGCACGCCTACGTGTGCGCGCCGGCGGACCAGCCCCGGCCCCATCCCCAACCTCAGCAAGTCCAGATCCGGACCCACTAAGCGCACCGCTGAGTCTGGGAGACAGAAGGAGGCGACATGGCATTCGGTGGACTCGAGAAAAAGCAGACGGCCGCGCCGATGGCCGAGATCAACATGACGCCGTTGATCGACGTGATGCTCGTGCTGCTGGTGATTTTTATCATTACCGCGCCTTTATTCACGCACGCGATCCGGCTCGATTTGCCCAAAGTCGCGGCCGCGCCCGCGCGGCAAACGCCCCAAACCATTTCTCTTTCAATCGATGCCGCCGGCAAGCTGTACTGGAACGGCAAGGTCATCACGCTGCAGCAGATGCGCGCGCAATTCGTGGAAGCGGGCAAACAGGCCGACCAGCCGGAGATACAGCTGAGCGCCGAGCGCTCCACGCGATACGAAGTGATCGCGCAGGTCATGGGCGCGGCGCAACAGGCCGGGCTCGAGCGGATCGGTTTCGTGACCGAACCGCCGCCGCCGGGCGCGAAGCCATAGCGGCGCTAGCGACATCGGCCCCTCCGACGCAACCCGTCGCCCCTGCGCACCACGCCACGCGGCGCACCCGTCCGCGAACGGTATAATCAGCCCTTTCCCCCGCAGAAGGGGAAACGACGCCATTTCATCCAGCAGAGCACCAGGTCCGGTGCGAAAGCACCGAACCCAGCAATCCCATCACACCATGCACGAAAAATACGTTCCCTCCGACGTCGAAGCCGCCGCGCAAGGGCAATGGCGCGCCATCGACGCGTACAAGACCTCGGAAACGACTGATAAGCCCAAGTTCTATTGCGTCTCGATGCTGCCGTACCCGTCGGGCAAGCTGCACATGGGGCACGTGCGGAACTACACGATCAACGACGTGATGTACCGCTATCTGCGGATGAACGGCTACAACGTGCTGATGCCGATGGGGTGGGACGCGTTCGGCATGCCCGCGGAAAACGCCGCGATGGCCAACAACGTGCCGCCCGCGCAGTGGACCTACGACAACATTGCTTACATGAAGAAGCAGATGCAGTCGATGGGTCTCGCGATCGACTGGTCGCGCGAAGTCGCGACCTGCAGCCCGGATTACTACAAGTGGAACCAGTGGCTGTTCCTGAAGATGCTCGAAAAGGGCATCGCGTACAAGAAAACCGGCACCGTGAACTGGGACCCGGTCGATCAGACCGTGCTCGCCAACGAGCAGGTGATCGACGGTCGCGGCTGGCGTTCGGGCGCGCTGATCGAAAAGCGCGAAATCCCGATGTACTACATGCGCATCACGCAGTACGCGGATGAGCTGCTGAATGACCTCGAAGGCCTCGGCTGGCCCGAGCGCGTCAAGATCATGCAGCAGAACTGGATCGGCAAGAGCTTCGGCGTGAACTTCGGTTTCCCGTATGAAATCGACGGCGAACAGAAGCTGTTGCGCGTGTTCACCACGCGTGCCGACACGATCATGGGCGTGACCTTCTGCGCGGTCGCCGCCGAGCATCCGCTCGCCACGCGTCTTGCCAAAGACAAGCCGGAACTGCAGGCCTTCATCGAAGAATGCAAGCGCGGCGGTGTGGCTGAAGCCGACATGGCGACGATGGAAAAGAAGGGCATGCCCACCGGCTTCTACGTCACGCATCCGCTGACGCAGGAACAGGTCGAAGTGTGGATTGGCAACTACGTGTTGATGAGCTACGGCGAAGGCGCGGTGATGGGCGTGCCTTCACACGACGAGCGCGACTTCGCGTTCGCGAAGAAATACGGTCTGCCGATCAAGCAGGTGGTCGCCCTTGAAGGCAAGGAATACTCGACTGAAGCCTGGCAGGAATGGTATGGCGACAAGGACGGCACGCTCGTCAACAGCGGCAAGTACGACGGTCTCAACTACACGCAGGCGGTCGATGCGATCGCCGCCGATCTGAAAGAACTCGGCCTCGGCGACAAGCAGATCACGTGGCGTCTGCGTGACTGGGGCGTATCGCGCCAGCGTTACTGGGGCACGCCGATTCCGATCATCCACTGCCCGACGTGCGGCGACGTGCCGGTGCCCGAAAAAGATCTGCCGGTGGTGCTGCCGGAAGACCTCGTGCCGGACGGCACGGGCAATCCGCTCGCCAAGTCTGAAGCATTCGTGAACTGCACGTGCCCGACCTGTGGCGGCGCGGCGAAGCGCGAAACCGACACGATGGACACCTTCGTCGATTCGTCGTGGTACTTCTACCGCTACGCGGCGCCGGACGCGAAGACCATGGTCGACGAGCGCACCGATTACTGGGCGCCGATGGACCAGTACATCGGCGGCATCGAGCACGCGATTCTGCACCTCTTGTACTCGCGCTTCTGGGCGAAGGTGATGCGCGACATGGGCTTGATCAAGTTCGGCGAGCCGGCCAGGAACCTGCTGACGCAGGGCATGGTGCTCAACGAAACCTATTACCGTGAAAGCGACGCGGGTAAGAAGACCTGGTACAACCCGGCTGACGTCACCGTCTCGTTCGACGACAAGGGCCGCCCGGTCGGCGCCGTGCTGAACTCGGACGGCCAGCCGGTGGTGCTCGGCGGCGTCGAGAAGATGTCGAAGTCGAAGAACAACGGCGTCGATCCGCAATTGCTGATCGATCAACACGGCGCGGACACTGCACGTCTGTTCGTGATGTTCGCCGCACCGCCCGAGCAGCAGCTCGAATGGTCCGGTTCGGGCGTGGAAGGCGCGAGCCGCTTCCTGCGCCGTGTGTGGAGCTTCGGTCACGCGAACGAAGCAGCGCTGCGCGCAGGTGGCAAGTTCGACGCCTCGCAACTCGGCGAAGTCGACAAGGTGCTGCGCCGCGAGATCTACAGCGTGCTGAAGCAGGCCGACTTCGACTACCAGCGTTTGCAGTACAACACGGTGGTGTCGGCAGCGATGAAGATGCTCAACGCGCTCGACAGCGCGAAGGGGGCGCAACCGGCGGTGCTGCGCGAAACGTACAGCGTGATGCTGCGCGTGCTGTATCCGGTCGTGCCGCACCAGACGTTCCAGTTGTGGCAGGAACTCGGTTACGCCGACGAATTCGGCTCGCTGCTCGACGCAGCATGGCCGAAGGTCGACGAACAGGCGCTCGAACAGGCCGAAATCGAACTCGTGCTGCAGGTGAATGGCAAGGTGCGCGGCGCGCTCACGGTGGCGAAAGACGCGACACGTGAAGCGATCGAACAGCTCGCCGCTGCGCATGAGGCGGTCGAGAAGTTCAGCGAAGGCAAGGCACCGAAGAAGATCGTCGTGGTGCCTGGCCGTCTCGTGAACGTGGTCGTTTGACAGCCCACCGAAACATGACAGCAGGCAGGACGCCGCCGCGCATGGCGGCGCATGTCTCTCGCCGCGGAATTTACTGCGAACCAGGAGCCAATGTGACTCGCAGATCGTTATTGACGCTGGTGTGCAGCGTGCTGATGTTGTCCGCCTGCGGCTTCCAGCTGCGCGGCCAGCAGGACTACGCATTCAAACGACTCTATATCTCCGGCGGTTCGGCAGCGGCCGGCGCGCGGCTGGCCCGCATCGTGCAAGGTGGCAGCGACACGGTGGTGGTTACTTCCGTAGCGAATGCGGACGCAACGTTGCAGATTACCGAAGCCCGCGGCGTCAATACGCTCACGCTGAACTCGCTCGGTGTCGTCGAAGAGTATGCGATGAATCTCTCGATGAACTATACGCTGGTCGGCAAGGACGGGACGGTGCTGATTCCGTCGAGCGTGATCGCGTTGAACCGCGCGATGACCTACAGCGACCAGTTCTCGCAGGCTAAGGCTGCGGAAGCCGACCTTCTGTTCGCGGATATGGAAAACGACGCGATCGACCAGTTGACGCGCCGTCTGTCGCTGGTCCGCTCGCTGCATCCGGGACCGGGTCAGCAGGTGCCGGGGGTTGCGCCGCGCGCACCGTTGCCGCCGCCGCCGCTGTGAGCGTTGCGCTGTGTCCTTGTTTAGCTTGCTGCACGTGCTCATGCACTCCGTTAACCTCGCCGATCGGTAGCCATGCAACTGCGACTTGACGCGCTCGAAGCGCATCTCGCGAAGGGACTCGCCGGACTGTACGTCGTGTACGGCGACGAGCACCTGCTCGCGCAGGAAGCGTGCGACCGGATTCGTGCGACGGCGCGAGCGGCCGGTTTTACCGACCGCTCAGTGTTCACCGTCGAGCGCGGTTTCGACTGGAGTTCGCTGCTTGGCGCGAGTCAATCGATGTCGCTGTTCGGCGACCGTCAACTTGTCGAATTGCGCATTCCGTCGGGCAAGCCCGGCAAGGAAGGTGCGGATGCGTTGAAGGCGCTCGCCGCCGCCGTGAATGACGACGTGCTGACGATGATCACGCTGCCGCGGCTGGATGCGGCCACGCAAAAATCGGCGTGGTTCACCGCGCTGGCCGATGCTGGCGTCGCGCTGAAAATCGATCCGGTCGAACGCGCGCAGTTGCCGAATTGGGTTGGTCAACGGCTCGCGGCTCAAGGCCAGCGGGTTGTTGCCGGTGAAGAGGGGCGGCGCGCGCTGGCGTTCATCGCCGAACGCGTTGAAGGCAACCTGCTGGCGGCGCATCAGGAAATCCAGAAACTCGGGCTGCTGTATCCGGCGGGTTCGTTGAGCTTCGAACAGATTCAGGACGCTGTGCTGAACGTCGCCCGTTATGACGTTTTCAAGCTGAACGAGGCGATGCTGGCGGGCGATGTCGGCCGCTTGTCACGCATGCTCGACGGCTTGCGCGGCGAAGGTGAAGCTGCCGTGTTGGTGCTGTGGGCAGTTGTCGAAGAAGTGCGCACGCTATTGCGGATCAAGCGTGGCGTGGCGGCCGGCAAGCCGCTCGCGATGCTGGTGCGCGAGAACCGCGTGTGGGGGCCGCGTGAGCGGCTGATCGGACCGGCGCTGTCGCGCGTGAGCGAGGCCGCGCTGGAGAAGGCGCTTGCACTTGCGGCGCGGCTGGATCGGCAGGTGAAGGGATTGTCCGGCGGTACGCCAGGCAACCATCGCAATGATCCGCCGCCCGATCCGTGGGCCGGCTTGTTCGAACTGGCGATGACGGTGGCCTCGCCGAAAGCGGCGCCCGTGCCGCCGCCACGGCTTCGCCCAGCGGCAACTGCACCCGCGCGAAGACCTGTCTGATCTGGACGATCGACGCAGCCAAAGTGGTTGACGTAGCTGGTGAGGTGGACATGTTGACGAGGGGACAGTGAGGTTTTCCCAACCAGCAGCAGGCATCCAGACGCGTCACAGTCTATGCCGGTGCAGTACCAAGTCCCGCAGCGTTGATGTTGGTGGCGCAAAGGATCTCACCGCAGCCACTCCGGCCGCCGCGTCAAGCAAAGCTCCGCCACCCGACTTACAATCGTTTGATCTTTCGCTAATTCTGCCTGTCCGCCGCACCTCGACGTGCGCGGCGCTATGAGAATCACCATGGATATCGACCAGTACATGACGGACCTCGGCCGCCGCGCCCGCCACGCATCGCGTGCGATGGCGCGGGCGTCGACGGCGGCGAAGAACGCCGCGCTTGCGGCTGTCGCTCAGGCAATCGAACGCGATGCCGAGTTGCTCAAGGATGCCAACGCGCGTGATGTCGCGCGTGCACACGAGAAAGGGCTCGACGCTGCGTTTATCGACCGGCTGACGCTGTCGGACAAGGCGCTCGGGACGATGGTCGAAGGCTTGCGGCAAGTCGCCGCGCTGGCCGACCCGATCGGCGAAATCAGCAATCTGAAGTACCGGCCGAGCGGCATTCAGGTCGGTCAGATGCGCGTGCCGCTCGGTGTGATCGGCATCATCTACGAGTCGCGCCCGAACGTGACGATCGATGCGGCCGCGCTGTGTCTGAAGTCGGGCAATGCGACGATTCTGCGCGGCGGGTCGGAAGCGCTGGAGTGCAACACGGCGCTGGCCAAGTTGATCGGTGAAGGGCTGGAAGCCGCCGGCTTGCCGCAGGACGCCGTGCAAGTGGTGGCAACGTCGGATCGCGCCGCGGTCGGCGCCCTGATCACGATGACCGAATTCGTCGACGTGATCGTGCCGCGCGGCGGCAAGAGCCTGATTGCGCGTCTGATGGAAGACGCGCGCGTGCCGATGATCAAGCATCTCGACGGCATCTGCCATGTCTATGTCGACGATCGCGCGGATCTGACCAAGGCGCTGACCGTCTGCGATAACGCGAAGACGCACCGCTACGGCACCTGCAACACGATGGAAACGCTGCTGGTGGCGCGTGGAATTGCGGCTGAAGTGCTGCCGCCTTTGGGCAAGCTGTATCGCGACAAGGAAGTCGAACTACGCGTGGACGCGGCAGCGCGCGCGGTGTTGTCGGATGCAGGCGTGGGCCCGCTCGTCGATGCCACCGAAGAAGACTGGCGCACCGAATATCTCGCACCGGTGCTGGCGATCAAGGTGGTGGACGGCCTCGATGCGGCCATCGACCACATCAACACCTACAGCTCGCAGCACACCGACGCGATTGTCACCGAAGACCACGACCGCGCGATGCGCTTCTTGCGCGAGGTGGATTCGGCGAGCGTGATGGTCAACGCGTCGACGCGCTTTGCCGATGGCTTTGAATTTGGTTTGGGCGCGGAGATCGGCATCTCGAACGACAAGCTGCATGCGCGTGGGCCGGTGGGGCTGGAAGGGCTGACGTCGCTGAAATACATTGTGCTGGGGCACGGCGAAGGCCGGCAATAACGTGGTTCGCCGCCGACGCACTGGCACCATCCGTGGGATGGACGCGAGCTTTCGGTTCAGTGCGCCGGCTGCCCCCGCTCATTTCCACGCTGACATGCAGTACGAGGACCGCTGATGCTTTGGGTAAAAACGTTTCACATCGTTCTGATTGCTTCCTGGTTTGCCGGTCTGTTCTATCTGCCGCGCATCTTCGTCAATCTGGCGATGGAGACGGAACCCGCCGCCACGGCGCGCCTTTTGACGATGGCGCGCAAGCTGTTCCGCTTCATGACGTTTATCGCGGTGCCGGCGCTCGCTTGCGGTCTGTGGCTGTGGCTCGCGGTCGGTATTGGACGCGGGCAGGGCTGGATTCACGCGAAGGTCGGTGTGGTGGTGCTGCTGATCATTTACCACGCGTATTGCGGCGTGCTGTTGCGGACGTTCGAGCGTGGCGAGAATCGCCGCTCGGATAAGTGGTATCGGATGTTCAATGAACTGCCCGTGTTGGGGATGCTGGCGGCAGTGGCATTGGTTGTTATTAAGCCGTTTTAGTAAATAGGAGTTCTCCTAGTTACTTCGTGTAATCATATTTATTTATCCACTCGCACGGTTCCTAATGCCGTGCGGGATGCGAATCAATAATGGAATTTTTGGTCATTGACGTTCGTCAAGGTTCTGATTCTATTCTGGCTGTTTTTGCAGCCCGTCCTTTCCCGTAAAAGTACTCCACCGATAGGCGCCTCGTTCAGAATTATCTCAATCTGAGCGTGGCCATGTTCGTGCTCTCCTACGCCAAATTTCTATGGGCTGTCGTCTGCAAGTCATGCGCAGGGGGGTGCATGATGCTAGGTGGTCCTATTTCGGCGTGATTTTAGTAGGGCAATTCTGAGAGCAAGTAGGGCGATTTAAGAATGCTCCTATTAATTTGAGAAATTCCTAATTTTATAGTGATGCCATCCCGGAAGGATTAATGGGATGGTCCGTGAAACTCTGTTGCGACGACCCCGTTTTCGATCCTTCTGTTACCGCTGACGCGTGCAAGTCTTCTTTCAAGACACTTCCCGCGGCACCGAACCCGAAATCAGATCATCAGAAGGATGAAATCATGAACAAGTCGTACAAGAGCGTATGGAATGAATCCACCGGGACGTATGTCGCCGCATCCGAAGTGACGAAAAGCCGGGGCAAAGCGAGCGTGAGCAAAAAGGCTGACGATCGCCATGTTGGTGGCGGGCTCTGGCGGGTCATTGGAAGCCTCGGCTACCGGTCTCGGGACGCAGGTCGGTAATTGCGCCAACGCTGATTCTTCCTATAGCATCGCAATCTCAGGCCAGGCCGCTACTTGCGCGAACGCCAACGGGACGAACTCGGTCGCGATCGGGAGCGGCAGCACAACCAATGGCATTGGTACTGGCACCTCCATTTCCGGAAAATCCACCAGTGGTTATGCCTATGGCTACGGCCAGGTTGCAATTGGTTGGAACAGCAACGCAACGGCGAGCTATGCTGCGGCCTTCGGTCCTAACGTAGTGGCAAGCGGAATTGCCTCGATGGCACTTGGATACGGGTCTAACGCGTCCGCCAATTCGTCGTTCGCTGCCGGTGACACGGCCAATGCATCGGGAGTGGGCGCGATCGCATTAGGCGCCTTGACTAGCGCCAGTGGCGCCAGTGCAGTTGCGCTTGGTACCTCGTCCGTTGCGAGCCAACAGAATGCGATGGCACTTGGCGTGTCGACCACTGCCAGTGCCACCGGCGCTGTCGCCCTCGGCGCGAATTCAGTTGCCGACCGCGCTAACACCGTTTCCGTGGGCTCCACGACCGCGACTCGCCAGATCGTGAACGTCGCGCAAGGTACGCAAACAACCGATGCGGTGAACCTTGGGCAGTTGCAGCAGCTAGGTATCAAGACCGACTCAAGCGGCAACGCTATTAACTCGTTCGTCGCCTACGACGATACGACCCAAGGCAAGGTGACTCTCGCCGGCGCATCAGGCACGACGCTCTCGAACGTGGCGGCAGGCGTAGCCGCAACCGATGCGGTGAACGTGAGCCAGTTGCAGTCGGAAGACAAGAAGATCGACGCGGCAGGCGAGAACACGGCGACTGCGCTGGGTGGCGGCGCCGCGTACTCGGCAACCACCGGTGCGATCAGCGCGCCGACCTATAACGTCGCAGGCGGCACGCAGCATGATGTGGGTACGGCGCTGTCGTCGCTCGACAGCGCGACCGTGCAGTTCAGCGGTGCGGGTGGCGCAGCGGACGTGAAGGGCAAGAAGATCGTGAACGTGGCGGCGGGTGAGCTGACTGCAACGAGCAGCGACGCGGTGAACGGCTCGCAGCTGTACACGACGAACCGGAAGGTGGATCAGAACAGCGATGCGATTGCCCTGAACAGCGAAGCGATCGAGAAGAACGACAAGGCGATCACGGACGTTGCAGGCTCGGTGAACGACATCACGAACCAGCTCAATAACGGCGAACTGGGTCTGGTGCAACAGGACCAGACTTCGCGTGACCTGATGGTTGCGAGCGACAAGGACGGCGCGCACGTCAACTTTGAGGGCACCGCAGGCGCACGTGAACTGATCGGTGTCGCAGCCGGCACGACGAGCAACTCCGCAGTCAACGTTGGTCAATTGAGCCCGGTTGTTGCGTCGCTCGGTGGCGGTGCGCAGGTCAATGCCGATGGTTCGGTCACCGGCCCGACGTACCACATGCAAGGCGGCACGCAGAACACGGTCGGCGGCGCGCTCGATACGCTTGATAACGGTCTGTCGTCCCTCCAGACGCAGATCAACAACGGCAGTATCGGCATGGTCACGCAAGATCAGACCTCGCGCGACATCCTTGTCGGTGCGGCGACTGACGGCCTGCGGGTCAATATGTCGGGCACAGCGGGCAACCGTGTGGTGACGGGCGTGGCGGCCGGTGCGATCGGTGCGCAGAGCAGCGATGCGGTGAACGGCTCGCAGTTATATGCAACTGCAGCAAGCACGGCATCGGCACTGGGCGGCGGTTCGACCGTCAATGCGGACGGCACGGTTTCCGTGCCGACCTACAGCGTGGGTGGTACGACCGTGAACAACGTTGGTGCGGCAATCACCAACATCGACGGTCGTGTAACGCAGAACACGTCGGACATCGCTAGCCTGCAGACGACCGTCGGCACGATGAGCGGCTCGGTGGCGAACGCGATGCAATACGACACCGCTGCGCACGACAAGGTGACGCTGGGCGGTTCGGCTAACGCGCCGAAGGTGACGCTGACCAATTTGCAGGACGGTGAACTGTCGGCGACGAGCTCAGATGCGGTAACTGGTGCGCAGTTGTGGAACACCAACCAGCAAGTGGCTAACCTGAACCAGGCGGTGCAGAACCAGCAGTCGACCGGCAGCAGCAGCCTCGCGATTGACACAGGCGGTCCGGCAGCATCGGCGACCGGCAGCGGTTCGATGGCGATGGGCGGCGGCGCTCAGGCAAGTGGCGACAACTCGGTAGCACTCGGCGCAGGCTCGGTGGCAGACCAGGCGAACACCGTATCGGTGGGTTCGCCGGGCAACGAGCGCCGTATCACGAACGTCGCTGACGGCCAAGGCCCGACGGACGCCGTGAACATGCGTCAGTTCCAATCGGGTGTGAACTCGGTCGCGCGTAGCGCTTATAGCGGTGTTGCAGCCGCTACCGCGTTGACGATGATTCCGGAAGTCGATCAGGGCAAGACGCTGGCAGTCGGCATCGCTGGCGGCAGCTACAAGGGCTATCAGGCCGTGGCACTGGGCGCGTCGGCGCGTATTACTGCCAACCTGAAGGTCAAGGTCGGTGCGGGGATCAGCGCGGCGGATACGACCTACGGCGCAGGCGCGTCGTATCAGTGGTAAGCGTTGTGTGATGGTCGCGAAAGGCGCTGCGGTTTGGGTGCTTTTCGTGAACCGGTCTTGGGTAGGTAGTTTGAAAAGCGGGCTCTCTTCGGGGAGCCCGCTTTTTTGTGCCTCGGCACATCGGTGCCTGGCACGCGCGTTTGCATCGCGCGGCGCTCGCAGGGTGATCAGGCGCGCAGCGTGACCCGTTATGCGCGAGGATCGATCCTTCGGCGGTTGATCACTTCCTTCGCCTGCGCCAGCTTCTCGACCAGTTCCGGTCCCCGGCTCAACGCCACCCCCACCGCCAGAATGTCGCCGATCGCCAGATGCGAGACGCGCGAGGTCATCGGCGAAAAAATATCCGTGTCTTCATCGACATTCGCGAACAAGCCGACCGTCGCCAGTCGCGCCAAAGGCGAATTACCGTGCGTAATCGCAATCACCTTCGCGCCGCTTGCCAACGCAGACTTCGCCGCGTCAACGATATCGCGCGTACGCCCGGTGTTCGAAATCGCCACCACCACATCGCCTTCACCGAGCAGCCCCGCCGACATTAGAAACGTATGCGGATCCGAATATGCAACGCTCGGCATGCCGAGGCGAAAGAACTTGTGCTGCACGTCCAACGCAGCGATGCCCGAGCCGCCCGCGCCGTAGAACTCGATGCGCCGCGCTTGCGTAAGCAGCGCGATCGCCGCAGCCACGCTGTCCGACGACAGATTGTTGCGCACCTGGATCAGCGCACCGATCGTCCGGTCGAGCACCTTCGCGGCGACGCCCGGCGTCGGCTCATCCGGCCGCACGTCGCGATAGACAACGGGCACTTCCGCGGCGATGCCTTGCGCCAACCGGATCTTGAACTCGCGAAAGCCTGAAAACCCGAGCGCATGACAGAACCGCGCGATGGTCGGCTGGCTGACACCCGCGCGCGCGGCCACCTCGGTCATCGAGAGATCGAGCACCTCGCGCGGCGCTTCGATCACGTAGTCGGCCAGCTTGCGTTCGGACGGACGCAACTGGTCTCGCATCTCTTTCACCTGGGACAGCATCATCAGAGAACTCGCACTATGCTGAAGAATGCGTGGACTATATCTGATTGCAGGAAAAGGTACAAAAACTACATATCGAGCGCCAGGTGTATTCCCTGGGTTTTGGTGTCTATACCGCGAAGGCAAAGCCAGTAAGGCGATGCGGCTATTCAAAGATGCGGCGATGCAACAAGAGTCGTCATTGCGATCATGTAGTTTTTCTACTAACATTGCGACGTCGACTGTTTCGACATCCCCGCGATACCTGCCTGGCATAGTGCGCCTACGCCTCACGCCAGCGACGAAGGAGCTCCGATGGTTTCCCCGCATTCGCAATTGTTGAAGGTCACGCAACGCGTGGTCGAGCGCAGCAAGCCCACTCGCGAGGCGTATCTGGCCCGCATCGAACACGCTCAGGGCAAATTCCCGGCGCGCGGCGCGCTCTCGTGCGCCAACCTGGCTCACGGGTTTGCAGGTCTCGAAGGCCACGACAAGCTCGTCATCAAGCAGATCCGCCAGCCGAACATCGGCATCGTGTCGTCGTACAACGAAATGCTGTCGGCGCACGCGCCGTACAAAAACTACCCGGACATCATCAAGGGAGCCGCGCGAGAAAACGGCGGCGTCGCGCAATTCGCCGGCGGCGTACCGGCCATGTGCGACGGCGTCACGCAAGGCAACGCGGGCATGGAACTGTCGCTGTTCTCGCGCGAAGTCATCGCGATGAGCACCGCAGTCGCCCTCACGCACAATATGTTCGACGCCGCGCTGTGCCTCGGCATCTGCGACAAGATCGTGCCCGGTTTGCTGATCGGCGCGCTGCAATTTGGCCATTTACCGACGATCTTCGTGCCGGCCGGCCCGATGGGCAGCGGTCTGTCGAACGACGACAAAGCCAAGACCCGCCAACTGTTCGCCACTGGTCAATGTGGCCGCGATGCGCTGCTCGAAGCAGAAGCCGCCGCGTATCACAGCCAGGGCACCTGCACGTTCTACGGCACGGCCAACAGCAACCAGATGCTGATGGAAGTGATGGGCCTGCATCTGCCGAGTTCCGCGTTCGTGCATCCGCATACGCCGCTGCGCGATGCGTTGACCGCCCAAGCCGCGCGCCGTGTGCTCGACTTGACGGTGGATCGCGGCAACTACATGCCAATCGGCCACGTGGTTGATGAAAAAGCGATTGTCAACGGTATTGTCGCGTTGCTCGCGACGGGCGGCTCGACCAATCACACGCTGCACCTCGTCGCGATTGCACGGGCGGCCGGCATCGTGATCGATTGGGACGACTTCGACACGCTGTCGCAAGCCGTACCGCTCCTCGCGAAGATTTACCCGAACGGCAAGGCCGACGTGAATCACTTCCACGCTGCGGGCGGCGTCGCGTTCCTGGTCCGCAATCTGCTCGAAGGCGGCTTGCTGCATGAAGACGTGAACACCGTCGCGGGCAAGGGTCTGCATCACTACACGGAAGAGCCGAAGCTGCTCGACGGCAAGCTGCAATGGGTGCCGGGCGCGGAAAAGAGCGAAGACACGGCGGTGCTGCGCGGCATCAAAGAGCCGTTCCAGCCGGACGGCGGCTTGCGTCTGATGCAAGGCAAACTCGGCCGCGGTGTGATCAAGATTTCGGCCGTCGCAGCGCAGCATCGCAAGGTGAAGGCGCCGGCGATCGTGTTCGATTCGCAGGAAGCGGTGCAGGAAGCATTCGACAACGGCGAGTTGAAGCGCGATTTCATTGCAGTGGTGCGGTTCCAGGGCGCACGCGCAAACGGCATGCCTGAACTGCATCGTTTGACGCCGTTGCTCGGTGTGTTGCAGGATCAAGGTTTCCACGTTGCACTGGTCACCGACGGACGCATGTCCGGCGCGTCGGGCAAGGTGCCGGCGGTGATTCACCTGTCACCGGAAGCGTTGTTGCAAGGCCCGATCGGCAAGGTTCGCACTGGCGACATGCTGGTGATCGATGCGGACGCCGGCGTACTCGACGTCGAAATCGATGCAGCCGAATGGGCGGCGCGGGCGGAAGCGTTGCCGCGGCATCAGGCGGAAAACGAAGTCGGCTTCGGCCGTGAACTGTTCGGCGTGTTCCGTGCGGCGGCCGCGCCCGCAGAGCAGGGCGCCTCGGTGTTCGGTCCGATGGTGGGCGTGCACGCGGTACAACACGGTGAGCGGGCCAAAGCGCACGCCGAAAAACACACAAGCACCACTCAAGCCAGCGAAACGCTGCAGAAACAAGGAGTCTGACTATGACGGCGAAAACAGTAAGCGACATCGTGCGCCTCGGCCCGGTGATTCCGGTGCTCGCGTTCGACTCGGTCGAGCAAGGTGAAAACGTGTCGCGCGCACTGCACGCGGGTGGCGTGAAGGTGCTGGAAATCACGCTGCGCACCGCAGCAGGTCTGGCAGCGATCGAACGCGCGAGCCAGCTGGCCGAGGACATCGTGGTCGGCGTCGGCACGATCACGAAGCCGGAGCACTGTGCTCAGGCGAAGAAAGCGGGCGCGCAGTTCGGCGTCTCGCCGGGTCTGACGAAAGACATGCACAAGGCCGCGCAAGACGCCGGCTTGCCGCTGCTGCCCGGCGTGATGACGCCGACCGACATCATCACGGCGCTGGAACTCGGCTACGAAATCGTCAAGTTCTTCCCGGCGCAGCAAGCCGGCGGTATCCCGATGCTGCAGGCGTTTTACGGTCCGTTCCCGACGCTGAAATTCTGCCCAACCGGCGGCATCACGGCTGAAAGCGCCATCAATTTCCTCGCGCAACCGAACGTCGTGTGCGTGGGCGGATCGTGGCTCACGCCGAAAGCCGCACTCGCGGCGCAAAACTGGGACGAAGTCACGCGCCTAGCGCGTGCCGCCAGCGAACTGGTCCCGTCTGCTCACTAAGCCGCATCGGCGCACGATACGATAGTCCGCTAGCCAGGTCCTACGCAAAGGAGCCTTGTCGAAACAGCCTGCCAGGCTGTCACGGCGAGGCTCCTTTTCGATTGTGCGCCGGATTCGCGCGCGTTTAGAGACAACAAACAGTAAAATTCAGCGTCCGCGCGGCTTGCCGGGTTTTCATGCACCGCTCCAGGTCGCCGTGAGACAGGTGCCAGCCGTGTTCCGCACCGACAATCAATAACGCAAAGGAGGCGCTTCATGGAAGCTGTCCACGGCAGCACGCTGCTGGTCTTCGCGGTGATCGCCATCGCACTTCTGATCCTGCTGATCACGCGCTACAAGGTTTATCCGTTCCTCGTCCTGATCATCGTCTCACTGCTGCTGGGTCTCGCGTCCGGCATGCCGATCGGCACCATCGTCAAATCGTTCGAAACCGGCAACGGCAATACGCTTGGCCACATTGCGATCGTGGTCGGTCTCGGCACCATGCTCGGCAAAATGATGGCCGAATCTGGCGGCGCGGAGCGCATCGCCACCACGCTGATCGAGTGGTTCGGTGAGAAGAACATTCACTGGGCGATGATGGTCGTGGCGATCATCGTCGGTTTGCCGGTGTTTTTTGAAGTCGGCTTCGTGCTGCTGATTCCGATCGCGTTCAACGTCGCCAAACGCACCAACAAGTCGCTGCTGCTGGTCGGCTTGCCGATGGTCGCGGGCTTGTCCGTCGTGCACGGTCTGATTCCGCCGCACCCGGCCGCGATGCTCGCGGTGCAGGCGTATCACGCTGACATCGGCAAGACGATTGCGTACGGTCTGATGGTGGGTGTGCCGACGGCGATCGTGGCCGGTCCGCTGTTCGCGCTGCTGATCAGCCGCTACATCAAGCTGCCGAACAACAACCCGCTCGCCGCGCAATTCCTCGGCCACGGTGACGACGCGCAAAATAACGTGAAGAGCGCGGCGCCGAAGCGCGAACTGCCGAGCTTCGGTGTCACGTTGTTTACGGTCCTGCTGCCGGTGATCCTGATGCTGATCGGTAGCTGGGCCGACCTCGTCTCCACGCCGAAGACCTTGCCGAACGATCTGCTCCATTTCGTCGGCAATTCGGACGTCGCGCTGTTGATCGCCGTGCTGGTCAGCTTCTGGACCTTCGGTGCGAGCCGCGGCTTCAATCGTGAGCAGATCCAGAAGTTCTGTGGCGAATGTCTTGCACCGATCGCGGGCATCACGCTGATCGTCGGCGCCGGCGGTGGTTTTGGGCGCGTGCTGATGGATAGCGGCATTTCGAAGGAAATCGTCACCGTAGCGATGGCCATGCACCTGTCGCCGCTGCTGTTCGGCTGGCTGGTGGCCGCGCTGATTCGCCTGGCCACGGGTTCGGCGACGGTCGCGATGACCACCGCTTGCGGCATCGTCGCGCCGATCACAGTCGCCAGCGGCGTGCAGGTCACGCCGGAATTGCTGGTGCTCGCCACCGGTTCGGGGTCTCTGATTTTCTCGCACGTGAACGACGGCGGTTTCTGGCTGATCAAGGAATACTTCGGTATGACGGTGGGGCAGACCTTCAAGACATGGTCGCTCCTCGAAACTATCATTTCACTGATGGGCTTGGGTTTGACTTTCGCGCTCGCGACGGTCGTGTAAGGAGTTTTTGATGATTCTGATCGCAATGGGCGTGTCGGGCGCCGGCAAAACGAGGATTGGCGAAATGCTGGCAGAACGCCTGCACTGCGCGTTCACCGACGGCGACGCGTTTCACAGCGCCGCCAACAAGGAGAAAATGCACCACGGCATTCCGCTCACCGACGAAGACCGTTGGCCATGGTTGCAAACTATCCGTGCGGCGATCGAAGAGAAGCAGAGGGCGGGCGAGAAGGCGGTGTTCACGTGTTCATCGCTGAAGCGTTCGTACCGCGATGTGCTGCGCGGCGGTAGCAACGGTGATAAGGACGTGTGCTTCGTCTATCTGAAGGGTTCGTTCGAGGTGCTGCGCGGGCGGTTGACCACGCGTACCGGTCACTTCTTCGATCCGTCGCTGTTGCAAAGCCAGCTCGATACGCTCGAGGAGCCGGGCCCGGACGAGGCGATCACAGTGAGTATCGAATTGTCGCCGGAGGAGATTGTCGACGAGGTATTGGTACAGATGACCGCGCGGTGAGGCTCTAAGGCACACACTGCATATCGACGACCCGGCCGCGTAAGTGGCCGGGTCGTTTCAATTTGGGCGCGGTTTGCGCATGTGCGCCGAAGTTTCGGTCAGGAATCTGTGCGCTTTAGGATGCATCCGATTCTTTTGTTTTCCGCGCTTTGGTCCAATCGCAGTCTCTCTGGCGGATCGAAACTCAAAGGCGGCGAACATGATGCATATCGAGGGCGACAGGCTCGACCCGGTCGGACGCGTTTCAATCTGCAAGATTTGCCGGAGCACGGCACCGCTTTGCGGGGTGGTCGATTTCAACAAGAACTGCGAGGAACGCCGCGGACATTTCTTGCCGCTTGCCGCGATCCCCATTTACTACCACCGCTGCGATGACTGCGGACTGGTGTTCACGCATGCGTTCGATCGGTGGAGCAAGAGCGCGTTTGCGAAGCACATTTACAACGCGGCTTATGCGGATGTCGATCCCGACTATATCGAGGCCCGTCCGGCGGCCAATGTGGCGACGATCGCGAATTTCATCGCGAAAGGCGACGGGCTCAAGTGTCTGGACTACGGAGGCGGAAATGGCCTCATGGCGGAGTTGTTGCGCGAACGTGGCGTGGATGCCCACAGTTGGGATCCGATGGGACAAGGGGGCGCCGAACCTGCGTCTGACTCATTCGATCTGGTGACGGCCTTCGAAGTGCTGGAACATACACCCGAGCCGCGCGAGACGGTCGCAAGTGCACTCAGCATGCTCAGGCCATACGGTGTGATGCTGTTTTCGACATTGACGATCGACTCTCTGCCGCCGCGCGCGATGGACCATTGGTACATCGCACCGCGTAACGGACACATCACGATCCACTCATCCCGCTCATTGGACGCGCTCTTCGAGCCGTTCGGCTATCGAGTGCATCACTTCGACCAGAATATCCACCTGGCCTTGCGCGAAGTGCCGGACTTGTTGTCGTAGCATCCCTGCGGCGCGCAAATGAAAAACGCCGTTCAGGGTTCAACTGAACGGCGTTGACTGCGCGGGCGGTTGTCGCGCGGCAGTGTGCAGTTGCGTGCTGCCTTAAGCGATCCGCTTCGCCAGTTCGACCGCCTTGCCGATATACGAACCCGGCGTCATGGCGAGCAAACGATCCTTCGCATCTTGCGGAATCGCCAGACCGGTAACGAACGTTTGCAGCGCTTCGCGCGTGATGCCCTTGCCGCGCGTCAGTTCCTTCAACTGCTCGTACGGGTTCTCGATGCCGTAGCGGCGCATCACCGTTTGCACCGGCTCGGCCAGCACTTCCCAGCAGTTGTCGAGGTCTTCGTTCAGACGCTGCGCATTCACTTCGAGCTTGTCCAGACCGCGGATCAGCGAGTCGTACGCAAGCAGCGAGTAGCCGAACGCGACGCCCATATTGCGCAGCACCGTTGAGTCGGTCAGGTCACGCTGCCAGCGCGAAATCGGCAGCTTGTCGGCGAGGTGGCGCAGCGTGGCGTTGGCCAAGCCCAGGTTGCCTTCCGAATTTTCGAAGTCGATCGGATTGACTTTGTGCGGCATCGTCGACGAACCGATTTCGCCGGCCTTCGTGCGTTGCTTGAAGTAACCGACCGAGATGTAGCCCCACACGTCGCGATCCAGATCCAGCAGGATCGTGTTGGCGCGTGACACGGCGTCGAACAGTTCGGCCATGTAGTCGTGCGGTTCGATCTGGATCGTGTACGGATTGAACGTGAGCTTCAGGCGCTGTTCGACCACTTCGCGCGAGAACGCTTCCCAGTCGAATTCCGGATACGCCGACATGTGCGCATTGAAGTTGCCGACCGCGCCGTTCATCTTGCCCAGCAGTTCGACCTTCGCGATACGGTCGATCGCGCGTTCCAGACGCGCGGCGACGTTGGCGATTTCCTTGCCGAGCGTGGTCGGGCTGGCCGGCTGGCCGTGCGTGCGCGACAGCATCGGCTGTTCGGCTTGTGCATGAGCCAGCGCAACGAGGCGCTGATGCACCGAGCGCAGCGCCGGCAGAATCACGTGTTCACGGGCGCCGGCGAGCATCAGGCCGTGCGACGTATTGTTGATGTCTTCCGACGTGCAGGCGAAGTGGATGAACTCGCTTGCGCGTTCCAGTTCTTCCTGACCCTTCACGGATTCCTTCAGCCAATACTCGACCGCTTTCACGTCGTGATTCGTCACACGTTCGATGTCCTTGATGCGCGCGGCGTCGTGCGCGGTGAAACGCTCGGCCAGTTGCAGCAGGAATTGTTCGGCGGCTTCGGAAAAGCGCGGCACTTCGGCGAAACCGGCGTGCGAGAGCGCGATCAGCCAGTGGATCTCAACTGTCACGCGATTGCGCATGAAAGCGGCTTCCGAGAGCCACTCGCGCAGGGCTTCGGTCTTCGAGGCGTAACGGCCGTCGAGCGGGGAGAGCGCGTTCAGCGCGAACAGGGTGTCGGGGCGGGTGTCGGACATGATGGGGGCGCGAGTTGTGGCGGATTGGGGCGTTGAGCGCTCGGGGGCGCTCAGTGACCAGTTCGGGAACGGAGGGAACCGCGAATTTTACCACTCAACCCGGCGGCGGCACCCCGCGCCGCTAGAATGCTGACTTCCTCCCTCCCGCTGGCAGCAGGCTCCGCATGGAACTGAAATGGCTCGAAGACTTCGTTTCGCTCGCGGAAACGCGTAGTTTCAGCCGCTCGGCCGAATTGCGTCATGTCACGCAGCCGGCGTTTTCGCGGCGGATTCAGGCACTGGAAGCGTGGCTGGGCACGGAACTGATCGATCGTTCGGTTTACCCGACGCGGCTGACGGCGGCAGGCCAGGTGTTCTACGAGCAGGCGCTCGCCATGCTGTCGCAGTTCCACGAGGCGCGTGCCCTGCTGCGCGGGCACACGGCGACGCCGCAGGCGACCATCGAGTTCGCAGTGCCGCACACGCTGTCGCTGACGTACTTCCCGCGCTGGCTGCAGCGCATCGAAGCGCAGATGGGCCCGATCCACACCCGGCTGCGGGCGTTGAACGTGCACGATGCGGCTTTGGCGCTGGTGGAAGGCGGCTGCGATCTGATGATGGCCTATCACCATCCGAGCCATCCCATCGCGCTCGATCCGGCGCGCTATGACATGCTCACGCTCGGCAACGAGCCGATCAGCCCGTTCTCGGCGCCGGGCCGCGCCGGGCGTCCCCGGCACACGCTGCCGGGCACGGCCGAAGCGCCTACGCCCTATCTGACCTACACGCCGAACGCGTACCTCGGCCGCATGACCGAAGTGATCCTCGCTAATGCGCCGGAGCGCCTGTATCTCGACCGCCTGTACGAAACCGACATGGCCGAGGGACTCAAAGCGATGGCGCTGGCCGGCCACGGCATCGCCTTCCTGCCTTACAGCGCGGTGGAGGAGGCGGTCGCTGACGGCAAACTGATCCGCCTCGATCGCGCAACGCGTGGGACGCCCGAGGGGCAGCTCACGCTGACCATGGAGATCCGCCTCTATCGCGACAAGCTGGCCGCGAAAGGCGACGATGCGCGGCAGATACTCGTGCGGCAGTTGTGGGACGTGGTGTCGGAGGAGTTGGCGCAAGGCGCGGGCGCGGCCTGAAAACCTGCGTCCCCACGACGCGAATTTGCAGCTTCTTAACGGTCATGCAAAAAAAACATAATCGGATAAGGAAACGGCATTGGATTTCAAAACGGCGTTTTTCGACAATGCTGTCACTCGATCAACGCCGGAGCGTTCATGTCATCCCAGCAACAAGCAGCACAATCCGCATCAACGTTGCAGTCGGTTCCTTCCTACCTGAATAAAGACGACCTCGGCCCGTGGGGCAACTACCTGCGTCAGGTCGACCGCGTCGCGCCGTACCTCGGCTCGCTGTCCCGCTGGCTCGAAACCCTGAAGCGCCCGAAGCGCATTCTGATCGTCGATGTGCCTATCGAACTCGATAACGGCACGGTCGCGCACTTCGAAGGCTATCGCGTGCAGCACAACGTGTCGCGCGGTCCGGGTAAGGGTGGCGTGCGTTATCACCAGGACGTGACGCTGTCGGAAGTGATGGCGCTTTCGGCGTGGATGTCGGTGAAGAATGCTGCTGTGAACGTGCCGTACGGCGGCGCAAAGGGCGGTATTCGTGTCGACCCGCGCACGCTGTCGCGTGGCGAGCTGGAGCGCGTGACGCGCCGCTACACCAGCGAAATCGGCATCATCATCGGACCGAATACCGACATCCCCGCGCCGGACGTGAACACGAACGAGCAGATCATGGCGTGGATGATGGACACGTACTCCATGAACCAGGGCCAAACGGCCACGGGCGTGGTGACGGGCAAGCCGATCGCGCTGGGTGGTTCGCTGGGCCGCCGTGAAGCGACGGGCCGTGGCGTGTTCGTGGTGGCTTCCGAAGCTGCACGCCGCATTGGCGTCGACATCGAAGGCGCGCGTATTGCCGTGCAGGGCTTCGGTAACGTGGGCGGCATCGCAGCGCGCCTGTTCCAGGAAGCGGGCTCGAAGCTGGTCGCGGTGCAGGATCACACCGGCACGGTGCACAAGTCGACTGGTATCGATGCTGTCGCGCTGGCGGATTACGTGGCGAAGAATGGCGGCGTGGGTGGCTTCCCGGAAGCCGACGCAATCGCGAACGACGACTTCTGGACGGTCGAATCCGACATCCTGATTCCGGCCGCGCTGGAAAATCAGATCACCGAAAAGAACGCCGGCAAGATCAAGACGAAGATCGTCGTGGAAGGCGCCAACGGCCCGACCACCACGGCAGCGGACGACATTCTGCACGACCGTGGCATCCTCGTGATTCCGGACGTCGTGGCCAACGCTGGTGGCGTGACGGTGTCGTACTTCGAATGGGTCCAGGACTTCTCGAGCTTCTTCTGGACGGAAGACGAGATCAACCAGCGTCTCGAGCGCGTGATGCGTGAAGCCTTTGCCGCAGTGTGGCAAGTGTCGAGCGAACAGAAGGTGTCCGTGCGGACCGCGGCGTTTATCGTCGCGTGTAAGCGGATCCTGGAAGCGCGCGAATTGCGCGGCCTGTACCCCTGATCTGATTGCGTGAAACGGCGGGGCCGCTACCTCGCGGACCGCTAAAAACTTGCTCCAACGCCGTTCACAAGACGGCGTGCATCACCCGGCGGGCGGCATCGTATCGATGCCGCCCGTCTTCGCATGTCCGAAAGATTGACCAACCGTCCAGGAAGCGCCATTTAGAACGACAATGCGGGTAGCGGCGCGCGCACCGGAGGAAGTCCCCCGGCCCGAAAGACGTCCCGTTGGGGGATTGGCGGACACGCAACAAACATGGTTTATAGCGATACTTTCAGAATAATTACTTTGCTAAACTGGCGCCGGTTCTTGCCAAGGAGATCACACATGAAGATTAAAAAAGCTGCGCTGCTGCTCGCGACTCTCGGACTGTTTACGGTTGGCGCGCATGCGCAAGACGCCGGTACGCTGAAAAAGATCAAGGACACGGGCGTCATTTCGCTGGGTCATCGCGAATCGTCGATCCCGTTTTCGTATTACGACGACAAGCAGAATGTCATCGGCTACTCGCAGGAATTCGCGCTGAAGGTGGTGGAGGCGGTTAAGCAGAAGCTGAACATGCCTAACCTGAAGGTCAAGCTGACGCCGGTCACGTCGCAAAACCGTATTCCGCTGGTGCAGAACGGCACCGTCGACATGGAATGCGGCTCGACCACGAATAACGCCGAGCGCCAGCAACAAGCTGCGTTCTCGAACACGATCTTCGTGATCGGCACGCGCCTGATGACCAAGAAAGACTCCGGCATCAAGGACTTCGCGGACCTGAAGGGCAAGACGGTCGTCACGACCGCCGGCACAACCTCCGAGCGCCTGCTTCGTAAGATGAACCAGGAAAAGAGCATGGGCATGAACATCATCAGCGCGAAAGACCACGGCGAGTCGTTCCTGACGCTCTCCACCGGCCGCGCTGCTGCGTTCATGATGGACGACGCGCTGCTGGCAGGCGAGCGCGCCAAGTCGAACAACCCGGGCGACTTCGTTATCGTCGGCACGCCGCAATCGCATGAAGCGTACGGCTGCATGATTCGCAAGAACGATCCGGAATTCAAGAAGGTGGTCGACGACGCGATTGCGAAGGTCGAGACCTCGGGCGAAGCCGATCAGATCTACAAGAAGTGGTTCGAATCGCCGATTCCGCCGAAGGGCCTGAACCTGAACTTCCCGGAAAGCGATGACATGAAGGCGCTCTACAAGAGCCCGAATGACAAGGCAATCGATTAAACCTTAGCTGTTTTTTTGAAACGCTGAACGAGACGGAAGGGGCCGCGCGCTTCTTCCGTTTCTTTTTGCTGGAGTCTTGGTCATGTCATATCACTGGAACTGGGGCATTCTGCTGAGTCCGGTCTCCACCGGCGAGCCGACTACCTATCTGGGCTGGCTGATGTCCGGCTTCTGGGTGACGATTACCGTGTCGCTGTCGGCATGGGTGATCGCGCTGATCGTCGGTTCGTTGTTCGGTGTGCTGCGCACGGTGCCGAACAAATGGGCGTCGGGTATCGGCACGCTCTATGTCGCGATCTTCCGCAACATCCCACTGATCGTGCAGTTCTTCATCTGGTATCTGGTGATACCGGAGTTGCTGCCCGTGTCGATGGGGAACTGGTACAAGCAACTACCGCCGAGCGCGCAGTTTTTCTCGTCGTCGATCATCTGTCTCGGGCTCTTCACTGCCGCGCGCGTGTGCGAGCAGGTGCGCTCGGGCATCAACGCGTTGCCGCGCGGCCAGCGCGCCGCGGGTCTGGCCATGGGTTTCACGCAATGGCAGACATATCGCTACGTGCTGCTGCCGGTTGCGTACCGGATCATCGTGCCGCCGCTCACGTCCGAGTTTCTGAATATCTTCAAGAATTCGGCAGTGGCATCGACGATCGGTCTGCTGGATCTGTCCGCCCAGGCGCGCCAACTGGTCGATTACACGTCGCAGACGTATGAGTCGTTCATCGCGGTCACGCTGGCGTATGTGCTGATCAATCTGGTCGTGATGCAACTGATGCGCTGGGTCGAACACAAGACCCGGTTGCCCGGCTATATCGGAGGTAAGTGATGCATCATTTCGACTGGAGCGGTATTCCGGGCGCACTGCCTACGCTGTGGACCGGCGCGATCATCACCATCAAGATCACGCTGATTGCGATCGTGATCGGCATCATCTGGGGCACCATTCTCGCGATCATGCGGCTCTCACCATTCAAGCCGTTCGAATGGTTCGCGAAGGCTTATGTCACGATCTTCCGTTCGATCCCGCTGGTGATGGTGTTGCTGTGGTTCTTCCTGATCGTGCCGCAGGTGCTGCAAAACGTGCTGGGCTTGTCACCGGATATCGACATTCGTCTCGCGTCGGCGATGGTCGCTTTCTCGCTCTTCGAGGCTGCGTACTATTCGGAGATTATCCGTGCCGGTATTCAGGCGGTGCCGCGCGGGCAGGTCAATGCCGCGTTTGCGCTCGGCATGAGCTACCCGCAGGCGATGCGTCTCATCGTGCTGCCGCAGGCGTTCCGCGCGATGGTGCCGCTGCTGCTTACGCAGGGTATCGTGCTGTTTCAGGATACGTCGCTCGTCTACGTGATCAGCCTCGCCGACTTCTTCCGCACCGCCACGAATATTGGCGACCGTGACGGTACGAATGTCGAGATGGTACTGTTCGCGGGCGCGTGTTATTTCGTGATCTGCGTGATCGCGTCGAGCCTCGTCAAAGGTCTTCAGAAAAAGGTCGCAAGATGATCTCTATCAAGAATGTTTCGAAGTGGTACGGCCACTTTCAAGTGCTGACCGACTGCACGACGGAAGTCAAAAAAGGTGAAGTGGTGGTGGTGTGCGGGCCGTCGGGCTCGGGCAAGTCCACGCTGATCAAAACCGTCAACGGCCTCGAGCCGTTCCAGAAGGGCGAGATCGTCATCAACGGCCAATCGCTGACCGACAAGAAAACCAATCTGTCGAAGCTGCGTGCCAAGGTCGGCATGGTGTTCCAGCACTTTGAGCTGTTCCCGCATCTGTCGATCGTGCAGAACCTGACGCTTGCGCAGATCAAGGTGCTGGGCCGCTCGAAGGACGAAGCCACCACCAAGGGCTACAAGCTCCTCGACCGCGTCGGTCTGCGTGCGCATGCGGATAAGTTTCCGGGGCAATTGTCGGGCGGTCAGCAGCAGCGTGTGGCGATTGCGCGCGCGCTGTCGATGGACCCGATCGCGATGCTGTTCGACGAACCGACCTCGGCGCTCGATCCGGAAATGATCAACGAAGTGCTCGACGTGATGGTCGAACTCGCGCAGGAAGGTATGACGATGATGTGCGTCACGCACGAAATGGGCTTTGCCAAGAAGGTCGCGCACCGCGTGATCTTCATGGATAAGGGCTTGATCGTCGAAGACGACCGCAAGGAAGACTTCTTCGCGAATCCGAAGTCGGATCGCGCGAAGGATTTTCTGGCGAAGATCCTGCACTAAGGGTGTCGCCTGGCCGCGCTGGCTGGTTGGCGTGGCCCATGCAGAAAACCTGGCCTGAAAAACAAAACCCCTCGCTCCGAAAAACGTGGGGTTGGTCAGCAGTCTGAAGCCGCCTCGAAAGAAGCGGCTTTTTCGTATCAGGATTCGAAAGCGGCGGTGTCGTCGGCCGCTTCGAGGTCGACCTCGGCCGTGGCTACCGCCTCAATCGTGGCCGCAATCGTAGTCGCCGAAGCCGATGCGTCCAATTCCGGATTGCGCAGCTTTTCCAGCACCGAGGCCGGCACCGGCACATTGACCCGACTGATCACTTCGCCGTGCTGGAACATCATCAGATCGCCTGGCTGGAAAGCGGTCCACACTTCGTTATCGGTGAGCGGCTTGGTCGCGATGACGGCGACGCGGTCTTCCGGCGTCGTGTATTTGGCGAAATCGATTGACACGTCCGCATCGACCAGATGGGCGGTCGAGAACGGCCAGCGCCGCACGATGTAGTGCAGATGCGTCGAGCAATGTGCGAACTGCGCCTGGCCGTTCGACATCAGGAAATTGAACACGCCGAATTGCGTGATCTCGCGCGTGAGGGTTTCGAGCGCCTCGAACAGTTCTTCCAGCGGCGGTTGGCAGCCCGGGAACGCCTTGCGCAAACCTTGCAGCAGCGCGCAGAACGCGAGTTCGCTATCGGTCGTGCCGACAGGTTGATAGACGCCGTTTAGCGCCGGCGAATAATCTTTCAGGTCGCCGTTGTGCGCGAAGATCCAGTGGCGCCCCCACAGTTCGCGCATGAACGGATGGCAGTTTTCGAGCAGGATGTGCCCTTGCGTCGCCTTGCGGATATGCGCGATCGTGTTCTTCGATTTGATCGGGTAGCGCTTGACCATCTCGGCGATCGGCGAGGTGGCCGACGATTGATGATCGATGAACAGGCGGCAGGCTTTATCTTCGAAGAAGGCGATGCCCCAGCCGTCTGCATGGTGATCGGTGACGCCGCCGCGCGCCGCAAAGCCGGTGAACGAGAACGTGACGTCCGTCGGCGCGGCGCAGTTCATTCCGAGAAGTTGGCACATGTTGCGGGTAAGCCTGTGAACGGGGCAAGCCGTTACAATGATGATTTTCCAAGCATATCACCGAGCCAGAAGCGCCAAATAGCAAAATTGACGTATGTTTAGGCCTTAGCGTTGCGATTTGCTGTGATTTGTACCGCTTTGAGCATGCCGATTTGCTTTTTTGCCGCCGAATCTCGTTCCCCTCTCGCCATGACCGCTTCCAACGCCCCCCTCGATTCCATCGACTCCGTTACGCTCGCCCGCCCGGACGACTGGCACCTGCACGTTCGCGACGGCGAGATGCTCGCTGCCGTGCTGCCGGACACCGCGCGCCAGTTCGGCCGCGCGATCATCATGCCTAACCTGAAGCCGCCGGTCACCACAACCGCGATGGCGCAGGCGTACCGCGAGCGCATCGTCGCCGCGATCCCGGCCGGGGCGAAGTTCGAGCCGCTGATGACGCTGTACCTGACCGACAACACGCCGCCCGACGAAATCCGCCGCGCGCGCGAAAGCGGCTTCGTGCATGGCGTGAAGCTGTACCCGGCGGGCGCGACGACCAACTCGGACGCGGGCGTCACGGACATCATGAAGTGCGCCAAAACGCTCGAGGTGATGCAGGAGACCGGTATGCCGCTGCTGGTGCACGGCGAAGTGACCGATTCGTCGATCGACCTGTTCGACCGCGAGAAAGTGTTCATCGACCGCGTGATGACGCCGCTGCGCCGCGAATTTCCGGCGCTGAAGGTGGTGTTCGAGCACATCACCACGAAGGATGCCGTCGACTACATCCATGAAGCCGGCGTGGCGCCGGGGCTCTTGGGCGCGACGATTACCGCGCACCATCTGCTCTACAACCGTAACGCGATCTTCCAGGGCGGCATTCGCCCGCATTACTACTGCCTGCCGGTGTTGAAGCGCGAGACGCATCGCGTGGCGCTGGTCGAGGCGGCGACCTCGGGCAATCCGCGCTTTTTCCTCGGCACCGATAGCGCGCCGCATCCGAAGGGCTTGAAGGAGCACGCCTGCGGTTGCGCGGGTTGCTACACGGCGCTGCATGCGCTCGAGCTGTATACGGAAGCGTTCGACAAAGCCGGCGCACTGGACAAGCTCGAAGGCTTCGCCAGCTTCTTCGGTGCGGATTTCTACGGTCTGCCGCGCAGCGAAGAGAAGGTCACGCTGCGTCGCGAGGAATGGACGCTGCCGGCTGAATTGCCGGTCGGCGACACGCCTGTTGTGCCGCTGCGTGGCGGTGAGTCGATTGGTTGGCGCCTCGTCTGAGGTTGCGTTAGATGCAGGTGCAAGAGGCGGCGCGCGTGGGCTTCGGATTCGCCGATATCGACTGGTCCAGGCCGTGGTTCGCGCAGTTCGCGACGCGTGGCGAACGCTGGCAGCAGGGCGCGCTGACGAGCTACGCGGCCTTGCTGGCAGAAATGAACGCCGATGCCGGCGAGATGCGGCAGGTCACGGGGCGCGGTCAGCGCCTCGCGTTCATTGCCCAGGACGATCTGCCGCCGGGCGCGGCTTACGAGGCGCACATCGCGTCGACGGGCTGCGTGCCGACGCGCCACAACCTGCATGACTTCTTTAACGGGGCGATGTGGTTCGCGTTTCCGCGTATCAAGGCGGCGCTGAACGCGCGGCAGTCGGCGGCAATCGACGTGTTGGGCGTCGGCCCGACCCGCGGCGGCGTGCGCGACACGTTGACCTTGTTCGACGAGAACGCTTTGCTTTTCGCCTGTGCCGACCCCTCGCTGAGCGCGGCATTGCGCGGGTTCGACTGGCAGACGCTGCTGGTCGCTCACCGTGATGCCTGGGGCATGCGCTGCGAAGTGCGCTGCTTCGGTCACGCGCTGCTGGAAAAGCTGATCGCACCGTTCAAGGCCTGCACGGGCCATGCGTGGATCGTTGATGTGCCATCCGAGTACTTCGGCTGGGGCGCCGCGGCACGCGACGCATGGCTCGACGAGTCTGTCAGCACGGCACTATTGGGCACCGATGCATTGACGAGCCGCATGTTTGCGCCGCTGCCGGTGCTGGGGATTCCGGGCTGGTGGGCAGAGAACGAATCGCCCGCGTTTTACGACGATACGTCCGTCTTTCGCGCGGGGCGGCGTTCGCGCTAAAGGCCCGCAGGGCTTATATCCCGGCTCAAGCGGCTTGGGCGGTTGCCGCGCGTAGGGTCGGGCCGAAGTGTCGATGCAGTTTGAGCGAGAGAGCGGCGCCATCCCGCTGTTCCAGTCGTCGAAGTCGCACGTATCCGCCCTAGTGTTAAAATGCGCCTCAGCAAAGCAGGCCAGGCAGTCGCGGCCTCTGCGGTTTCGGCCAAAGAGGGCGAGGAAAGTCCGGACTCCATAGGGCAGGGTGATGGCTAACGGCCATCCGTGGTGACACGCGGAACAGGGCAACAGAAAGCAAACCGCCGATGGCCCGGCGCAAGTCGGGATCAGGTAAGGGTGAAACGGTGCGGTAAGAGCGCACCGCGGCTGCTGCAAGGCAGACCGGCACGGTAACCTCCACCCGGAGCAATTCCAAGTAGGCAGGCTAGCATCTTCGAGATGCAGGACGGGGCCCCCGTCACGTCTGCGGGTAGGAAGCTTGAGCGCGTCAGTAATGGCGCGCCTAGAGGAATGACTGCTACGCGCGTCGCGTTTTCGGACATGGCGCGTGCACAGAATCCGGCTTATCGGCCTGCTTTGCCACCCAACAAAAAAATGCCGGCATCCTGGCGGACGCCGGCATTTTTATTTTGCCCCGCTGGTTGGGTCACATGCGCGGCGACTTGCGCCGGCGCATCACGCTCAACCCGCGACGATCTCGAACGAGTGTGTGAGGTCAGCGGTCTTCGCAATCATGATCGACGCCGAGCAGTATTTGTCGTGCGACAGATTGATCGCGCGTTCCACGGTGGCCGGGTTCAGGTTCTTGCCCGTCACGGTGAAGTGGAAGTGGATCTTGGTGAACACTTTCGGATCTTCGCTGGCGCGTTCAGCCTTCAGCGTCACCGAGCAGCCGGCGATTTCCTGGCGGCTTTTCTTCAGGATCATCACGACGTCGTACGCCGTGCAGCCGCCCGTGCCGAGCAGAACCATTTCCATCGGACGCGGCGCGAGATTGCGTCCGCCGCCTTCCGGCGCGCCGTCCATCGTGACCAGATGGCCGCTGCCCGTCTCGGCCGCAAATGCCATCCCGTCTTGCCCCATCCAGCTAACTTTGCATTCCATGCTGTGCTCCACCGCGTTGCGCTGATATTGAGACGGCATTGTAGCCCGCTGTTTGCGCGCCCGCCCGAAGGGACTTTCGCCGGAACTTATGCGCGATGATGGCTTGCGTGTTGCAGTGCGCCATGTTTCGCCAATTCGGGAATGCCCTGACGGGTTTAGGGGTTTTACTCTAGACGATGTCTGCTTATGCAGTTGCTTAAAAATTACTTAGTGTTTGATTTAAAAGGAAACTCGTCGTTTTTTGCCCTGAAGATGGCAATCTCACATTATGAGATTGCGTTTCGCAATGCAAATGTTCTTGCGTCGCACAAGGGCGCCTCATATAATCGTTTCCATCGGTTGCAGCAGTTCTGCAACCTCCGCTGTCTCCTCCACCTCCTCCTTTGGTGGATTAAACCCGAACCACTCGTTTGGGTTTTTTTTCGCCCGAGCATTCCTGCCACCGATGCTGTTCGGCGGACCACGAGGAAGGTCATAGGGCGCTGTCCGGCCGTCGCCGCGCACGACTTCTTGCCCCAAATCCCACAAATTTTGACTCGGTGTAGCAAATTCCTTTATAATTCAGGGCTTTTCCGCATCCGCGCCCGCGGAGGAAGTACCAGGGAGAGCCTGCACGCGCCTCGATGCGCACACTACAAGCAGGAAAAAATACATTGGGCGCAGCAATTTTTTTGGATCGATCATGAAGACGTTTTCCGCAAAAGCCCATGAGGTTACGCGTGAATGGTACGTGATTGACGCGACGGATAAGGTTCTCGGGCGTGTCGCCAGCGAAGTGGCACACCGTCTTCGCGGCAAGCACAAGCCTGAATTCACTCCGCACGTCGACACCGGTGATTTCATCATCGTTATCAACGCGGGCAAGCTCCGTGTCACGGGCAACAAGGCTACTGACAAGAAGTACTACCGTCACTCGGGTTACCCGGGCGGTATCTATGAAACGACGTTCGGCAAGATGCAAGAACGCTTCCCGGGCCGTGCGCTCGAGAAAGCGGTCAAGGGCATGCTGCCGAAGGGCCCGCTCGGCTACGCGATGATCAAGAAGCTGAAGGTCTACGCTGAAGCAACGCATCCGCATTCGGCACAACAGCCGAAAGCGCTCGAGATCTAAGGGGAGCCCACATGATCGGTAACTGGAATTACGGCACGGGCCGCCGCAAGAGCGCCGTCGCACGCGTCTTCATCAAGGCTGGCAAGGGCGAGATCATTGTAAACGGCAAGCCTATCGCCGATTACTTCTCGCGCGAAACGTCGCTGATGATCGTGCGTCAGCCGCTGGAACTCACGAACCACGGCGTCACGTTCGACATCAAAGTCAACGTGAACGGTGGCGGTGAAACGGGTCAAGCCGGTGCGGTTCGTCACGGCATCACCCGCGCGCTGATGGACTATGACGCAACGCTGAAGCCGGAACTGTCGAAGGCTGGCTTCGTGACGCGTGACGCTCGTGAAGTCGAACGTAAGAAGGTCGGCTTCCACAAGGCACGTCGCCGGAAGCAATTCTCGAAGCGTTAATCGCTTCGTGTGCGATCCGGCTTTCGGGCTGGAGCGCTGCAAAAGCCGCCAACGCTTTCGCGAAGGCGGCTTTTTTTATGATTTTTCGCGTTGGGTTTGCGACAACGGTTTTCTCGCTGGCGCGGTGATTTGGGCAGCTCAGGCAGGCTGGCAGCGGCTAGCGTGCCCGTCGATACCGTTTCGTGGAAGAACCCATTGATTTTGTGGGCTTCAGCACGATATTGAGATCAGCCCTACAATAGCGGTTAGAAGCTTTTTGGAGAGTTCGAATGAACGCAGTCACCGATACACCCGTGACCGAGATGCCCGCCCCCTTCGTTTTTACCGACGCAGCGGCTGACAAGGTCAAGCAACTGATCGAAGAAGAAGGCAATGCGGACCTCAAACTGCGCGTTTTCGTGCAGGGCGGCGGCTGCTCGGGCTTTCAGTACGGTTTTACGTTCGACGAAGCCGTCAATGAAGACGACACCGTCATGAACAAGAGCGGCGTCCAGCTGCTGATCGATTCGATGAGCTACCAGTATCTGGTCGGCGCTGAAATCGACTATAAGGACGACATCAACGGTGCGCAGTTCGTCATCAAGAACCCGAATGCTACGACCACCTGTGGTTGCGGCTCGTCGTTCTCGGTCTGATGGTCGGCCGGTCAGGCAAGAGGTTGTAAAAGACAGGTTGTAAAAGAAAACGGGGCTTCGGCCCCGTTTTTCATTGCATGAGCTCAAACCCAGACTCGGCGATTAGCGCGGGTAGATCGCGCCTAGCACGCGCTCCGCAGCGGCGCCCGTGACTGCCGGCAAATTGCCCGGCAAGCGCGCCACGCAGCGCATCGCCAGCCATGCGAACGCCAGCGGCTCGACCTGGCTCGGCGGCACGCCGAGCGCGTCGGTTGTCATCACGGGCACGCCGCCTACGCCGCTGTCCTCCAGCGCCTGCTGCAGGGCTTTCATAATCTCCGGATTGCGCGCACCGCCGCCACACACATAGACCGCCTTGGCGTCCGATGCATGCCGTTCGATTTCGCGAGCAACCGTTACCGCGGTCAGCGCGACCAGGGTGGCTTGCACGTCGGCGGGGGCGAGAGCGGCGAACGGTTGGAGCTTTGCATCCAGCCATTGTGCGTTGAACAAGTCGCGGCCGGTGCTTTTCGGCGGTTGCTGCGTGAAAAAGGGCTCGTCGAGCAGCGCGTTCAGCAACGTGCGATCGACCTGTCCGCTCGCGGCGAAATGGCCGTTTTCGTCGAAGGGCTTGCCGAGATGGCGCTGCGCCCATTCGTCGAGTAGCGCGTTCGCCGGCCCGCAGTCGAAGCCGCGCACGCCGCCGGTCCCGTTCAGGATCGTGATATTGCTGATGCCGCCTAGATTGCAGACCACCCGCGTTTCGTCTTTCGCGCCGAACACCGTGGCGTGAAACGCCGGCACGAGCGGCGCGCCCTGGCCGCCGGCCGCGACGTCGCGGCTGCGGAAATCGGCGACTACGTCGATGCTCATCATTTCCGCGAGCAGTGCGGGGTTGTTGATCTGCCGCGTGTAACCCTTTTCCGGCCGATGCCGCACCGTCTGGCCGTGGACGCCGATTGCACGGACTTCCGAGGCTGGCACGCGGCTGCCGTGCAGCAATTCGTGGCAGCACACGGTGTAGCGCGTGGCGAGCGCGTTAGCGGCCAGCGCTTCGCGTTCGATCTCGTTGTCCCCCGGCTGTTGAAGCGCGAACAGCGCCTCGCGCAAGCCCGCCGAAAAGCCGACAAACGCCTCGGCCAGCACCACCGGCGGCTTGCCTTGGGCAAACCTGACGGCGACACCGTCCACGCCGTCCATGCTCGTGCCGGACATCAATCCAAAGTAGACGCCGTCTGCGGGGTCTCGCGCCACGTTGCTGCTCCTCTCGATGATTCGTTGCGATCTGTTTTAGCAGATTATCGGTGCAATCGCGGTCGAATATAAAGCCTCACGAAGCCAATGGCGCGGCCCGGCACGCCGAAATCGTGCACAGGCGGGGGCGCTTGTGGCTGAGTCAGTGGGCGCGGCGGCGCGCATCTATGGGACAATCTCCTTTTTTCGCGACTTCACGTTTCCAGCATGAGCACCGAGTCCACCAAGCCTAGCCCCGCCTTCCCGATCACTGACGAAGTCCGTCACGCACTCGCCGTCACTAAACGCGGCGTCGACGAACTGCTGATCGAAGACGAATTCGCACAGAAGCTCGCGAAGAGCGCGGCCACCGGTGTGCCCCTGCGCATCAAGCTCGGCCTCGATCCGACCGCGCCTGACATCCATATCGGCCACACGGTCGTGCTGAACAAGATGCGCCAGTTGCAGGACCTGGGTCACACGGTGATTTTCCTGATCGGCGACTTCACGTCGCTGATTGGCGATCCGTCGGGCCGCAACGCCACGCGTCCGCCGCTCACGCGCGAGCAGATCGAATCGAACGCGAAAACGTATTTCGAGCAGGCCGCGCTCGTGCTCGACCGCGACAAGACCGAAATCCGTTACAACAGCGAATGGTCGATGCCGCTCGGCGCCGACGGCATGATCAAGCTCGCATCGCGCTACACGGTGGCGCGGATTCTCGAGCGCGAAGATTTCACCAAGCGTTTCCAGGGCGGCGTGCCGATCTCGATCCACGAATTCCTGTACCCGCTGATGCAAGGTTACGACTCGGTCGCGTTGAATGCCGACCTCGAGCTCGGCGGCACAGATCAGAAGTTCAACCTGCTGGTGGGCCGTGAACTGCAGAAGCAGTACGGTCAGGAACAGCAGTGCATCTTGACCATGCCGCTGCTCGAAGGCCTGGACGGCGTCGAGAAGATGTCGAAGTCGAAGAACAACTACATCGGCATCAGCGAAAAGCCGACGGACATGTTCGGCAAGCTGATGAGCATCTCCGATGTGCTGATGTGGCGTTATTTCGAATTGCTGTCGTTCCGTCCGATGGACGAGATCGCCGGCTTCAGGAAAGAGATCGAAGCGGGCCGCAATCCGCGCGATTTCAAGGTGATGCTCGGTCAGGAAATCGTCGCACGCTTCCACTCGCAAGCCGATGCCGAGCGCGCGCTCGAAGACTTCAACCATCGCGCGAAGGGCGGGGTGCCGGACGATATTCCGGTGGTCACGCTCGCGGGCGCACCGCTCGCGATCGGCCAGTTGCTCAAGCAGGCCAACCTCGTGCCGTCGACCAGCGAGGCGCTGCGCAACATCGAGCAGGGCGGCGTGAAAATCGACGGCGCGACTGTGTCAGACAAGGGCTTGAAGGTTGAAGCCGGTGAGTACGTCGTGCAGGTCGGCAAGCGTCGTTTTGCGCGCGTCACGCTGACGGCTTGATGGCTTGTTGGCCCAGCGATAACGCGATGATGATTCGAGCGTTGCATTCGGAGTCGAGCCGATGATCGCGCTGATCCAGCGCGTGCGGCGCGCGGAAGTGCGGGTAGGCGACCGCGTGACCGGCGCGATCGAGGCGGGCCTGCTCGCGCTCGTCTGCGCCGAACGCGGCGACACGGAAGGCGCAGCCGACCGGCTGCTTGCCAAGGTGCTCGGTTACCGCGTCTTCAGCGATGCGGCCGGCAAGATGAATCTCTCCGTGCAGAATCTCGACGGTGCCGGGCGCGCGGGCGGCTTGCTGCTTGTTTCGCAGTTCACGCTGGCGGCTGACACCAACAGTGGCCTGCGTCCGAGCTTCACGCCTGCAGCGCCGCCCGATGAAGGTAAGCGGCTATTCGATTACTTCGTCTCGGCGGCGCGCGCAAAGCACCCGATCGTCGAGACGGGCGAGTTCGGCGCCGACATGCAGGTGTCGCTCGTCAATGACGGGCCGGTCACGTTCTGGCTACAGACCAACGCTTGAGTTTCGACTGCCGTCGCCTAGTGTAGGCGGGGCGCGGGCCGGTCACGTTCTGGCGGCAGACCAACGCCCGAGTTTCGACTGCCGTCGCATGGTGCATGCGGAGGCACGCATCCACTCCTCCAGCCGCTTTTTGCGACAATAGCGGCTCGGCATAACTGGCTCCTGGTGCCCACTCTGATCCCATGACCACGCAGATTCTGTTCATCCGCCACGGCGAGACCGACTGGAACCGCATCAAGCGCATTCAAGGTCACATCGACATCCCGCTCGCGACGACCGGCCTCGCGCAGGCGCAGCGCCTTGCACGCCGCATCGCGAATGAGGTGAAAGAGGGCGTGCGGCTCGACGCGATCTATTCAAGCGATCTGCAACGCGCTCAGCAAACCGCGCAGCCGATCGCCGACGCGCTCGGCCTGCCGTTGCAACTACGCGAAGGTTTGCGCGAGCGTTCATACGGCGCGTTCCAGGGGCATGACAGCGATGAAATCGCCGTCCGCTTCCCAGATGAGTACGCGCACTGGCAAACCCGCGATCCGGGTTTCGCGCCGCCGGAAGGCGAGTCGCAACGCACGCTCTACCATCGCGTATTGCATGCGATCGAGCCGATCGTCGCCGCGCATCCAGGCGGACGGATCGCCTGTGTCGCGCACGGTGGCGTGCTGGACTGTGTGCGCCGGTTCGCGTGCGGCTTGTCACTCGATGCGCCGCGTGATTACGCGTTGCTGAACACGAGTGTCAACGTGGTGGATTACGCCGACGACGCCAGCAAGGCGACGATCGTGTCATGGGCGGACGTGTCGCATCTCGATGCGCCGAGCGATGACGATAGCTTCAAGAAGGTGCCCGAACCGGGGCGTTGATCGGCGAAGCGTTATTTGGCTTGGAGCTATCTTGCGGCAAGACGATTTCGCAGGGAGCGCTCTCGTCGACGCGGACTACTTCGACTCGCGCGTAGCCGCCACACGTCGGCGTGCCCGCTTCGAGACACCGTTCACCAGCGCCCAGCGGATCACCGGTGCGACCAGCCTCACGCCGGGCCTCGTGACCGCACGGCGAATGCCGGCGAATCGTTCGAACCCCAACATCGTTTGCGCCCAATCGGGCAGCAGATCGACGCCGGCATTCAACATCAATGCTCCCGCGGGCCGCATCGCTGCAGTCGGGGCGGGCGCATTCATCAGAACTCTCACGACTTCTTGAGTGCGCTCGCTGGCCACCAACTCGGGCTGCATGGCGAGCAGATAAGCGTCAATCTCGGCACGTGAGCGCGGAATGTTCGACGCGCCGAGCATCTCGGCGATGCGCGCGGTTTCCGCGAAGTATCGATCCTGCGCGGCGACGGGCAGCAAAGGGTTCACGTACCGCAGGTGCGCAGCCATGAAACTCGACACTTCAGCCACGTGCACCCACGTCAGCAGGGCAGGGTCGCTCGCGCGATACGGCCGGCCATCAGGTCCAACGCCAGTGACGCCAAGGTGAATGCGCTTTACGCGCTCAATCAGCGCTAAAGCATCGAGCTGGCTGCCATACGTCGTGCCGGAGATGAAAGTCGCGGTTCGGCGCAGGCGCCCCAGAATATCGGTGCGAAACGTCGAATGGTCCCATACGCCGGCGAGTGCCAGCGGATGCAGCGCCTGGAGCAGCAATGCGCTGATGCCGCCCGTCATCATCGACGTGAAGTCGGCGTGGACTTTCCAGCACACGGAGTCGGGCCCGAAGAGGCCGGGGTCTCCTGGCGGCGATGAGTAGTCGAGTGTGGGGCCGCTGCCGGTTGTCAGATGCGTGACGCCGGCCGCCAGTTTCGAGCGGATTCTGCCCGCGAGTAACTGCGCGAGGCCGCCGCGTGAAGTGGGCTGCTTGATTTGATCGGACATCCCTAAATCGGTCTCACGCGGCGTGTATCCGGCTCAGGTTGCGGCCGCATCCCACAGGCCGGATATGGGACTCGAAGCGTCCGGCGCGGCGAGACCGAAATGCCGGTACGTGAGCAGTGTAGCGACGCGGCCGCGCGGCGTGCGTTGCAGGAAGCCTTGCTGGATCAGATACGGTTCGAGCACGTCTTCGATCGTGTCGCGCTCTTCGCCGATTGCCGCCGCCAGATTGTCGACGCCGACCGGGCCGCCGTCGAACTTGTGCAGGATCGCTTCGAGCAGTTTGCGGTCCATCAGGTCGAAGCCGACCGCGTCCACGTCGAGCATTTTGAGCGCGGCGTCGGCCACTTGCGCGGTGATGTTGCCGTCCGCTTTCACTTCGGCGAAATCGCGCACACGGCGCAGCAGCCGGTTCGCGATCCGCGGCGTGCCACGTGCGCGCTTGGCGATTTCAAATGCGCCGTCCGGATGGATCTGCGCATGCAGCAACGACGCCGAACGCGTGACGATGCGCGCCAGTTCTTCGGCATTATAAAACTCGAGCCGTGCGACGATCCCGAAGCGATCGCGTAGCGGATTGGTCAGCATGCCCGCACGGGTGGTTGCGCCGACCAGCGTGAACGGCTGCAGATCGAGCTTCACGCTGCGCGCGGCCGGTCCTTCGCCGATCATGATGTCGATCTGATAGTCCTCCAACGCCGGATACAGAATTTCTTCGACGACCGGCGAGAGCCGATGGATTTCGTCGATGAACAGGACGTCGTTGGCTTCGAGATTGGTGAGCAGCGCGGCAAGGTCACCGGCGCGTTCGAGCACCGGGCCGGAGGTTTGCCGCAGATTGACGCCCATTTCCCGCGCGATGATGTGCGCGAGCGTGGTCTTGCCGAGACCCGGCGGCCCAAACAGCAGCACGTGGTCGAGCGACTCGGACCGGCGCTTGGCAGCCTCGATGAAGATTTCCAGCTGACCGCGTATTTTTTCCTGCCCAACATATTCTTCGAGCTGGCGCGGGCGCAACGCGCGCTCGAACGCTTCTTCGTTCGGCGAGACGGGCGTGGCCGCGATGATGCGCTCGGCGGCGAGTTTGTCGGTTTCGATCATCCGGTCATTGTACCGCGCGCGCCCCGAAGGAAGTCCCCTTGGGCGGCGCCCGGTGCGAAACCCGGCCGAACGGCCAGGGTGTGCGGCGCGCCGCCGTATGCGAAGCTTGACCCATCGCATGCGGCGCCACCGACATGGCCTGTTTTAACCCTTGGACAACGCCTTCAACGCGAGCTTGATGCCCTCGGAAACGCCGGTGCCGGCCGGCACGTTCTTGACGGCCGCCAACGCTTCTTTTTCGGAGTAACCCAATGCGAGCAGTGCGTTCAGGATATCGGAGGCATGGTTGGATGCCGACGCCGCGCCGGCCATCGCGCCCAGGTCGGCGCCGATCTTGCCCTTCAGTTCGAGGAGCAGCCGCTCCGCCGTCTTCTTGCCGATGCCCGGCACGCGAGTCAGGCGCGCTGCGTCCTGCATCGTGACGGTCTGCGCCAGTTCGTGCACGCTCATCCCGGAGAGCACGGCGAGCGCCATGCGCGCGCCGATGCCCGTAATCTTCAGCAACTCGCGGAAGGTCGAGCGTTCTTCGGCGGTGCCGAAGCCATAGAGCAGATGCGCGTCTTCACGCACGATCATTTGCGTGAGCAGCACGACGCGTTCGCCGGTCGACGGCAGGTTGTAGAACGTGCTCATCGGCACATCGACTTCGTAACCGACGCCGTTGCAGTCGACGAGCAGATGCGGCGGGGTTTTTTCCAGCAGAACGCCGGCAATGCGACCGATCATGGCGAATTCAATCTTGAGAGAAAGGGCGAGTGTAGCGCAGCGAGTGCGCGTCGGGCGTGGCGCGCACCACGATCCGTGCGCGCGTAACGCGAACGTGGCTGGAGCGCCGCCTTCGCCTACCCCACTAACCGCCCGCGCCGCACTCGCAAGCCTTTCTTGGCCAGCGATGGCGCAATACCGCCCAGCGTGCTCAGAGTCGTGCCGCCGTGTGCGTGGCAAATCGCCATGCCGAGGGCGTCGGCCGCGTCGGTGCTGGGCACGCCGGAGAGGTTGAGCAGTCGCACCACCATCTGCTGCATCTGCTCCTTGGTCGCGCGGCCGTAGCCGACCACAGCCTGCTTCAACTGCAGCGCCGTATATTCGGCGACCGGCACACCGCCCGCCACCAGGCCACAGATCGCCGCACCGCGCGCCTGGCCGAGCAGCAGGGTGGATTGCGGGTTGACGTTGACGAACACCTTTTCGATCGCCGACTGATCCGGCGAATGCTGACGGACCAGCGTCGAAATACCTTCGAAAATGGTGCCGAGACGCGATGGCAGATCGGCGTCGGCGGTCTTGATCACGCCGCTTGCGACGTAGCTAAGCGTGTGTCCAGTTTGATCGATTACGCCAAAACCGGTCACGCGCAAGCCGGGGTCGATGCCGAGAATTCTCATGAGGTGCCGCATCTGCGGTGAAAACTAAGTGCTTGCGATACTACAACGAACGCGTGGTGCGGCGGTCGGTGTGCAGCGATGCCGACGGAATAAAAACTGTCGCATGCGTTGAAAGGGGATCACGCACACACGCAAAAGAAAACGGCCCGGCGGAAATCTCCGTCGGGCCGTTTCGCTCAAGCCTGGTTTGCGACTACCGCGTCATAAAGAATCAGGCGGTGTCCGCGAAGCCGGAATCAATGCCGGAAGTGACGCACGCCAGTCAACACCATCGCAATGTTGTGCTCGTCCGCCGCGCTGACCACTTCGTCATCGCGCATCGAGCCGCCCGGTTGAATCACGCAGGTCGCGCCTGCCGCGACCACCACGTCCAGACCGTCGCGGAACGGGAAGAACGCATCCGACGCCACGGCCGAACCGGTCAGCGTCAGACCGGCATTCTGCGCCTTGATGCTGGCGATGCGCGCCGAGTCCACGCGGCTCATCTGGCCCGCGCCGACGCCGAGCGTCATGCCGTTGCCGCAGAACACAATCGCGTTCGACTTCACGTACTTCGCCACGCGCCATGCGAACAGCAGGTCGTCCATTTCCTTCGGCGTCGGGTGACGTTTCGTGACCACGCGCAATTCGCGCGGCTGCACGTTCTTCGAATCGAGCGATTGCACTAGCAGGCCGCCGCCGACGCGCTTCAGATCGAACGCGTTATGGCCGTCACCCAAAGCGATTTCCAGCAGACGCACGTTCTGCTTGGCCGCGAACACCTGGCGAGCCGCCGTGCTGAACGACGGTGCGATCAGCACTTCGACGAACTGCTTGGCCACCGCTTGCGCCGCCGTTTCGTCGACTTCACGGTTGAACGCGATGATGCCGCCGAACGCCGAGGTCGGATCGGTCTGGAACGCCTTTGCATACGCTTCGTTCGCGTCCGCGCCCACTGCAACGCCGCACGGATTCGCGTGCTTGACGATCACGCAAGCCGGCACGTCGAACGTCTTCACGCATTCCCACGCTGCATCGGAATCGGCGATGTTGTTGTACGACAGTTCCTTGCCTTGCAACTGGTTGTAGTTTGCCAGCGCGCCCGGTTGCACCACCAGGTCGCGGTAAAACGCAGCGCTCTGATGCGGGTTTTCGCCGTAGCGCAGGTCCTGCACCTTGTCGAACGCCAGGTTGAACGTAGCCGGGTAAGCATTGCGCGACGAATGTTGCAGCTCGTCGGTCAGGCTCGTCAGGTAGTTCGTGATCGCGCCGTCGTACTGCGCGGTGTGCGCGAATACCTTGGTAGCCAGACGGAAGTTCGTCTTGTACGAAACCGCGTTGCTGTTCGCGCGCATTTCCTCGAGCACGACCGCGTAATCCGCCGGATCGACCACCACCGTCACGTCGCGATGATTCTTCGCGGCCGAGCGCAGCATGGTCGGGCCGCCGATGTCGATGTTCTCGATCGCGTCTTCCAGCGAGCACACTTCCTTCGACACGGTCTGCACGAACGGGTACAGATTCACGACCAGCAGGTCGATCGTCGGGATGTCGTGCTTTTCAAGCGCTGCCATGTGTTCCGGCAGGTCGCGGCGCGCGAGAATGCCGCCGTGCACCTTCGGATGCAGCGTTTTCACGCGCCCGTCCAGCATTTCCGGGAAGCCCGTGTAGTCGGCGACTTCGGTGACGGACAGACCCGCGTCCGCGAGCAGTTTCGCGGTGCCGCCGGTCGACAGGATCTTGACGCCGAGGTCCGACAGCGACTTGGCGAAGTCGACGATGCCGGACTTGTCGGAAACGGAGATGAGCGCTTGCTTGATCATGATGAAGACGAAAAGCCGAAGGGAAACGTGGCAGGGCGCCGAAAAACTACAACAAACCGTGCTGTTGCAGCTTCTTGCGCAGCGTATTGCGGTTGATGCCGAGATACTCGGCGGCCAGCGACTGATTGCCGCCGGCCTGCTCGAGCACCACTTCGAGCAAGGGTTTTTCCACGCACGAAATCACCATGTCGTAGACGTCGTGCGGATTGGAGCCGTCGAGATCCTGGAAGTACATCCCCAGGCTATCGCGGACAGATTGTTCGATATTGTTCTTGCTCATGCTGCTAGTCGGTCGGTATGGTCCGGCTCGCCGTCGTTCTTGGTGAGCGTCTCGTCGACGTAGACGAGGCGGTCGGAGATCGCCTTTTGGGCGTCGAAGAATTCGTTGACGGCGAGGAGTTGTTCGCGCGTGGTGTCCAGCGTATTCATGCGGTGCCGGAACACGTTGGCGCCAGAAAGGCCGCGAGTGTACCAGCCGATATGCTTACGTGCTGTGCGCACACCCGTAAATTCGCCGTAGAACGCGTAGTGATCTTCGAGATGCTCGTTCATCACCTGCTGGATTTCGTCGATGCGTGGCGGCGGCAGCAACTCGCCCGTTTGCAGGAAATGCTCGATCTCGCGGAACAGCCACGGACGCCCCTGCGCGGCGCGGCCGATCATGATGGCGTCGGCGCCGGTGGCGGCGAGCACCTCGCGGGCTTTTTGCGGCGACGTAATGTCGCCATTGGCGACCACCGGAATGCGCACCGCCGCTTTGACGGCGGCAATGGTCTCGTATTCGGCGTCGCCGTGATACAGGTCGGCGCGCGTGCGGCCGTGCACGGTCAGCATCGAAATGCCGGCGGCCTCGGCCAGACGCGCTACCGTCAAAGCGTTCTTGTTGTCGCGATCCCAGCCGGTGCGGATCTTCAGCGTGACGGGCACCGCGTCAGGGCCGATGCCCACCGCGCCTACCACCGCCTCGACGATGCGCTGCACCAGCGGTTCGTTCTGCAGCAAGGCGGAGCCCGCGGCCACGTTGCACACCTTCTTGGCCGGGCAGCCCATGTTGATGTCGATGATCTGCGCGCCGTTCGCCACGTTGTAGCGCGCGGCTTCGGCCATCATGGCCGGATCGGCGCCGGCGATCTGCACGGCAATCGGCTCGACCTCGCCCGTGTGGTTGGCACGGCGCATGGTCTTTTCGCTTTTCCACAGTTGCGCGTTCGAGGCGACCATTTCCGACACCGCATAGCCCGCGCCCAGCCGTTTGCACAACTGCCGGAACGGCCGGTCGGTCACGCCGGCCATGGGGGCGACGAACAGGTTATTACGCAGATTGTGGGAGCCGAGAGTAGGCATGACTTGGACGCGCCTGCGACCGATTGATCAAATTCTGTCAATCGGAGCATTCGCGAAATGCGAGGGAAAACCGCTATTTTAGCGTTAACGGATAGCCGACACCCGACTTGCGTCTGTCGTAACTCATTAAATCTTCTATGAAAGTGGTCCGGTTCATAGAACCGGCACCGCTCGCGGGGCCCTGCCTGATCTGCCTAAAAAGGCTGCAGCGGCCGCGGGGCGCGAGCGGGCGGCGCGCTCAGCGGCGCTGACCGAACATCATTTGCCGCGCCAACGCGGTTTTCACCGGCGGCACGAATTCGAGCGCGGTGAGGGCGAGGCCGCGCAAGGTGGCGAGCGGGGGGAAGTCGACGGTGAACAGGCGCGCAAGCGTGTCGGTCGCGCCGATCGTCAGGCGCCGGTCGAGCGCGCGGCGTTGCGCGAACGTCGCCAGCGCGAGCGGGGTGGGGCCTTCCGTGGACAAGGCATCGGCGAGCGCGTGCGCGTCGCGCAGACCGAGATTCAGACCTTGGCCCGCCACTGGATGCAGCGTTTGCGCCGCATTGCCGATTGCGACGACATGGCCCTTTACCAGCGTATCGACCGCATTCAGTCCTAGCGGGAACGAGGCGCGCCCCCTTATTTGCGTAAAGCGGCCCATGCGGTTGCCGAATGCGGCACCGAGTTCGCTCAGGAATTCGTCGTCCGTGAGTTGCGTGCGTCGCGCGGCTTCGTCGGGTGCGCAGCACCAGACCAGCGCGTAATTCGCGCCGCGCACGCCGCCCATCGGCAGCAGCGCGATCGGCCCTTGCGACGTGAAGCGCTCCCATGCCACATGCGGTTGCGGCGCCGACACGGTGACCGTGCCGACCAGCGCGGTCTGCCCGTAATCGCGCGTGCCGCCGCTGGCACTGTGACCAGCGCTGCTACCCGCGCTCCCGGCGGGTTTCTGGTCGCCGAACAGGCCGCCTTCGGCATTCACCAGAATCCGCGTGCGCAGATTGCGTGTGACACCCGCGGTTTCGATCGGCAGCGTGACACCGTCGAGGTCCTGAGTCGGGGCCGCGGCGGAGGTGGACCGGAACCAGTGCACGGACGTCGCATGAACCGCTTCGGCAAGACCATGCACGATCGACCCATAACGCAGCACGTAGCCTAGCGCCGGCAGGCCGTGCTCGCTGTGGTCGATCAGCGTGCGGCCGAAGTGGCCGCGCTGCGACACGTGGATGCGCTGGATCGCGGTGGCGTCAGCGGGCCAGCGCAGCGGTTCGAGAATCATCCGGCTGCCATGCGACACGGCGATCGCACGCGGATCGGCAATCGAATCTTCCGGCTCGCGCGCGTCGATCAGTGCGATCTTCAGCGCCCGCGTCGCGCTGCGGCGCGCCAGCCAGCCGGCAAGCGCCAGCCCGACCGGCCCGGCGCCGACGATCGTCACGTCGAAATCGAAGGAATGATCGGACGCGGCGGGCTTCAGAATCACCGTCGACTGGGAAACGTCGTTCATTGCGGGTTACTTCCTTGGGTGACTGCCTGGGTTGCTACTGGGTTACTTCCCGGCTTCCTGGGCCGTGCGGGCTTCCTGCATCAGCGCCTCGATCTCGTCGGCCGCCACCGGGACGTCGCGCGTGAGCAGCTCGCAGCCGGTGGGCGTGACGATCGCGTCGTCCTCGATGCGGATACCGATGTTCCAGTAGCGCTCGGGCACACCTTCGGTCGGACGAATATACAGACCGGGCTCGACGGTCAGCGTCATCCCCGCCTGCAGCGTGCGCCACGGCAGTGCGCCCGCTTCGTCGCGCGGCGCACCGCGTTCGCGGTAGTCGCCGACATCGTGCACGTCCATGCCGAGCCAGTGGCCGGTACGGTGCATATAGAACGGCGCATAGGCGCGCTCGGCGATCACGGCGTCGACCGAGGCGAACTTCGTGCGGTCGATGATGCCGGTATCGAGCAGACCCTGCGACAGCATCCGCACGGCGGCCTGATGCGGATCGTCGAAGGTGGCGCCGACGCGGGTGGCGTCGACGGCAGCCTGCTGCGCGGCCAGCACGATGTCGTACAGCTCGCGCTGCGCCGGCGTGAAGCGGCCGCTCGCCGGGAAGGTGCGGGTGATGTCGGATGCGTAGCCGTCGAGCTCGCAGGCGGCGTCGATCAGGATCAGGTCGCCGTCCTGGGCAATCGCGTTGCCGGCGGGGTAGTGCAGCACGCAGGCATTGGCGCCTGCGGCGACAATCGACGTGTAGGCGGGCGCCTGCGCGCCGAATTTGCGGAATGTGTAGAGCAGCTCGGCTTCGAGTTCGTACTCGCGCACGCCGGGGTGGCAGGCGGCCATCGCACGGCGATGCGCTTGCGCGGAAATCTGTCCGGCGCGGCGCATGATGGCGAGTTCGTGGGGATCCTTAACGAGCCGCATGTCGTCGATCAATGGGATCAGGTCACGCGCGACGGTAGGGGTGGCGACCCCGCCGCGGCCTTGTGCGCGTACGGCATCGAGCCAGCCGCGCACCTGTTCGTCCAGTTGCGCCGAGGTGCCGAGCGCGTAATGCAGCGACGGCTTGTCGGCGAGAATGCGCGGCAATTGCGTATTGACTTCGCTGACAGCGAAGGCTGCGTCGAAGCCGAACGCCTCGCGCGCGCCGTCTGGCCCAAAACGGAAGCCTTCCCACGTCTCGCGCTCGACATTCTTCTCGCGGCAGAACAGGATCGAAGCCGGCTCGCCCGGCGCGGCGCTTGCATCGAGCACCAGCCACGCCTCGGGTTCGGTGAAGCCCGTCAGATAGTAGAAGTAGCTATCGTGCCGGTAGGGGTAGTCGGCGTCCCGGTTACGCAGCTTTTCCGGCGCGGTGGGGACGATGGCGACGCCCCCGCCCGCCGCGCGCAGCGCGGCGAGTACGCGCTCGCGGCGCGTGCGGTAGACGTCGATGGCGATGGTGGGTTCGGTCGGCTGGTTCATCGTGCGATTGTAGCGCCCAATGTGGAGACTTATTCTGCACGGATACTGGGGTTCCAGGTGGGGGCGCCTGGCTGGCGCGTCCGGCAAGCGCTGTGCCCGGGTCAGGCGCGATGGCGGCAGCCCGCCGTGCCTGGCGCCTGTCTTTCCGTCAATCGGCCAATTAGCCGGGTAGACGCCTGGCGCGCGGCGCGGCAATGTTGCTATCCATCCACAGCCAGCATTCATGCGGCTTGCGAAGATACGGCGCTATGCTCGGGAACGGCGCCAACCACTTATACTTTCGCCGAATTCAAGAAAAGGCAGACGGTAATGATGAAACTCATCGGTTCGCTCGCCAGCCCGTTCGTGCGTAAGGCACGGATCGTTCTGGCCGACAAGAAGATCGACTACGAATTCGTGCCCGAGAACGTCTGGGCGCCGGATACCACGATTCACACCTTCAATCCGATCGGCAAGGTGCCGTGCCTCGTGATGGAAGACGGCGAAGCGGTATTCGACTCGCGGGTGATCTGCGAATACGTGGATACGCTGTCGCCGGTCGGCAAGCTGATTCCGCCGTCCGGGCGCGAGCGCGTCGAAGTGCGCTGCTGGGAGGCGCTCGCCGACGGCATCCTTGACGCTGCGGTGCTGATTCGCCTCGAAGGCACCCAGCGCACGCCCGAGCAGCGCGTGGACGCGTGGGTGGCGCGGCAACAACGCAAGATCGACGAAGGCCTGATCGCGATGTCGCAAGGCTTGGGCAGCAAGCCGTGGTGCGCGGCCAATCACTACACGCTCGCGGACATCGCGTTGGGCTGCGCGCTGGGCTACCTCGATTTCCGCATGCCCGAGTTGAACTGGCGCGAAGGGTATCCGAATCTGGACAAGCATTTCCAGAAGCTGTCCTTGCGTCAGTCGTTCATTGATACGGTGCCGGCGGATTGAGCGCGAATCGGTAAAGCGGTACTTTTTTGCAAAACGCGCGCTCGTGGCATGCCAGAGCGCGCGTTTTTTACATGCGATGGGATTGTCGCTGCGATTCAACCGGCGCGTGGGGATACCGGGCCGGACTGCTTGCTGCTTAGGCAGTCCGGCTGAGGCTTACTGCTTGCCGTTCCGGCGTCGCGTAATTCCCGGCCCGAACGCAAACCCGAACGCCAGCAGCAGCAACGAAACCGCCAGCACCGTGTTATTGCCGCTCGTCACATAGGGCGTGCTGCCCGAGGTGCCTTGCACCGTCACATCGAGCGAGCCGATCGTGTACGGCGTCAGGCGTCCGATCACCTTGCCGTTGGCGTCGATTGCGGCGGTCATGCCGGTGTTGGTGGCGCGCAGCATTGGCCGGCCGGTTTCCAGTGATCGCATGCGCGCGATCTGCAGATGCTGGTCCAGGGCGATGGTGTCGCCGAACCAGGCGAGATTGGTCGAGTTGACCAGCACGCCTGCCGGCGTATCGCTCTCGCGGATGTTCCGCGCGATCTCTTCGCCGAAAATATCCTCGTAGCAGATGTCGACGGACACCGGCTGGTTGTGCACGATGAACGGCTTTTGCACCGGCGCGCCGCGCGCGAAATCGCCGAGCGGAATGTTCATCAGATTCACGAACCAGCGGAAGCCCCACGGCACGAATTCGCCGAACGGCACGAGATGGTGTTTGTCGTAGCGATACACCTCGCGCGTGCCCGGTGTGACGCCGAACAGGCTGTTCGTGTAGTCGACCACCTGGCCTTCCGGCGTGATGGTGCCGCCGATCGCACCGAACACGATCGAGGTGCCGGTCGTATCCGAGAAGTTGCGCACCGCCGACGCGAACTGCGGCGGCAATTGCTGTGCGAGCACCGGAATGGCGGTTTCCGGCGTGACAACCAGGTCGGCCGGTTTCGACGTGATCATCTGCTGATACTGGTCGATCGCGGCGCGCATGCCGGCTTCTTCGAACTTCATTTCCTGTTTGACGTTGCCTTGCAAGAGGCGCACCGTCAGCGGCGCGTTGGCCGGCAGGGTCCATTGCACGAGCGGCAGCAGCAGGCCGGCTGCGATCAGCGCAACCGCGATTCCCCCCGGCACGACGACGCCCGCGATACCGCGTTTAGCCCCATTGCCGGCATTTCCAGCCTTGCCGATTGCGGCGGCATCAAGCCGCCCGCGCGAAGGTAGCACCGGTACCAGCGCCTGCACGATCAACGCCGCGACCAGCGCCAGCATCCAGCCGACGCCGTACACGCCCGCCACCGGTGCAAACCCGGCGAGCGGGCCGTCTACCTGCGCATAACCGCTCGCGAGCCACGGAAAGCCGGTGAACACAGTGCCGCGCAACCATTCACCGATCGCCCACGCGCTCGCAAAAGCCAGCGCGCCGTGCCAGGTCGGCGAGAACGGTTGGTCGGTGTCCGACGCGCCGTTGCGCGCGTGCCCCGCGCAGAACGACCAGATGCCCGCGGCGAGCGCCGGATACACTGCCAGATACAGCGAGAACAGGACGACCGCCGCGCCCGCGAGCGGCGCGGCCATGCCGCCGTAGTCGTGCATGCTGACGTACAGCCACCAGACACCGGTGGCGAAGTTGCCGAAGCCGAACGCGCCGCTCGTCAGCGCGGCGCTTTTCCAGCCGGTCGTGCGCGTGAGCCATGCGAAGAAGAACACGAAGATCACGAGTTCGAGCCAGCCGCCATGCGGCGTGGGCGCGAATGACAGCGTATTGGCCGCACCGGCGGCCAACGCGACGAGGTAATGCCAGCGGGGCAGGACACGGCCGCGCGCTTCTCGAGCGGCCGGGGCACTCACGCCGCGGCGCGAACGGGATGTAATCGGGTCGGCCATTGTTGCGCGGTCGGCGTGAGGAGTGGAAGAAGCGAAGAAAAGAAGCGGATCAGGTCTGCACGTGCTGGGCTTCGCGCTCGCGCTGGCCGGCAAGCGGGTCGCGGCGCACCAGCAGCATGTGAATCTGGCGGGCGTCGCCGCGCAGAATCTCGAAGATCAGATCGTCGAGGCGGACTTTTTCACCACGATGCGGCACCCGGCCGAAATGATGTGTGACGAGCCCGCCGATCGTATCGACTTCGTCGTCCGAGTAATGCGTGCCGAAGGCCTCGTTGAACTGCTCGATCTCAGTGAGCGCGCGCACGCGGAAGCGGCCGTCCGGCGAGGCGATGATATTGCCGCTTTCCTCGTCGAAATCGTATTCGTCTTCGATATCGCCGACTATCTGTTCCAGCACGTCTTCGATCGTAATCAGGCCGGCCACGCCGCCGTATTCGTCGACCACCACCGCGAGGTGATTGCGATTCACGCGGAAGTCGTGCAGCAGCACGTTCAGGCGCTTCGATTCCGGGATGAAGACGGCGGGGCGCAGCATGCCGCGCACGTCGAATTCGTCTTCAGCGTAGTAGCGCAGCAGGTCTTTCGCGAGCAGCACACCGATGATGTTGTCGCGATTGCCCTCGTAAACCGGATAGCGCGAGTGCGCCTTTTCCAGCACGTAGGGGATGAATTCGGCGGGATTGTCCGCGATGTTGATCGCGTCCATTTGAGCGCGCGGCACCATGATGTCGCGGGCGCTGAGTTCGGACACCTGGAATACGCCCTCGATCATCGACAGCGAGTCGGCATCGATCAGGTTGCGCTCGTGCGCATCCTGCAGGATTTCCAGAAGTTCGGCGCGCGAGTCGGGCTCGGGCGAGATGAAGTCGGTCAAACGCTCGAGGAGTGAGCGTTTCTCTTGCGGTTTGTCGATTTGGCGTCGACTGGGATACGTGTCGTTCATGGTAGTGCGCCCGGCGAGGCTGGGCGCGCTGTTGCAGAGTATTAAGGATACACCAGGCACATGGCAGGACCGTGTCCTGCCGGGCTGGGCGTGAGTGATGTGACAAATCCGCCCGGCCGCGTGCGGTGGGCGTGGGTCAATCCTAACTGATTACGCGAGGAAAAGCGTTTTGGAGCAAAAAAGTAGGGTGGCCCTCGTGGTTGCCCCGCGGTTGCCTTATTTCTGCCGGGCCTCGCGGCTTTCCTCGCGGCAACGCTCGAGCAGCGCTTCAAGCGCGCGGTCGGGCATGCCGCTTTCGCGCAGCGCATGGACGGTGCGGCTGACATAGTCGAGCGTGGTGCCGTAGCGGCCGCTCGCGCAGCCGAACACGGTTTTGACGACCTCGTCGCGCAGTTTGCCGGTGTAGGACGGCGCGTCGCGGCGCATCACGAAGGCGAGCGCGTCGACGCGCCGGCCGTCGGCGAGGACGCAGGGCAACCAGGCCGGGCGGTACGAACCCATCGGCATTTCGCGGCGCCACAACGCTTCCAGATGCGGCATCGCACCCTGGGCGGCAAGGCGGAAGGCGATGCCGGAGCACGAGCCGCCGCGATCGAGCGCGAGCACGAGGCCCGGCTGTTCGGGCGTACCGCGATTCACGCGCGACCACAGATACAGGCCGCGGTGATAGCCGTGCACTTTCGAACGGGCCGCTTCGACGGTGGGCAGACCGGGATTCCAGATCAGCGAACCATAACCGAACAGCCACAGATCGCTTTGACGGTCCCAGTCGCGCAACGCGCATGCAAGCGATGCGCGCAACTCCTCGTCCGTTAGCAGCCGCGATTCGCCGAGTGCGGGCGGATAGTCCGGGCAGGGCGTGCTTCGCGTATCGGCTTCAGGGGAGGACGTGCTCACGGTGGTTTTTGAACGGTGATGGCAAAGACTATTGATAAGGATCCGGGAAACCGAGCTTGCCGAGAATTTCAGTCTCGATCGCTTCCATTTCCTCGGCCTCTTCCTCGACCTCGTGGTCGTAGCCTTGCGCATGAAGGGTGCCGTGCACCAGCAGATGCGCGTAGTGCGCGATCAGCGGCTTACCTTGTTCGGCGGCTTCCTTTTCCACTACCGGGCAGCACAGGATCAGGTCGCCGGTCACCGGATCGTCTTCCGATTCGGCGTATGCGAAAGTCAGTACGTTGGTCGAATAGTCTTTGCCGCGATAGGTGCGGTTCAGTGTGCGGCCTTCTTCGGCGTCGACGAAACGCACGGTCAGCTCGCCGTCTGCGAAGAGCGCCGCCTTGACCCAACCGGCCACAGTGGCGCGGGGCAGCAGCGCCTTGTGTTCCGGCCAGGCTTTGGCGGCGGGAAATTGCAGATTCAAAGTCAGTTTCGGTGCGCGGCTCATGCGGTATCGATGTGTTGCCTGGGTTGCAGCGGCATATCCAGTGGTATTTTGCGCAATAAGTGACGCAATAAGTGGCGCAAATTAACGCCACAAATTAACGAGAATCCGCCGGATTGGCGGTTTTCTGCGAATGCGCATCGTACGCCTCCACAATTCGCGCGACCAGCGGATGCCGCACCACGTCCGCGCTGGTGAAGCGCGTGAGCGCAATGCCGCGCACGTCCGACAGCACCTGCTGCGCTTCGATCAGTCCGCTCTTCGCGCCGCGCGGCAGGTCGACCTGGGTCGTGTCGCCGGTGACCACCGCCTTCGAGCCGAAGCCGATCCGCGTGAGGAACATCTTCATCTGTTCGGGCGTGGTGTTCTGCGCCTCGTCGAGGATGATGAACGCGTGATTCAGCGTGCGGCCCCGCATGTAGGCGAGTGGCGCGATTTCGATCATTTGCCGCTCGAACATCTTGGCGGTCTTGTCGAAGCCGAGCAGGTCGTACAGCGCGTCGTACAGCGGACGCAGATACGGATCGACCTTCTGAGCCAGATCGCCTGGCAGAAACCCGAGGCGCTCGCCTGCTTCGACGGCCGGACGCGTCAGCACGATGCGTTTGACCTGATCGCGCTCCAGCGCGTCCACCGCGCAAGCCACCGCGAGATAGGTTTTGCCGGTCCCCGCCGGACCGACGCCGAACGTCACGTCGTGCGAAATGATCTGCTTCAGATACTCGCGTTGCGCCGGCGTGCGGCCGCGCAGGTCGGCGCGCCGTGTATACAGCTTCGGGCCGAGTTCTTCGAGGTCATCGTCGCCGTTGTCGGCGGGTTGATCGAACGGATGATCCGGGTTGCCGGGGAAACGTGAGTCGATCGTTCCCGCACCTTGGCCGTTGCCGTTCGCACGATGGCGCGCCGGTTGGCGCACTTCGACGAGCGCGAGTTGGATGTCGTCGACCGACAGTGGCTCCTGCGAGTTGTTGTAGAACCTTTCGAGCGCGGTGAGTGCGAGTTTCGCGCCGCGCCCGCGAATCGCGATGCGGTGGCCACGGCGTTGCAGCGTCACGTCGAGCGCCTGCTCGATCTGCCGCAGATTTTCGTCGAGCGGTCCGCAGAGGTTGGCGAGCCGCGCGTTGTCGTCGCGCGGTGCGGTGAATTCCAGATGCTGCTGAGTGGTCTTCAAGGCGGAGGATCGATCCTGTCGGGTTCGTGACGCTGGCTGGCGTCGCTCAGTGGGTGGTCGCGGGCGCGTCGTCGTGCACCAGCACAAGCTCGCCACGCAAGGAATGTGGGTACGCATGGACGATTTTCACGTCCACCATCTGGCCGATCAGCCGCGCGTGCGACGCGACCGGCGCCGGGAAATTCACCACGCGGTTGTTCTCGGTGCGGCCCGCGAGTTCGTTCGGATCCTTGCGCGCCGGGCGTTCGACCAGAATGCGCTCGACCTTGCCGACCATCGAATCGCTAATGCGCTGCACGTTTTCTTCGATCGTAGCCTGCAGATGTTGCAGACGTTTGAGCTTCACTTCGCGCGGCGTGTCGTCGTGCAGATTCGCGGCCGGCGTGCCAGGACGCGGGCTGTAGATGAACGAGAAGCTGGTGTCGTACTTCATCTCGTGGATCAACGCCATCATCTTGTCGAAGTCTTCTTCCGTCTCGCCAGGGAAGCCGACGATCATGTCGGTCGACAAAGACAGGTCCGGGCGGATCGCGCGCAGCTTGCGGATTACGGACTTGTATTCGAGCACCGTGTAGCCGCGCTTCATCGCCATCAGGATGCGGTCGGAGCCGTGCTGCACCGGCAGATGCAGATGGCTGACGAGTTTCGGCACCTTGGCGTAGGTGTCGATCAGGCGCTGCGTGAATTCCTTCGGATGCGACGTGGTGTAGCGAATCCGTTCGATGCCCGGAATATCCGCGACGTATTCGATCAGCTGAGCGAAGTCCGCGATTTCGCTCGAGCCCAGTGTAATGCCGGCACGGTAGGCATTCACGTTCTGGCCGAGCAGCGTGACTTCACGCACGCCCTGGTCGGCGAGGCCGGCGATTTCGGTCAGCACGTCGTCCAGCGGACGCGACACTTCTTCACCGCGCGTGTACGGCACGACGCAGTAGCTGCAGTACTTGCTGCAGCCTTCCATGATCGACACGAACGCGCTTGCGCCATCGACGCGCGCCGGCGGCAGGTGATCGAACTTTTCGATTTCCGGGAACGAGATGTCAACCTGAGCACGGCCGCTTTCGCGACGCTTGTCGATCATTTGCGGCAGACGGTGCAGCGTTTGCGGACCGAATACCAGATCGACATACGGTGCGCGCGCCACGATCGACGCGCCTTCCTGGCTCGCCACGCAACCGCCCACGCCGATGATCAGATTCGGGTTCGCTTCTTTCAACTCGCGCACACGGCCGAGTTCGGAGAAGACTTTCTCCTGGGCTTTTTCGCGCACCGAGCAGGTGTTGAAGAGAATGACGTCCGCGTCTTCCGGGGTGTCGGTCTTGACGAGGCCTTCAGCCGCGCCGAGTACGTCGACCATCTTGTCGGAGTCGTACTCGTTCATCTGGCAGCCGTAGGTCTTTACATAAACTTTCTTGGTCATCGATTTTCGCCGGTCGCAGTGGTTAACCTGGGGGCGTCGTTTATAGGTGAAGTGGGGTCAAACGTGCGGGTGGTGTGCGGATCGGCCGCGGGGCGGCGCTTCTGGCCACTTTCAATGCACGTTTGCAGCGTAGCTCAATATTATAGCCCTTCATCGGATGCGGTTTCCGCCCCGGCCGTTGCTCGCGACCGCTCCGGCGGCAAGCCCAGCAGGCCTTCCAGTTCGTCCGATACCTGCGCGAAGCGTTCGGTCAGGAAATCCAGCAGCACGCGCACGCGCGGCGCCATGAAACGGTTGCGGTGGTAGAGCGCGTGGAGCGGCGCGTCCGGATAGCGCCATTCGGGCAGCAGGATTTTCAGGCAGTCGCCCCGCAGGTCCGCTTCCACGTCCCACATCGACTTGATGACGATCCCGTAGCCGCGCCTCGCCCATTCGCGGGCCACGGCGCCGTCGTTGGTTTCCCGGGAGGTCTCGAACGGCACCGTATAGTGCTGCACCTCGTCGCCGCGCGTGAACCTCCATTCGTTGACCGGACCGGATGCGGTGCCGAGCACGATGCAGTCGAAATTCACCAGATCGTGCGGATCCTTCGGTTCACCCTTGCGTGCGATGTAGTCCGGCGACGCGCACAGCACGCGCCGGTTCGGCGCCAGTTTGCGGGCGACCAGCGAGCTGTCTTGCGGCACACCGAAGCGGATCGCCAGATCGATGTCTTCCTGCACCAAATTCGACAGCGAGTCCGACAGCGTCAGCGCGAACGTCACCTCGGGGTAGAGCGCGTTGAACTCGTCGAGCCAGTGCATCAGCAGATTGCGGCCGAAGTCCGACGTTGCTGAGATTCGCACCTTGCCGCGCACGACGCCTTGGCCCGCTTGCAGCGCGGCCTCTGCGTCGTCGAGCGATTGCAGCGCCTGGCGGCAGCAGTTCAGGTAGAGGCGGCCTTCGTCCGTGAGCCTCAACTGACGGGTGGTGCGCTCGAACAGGCGCGTTTTCAGGCCGGCTTCGAGTTTGGCCAGCCGCGCGCTGGCGGCGGCCGGCGTCAGGCCCATCTTGCGACCTGCCGCCGACAGGCTGCCTTGCTGCGCCGCTTCGACGAATAGGCGGATGTCACCGAGATTATCCATCGTCATCTTTCAGAGAAATTTGAAAATGCTTCAAATGCTACGCCAATTATCAAATTGACGTGTTCCGCTCACAATGCACTCCTCGTAAACCCTTTGTGCTCTGTGCAGCCCACACCATGCAACTCGATCACGCAACGATCGTCACCGCCGACCTCAAGACCACGCGACGTTTCTTCGTCGACGTCGCCGGGCTGACGGACGGCGCGCGTCCGCCGTTTTCGATCGACGGTTACTGGCTGTATGCAAACGGCCGGCCGGTGATTCATCTGATTGACGCGACGGTGCCGGCCGTAGCGGGCAGGGCGGCGCCGCGCATCGACCATATCGCTCTCCGGCTGGAGAGCGCCGACGAATGGCAAGCGCTATTGCAGCGCCTGCATGCGGCGGACATGCCTTATCAGCTCGCCGAAGTGCCGCAGATGGGGCCGCAGCAAGCCGAATTGCAACTGTTCGTCGCGCTCGCGCCGGGGGTGGTCATCGAATTCGTGACGGCGCCGCGTCACGCTCACCGCCACTCACTCGCTCAACTTTAGAACCTGGAGTAAAAAAATGCCCATTCCATTACTGGCGCTAGCAATCAGCGCTTTCGCGATCGGCACGACCGAGTTCGTGATCATGGGCTTGCTGCCCGAGGTCGCGCGCGATCTGGCCGTGTCGATTCCGTCGGCCGGTTTGCTGGTGAGCGGCTATGCGCTCGGTGTCGCGGTCGGTGCGCCGCTGCTCGCGGTGGTCACCAGCAAGATGCCGCGCAAGCTCGCGTTGCAGTTGCTGATGGGGGTGTTCATCGTCGGCAATACGCTGTGCGCGATCGCGTCCAGCTATTCCGTGCTGATGATCGCACGCGTGGTGACGTCGTTCGCGCATGGCTCGTTCTTTGGCATCGGCGCGGTGGTGGCGGCTTCGCTCGTGCCGGCTGAGAAGCGGGCGAGCGCGATTGCACTGATGTTCACCGGGTTGACGCTGGCGAATGTGCTCGGCGTGCCGTTCGGCACTTTCGTCGGTCAGGAATTCGGCTGGCGCGCGGCGTTCTGGATCGTCAGCGCGTTTGGGGTGCTGTCGCTGGCGGGCGTGTCGCTGCTGGTGCCGAATCGTCATGATTCCGGCCCGGTCGGCTTGGGCCATGAAGTACGCGTGCTGAAGGACCCCCAGGTCTGGACCGCGCTTGCGATGACCGTGCTCGGTTTTGGCGGCGTGTTCGTTGTATTCACCTATATCGCACCGATTCTCGAGCAGGTGAGCGGCTTCTCGCCGCGCGGTGTGACGCTGATTCTGGTGCTGTTCGGTATGGGTCTCACGATCGGCAATACCGTGGGTGGCAAGCTGGCGGACCGTGCGCTGATGCCTTCGCTGATGGGCATTCTGGTGGCGCTCGCGGTAGTGATGGCAATCTTCGCGCGTACCAGTCATTCGCAGGTGGCCGCGGCGATTACTATTTTCGTGTGGGGCATTGCGGCGTTCGCGACCGTGCCGCCGTTGCAGATGCGCGTGGTCGAGAAGGCCGCTGCGGCGCCGAATCTGGCTTCGACGTTGAACATCGGCGCGTTCAATGTCGGCAATGCGGGCGGCGCGTGGCTCGGCGGTCTGGTGATCAATCACGGCCATTCGCTCGATACGCTGCCGTGGGTCGCGGCGGCAGTCAGCGTGGTGGCGTTGCTGCTGACGTGGTTTGCCGCTCGGGCGGATGCGCCTGCGTCGACCGTAGCGCAGCGGGCTTGAGTGTGCATGGGCGCACCTGATTTCCCCGGATGTGCCTGGCTGAATGTACGCGCGTGTGGGTGTGCTCGAGCGCATCCAACCCCGAACACGTCCATATGAAGAATTCGTACAAGCTTTGCGAGAACCGTCCTCCGCAATGCTGATAACAGTGTGAAGATAACTTCGTTGGGCGCAGCAAGCCGCGATGCTATCTTGCTTCCACTAACCGCTTGCCCGCCGTCCGGCGGCGCTCCTGGAGGCAATCATGCATTCCCCGCTTGCGCTGGTTCGCGATCCCACGGCTGACACCGTTGCGTCGTCGCGTGCCGCTGAACCTTTCGATGCGCTTGAACATCTGGTCGGCGTGAATCTCGCCCGTTTGCGCGCCGAGCGCCAACTGTCGCTCGACGCCTTGGCCCGCGCCTCGGGCGTTTCGCGAGCGATGCTCGCGCAGATCGAGTCGGCGCGCAGTGTGCCGTCGATCAAGGTGCTGTGCAAGGTGGCATCGGCGTTGAAGGTATCGGTGGCGGCGTTTTTGCGGCGTCATGCGACCAATGGCTTCGAGCATTTGCCGGCAGAGCGTTCGTCGCGCCTCGTCAGTTCGAATGGGCGCTACTCGGCCCGGCCGTTGTATCCGGATGCCGAGCCGACCGCCGCCGAGTTTCACGAGTTGCGTATCGCGCCGTTGCATACCGAGGCCGGCACGCGGCGCGCGCCGGGCACCACGGTGAATCTGGTGGTCAGCGAAGGCACGCTGGAAGTCAGCGTGCACGACCAGCGCCAATTGCTGGCAACGGGCGACGCGATCGTGTTCGACGCCGACCAGCCGCATAGCCTGCGCAATCCCGGCGATACCGAAGCGCGTGCGTTTCGCGTGACGCTGAAGGCGGAAACGCCGCCGCGCTGGGATGTGCCCGCGCCGCACGATCTGGCGCGCCAGGCCGCGCCAGTCTGACGAATGAGGGTTTTCAGGCGGATGTGCGGTGAAGCCGAGATGTCCGTCTAGTCAGTAGGGGTTGCGCTGCAGGTTTTGCGCGACTGTTGTATTCTTTGCCAGCCGGTTGATCCGGCAATCAGTGCGTCTTCAGGGCGGGGTGAAATTCCCCACCGGCGGTATACCGGCAGCGCGAAAGCGTGAGCCGGTGAGCCCGCGAGCGCCCGCGTCGTCAATGTATTTGGCGCTGTGCAACTACGTTGCATAGGACCAGAGTAAGAGCTTTGCATGGGGTCAGAGTAAGCGCTAAAGAGCTAACTCTGATCGACAGCTAAAGCGCTAACTCTGGTCGACACGGGGTCAGCAGATCTGGTGAGAAGCCAGAGCCGACGGTTAGAGTCCGGATGGAAGAAGATGTGCAGATAGTCATGTTCGTTTCCGTGTCGCCGCTAGAGGTTGGAGCGGTGCGTGAGCGTCGCTTTGCGCGGCGTTCAACGGCGCGTCTTTGTCTGTTTGCAATGCCCTGAAACGTTTCTCGCCCAACTTTTGCGATGAGCGTTTCAACTATGTCATTTACTACTTTTCCTGCTTCGTCGACGATTGCGGATGACGCATTCCTCGATCTCCCGCTGCTCGCCACCGAGCCCGTTCCGCCGCGTATCGCCGCCGCCTTGCAAGCCATGCGCGATGGTCGCGCCGTCGTCTTGCAAGACGATCACGACCGCGAGAACGAAGCCGATCTGATCGTCTCCGCTGAGCGACTTTCCGTCGAAACCATGGCCTTGCTGATCCGCGAATGCAGCGGCATCGTCTGTCTGTGCCTGCCTGACGACAAGATTCGCGCCCTCGAATTGCCGCCGATGGCTGTCAACAACGAAAGCCGTCATGGCACCGCGTTCACGGTTTCGATCGAAGCCCGCGATGGTGTGACCACCGGCGTCTCCGCACTCGATCGCGTGACGACGATTCGTGCTGCGATCAGCGATACTGCGAAGCCTGCCGATATCGTGCGCCCTGGCCACGTGTTTCCGCTGCGCGCGCAGCCCGGCGGTGTGCTCGCGCGCCGTGGCCATACCGAAGGCACCGTCGATCTGGCGATTCTCGCGGGTCTGAAGCCGGCCGGCGTGCTGTGCGAGTTGATGAACGCGGACGGCACGATGACGCGCGGCGCGGATGTGGAGCGCTTCGCTCAACAACACAATCTGCCGATGCTGACGATCGCCGAGCTAGTGGAATTCCGCCAGACGCTGGCGACGGCGCGCGAATGCGTCGCGGATGAGGTTTGATGTTTTAAGGGTGTGCCGCGTACAGTGACCTGGTTGGCGATTGAACGTGAACGCTTGGTCGTTCTGTACGACCGTGCCGACCAGCATGAACTCGACGAACTCGCGCGCGTCTGAAAGAAAAAACCCCGCGCTCGGAAAAGCGCGGGGTTTCTCAGGAATTTGAAGCCGGCTATTGCAGCCGGCTTTTTTCGTGTTGCGCCCGTTAAGACTGCACGTCGCCAAACTCACCGCGCACGCCGGCTTCGACCAGCGCAGGCAGCTCATCCATATGCTTCATGATGCGCGTCATACCCATCTTGCGCAGCGCATCCGCATAACCGCCGGGGATATGGCTCGCGCCGACGAAGGCAATCGTTTTCATGCCCGCCGCACGCGCCGCATTCAAACCGGCCACGCTATCTTCCACGACGATGCATCGCGAAGGCTCCACGCCCAGCGCCTTCGCAGCGAACAGATACACATCCGGATAAGGTTTCGGCCGCGCCACCTGTTCGGCGCTGAAAATCCGCTCGCCAAAAATCTGCTGCAAACCCGCGCGCCGCACCGACGCATTCACGCGCGCCATCCGGCTGTTCGACACGACCGCAGCTGGCAGCGTTACGCGTTGCAAGGCGTCGCGCACGCCGTTGATCGGGCTGAGCGATGCCGCGAGCTCAAGCTCGACGTTGTGTTCAATCGTATTGAAGAAATCGGCCGGCAGCGTGATATCGAACGACTTCTCGATCCCTTCAAGAAAGCGCGAGGTCTGCTGGCCGAACGCCGTCTTGACGACGGGTTCGAAGTCGAGGCCGGGGAAGGTGGCGGACAGCGTTTCGAGCATCACGCGATCAGCGATGATTTCGCTGTCGACGAGCACGCCGTCGCAGTCACAGATGAGGTGGTCGATCATGCTTTAAAACGGAAAGCGAGAGGCGTGCGGGCAAGACAATTGCAAGCTCATACGCGGAGATTGAAAGCATCATGATACGTGCTTTGGCGCCGCGTGCGCGGCGCCATCGCTTCCCGTCGGCGTTTATTTACGCCCTTACTCTGTCCGTAGTTTGCCCGCAGTGTGCCTATCGTGCGCCAATGTGCGCCCTACGTGCGCCCTACGTGCGCCGCAGGATCAGTGCGCGTGCAGGTACAGATACAGCCCAGTTGCCGCCGCGCCGCCCATCAGCGGACCGCACACCGGAATCCACGAATAACGCCAGTCGCTGTCGCGCTTGCCCGGAATCGGCAGCAGCGCGTGCATCAGACGCGGCGACAGGTCGCGCGCGGGGCTCATCGCATAACCGGTCGGGCCACCGAGCGAAATACCGATGCCGAGCACCAGCAGGCCGACCGGCAGCGCGTCGAGCGCACCCAGGCCAACTTGCGGTGAAGCCAGATACAGCACGCCGAGAATCAGCACGAAAGTCGCGATCATTTCGGTGAGCAGGTTATGCGGCACGCTGCGAATGGCGGGCGACGTGCAGAACACGCCGAGCTTCACGTCAGCATCGCCTTCCTTATTGAAGTGCTGACGATACGCGACCCACACGAGCAGGGCGCCCGCCATCCCGCCGAGCATCTGCGCCGCGATGTAGCCTGGCACTTTGGCCCACGCGAATTTGCCTGCCAGCGCGAGGCTGATCGTCACGACGGGGTTCAGGTGTGCGCCGCTGTACGATGCCGTGACGTACACGGCGATGAACACGGCCATCGCCCAGCCCATCACGATCACGATCAGGTCCGCGCCTTTGCCTTTGGTGCGCGCGAGCAGCACGTTGGCAACCGCGCCGTTGCCGAGCAACACCAAAAGCGCGGTGCCGATGAATTCCGCAATGTAAGGAGACATAATTGGTTATCCGAAATATAGTTGTTAGGGAAGCCGCTGGATAGGCGGCTTCGTTATGTCGAATGGTGTCTTATGGAACCAATGGACAGCAATCAGGGCGTGTCGGCCCAAGCCTTCGCGGCGCGGATCGCGCGCTTCCAGCCGTCGAGGCATTCCTTGACATCGGCGTGCGGCAGCGCAGGCGTGAAACGACGATCGAGCGCCCACTGGCTTTGCAGTTCGTCCACGTCTTTCCAGTAGCCGACCGCGAGACCGGCGAGATACGCGGCGCCCAATGCGGTTGTCTCCGATACTTTCGGACGCACTGCGTCGACGCCGAGAATATCCGCCTGGAATTGCATTAGCAGATTGTTCGCGCAAGCGCCGCCGTCCACGCGCAATTCGCCGATGCGAATGCCGGAGTCGGCTTCCATCGCTTTCAGCACGTCGAGCGATTGATAGGCGATCGAATCGAGCGCGGCGCGGGCGATGTGCGCCGAACTCGTGCCGCGCGTCACGCCGAACAGCGTACCGCGAGCTCGTGCGTTCCAGTGCGGCGCACCAAGACCTGCAAACGCGGGCACCAGATAGACGCCGTCACTATGCGGCACGCTGCGCGCCATCGTTTCGATTTCAGCCGCGTTCTTGATGATGCCGAGGCCGTCGCGCAACCATTGCACTACCGCGCCACCAATGAAGATGCTGCCTTCGAGTGCGTAGTTGATCTGGTCGCCGATCTGCCACGCAATCGTGGTGACGAGATTGTTCTTCGATTCGATCGGCTTGTCGCCGGTGTTCATCACGAGGAAGCAGCCCGTACCGTAGGTGTTCTTCACCATGCCCGACTGCGTGCACATCTGGCCGAACAGGGCCGCGTGCTGGTCGCCTGCAATGCCGGCGAGCGGAATCTTCGAGGCGAACACGGTGGTCTTGGTCGGCCCGTACACTTCCGACGACGCACGCACTTCCGGCAACATGTTGCGCGGAATGTCCATCGCTTCGAGCAGCTCGTCGTCCCACTTCAGCGTGTGGATGTTGAACAGCATCGTGCGCGACGCGTTGGTCACGTCGGTGACGTGCAGGCCGCCCTTGGTGAAATTCCACACCAGCCAGCTATCCACCGTGCCGAAGGCGAGGCGCCCTTGCTTCGCTTTTTCGCGTGCACCTTCGACGTTGTCGAGAATCCAGCGGATCTTGGTCGCCGAGAAGTACGAATCGATCGGCAGACCGGTTTTCGCACGGACTTTCTCTTCGAGACCTTGTTCTTTGAGCTGATCGCAGAAGTCGGCCGTACGGCGGTCCTGCCAGACAATCGCGTTGTAGATCGGATGGCCGGTTTCGCGATCCCACACGATGGTGGTCTCACGCTGATTGGTAATGCCGATCGCAGCGATCGAGGTGCCGTTCATGCCGGCGCGCGTGACCGCTTCGGCGGCGACGCCGGCCTGCGTCGACCAGATTTCCTGCGGGTCGTGCTCGACCCAACCTGGACGCGGATAGATTTGCTGGAATTCTTTCTGAGCGGTCGACACGATATTGCCGAGCCGGTCGAACAGCATCGCGCGCGAGCTGGTGGTGCCTTGGTCAAGCGCGAGGATGTACTGATCCTGCATTGTCTCTTCTCCATGCGTTTTATGAATCGCCGGACTGCTAACCGGCGACGGGAACGGCTTGTTGTTTTAAGCGGGCTGCAACAGTTTGTGGTTGTGCGTCCCGGCTTTGTCAGTAGCCGAGGGGTGAAAATCGATTCGGTTCATGCGGGTTCATCCACGTAGCCGGGCCGTGTTGCTTTAGCCTGACCAGGTGGTCTGACTAAGTGGCGCAGCTAAGTGGCTGAACTGAGTGACCTAACTAAATGAGCAAACTAAGTGACCAAACTAAGTGGCCTAACTGAACGATCTAACTAGCTGGTTTAGCTAAGCACTCTGTCGGACCGGTTCGCGCGCGAACCACGTGTCGATGTCGCGTGTGATCGAATCCAGCGTGCCCGGTTCGACGTGCAGGCCGAGTTTCGAGCGGCGCCACAGCACGTCCTGCGCGCTGCGCGCCCATTCGGTGTCGCGCAGGTAAGTGAGTTCGGCTTCGTAGAGACCCGGCGCGAAAGCGCGGCCGAGGTCGGCCACCGAGCGCGCGTTGCCAATGACATGCTTCACGCGCGTGCCGTACGCACGAGCGAGGCGGTGAGCCAGATCGGCGGGCAGCCATGCATTCTGCTGCTTGAAGCCGGCGAGGAAACGCTCGAAGTTGGCTTGCGGAATATCGCCGCCGGGCAACGGCGCACCGGCCGTCCACGTAGGCGTGCCCTTATGCAGCGCGTGCGCGAGTTTGTCGACGGCTTCTTCCGCCAGCTTGCGGAACGTCGTGATTTTGCCGCCGAACACGGACAGAAGTGGCGCTTCGCCTGAAGGCGCATCGAGTTCGAGCGAGTAATCGCGCGTGACGGCCGACGGGTTGTCCGCGCCTTCTTCTTCGAGCAGCGGACGCACGCCCGAGTAGGTCCAGCGCACGTCTTGCGGCGATATCTTCTGCTTGAAGTAGCGATTGATCGAGTCGCACAGATACTGTGTTTCGTCGGCGCTGATCGCCACTTGCGACGCGTCGCCGTGATATTCGAGGTCAGTCGTGCCGATCAGCGTGTAATCGTGTTCGTACGGAATCGCGAAGATGATCCGCTTGTCTGGATTCTGGAAGATGTACGCGTGATCGTGTTCGAACAGACGGCGCGTGACGATATGGCTGCCTTTCACGAGGCGCACGCTGTGCGTCGCTTCCCGGCCGAGTGCACCATGCAGCAATTCGCCGACCCACGGGCCGGCCGCATTCGCAATCGAGGCAGCGCGCACGTCGAGGATCGTGCCGTCCGCGCGCTTGAGTTGCGCGCGCCATTCGCCACCGGCGCGCACCGCGCTTAGCAGTTTGGTGCGCGTAAGAATCTTTGCGCCACGTTCCTGCGCATCCAGCGCGTTCAGCACGACCAGACGCGCGTCGTTCACCCAGCCATCCGAATACACGAAACCGCGCTTGATCGAATCGACCAGCGGCGCGCCGGCAGGATGGTTGCGCATGACGATGCCGCGCGAGCCGGGCAGCAGCTCGCGTTTGGCGAGGTGATCGTAAAGGAACAGGCCGGCGCGGATCAGCCAGGCCGAACGCAGATCGGGCATGTGCGGCATCACGAAACGCAGCGGCCACATGATGTGCGGCGCCGCGCGCAGCAGCGTTTCGCGCTCCTGCAGGGCTTTGCGCACCAGCCCGAACTCACGGTACTCGAGGTAGCGCAGGCCGCCGTGAATCAGCTTGGTACTGGCCGACGACGTATGGGCCGCCAGATCGTCCTGTTCACAGAGCAACACCGACAGGCCGCGGCCCGCCGCATCGCGTGCGATGCCTGCGCCGTTGATCCCGCCGCCCACGACGAGCAAATCGTACCTCGAGCCTTGCGTCACCTGCTGTGTCCCCTGCGTCGTATTCCGAAAGCCGTTTGGAAAAACTATCGAACCGATAGTGTTCGTTTGCGAACTTTAATGAACATATTCGAAAAAGTAAAGTTCGGTTTTCTTAGGTGTTCCTCTAGTGCTTGGCTAAGGTGGTGGCGTAACGCGCGGCCACGGACGATACTCCCAATAGCAGCTATTTCGAGGTGAATTCATGCGTGGACTTTGGATGATCGGCGCCGTTGCACTCCTGACAGGATGCGTCAGCTCGCCGAGCTTGAACGGAACGATGGGCGCGCCCTCGTTCGTATCGTTGCAGCAGATGTGCAGTGCTCAGACGGTCGACTACGGCAATGACGCGCAAGGCGTCTACGCGACGCTGTTTGATGCCTACGTGGCGAATCGGCGTGGCAAGTTGTCGAAGGACGATTTTTGCGCGTTCCAGGCGTCGCTGGCGCAGCATTACACGAGCCTCGGGGTGAGTACCGACCCGCAGGTGCGTAATCAGTGGGTGACCTTCTTCACTGATCAGCGGGCCAGGGCGTTGAGCTGGCGCGCGGCAGCCGATCCAACCTTGCGCGCGGGCTGAGAGTCGCGTTGCGCTCCTTTCATCCGGCGCTTCACGCCAGGGGTATGCGCGTTGGGTGAGTTGATGGACTAACTTGGGCTAACGCGGGCTAGCCGCGCTGCGGCTGGGCCCCGCGCCACAACATGCGGCGAATCTGCGCGAGCACGGCCTCGCGCGTCGGCGCGTTGCTCCCGGCGGCCTGTTGCGCCTGTGGCAAAGGTAACTGATTGGCGAGCGCCAGCATCGTGAAGCCATGCAGGCTGGCCCAGTAGGCGTAGCCGATCAATTGTGGATCGCCTTCCAGCATGCCCGCGGCAACGAGCTTTTCGAAGTGCGCACCGAGCATGCGCCAGGCGCGGTGTGATGCGGCGGTGAGTTCCGGGTAGGCGCCTTCCTGCTGCGTCAAATCGAACATCAGGCGGTAGGCGTGCGGCTCGTCAAGCGCGAAGGCCACGTAGGCGTCGCTGACGACGGAGCGGTCGGCCGTGGGCGCGTCCTTCGCCGCTGCTTCGAGCCGCGCCGCGAAGCGGTTGAACGCCGCAGCGCGGACCATCGCAAGGATTTCGTCCTTGTCGCGGAAGTAGCGATAGGGCGTCATCGCGCTGCAACCCAGTTCCTTCGCCAGTTCGCGCATCGTCACGCCCTGCGCGCCGCGCGTGGCGAACGCATTCTCGGCCACGCGCCGCATGGTTTCGCGGAATTGCTGGATATCGTCGGAGGAGAGTGTTTTTGGCATGCGCGAAGGCAGAAGGTCCGTCGCATCAATTTACTGTGTAAATGAATTGGACACAACAAAGCCGCCGTCTGCGCGGCGACTTGGTTCCAGACAAAGAAAGCGAGGCAGCCTTGAAGCGGCGAGGGCGCGCGCTTTCACCGCGGCGCAGCCCGCCGTCATGCCGCCGGACGTTGGCTTCAAATCTCGACGTACTAGGAGAAACGCTTGATGGCCCTGAGTGCGCTGTCGCCCGTTTCGGTCACGCGCCATTGTTCGTTGCCCGACGCGAGCCGTTCTAGTTGCACAAGCTGGCGTTCCAGCAGGGCGTCGAGTTCCTCTCGCTCCATATCGACTTGATTGGGGGCGTCCTTGACGAGCAACAACGTGGCGAATTCATGCGGACTCAGCATCGTTCTCTCCATGTCAAGCTAACGCGGACGGCCTTGTCGGCGACTGGCCCGATGCCAGTGAAGTCCGCTAAATGATCAGGCGGGAGGTACGGCTCATGCTCACAGGTTCACACTGCCAGCGCGCCGCGTAGCGCGGAACGGACGCTGGGGAACTGGAGTGTAGTCAACCGCCGGATAAACACCAAAGGGGCCGCAGTAAATTTTCCCTTTGACAATTTGGCGTCGCAGAGGCGGTTTGGAGCTGCGGGCAGATCCTTGAGTTCACTCGAAGTTTTGCGTGCGCTGCAACATGGCCGAAGACGCCTGGATTACTCGGCGATATACACCTGGCAATTGGCGGCAGCGAGGGTTTCGTTCATTTCGGCGGGCGGCGCGGCGTCGGTGAAAAGCGCGTCGATCTGATCGAGATGACCTTGGCGGACGAGCGCCGGGCGGCCGAACTTGGAGTTGTCGGCCGCGAGAAATACCGTGCGGGCGTGCTGGATGATCGCCTCGGCCACCCGCACTTCGCGGGTATCGAAATCGCGCAGCGTGCCATCCGTTTCAATGCTCGACGTACCGATGATCGCGAAGTCCACCTTGAACTGGCGGATGAAGTCGATCGCGAGTTCGCCGACGATGCCCTTGTCCCACGGCCGAACGATGCCGCCCGTCACCAGCACTTCGCAATCCGGATAGCCGCTCATCATGCTGGCGACGTTCAGATTGTTGGTGATCACACGCAGGCCGCGATGCCGGTTGAGCGCCCGTGCGACTTCTTCGGTGGTCGTGCCGAGGTTGATGAAGAGGGACGCCTGATCAGGAATGTGAGTGGCCACTAGCGTCGCGATGCGCCGCTTCTCTTCGTGGAACATCCGCTGACGCGCCGTGTACGAGACATTCTCGGAACTGGTCGGCAGACTGGCGCCGCCGTGATAGCGGCGCAGCAGGTTCATGTCGGCGAGCCAGTTGACGTCGCGGCGGATCGTTTGCGGCGTCACGTCGAAGTGGGCCGCGAGGTCGTCCACGGTCACGAAGCCGTCGCGTTGCACCCACTCCAGCAGTTCCTGTTGCCGGGCGTTGAGAGTCAGGCGGGGGTCTCGGGTCATGTGTCTCGGGTCGTGGGTTTTTATCGGCGCTGCCCGCCACCGGCGCAATATGCTGTGCCGGAAACGGGTGATGCGTGAACGAGGGTGAGCGTATTGTAAGACCATCGCACGTCTTGTCTGCCAACTCGTGCGTCATGGCTCCGATCCAGGGCGACCGTGCAATGACGCATTCAGCTCATTTGCGCATTTATTCATTTGATAAATGAATTTGTTTTTTGTGCCATATCGCGCTGCAATCCAATGTTCCGCGTTTCACCTGTGTGTTACCCGTTTCCCAAGGTTTCCGGCGTTCGAGAACGCGCCGGGCCACGCTTTCGAGAGTGTCCGACATGACTGGCTTCAACTGGCAAAACCCCTACCCGACGCCGCGTCTGCCTGTGTTCGCGCGCAACATCGTTTCGACTTCGCATCCGCTCGCCGCGCAAGCCGGCCTGCGGATGCTGTGGAAAGGCGGCAATGCCGTCGACGCAGCGATCGCGGCGGCCGCCGCCATTACGGTGGTTGAGCCGGTGTCGTGCGGCCTCGGCGGTGACGCCTTCGCGCTGGTGTGGGACGGCAGCAAGCTGCACGGCCTGAACGCTTCCGGCGTGTCGCCGGCGGCCTGGAACGTCGATTACTTCAAGCGCAAGTACGGCGAGGAAAACGGCCTCGCGAAGCAGCCCAAACGCGGCTGGGATGCCGTGACCGTGCCGGGCGTGATTGCCGGCTGGGAAGCGCTGCATCAGAAATTCGGCTCGCTGCCGTTCGCCGATCTGATGGAGCCGGCGATCGAAATCGCCGAGCGGGGTCACGCGGTGGCGAGCATCGTCGCGTACAAATGGGCGGCCGCCGTGCCCGAACTGAAGGACTTGCCGGGTTTCGCGCAAACCTTCATGCCGCGCGGCCGTGCGCCGGAAGTCAGCGAACTGGTGCGCTTTCCCGGCCACGCAAAGACACTGCGCAAGCTCGCCGAGCAGGGCCCACGTGCGTACTACGAAGGCGAGATCGCCGAACAGATCGCCGCGTTTGCGCGCGAAGGCGGCGGCGCGTTGACGCTCGACGATCTGCGCAACTTCCGCGCGGATTGGGTCGAGCCGATCGGCAAGGATTATCGCGGTTACACCGTGCATGAAATTCCGCCGAACGGCCAGGGCATCGCGGCACTGATCGCGCTGGGCATCCTCGAAAAGTTCGGCGTGAAAGAACTCGCCGTCGACAACGTCGAGTCGCAGCATTTGCAGATCGAAGCGATGAAGCTGGCCTTCGCCGACGTCTACCGTTACGTCGCCGATCCGCGTTCGATGGAAGTCACGCCCGAGCAGATGCTCGACGACGCGTACCTCACGTCGCGCGCCAAGCTGATCGACCACAAGCGCGCTACCCAATTCGACTTCGGCATGCCGAAGGCCGGCGGCACGATTTACATGTCGGTGGCGGACGAGCGCGGCATGATGGTCAGCTTCATCCAGTCGAACTACATGGGCTTCGGCTCGGGCATCGTGGTGCCGGACAGCGGCATCGCCATGCAGAACCGCGGCTGCGGCTTCTCGATGGACCCGAAGTCGCCGAACGTGGTGGAAGGCGGCAAGCGGCCGTTCCACACCATCATCCCGTCGTTCCTCACTCAGCAGGTGGACGGCAAACAGGAAGCGGTGATGAGCTTCGGCGTGATGGGCGGCGATATGCAGCCGCAAGGCCACCTGCAATCGATCGTGCGGATGCTCGACTACGGTCAGCAACCGCAGGCCGCCTGCGATGCGCCGCGCTGGAAGGTCAATCGCGACTTCACGATCGACATCGAATCGACGCTCGATCCGACGACCGCCACAGCCCTGCAGAAGCTGGGTCACACGATCAAGTCGGTCGACGACCCGTACATGGACTTCGGCTCCGGCCAGTACATCTGGAAGCTCGACCGTAACGATCCGGACCGCGGCTACGTGGCGGCAAGCGACAGCCGTCGCGACGGGCTGGCAGCTGGGTTCTAAACGATTCGAACGAAGCGCAGGCGCGGCTCAGGGAGTGCCTGCGCTTGGCCGCGCAGATGGGCGATGCAGGGCGCATCGTGAAGAGGCGGCATCAAGGATCGCAATACAAAGCCAGGCGTGGTGCGCAAACCCGAAACGGGTTGCGCACGGCAGCCAGGCATCAAGCGTCATAAGCGCATCCAGCGCAACGCGCATCAGGCAGGGTAGGAGACACCATGAACACCCCCGCGTCGCATTCCGCGACAGCTTCCCGCCATTCCACGCCCGCACCGCTTTCCAAAGCGATGGTGCGGCGTATCGTGTTTTCGTCGTCGGTCGGCAATGCGCTCGAGTGGTTCGACTTTCTGGTCTACGGTTACTTTGCGACCATCATCGCGAAACAGTTCTTCCCGATGCAGGACGAGTGGCTCTCGACGCTGCTCGCCATCGCCACGTTCGGCATCTCGTTCCTGATGCGGCCGCTGGGCGCCGTCGTGCTGGGCGTCTACGGTGACCGCAAGGGCCGTAAGGCGGCACTCACGCTGGCCATTGCGCTGATGATGGTCGGCACCTTCACGATGGCGGTGATGCCACCCTACGCGTCGATTGGTATTGCGGCGCCCGTGTTGATCCTGCTGGCGCGGCTCGTGCAAGGCTTCGCGGTGGGCGGTGAGTTCGGCAGCGCGACGGCCTTCATGGTCGAACACAGCGCGTCGCGGCGTGGCTACTACGCGAGTTGGCAGTTCGCGAGCCAGGGCCTGGCCGCGATCACCGCAGCGGCTTTTGGTTCGCTCCTGACCGCGTGGATGCCGCCCGAGCAACTCAATAGCTGGGGGTGGCGCCTTCCGTTCATCTTCGGTCTGCTGGTCGGGCCGGTGGGTTACTACATCCGTTCACATCTCGATGAGACGCCGGAATTTCTCGCGTTGCGTGAAGCGCGTGAGTCCGTGGGCAAGCGTCCGGAGATCTCTGATGAGAAGGACGCGTCTTTCAGCAACCAATGGGTGAATCTGCTGCTGGCCGTGGGCATCGTCGCGCAATCTACAGTCGGCGTATACGTGCTGCAACTCTACATGCCGATGTACGCGGTCAAGCAGTTGCACATGCCGGCTGCGGCGTCGTTCGGCGTGGTGGTGCTCAACGGCGGCATGCAGTTCCTGCTGTCGCCGGTGATGGGCGCATTGTCCGACCGTATCGGCCGGATTCGCATCATGCTGACCACGTCGATTCTGATGGGCACGCTGATCTACCCGATGTTCGCGTGGCTACAGACACATCCGACGATCGGTTGGCTGCTGCTGTTGCAAGGTACCGCCGGAATCTTCAAGGCGGCTTACTCCGGGCCGATGCCCGCGCTGATGTCCGAGATCTTCCCGACGCAGGTGCGCTCGACGGGTCTTTCAATCGGTTACAGCATCGGCGTCACGATTTTCGGTGGCTTTGCGCCGACGATTGTGGAGACCTTCATTCACTTGACCGGCGACAAGCTGGCGCCAAGTTACTACGTGCTGATTGCCGCAGTGCTCTCGGGGTTGTCGCTCGTCGTGGTCGCGTGGCGTAGGCGGCGCGTCCGGCATCTCGAGCACGTGCAGCCCGCATGACGGCGTTGCCGGCCGCGGTTGCGCCCCGCAGCGAGCCTTGCTACGTTTGACATGCGCAGTTTGTTCAAGCCAAAGCCAGCTCTTAGAGCTGGCTTTTTTTCGGTGCGCCGAGCATGCGCAACAGCTTGGGGGTGCAAGTCCCCTGCCCAACCTGATGGTGGTGAAGGGCTTCTATGAGGAGTGTCTTGTCAAGCGGTTTGACTAGGTGGTTGATGGCCGATAAAGAAGTCTCCCTGCGACTGTGTCGATAGCGGGACGCCATTGGGCAGAAACGCGGTGGTCGAAGGGCGTTTTTTGCGCTCGTGAAACGTGACGTTTCACCGACTTCTATCCGCCGGCGGGTAGCCGGCCTCATCCTGCATGCGCGTTACGCCGGCATGATTGCCGGGAGCGTGCCCCATCTAGAAAATCGGTTGCGAGTGGTGCAACCAGTCCTTCACACGGGCATGCTCGCTTCGATGTGTATCTGCGTTAGTCCGATAGCGGGATAAACGTTCCTGGTGCGGGAGTGCAGGTATCTATACCGGCTTCAGTTGTGCTCCGGCGGGAATGACGCCGTCCTTCAGATAGCGCCACAACGCAATCACCAGTCGCCGTGCCACCGCGACGATGGCAATGCGTCGGGCGCGACGATTCGGGCCGGTCTCCAGGGTACGCCGGTTGAACCACTGCGTGAGCGCGCTCGCAGGCTGATAGCGAATCCAGGACCACGCCATCTCGACCAGTAACGCGCGCACCCGTCGGTTGCCCTGTTTGCTGATGCCCTGATCCACCTGGCTCTCGCCGCTGTCGTAAGGCTGTGGCACCAGGCCGACGCATGCGCCGAGTTCGCGCCGGTTGTGGAACTGTCGCCAGAACAGCTCCAGCGCCAGGCGCGAGGCGCCCACTTCGCCAATGCCTTTCAGGCGCGCCAGGTCATCGCTTCGCTGGCGCGCAGGTGCCGGCAGGCTCGCCTGCCGCGTCTTCTCCAGCGCCGCGAGTTGCTGCTCGGCCAGCGCGAGCCGTTCGCACTCGCGCATCAGCCGCTCACGGAACTCTGTGGGCAGGGGTGCGCCGTCGTGGCATCGCACTTCGCCGTGTGCGAGCCGGCTTGCAAACTTCATGCTGCTGACCTCTTCCCAGCAGCCAAGTGTGGCCAGCAGTTTGCGCATGCGGTCGCGGTGTTGGAGGACTTCCTTTTGGAGTTGCCCGCGGTCCCGCACCAGATGGCGGGACGCTTCGTCCTGCGGCGACGGCACGTGAACAACGTGCATGCGGTCGCGCTCGCCGCGCAGCCAGGCGCGCAGGTTGATGACAAGTTTGATGGCGTCGAGCCGGTCGGTCTTCGCGCGCCGCTTGTGGCGTTCGACGGGGATGCTCGCGGGATCGACGACATAACATTCGATCCCGCGAGCCTGCAGGGCCCGGCAGATCCAGAACGCGTCCTGGCCGGCCTCGTAGCTGACGACGACCCGTGTGTTGACCGGCAGGGTCCACTTTGCCTTGTGCTGCTCAATGAGGGCCAGCACTGCCTGCAGGCGCGCCGCGGCTTGCGGCTGCGCGACCGTATGCACCGCCGGCTGCTCGCGCCGGCCATCGTGCAGCGCAACCTTCCACTTGCTGGCGGCCAGCTCCAGTGACACCGCCAGCACGACATCCTCAATGTGTGTTGTATCTACCAGATTTGCGCACATGTTGCTCTCCTTTGAGCCGCTCCCGAGAAGCCAATGTTACAGATCGGCCATTAGGATCTTCTCCCTCATAGGATCTAGTGAAACGCAAGGGCGTCGTCGCGAGGCGGGGTCTGAAGGAAGCGTGGAGCAAAGCCACGACCTGACGAACAGAAACCAGATATGAGGCCTACCCGGCCGGACGAGCGAGCCGATGATCGCGAAGTCCATAACCATTAAGGCCCGGGGTGGTAGATCTGGCAGGCGTGTGGCGAAGGCGGCTGTGCTTACCTCGGGAGGCCTGCCCGGTGTCCTGGACTCAGGACTGAGCAACTTGCAAGGGTTGCTGATCGCCGTGCAGGAGTCAGCAGCGGGCATAGTAGGGCGGCAGCGCCTGAAGGCCCAAACGGAGAGGAGCGGCGAGTAAGCCGGAGAACTCGACATGGGAGAGCAGCAGAAAACGCGATGCGTCCTTGGCGGCGGAGGTCTGGGTGAAGCCCGGATGACTGCCGTCCGAGGGGCTGAACCTATGGCGGCGGACCCCGAAACTGAAAGCCCGTCGGCTTGTGACCGACTGATGGAAGAAGTCTGTGAGCGGGGAAACCTGCAACGGGCGTTGAAACGTGTGAAGGCGAACAAGGGTGCGCCGGGCGTGGACGGTATGACGGTTCAGGCACTACCGGCGTACCTGCGTGAGCATTGGCCGTCGATACGGGCCTCATTGCTCGAAGGAACCTACAAGCCACAACCTGTGAGACGGGTCGAGATACCCAAGCCGGATGGAGGTGGCGTGCGTAAGCTCGGCATTCCCTCTGCGCTTGACCGGTTCGTCCAGCAGGCGGTATTGCAGGTGCTGCAAAGGCAGTGGGACCCAACGTTCTCGGATACCAGTTACGGCTTCCGTCCGGGACGCTCGGCGCATCAGGCCGTGGCGCGCGCAAGACTACATTCAGGCGGGACATCGCTGGGTTGTAGATTTGGACCTCGAGAAATTCTTCGGTGCGCCAGGTTAAGCCCGGCGCTTTCAGCGGGTGAAATTCCCGCCCCGGAAAGGGGACGAGCCACCTCACCGGGAATCGAGTCTTGGGCTCATGAAGGTAACGACATGAGTTAAGCGTAGACAGA
>NZ_WOEY01000088.1 GCF_013177695.1 Paraburkholderia solitsugae | reverse complement strand
GGCCGCAACCGTTGAACGATCAAGAGGAGTCTCTGATGATTCGCTTATTTCCACACGGCGCCTTACGCGCCCGCGTTCTGACGCTCGCCGTCGCCCTCGGCACAACCGGCACCCTGCTGGTGGCGCCGGTACTGCTGCTCGGCGCAACCGCCGTACACGCGCAAGCGGTCTACCCCACTGCTGACGACGCCGCCAATGCGTTCGTCGACGCCCTGGCCCGCAACGACGAAGATGCGCTCAAGCATGTGCTCGGCAACGATTTTCATCGCTTCATTCCTTCCGAAGGCATCGGCGAGGACGACATCTATCAGTTCCTCGGCGCATGGTCGAAAGGGCACCAGATCGCCCTGGACCCGGTGAAAACCAAGGGCCGCGCAACCGCGCATCTGGCCGTCGGCGACAGTGGCTGGACCTTGCCGATTCCGCTCGCGCAGGCTGGCAAGGGCTGGCGCTTCGATCCGCCCGCCGCGCAGGACGAGATGCTGACACGCCGCATCGGCCGCAACGAACACGCTGCGATCCTGACCTCGCTCGCTTACCTCGACGCGCAAAACGACTATCACAACCTGACCCAGCACTACGCACAGCGCTTTGTCAGTACGCAGGGCCAGCGTGACGGCCTGTATTGGGTGACGGCGCCCGGCGAAACGGAAAGCCCGCTCGGGCCGCTCGCCGCCACCATGCCCAACGGCACCCTGCCGAAAGAGGCCTATCACGGCTATCACTACCGGATCCTGACGGCGCAAGGTCCGCACGCGAAGGACGGTGCGCAGAACTACGTCGAGAACGGCGTGCTGACCAAGGGGTTCGGTCTGATCGCCTCGCCGGCCGAGTACGGCAAGACCGGCGTGATGAGCTTTATCGTCAATCAGGACGGTCAGGTCTATCAGAAGAACCTGGGGCCGCAGACCGCGCGTGCCGCGGCAGCCGTTAAATCGTTCGACCCGGACGATAGCTGGCAGCCGGTGCAGGAGTAAAGGGAGAGGTCGCTCGACGGCCGCGGCGGCGCATAAGCCCGTCCGCGGCCGATTGACGTGTGGATCTACGCGAGTGTCCGGCGGGTATCCATGTTGACGTCCGCGCTGACACCCACGCCTGCCGAGCACGCCAGGCACCCACCGTCCGCACTGGCATGGACGGCCGAAGGCAGCGCGAATCCGCCGCGCCCCCGCGCGCCAGGAATCCGTACATGGCAGGCCATGCCGGGCCGGTATAATGTCGCACTTTGCAGCGCTGCTTATCCCCGATTCGCGCCACGCGCCTTTCATGTGCCGACCCGTTTCCGGTGAAAAGCGCCATCGCCCGTGCCGCGCACGCGCGCCTGCGCCCTGCTCCGCTTTCCAAACCGCCCATCTCGACCGACCATGACAGCCAAACTGATCGACGGCCTAGCCCTTTCCAAGACCCTGCGCGCCGAAGTCGCCACCCGCGCCGCCGCTCTTACCGCCCGGGGGCATCAGCCGGGCCTCGCCGTCGTGCTGGTCGGCGACAATCCGGCCAGCGAAGTCTATGTACGCAACAAGGTCAAGGCGTGCAATGACAACGGCCTCGGCTCGTCGTTCGACCGCTATCCGGCCGATCTGCCGGAAGCCGATCTGCTGGCGCGCATCGACGAACTGAACCGCGATCCGCGTATTCACGGCATTCTGGTGCAACTGCCGCTGCCGCCGCATATCGACAGCCACAAGGTCATCGAGGCGATCGCCCCGGAAAAGGATGTCGACGGTTTTCACGTTGCCAACGCCGGCGCGCTGATGACCGGCCGGCCGCTGTTCCGCCCGTGCACACCGTACGGCGTGATGAAGATGCTGGCGGCCTATGAGATTCCGCTGCAAGGCGCGAACGCGGTGGTGATCGGCCGCTCGAACATCGTCGGCAAGCCGATGGCGCTGCTGCTGCTCGAAGCCGGCGCGACCGTCACGATCTGCCATAGCAAGACGCGCGATCTGGCCGCCCATACACGTCATGCCGACGTGGTGATCGCCGCCACCGGCCTGCGCAACATTCTCACGGCGGACATGGTGAAGCCGGGCGCAGCCGTGGTCGACGTCGGCATGAATCGCGACGAAGCCGGCAAGCTGTGCGGCGATGTCGATTTCGCGGGTGTCAAGGAAGTGGCCGGCTACGTCACGCCGGTGCCGGGCGGCGTCGGCCCGATGACCATCACGATGCTGCTCGTCAATACGATCGAAGCCGCCGAACGCGAAGCGGCCGCACAGGCGTAACGCTTCGAACTCACGCTGCAAACTCGTGCCGGCGAAGTGGATTCGCCGGCATGCAAGGCGTCGGATGCTTGTCGCGATTCTCCACGCCAACCCTCACCTTCAGCGTGCCGCCTGATCGCCAGTTGCCAGACCCGCGCCAAGCGGTGTCTGCGGACGAGCAAGGCGCCCGCGGCACCACTTCAGCACCGGCTGCTCCACGCAGTGCCACGACAGGGCCGCGCACAGCAGGATGAACGGCGCGGCGATCAGCACCGCGGTCACATGGCTCAACTGCGGCGCGATATTCGCGACGCATTGCTGCACCATGAAGCCGTACAGATAAATCCCATACGAGTAATCGTGGCGCGGCACGAAGCGCCGCAAAAGCGGCGTCGTGCCCACCCACAGCACGCCGTAAACAAACGCCAGATAGAACAGCGGTTGGGCGCCGGCCGTGTCGCGGAACACCAGAAATACCATCGTCAGTGCGAGCGCCGTCAGGCCGTTGATGTCGATCCGTTCGCGCCAGCCGTATAGCAGCATCCCCAGCATGAAAAACGGCTCGGGCCAGAACGAATAGCCGCCGGGCGTTTCGCTGAAGTCACGCAGTCCGATCTGCAGATGCGGCAAATGCACGCGCAGAACGAACGCGGCGCACCCGAGCGCCACCGCCAGCGCCACGCCGCGCGCGCTGGACAAGAGCCCCAGCATGCCAGTCACCATCACGATCAGATAGCAGCGCACTTCGAGCGGCAGCGTCCACAGGGGCGCGCAGACATCAACGAGAAAACGGTTGTGCTCGAATACGCCAGGCAGCACCCAGCCGGTTTTCAGCACGATGGTGGAGAAGTTGTCGAGGTTGGCCCACGTCATGCCGGAGGCGAAATAGTCGCGCAGCGGAAGTGTCGTGAACAGCGGTCCGAGGATGAACACCGTCACCAGCGAACCGCCCGCCACCGCCGGCCACAGGCGCGCGATGCGCAACGCGGCGAACCGGGGCACCGAGCGCTGCCGGTCGAAACTGGCGGTCACCAGCATGCCACTCAACAGAAAAAACGCGTAGACGCCGAGTGCGCCGAAACCGTCGAAGCCTAGCGCGTTCTGGACCCAGTCCGTCGTGCCGTCGGGCGCTTGCAGCAGATACGAGTGGCCATACACGACGGAAATGGCGGCAAGGAGCCGCACGAGGTCGAAATTGTTGCCGTTGCGCGATAGAGCGTGCGAAAGCGGGTTCATCGATACCTCTTACAGAAAGCGTCGCTGACGGTTTGTGACACGCCAGAATGCGGCATGGCAGCAATTTGCACCGTTCGCTGTCGCACAAAGCGCCGCGGCACAGCGGGCGCGGCGAGTCGGGCGCAACCCAGTAGCGCCTTCCCGCCGCCCGATCCGCGTGCGGCATTCGCTTCCCCGCACACGGTCACGCCACATCTGATAATTTGTCTGCCGACGGATTGGAATCGGCGCGCCCTGCCCCAATAATGTCCATGTGGAGTGTCATCGGGGCGCCATCGCGCGCCCGTCGATGCTCCGATTACCCGTTCACCCGCGTCAGACAGGAAGCCTTATGTCCACTACCCCCTCGAAGCACGACAATCCGCTCCTCGATTTCTCCGACCTGCCGCGCTTTGGCGAAATCCGCCCCGAACACGTCACGCCCGCCCTCGATGTCCTGCTCGCCGATGCAGCCGCCGCCGTCGAGCGTGCCGCCCAGCCGATTACGCCGGCTTCGTGGGCCGACGTGGTCGAGCCGGTCGAGCGCGCCACCGAGCCGCTGTCGCGCGCCTGGAGCGTGGTCGGCCATCTGAACGCCGTAGCGGATACGCCGGAGCTGCGCGCCGTGTACGGCGAGAATCTGCCGCGCGTCACCGAATTCTGGTCGAGCGTCGGCCAGAATCTCGCGCTGTATGAGAAGTACAAGGCGCTTCATGCCAGCAGCGATTTCTCGTCGCTGACCGGCGAGCGCAAGAAAATCCTCGGCAATGCGCTGCGCGATTTCCGCCTGTCGGGCGCGGAGTTGCCAGAAGACCAGAAACCGCATTTCGCCGAATTGCAGGAACGCCAGGCGGGGTTGTCGAAAGCGTTTTCGGATCACGTCCTCGACGCAACGAACGCATACGCCTATGTCGTGGAAGCCGGCGATGAAGCACAACTCGCCGGCCTCCCCGAAGACGTGGTCGAAGCCGCGAAGGAAGCAGCTGAGCGCGAAGGCAAGACCGGCTACAAATTCACGCTGCACTTCCCGTCGTATTTCCCGGTGATGCAGTACTCCGAAAATCGCGCGATGCGCGAAGCGATATACCGTGCGTATGTGACGCGTGCCTCCGAGCTCGGCCCGCAATACGGCGGCGGCAAGCCCGAGTGGGACAACACTCAGGTCCTCGCCGACCAGTTGAAGCTGCGCGCGGAAGAAGCGCACATGCTGGGCTACAACAACTTCGCCGAAGTCTCGCTCGCGCCAAAGATGGCCGAGTCGCCGGCGCAAGTCATGGCCTTCCTCGAAGACCTCGCCACGCGCGCGCGTCCGCACGCTGAACAGGACTGGAAGGAACTGCGCGAATTTGCCGCGAACGAACTCGGCATAACCGACCTGCAGCCTTGGGACATGACGTTTGCCGCTGAACGTCTGCGCCAACAGCGCTATTCGTTTTCCGAGAATGAAGTCAAACAGTACTTCCCGGAAGACGCCGTATTCAAGGGCCTCTTCAAGGTCACCGAAACGCTGTTCAGCGTGCGCATCCGTCGGGACGAAGCAGCGGTATGGCATCCGGATGTGCGCTTTTTCCGTGTCGAGAATCAGGACGGCGGCCTCGTCGCGCAGTTCTATCTCGACCTGTATGCACGTGAAGGCAAGCGCGGCGGCGCATGGATGGACGACGCGCGCGGCCGCCACAAGCACACGCACGGCGGCGTGCAAACGCCGGTGGCGTACCTGACCTGCAACTTCTCGGCGCCGGTCGGCGGCAAGCCCGCCTGCTTCACGCATGATGAAGTGATCACGCTATTCCACGAGTTCGGCCACGGGCTGCATCACATGCTCACGCGTGTCGATGAACTCGGCGTGTCAGGCATCAACGGCGTCGAGTGGGACGCGGTCGAACTGCCGTCGCAATTCATGGAGAACTTCTGCTGGGAATGGGACGTGTTGAGCGACATGACCTCGCACGTCGAAACCGCCAAGCCGCTGCCGCGCGATCTGTTCGACAAGATGCTCGCCGCGAAGAATTTCCAGAGCGGTCTCGGCACGTTGCGCCAGATCGTGTTCTCGATGTTCGACATGCAACTGCATACCGGTTTCGATGCGTCCGGCACGAAGAACGCAACCGAACTCGCGAGCGAGATCAACGAGCGTTTCCACGTAGTGCCGCAAGCTCCGTTCTCGCGTTGGCCGAATACGTTCAGCCATATTTTCGCGGGCGGCTATGCGGCGGGCTACTACAGCTACAAGTGGGCGGAAGTCCTTTCCGCCGATGCGTATGCCGCGTTTGAAGAAGCGGCACAAGCCGCGAGCGGCAGTGTGCTCGATCAGGCGACTGGCCTGCGTTATCGCAAGGAGATTCTGGAAGTGGGCGGCAGCCGCCCCGCGATGGAATCGTTCAAGGCGTTCCGCGGCCGCGAGCCGAATATCGATGCCTTGTTGCGGCACAACGGCATGACGCCTGCCGCAGCGCATTGATCTTGCGTTGACAGATCAGTCGGCGTTGTAGATCGCGCCGACGCTGATCAAGAAGCCGGTGACTTGCGTGAGCAAGCACCGGCTTTTTCTATTCGCGCGCAAGTTTGCTGCGCGCTGCGGCTAACCACGATGCAGTTTGAAATCCACCTGCGCAGGACGCCCTTCCAGCGACAACGCCGCGCGCGCAGCAGGCGCACGGCTCACCACCTTGCCGCGGCTCACCACCGCGAGCCGCGCGGCGCGCAAGCGGATCGCTTCGACCGGATCGCGTGCGTCGAGCAGCACGAGATTGGCCGCGCACCCCGGCGCGATGCCGTAGCCTTCCAGACCGAGAATACGCGCGGCATTCACCGTGACCGCATCGAAGCACGCATGCATGCCGTCGACGCCCGTCATCTGCGCAACATGCAAGCCCATATGCGCGACTTCGAGCATGTCGCCCGAGCCGAGGCTATACCACGGGTCCATCACGCAGTCGTGGCCGAACGCGACGTTGATGCCCGCCGCCATCATCTCCGGTACGCGTGTCATGCCACGCCGTTTCGGATACGTGTCGCTGCGGCCTTGCAACGTGATGTTGATCAGCGGATTGGCGATCGCCGCGACGCCCGACTCCCGCATCAGCGGCAGGAGTTTGCTGACGTAGTAGTTGTCCATCGAATGCATCGAGGTCAGGTGCGAACCGGTCACGCGCCCATGCAAGCCGAGCCGGTGCGTTTCAGCTGCGAGCGTTTCGATATGGCGCGACATCGGATCGTCCGATTCGTCGCAATGCATATCGACGCGCAAGCCCTGTTCCGCCGCGAACTCGCACAACATGCGCACGGACTGCGCGCCGTCGGCCATCGTGCGTTCGAAATGCGGAATCCCGCCGACCACGTCGACGCCCATCGCAATCGCACGCTTGAGATTGTCGAATGCGCCGGCGCTGCGCAAGACGCCGTCCTGCGGAAACGCGACCAGTTGCAGATCGAGATACGGTGCGACGCGGCGCTTCACTTCGACCAGCGCCTCGACCGCGAGCAAGCGCGGATCGCACACATCCACGTGGCTGCGAATCGCCAGCAGACCGCGCGCGACAGCCCAGTCGCAATACTGGAGCGCGCGCTCGATCAGCGCCTCCTGGGTGAGGTCCGGCTTCAGTTCGCCCCACAGCGCGATGCCTTCCAGCAAGGTGCCCGATGCGTTCACGCGCGGCAGACCGTACGACAGCGTCGCGTCCATGTGGAAATGCGGATCGACGAATGGCGGCGTGACGAGCGAACCGGCAGCGTCGATTTCTTCGCGCGCGCTCGCGGCCAGATTCGGTTCGACGGCGAGGATGCGGCCCGCTTCGATGCCGATGTCGACCGGCTGGCTGTGCTGCGTGTGCTGCAGCGCGGCGCTCGGCGGCAGCATTGCGCGGCGGATGATCAGATCCATGGTTCACTCCCTGTTGACCGCTCTTTGACTGGTTACGATTCTATCGGCGTCAGAAAGTGCGTGCCTGCGTTTTAACGGGACGCCGTACCGGTGGGCAGAGGGAAATCCGTACCGGCTGCGAGCAATGACGCCCGCCTATACTCGGTTTTCCACACGTTCGATGCCTGGCGTTCGGCTTTGACGTTCTCCGTCGACGCACAACGACCCACATCATCCACCCACGGAGCAAGACCATGAAAACCATCGGCGTGATCGGCGGCATGAGTTGGGAATCGTCCACTGAGTACTACACGCTCATGAACCGCCACGCCAAGGCGCGCCTCGGCGGCCATCACAACGCCCGCAGCCTGATGCTGACGGTCGACTTCGCGTCGATCGAGGCCAACCAGCGCGCCGGCGACTGGACCGCGCTCGGCAAACAGATGGCCGACGCCGCACGTCAACTCGAACGCGGTGGCGCCGATCTGGTGATATTGGCGACCAATACCATGCACCGCGTCTATGAATCGATCGAGCAAGCGATCGACGTGCCCTTCCTGCACATCGCCGATCCAACCGGCAACGCGCTGCGCGCCGCGGGAATCACACGGGTGGGTTTGCTAGGTACACGCTACACGATGGAGCAGACGTTCTACACGGGGCGCTTACGCGAGCGCTACGAGCTCGAGACGCTGGTTCCCGATGAAGCCGAACGCGCGGACGTGCATCGCATCATCTACGACGAGTTGTGCCACGGCAAAGTGAATGACGCCTCACGCGCGGTGTATCAACGTGTGATCGAAGGACTCGCTGCGCGGGGTGCGCAGGCGGTGATTCTCGGCTGCACGGAGATCACCCTGCTGATCAAACCGGAAGATTCGGCGTTACGCGTGTTCGACACGACCGCGTTGCATGCGCAAGCGGCAGTGGAATGGGCGATCGGGTTGGACTGAATGCAGGACTGAAGACAAGCGAGCGTGTCGCATGCCTGAGGAAACAGGAAGCGCCAGAAGTTAAAAAGCCCGCGTAGCTTGCGCTAGCGGGCTTTCAACAAAACTTGGTTGCGGGGGTAGGATTTGAACCTACGACCTTCGGGTTATGAGCCCGACGAGCTGCCAGACTGCTCCACCCCGCGTCAGAGAAAAAGAGTATATCGGGTCGTTCGCGAGACGTCAAACAATCGGATGAAATAATTTCTAACGAGGTGCGCAGCGCGTGTCCAAACTCATGCAGCAAATGAGCGGATAACTCAGAGATCCTCGACCGTCGAGCCTTCGACTTTGCCGTCAATGATGTCCGCGCCGTACTGACTCGCGCTGCGTTTCGCGACGCCGAAATCGGAGAACGTGGACGGCAGCACGAGACGAAATACGCGGCTTGCCTTCGAGCCGCTGATCGCGCCCGGCCGACAGACGCGAACCGCAACGTCGTAGCCTTCGGCATGACGCTTGTGACCGTCGAACTTGTCGAACTGCCGCGAAAACACCAGCGGATGCACTTCGAAGTCCTTATAAAGGGCTGGATAAAGTTGGGCCATGATGAATCCCCGATGCGTGTCAATGTGATCCCACTATACGCCGCGGCATGACGGGATCGGGCTTTTATTTTTCCCGGCCGCCGAGGCAATTTTCACCGTCGCCCGTCTCGCGCGATAAGATGCGGGACTATCGGAATCAGCCCGATCCTGCCAATCCGAATTCGGGTCGCCAGACGGGCAGCTAACGCAAAATAAAGCAGAAACGAGGGGTCAGTGCCCCACAAAGCCTTGCCCAGCAAGAATGTGAGAAATTCATGAAAATCGCCACCTGGAACGTCAACTCCCTCAAAGTCCGCCTGCAGCACGTCATCGACTGGCTCGAAACCAGCCACACGGATGTGCTGTGCCTGCAGGAATTGAAGCTGACCGACGACAAATTCCCCCGCGCCGAACTCGAAGAGAAAGGCTACCGGAGCTGGTTCGCGGGCCAGAAGACCTATAACGGCGTCGGCATCCTGGTGCGCGATGGCCTGAACGTCGACGAAAGCACCATCGTGCGCAATATCCCCGGCTTTGAGGACCCGCAGCAACGCGTGATCGCCGCGACCGTCGAGGGCGTACGCATCATCTCCGCGTACTTCCCGAACGGCCAGGCGCCAGGCACCGACAAATTCGCCTACAAGCTGCGCTGGCTCGCCGCACTGCACGACTGGATCACGAGCGAAATGGCGCTGTATCCGAAGCTTGCGCTGCTCGGCGACTACAACATCGCGCCGGAAGATCGCGACGTGCACGATCCGAAAGCGTGGGAAGGCCAGAATCTGGTGTCGCCCGAAGAGCGCGCCGAGTTCGTGCGGCTGATCGAACTCGGTCTCGTCGATGCGTTCCGCCAGTTCGAGCAGCCGGAAAAGATCTACTCGTGGTGGGACTACCGGATGATGGCGTTCCGCCGCAATGCGGGGATGCGTATCGACCACGTTCTGCTGTCGAAAGCGCTTGCCGACGCGTGCTCATCCTGCGATGTCGACAAGGTGCCGCGCAAGTGGGAGCAGCCGTCGGACCACGCGCCGGTCGTCGCGCAGATCGGCTAAACGCGCGACGCGTGAGGCCTACGCCGGCCCGTTCAAACAACGCCACAAGAACTCGAACACCATCGCATCGTGCCCGGCCTGCTCCAGCTCATCGGAGCCGCCGTGGCCCCCTTCCGTGTTCTCCCGATACCAGACCCTTTCCGCACCCAGCGCCTGCATGCGCGCGGCCATCTTGCGCGCGTGTCCGGGGTGCACGCGGTCATCGGCAGTCGACGTGGTGAACAGCACGGGCGGATATGCCACGTCCGCACTGACGCGGTGATAGGGCGAGTAAGCCGCCAGCACGCTTGCTTCGTCGGGTTCGTCCGGATCGCCGTATTCATCGATCCATGATGCGCCCGCGTGCAACAGGTGATAGCGGCTCATGTCGAGCAGCGGCACCTCGCACACCACCGCGCCGAACAACTCAGGCCGCTGCACCATGCACGCCGCGACCAGCAGGCCGCCATTGCTGCCGCCCTGAATGCCGAGTTGCGCGGCGCTGGTCACGCCTGCGCTGATGAGTGCCTCGGCCACCGCGATGAAATCGTCGAACGCGCGCTGGCGATGCTCGCCCTGCGCCGCCGTATGCCACTGCGTGCCGAACTCGCCGCCGCCGCGAATATGCGCCACCACATATACGCCGCCCCGCGCCAGCCAGCCGATGCCCTGTCCGGTCAGATAACTCGGCAGCAACGGAATCGCAAAGCCGCCGTAACCGTTGAGCAGGCATGGGCGCGCTTGCCCGTGCGCTGGTCCATTCGTTTGCTCGGGCGTTTGCTCGGGCGTCGGCTGCGCAGTCTGCGTCGTCTGCCGTTGCCCAGCGTGTTGCGCAACCCGCGGTCCGATCACGGTGTACGGCACCCGTGTGCCATCCGCGGACACCGCGTGCCCATGCGTCACGGCGAATGGTGTCGCATCGAACTGAGTCGGCCAGCGGTCGAGCAACTCCCAATGGGTCAGGTCGTCGTGGGCAAGATCAGTGAGCCAGTACGCAGGCGGCTGCAAATAATCGTCGGTATCGACGAACACTTCGTCGTTCAGCGTCGGCTCGATGGGTGAGACGTCGGCTTGCACGTCGTCACGCGACGGAAAGACGCGCTGATGCCAGTGCCAGGCCTGATCGGCTGCTTGCGACGGGATCCACAGCGAAGTCTTGCTCTGCACATCGTCCAGGTACGACACGATCAGATGATTGCGCGTGTGTGTCCACTCACAGGCGGAGGTTTGCGATGTCGGCGTGAAAAGCGGCACCATGTCACGCTCGCCATCCAGAAACGCGTCTTCGCGGACCGCCAGCAACGCGCCGCCCGGATAGCACACACCATTGCAGTCCCAATCGAGGCGCGGCTCGAGCAGCAACCAGCCCTGCCAGCCGCCGACCGCGACATGCGACGGCACGTCGAACTGCCGCCAGGCATTGGCACTGTTGGCACTGTTGGCACTGTTGGCACTGTTGGCACCGTTGGCACTGTTGGCACTGTTGGCACTGTTGGCACCGTTGGCACCGTTGGCGGCACCGGCCGCATCGGCTGCATTCGCGCCATCTGCGCCATCGAGATAGTACGTATGCGAATCGAAGAAATCGACGCTGCTCACCACGGTGTGGCGCTGCTCGATCGGATCGTAGTGGGCTTCCACACCGATATCGCCGAACGCCCCCTTGAAGACCACCGGCGCGTCGGCCAGCGCCCCGCCCCGCGTCCAGCGCCGCACTTCGCGCGGATAGCCGGAGCGCGTCAGCGTCTTGCGGCCGTTGTCCCAGCCGACATAGAGCGTATTCCGATCGATCCACGAAGCCGTGTGCTTGCCGGCCTTCGCGATCACGAAACCGTCGTCGACAAAACGTTGTGCGTCAATATCGAACTCGCGCACCACCAGCGCATCCGAGCCGCCCGGCGACAGCGTGATCAGCGCGCGATCGCCGTCCGGATAAAGAATGTCGAGTTCGGCGCAGACCCATGGCGTGCCTTCGGCCGCACCGAGCGCGTCGAAATCGAGCAGGTTTTGCCAGACGGGCGCGCCACTGCGCCAGGCCGCCCACGTCGTACGCCGCCAGACGCCTTTGGGATTGCGTTCGTCCTGCCACAGATCGTAGGCCCAGTCCTTCCAGCGATCGGGGATGACCGGACGCTCGCGCGGCAGATACGCGTCGGCAAGCCGCTGTTTGAGCGACTCGAATGCCGCGCTGCTGCACCATGCGGCGCGTGTGCGAGCGTTCTGCGCTTCGACCCACGCAAGCGCGTCAGGGTCGTCGAGCGCTTCGAGCGACAGAAAGGGATCGGGGGAAAGCGGCCAGGAGAAAGGAGCGGGAGAAGCGGGCATCGTCAGCTGTCGAATGAAAACAGCGTTGATTATGCCTTGCGGGAGCCCGAGGGCCTTTGACGCTCCGCGCCGGAGTGGCTGAAGGTGCAGGTGAAGGCGCTGCCGACGGGGCGGCCTATTGGGCTGTCCAGGAGGTGGCCTGACGGCGGCCTGATAAGTGTCCTACGTGACAAAACTGCCGGAGCGGCTGGCAAGCCGCCCCGGCAGACTCTGCAAACCTCAGGGCTCGAGATTGAGTTCCTGAATCTTGCGCGTAATCGTATTGCGGCCAATGCCGAGGCGCTCCGCCGCCTCCACCTTGCGTCCACGCGTGAAATCCAGCGCCTCTCGAATCACCGCCGCTTCGAAACGGCGCGCGAGTTCATCCATGACGTCAGCCGCATTCTCGCGCAGCATCCGCGCGACTTCGGTGCGCAACCCCCCTTCCCAGGCGCTGACCGTGGTCGCGACCGGCATGCCGGCAGCGGTAGCCGGATGCGTGGCCGCGCTGGTGCCGTTGATCGGCGCGCTGCCGGCGAGGCCTGCCTCACCCGTGCCGATCACGCCACTACCACCGCCGCCGAGATCGGTCACGCCGGCTTGCGCGGGACCCAGATCGGGCGGCAAGTCCTTGATCTCGATGGTCTGCGCCGGCGCCATCACCGTGAGCCAGTTGGCGAGATTCTCCAGTTGACGCACATTGCCCGGGAACGGCAGCGATGCCAGATAAGCGAGTGCATCTTCGGACACGCGCTTCGGCTCCACGCCCAGATCGCGCGCACTCTTTTGCAGGAAGTGGCGCGTGAGCAGCGGAATGTCTTCGCTGCGTTCGCGCAAGGCCGGCAGGCGCAAGCGGATCACATTGAGCCGGTGATACAAGTCCTCGCGGAACAGGCCCTGACGCACGCGCGATTCGAGATTCTGGTGCGTCGCCGCGATCACGCGCACGTTAGCGCGCAACGGATTGTGGCCGCCGACGCGATAGAACTGCCCATCCGACAGCACGCGCAACAGGCGTGTCTGCAAATCGAACGGCATGTCGCCGATTTCATCGAGAAACAGCGTGCCGTTCTCGGCCTGCTCGAAGCGCCCCTGGCGCATGGCCTGCGCGCCGGTGAAGGCACCGCGCTCGTGACCGAACAGTTCGGATTCCAGCAGATCCTTCGGAATCGCCGCCGTATTCAGCGCGATGAAGGGACCGTTCGCGCGTGGGCTATGTCGGTGCAATGCACGCGCGACCAGTTCCTTACCGGTGCCTGATTCGCCGGTAATGAGCACGGTGGCCGCGGAATGCGACAGCCGGCCGATCGCGCGAAACATGTCCTGCATCGCCGGCGCCTGGCCGAGCATTTCCGGTGCCTCGGCGACGCGGTCGTCCCACGTCTGTTCGCCGCGCATGCTTTCGTCGACCGCGCGGCGGATCAGTTCGACCGCCTTGTCGACGTCGAACGGTTTGGCGAGGTATTCGAACGCACCGCCCTGGAATGCGGCGACCGCGCTGTCCAGGTCCGAGAAGGCCGTCATGATGATGACGGGCAAGCCCGGCACCTTGTCACGGACGGTTTGCAGCAATTCGAGGCCGGAGCCGCCAGGCATCCTGATGTCGGACACCAGCACCTGAGGGCTGTCGTGATCGAGCGCCGCCGAAGCCTCGCGCACGTTCGCGAAGCTGCGTGTCGCGAAGTTTTCGCGGGCGAGCGCTTTTTCGAGCACCCAGCGAATCGATTGATCGTCGTCTACTATCCAGATCGGCTTCATATAGGTCGGTCAGAAGTCTTGATAAGAAGAGCCCCCATACCTGTCGCTTTGCGCCAGGCCCCCGAGGGGGAGTGAGAGAACTTGGGGCGGCCCGGCGTTCTCTCACCAGGTTTGGTGTTAGCAGTCGAGCGGCAGCAGAATCTGAAACTCGGTGTGGCCCGGCCGGCTGTCCACCTCGATCAGCCCGTCGTGTTGTTGCACGAAGGTCTGCGCGAGCGTCAAACCGAGACCGCTGCCGTCCTCGCGCCCCGACACGAGCGGATAGAAAATGCGGTCACGGATCTCCTCGGGAATGCCTGGGCCGTTGTCAGTGATATGCAAGTCCAGTGCCAGCTTACATAAGCGTTTCGACACCGTGATCTTGCGCGCAATGCGAGTGCGCAATTCGATGCGCGCGTCGCCTTGCGAGATACGTTCACGCAATGCTTCCGCAGCATTGCGCACAATGTTCAGCAGCGCCTGGATCAGTTGTTCCTTGTCGCCGCGCAGGTCTGGCACGCTCACGTCGTAATCGCGCTCGATCGTGAGCCCACGCGGAAACTCCGCGAGAATCACCTGGCGCACGCGCTCGCACACTTCGTGAATATTCACGTCACCGACGATATGCGGATGACGGTGCGGCTCCAGCAAGCGATCGACCAGCGTTTGCAGCCGGTCCGATTCCTTGATGATGACCTGCGTGTACTCGCGCAACTCGTCGCGCTGACGCTCGCCGAGTTCGAACTCGAGCAGTTGCGCCGCGCCGCGAATCCCGCCGAGCGGGTTCTTGATCTCGTGCGCGAGATTGCGGATCAGTTGTTTGTTGACCGCCGTGAGGTCGTTGATGCGCTCCTCGCGGTCAGAGCGTAAGTGCCGCTCGTTCTCGAACAGTTCGAGCAGCACGTAGTCCTGCACGCTCTCCAGAAAGCCGACGATCGCATGCACATGCAGCGGCTCGTGGCCCGGGCGCTCGAGTACGGCGTCCAGATGTGTCGCGTGAAAACGGTGAGCGGCGATCGCGGAGATGGTCTCGACAAGTTCGTCGGCATTCGAGAAGATGTCCTGCCATGCCATCTGCGTCAGTTGCTTGCGCGAGAGGTCCAGCATCGACTCCGCCGACGGGTTCGCAAACACCACACGCAGCGTGCGCTTGTCGAGCACCAGCACGACCGTCGGCAATGCCTCGAAGCCCGGCAGCAAACCGGAACTCACTAGCTGAGCGTTGTCCGACAGCGTCTGCTCGTGTCCCTTCCTTGCCTTCATCAGATTCTTCAGAACCATCTTGCAGTCTTGCCGATAGGAGATGGTGATAAATCAGGTGTACCGCTTTTTGTCCTGCCCATTGTGCTGCTTACTGCCTGCTGCCCTGCTTCATTGCCCCTACGCCGCGCACGTGGCGAGTGGACACATTCGCGTCTAACAAAAAAGGGACGGCGCCGCCGTCCCTTCGTGACCGATCGCGAGCGTCGGGCAAAGCGCTTCGCCGTTTGAAGGGCGAAGCGCCATTGCCGCTTACAGCGAGTAGTACATTTCGAATTCGATCGGGTGCACCGACTGACGATAGCGTTGCAGCTCGCCCGTCTTCAGTTCGATGTACGCGTCGAGCATCGAATCCGTGAACACGCCACCGCGCGTCAGGAACTCGCGGTCTGCGTCCAGCGAGTCAAGCGCCTGGTCGAGGCCGGCACACACGGTCGGGATCTTTGCATCCTCTTCCGGCGGCAGGTCGTACAGGTTCTTGTCGGCCGCTTCGCCCGGGTGAATCTTGTTCTGCACGCCGTCCAGACCCGCCATCATCAGCGCGGAGAAGCACAGGTACGGATTCGCCATCGGATCCGGGAAACGCGTTTCGATACGGCGGCCCTTCGGGTTCGACACGTGCGGAATGCGGATCGATGCCGAACGGTTGCGTGCCGAGTAAGCCAGCTTCACCGGTGCTTCGAAGTGCGGCACGAGGCGCTTGTACGAGTTCGTCGACGGGTTCGTGATCGCGTTCAGCGCGCGAGCATGCTTGATGATGCCGCCGATGTAGAACAGCGCGAATTCCGACAGACCTGCGTAACCGTTGCCTGCGAACAGGTTCGTGCCGTCTTTCCAGATCGACTGGTGAACGTGCATACCCGAACCGTTATCGCCAACCACCGGCTTCGGCATGAACGTTGCCGTCTTGCCGTACGTGTGCGCCACGTTGTGGATGATGTACTTCATCTGCTGCAGCCAGTCGGCGCGTTGCACCAGCGTCGAGAACTTCGTGCCGATTTCGTTCTGGCCCTGGCCCGCGACTTCGTGGTGATGCACTTCGACCGGGATGCCGATCTGCTCGAGCAACAGACACATTTCCGAACGGATGTCCTGGAACGTGTCGACCGGAGCGACCGGGAAGTAGCCGCCCTTCGTGCCCGGACGGTGGCCGGTGTTGCCGCCTTCGAAGTCCATCGACGACGACCACGGTGCTTCTTCCGAACCAATCTTGACGAACGTACCCGACTGGTCCGTGCCCCACTTGATCGAGTCGAAAATGAAGAATTCCGGTTCCGGACCGAAGAAGGCCGTGTCGCCGAGGCCCGTGCTCTTCAGGTACGCTTCAGCGCGCTTGGCGAGCGATCGCGGGTCGCGTTCATAGCCCTTGCCGTCCGCAGGTTCGACGACGTCGCAGGTAAGGACCAGGGTCGACTCTTCGTAGAACGGGTCGATGAAGGCGGTGTTCGCGTCCGGGATCAGCAACATGTCCGAAGCTTCAATGCCCTTCCAGCCGGCAATCGACGAACCGTCAAACGCATGGCCGCTTTCGAACTTGTCTTCATCGAATGCCGACACCGGCACCGAAACGTGTTGCTCTTTGCCGCGCGTGTCGGTGAAACGGAAGTCGACAAACTTGACGTCTTCGTCTTTGACGAGTTGAACGACGTCGGCCACGGATTTACTCATAACCTATCTCCTGATTAACGAATTCGGCGGATTCAGCCGCCGCCCAATCTAGCTGACCCGCCCCGGCGCGTCCACCCCTCTATCGTTGAGGGTGAACATAAAGGCCTGCTGGAACAAATCGATCGGCACCAATAAAGCAGCTTCTGTGCCATGTATGCGCCAACGCAGCGCAAAACCACACTGCACGCGCGTTTGCGGGGAATGGGCGCACCGGACCGCATGCAGCCCTGAAATCTTTGCGTCGCATAGCGCACCGCGTTAGTGCATTCATAAAATAGGCAACGGCAGACATCTCTATTTTGGTGCATTTATGGAAATATGCACCATTATCGAGCGCCCGCCCCCTTCCTTCGTGTGGACGGGACGCCGCCTCTGAACCGCATGCGCACTGCACGCAGAGCGCTAGAATGATCATTTGGTCCGAAAGAGGTTTGCGCTCATGAGCACGCTCGAACAGTTGTACGCCCAGGCGGACAAGCGCCGCACCGAAAACCAGTTGCCCTATGCGGGCGCGATATCGCCCGCCGAGGCGTTCGAACTGCTGCAACTCGATCCGCGCACGCGTCTCGTCGACGTGCGCACCCGTGCCGAACTCGATTGGGTCGGCCGGCCGGTTATCGGCGACGGGCAATACGTGCACGTGGAATGGACGCGCTATCCGGGCGCCGTGCCGAACCAGGAATTCCTTCAGCAACTGAGCCAGGCCGCGTCGCCCGATACGCCGGTGCTGTTTTTGTGCCGCAGCGCCGCGCGCTCGAAGCTCGCCGCGATCGCCGCCACCCAGGCGGGCTACAGCAAGGCGTACGACCTGCTGGAAGGCTTCGAAGGCGATAAGGACGGCCAGGGGCATCGGAAGACGGTGTCGGGCTGGTGCTTTCGCGGGTTGCCGTGGATCGGCGCCTGATTGCTGATTCGCGGGGGCCTTCGGGCGCTGGGGGGCAATTGGACGCATCGTCGGCGCTGCATGTGACAGGCCGATGATGCGTTGAGTCTTAAGTCAGGCACGGGCGCACCTGAAAGAAGTTGGGCATGTGCGGTGGAAACCGCGACTCAACCGCGCGGCTTAGCCGCAGCCGCCTCCGGCTCGACGATATCGCCGCCTAGCAGGTGCACACCTTCGCGTAGCTTCACGAAGGCTGCCGCCACCGCTTCCGGCTCGCCCTTCACACCCAGATCGATGTGATGCCGCGCATACACGCCGCCGCGCTCCGCATCGCCCACGCTCGGCAGGCTGAACACCCGCACACCCGGAAAATCGTGCTCGATCCTCTCCATCAACGGCGTAACCCGCGACTCCGGCAGCTCGAAAACCAGCAATGACTTTTCCGCGTGCGGCGTTGCGTGATGCAGATGCGCATACTGCGTATCCAGCACCCACTCGATCATCGGCCACGCCATCACCGGGAAGCCCGGCACGAAGTGGTGCTGTTTGATCGAAAAGCCAGGAATCTTGTTGTAGCCGTTGGGAATGATCGATGCGCCCTGCGGATACGTGCCCATATTCAGACGATGCCGGTTCTCCGGCGAATTCAGATCGAGCGGCGTAGCCGCGTTTGCCGGATACATATCGCGAATGCGCTCCTGAATCAGCTTCGCGGCCTCCGGATGCAGCTCGAGCGGCACGCCGAGCGCCGCTGCCGCACACTGGCGGGTGTGATCGTCCGGCGTGGCGCCGATGCCCCCAGTGGAAAACACGATGTCGCCCGACGCGAACGTGCGTTGCAGCGTTGCCGTGATGCGCTCCGGCTCGTCGCCGATGTATTCAGCCCAGCCGAGCGACAGCCCGCGCGCGCCCAGCAACTCGATGACCTTCGGCAGATGCTTGTCGATACGTCTGCCCGACAGGATTTCGTCGCCGATGATGATGACGCCAAATGCCATTGCCGCCTCTTTCGCTTAGTCAGTAATTTTTCAGTAAGGAACCGGCGCCGCGTTCCGCGGGCCGTGCTCTTCCGCACGCATGCGTTGCAGCGCGCGCAAACAGTAGTAGCCGAACCACAGCGCCGAAAACACGAGGATGAACGCGTAGATCCAGATCGTCACCGCGGTGATCACCGGGAACAGCACGATCAGCCAGACCGACGACGCCCACAGCAGCGTCGGCAGCGACCCCAGCAGTCCGCTGGCGATCCCGATCAACAACAGCGGCAACCGGAAGCGCTTCACCAGCGCGCGCCGCTCGTCACGCGTGGCATGCAGCGCGAGCGCGTCGTAACTCATCACGCGATACGTCAGCCAACCCCACAGGAGCGGCGGAATCAACGCAAAAAACGGCGGCACCAGCCAGAGCGGCAACGTGACGATCAGCAGCACGAGACAGACCAGCGTAGTCCACAACGCCTGACCGAGACTACCGTACCACGTTCCGCCGCGGCGCATTTCAAGGCTGGCAAATTGCCGCGCCGACAGAAAGCGGATCACAGCCGGCATCGACAGCGTGGCGATCAACAGCAACACCGTGACGACGATCAGTGGAATCGCCATCGCAATCACAATGAACGGCGCGATCGCCGTATGCAGCGCCGAAAAGCCGAGCCAGTCGAACAGACGATAAAGCGTGACCGTGAAAGACCAGCTATCGAGCCACGTGCGGGTCGCGCCGATCAGCGTCTGCCAGGAAAACCACAGGATCACGCCCCATCCAACCGTTGCCGCCATAAAAGGCAGGAAAGTCAGCCAGAGCATGCGCGGGTGGAGCGCGCTTGCGAGCGCGCGCCCAAACGAGCGCAACAGATCATTCATGCGAGCCAGTGCCGGTGAAGGAAACGATGGAAAAAGGGAAGCGGCGCGACAAACCGGCAAAAAGTGCGGCGAACGGATCGGAATGCTGACCGGTATGCCGAACAGAAAACGAGCCAGAAACGTGCGCGCAAACGGGAACAGGATAAACCACGCGACGCGCCGCCGGGAAAACCGACGGCGTGGGAGGAAAAATACTCAAACTGAGGCGGCGTCGCTGCCTTCGGTGCGACGCTTCGGCGAAAGCCGCGCGGCGATACGCACGAAGGCGAGCCAGTGCTGCGCCCAGAAACCCTCACCGTAGCGCCGGCCTTCGAGTTGGTCGCGGATGCCGGTCGGCTCCATTTCGCGGCTCCACGACACGCTGCCGAACAGCATGTCCCACCAGGGGAACAGCACGCCGAAGTTGCAACCGTACTTCAGGCCTTCGTGGCCGTAGCCGATCGCATGGTGACGGCGATGGAAAGTCGGACTGACCAGCAGGCGCTCGCCGAGCCAGCCGAAGTACAGCCGAATGTTCGCGTGCTGCACGCTCTGCGCCAGGTTCGTGATGGCCACCAGCACGACGAATTGCGACGGCGGCACGCCGATCACCAGCGCGATCGCCGCGAAAAACGACGCCAGCAACAAACTGTCGAGCAAATGGTTACGGTCGTCCGACCATAGCGACATCTGCTGCTGGCTGTGATGGACCGCGTGCAGCTCCCACCACACGCCGAACCGATGCTCCCAGCGGTGATACCAATAACCGGCGAAATCGAGCACCAGCAGATACATCACGAACGTGACAAGCGGCTGCGTGGTGACGCCCGGCCACAGATTGTCGAAATCGATACTCGAGATGTTGTGCAGCCGCAGCCAGGCCTGCACGTTGTCGAAGAACGGCTGCAACGCGAAAAAGAAGAACAGGTTGAGGATGCCGAGCCTGGCGATCCAGGTGTAGATCACGTCGACCCGCACCGCCTCGCGGTTTTCCCACTTCTCGACCGGACGCAGCGCCTCGAGCGGGCGCAGGATCGCGTACATTGCCAGCACCTCGAAGACGCCCACGATCACCCAATACAGGCTGTCGAAGGTATCTTCGTCATAGTCCATCAGATCGAAGCGGAACAGCAGCGGCTGCACCACGTCGACATACAGCAGCGTCTGCACCGCTGAGACGACGCTGCTGAAAGAAGAAAAAATCAGATCGAACATGGTGCTGGCCGGTTACTTCATTCCTGACGGTTTGCCGATTACAGCGTCAAGCGCCGTTCGGCGCCGTGACCGGCGCGCGATTAAAGAAATAGATACCGTGCGGCGAACGGCCGACGGCAATCGTCTGGATCAGCTTGCGCGTATTCAGGTCGATGATGCCGACGTGCTTCGCGAAGCGGAAGGTCACCCACAGATAGCGTTTGTCGGTGGACAGTTCCATGTCGTCCGGCCCGGGCATCAAACCGGTGATGTCGCCGACATTGGTGAGCGTGTCTTCGTCGATGATGCTGATCGTGCTCGCGACGCGGTTCGACACCGCCACGTGCTTGCCGTCAGCTAGCGAGCGGAAATTGTGCGCACCCTTGCCTGTCTGGATCGTCTTGACGATTTTCTGGTTGCGCCAGTCGACCACGGCGACGTAATCCGCCCCGGTCATGCCGATCAGCAGGTATTTCTCGCCCGGTGTCATCCACAGGCCGGCCGGCACCTTGCCGACCTTCATCTTCCACTTGACGGTTTGCGTGGCCAGATCGATAGCGGCCAGCTCGCCCGAAACCTGCAGCGTGACGAAAACCGTCTTGCTGTCATTGGTGAACGCCATGTGGCTCGGCATCACCGCGAGCGGCAGACGCGAGGCCAGCGTCATCTGGTTCTTCTGGCTGTCGTAATGATAGATGTCGAGGCGGTCCAGGCGCAGCCCGGTGGTGACGAGCCACTTGCGGTCGGGCGAAAAGCCGATCTGGTACGGATCCTCGATGTTCTCGACCCAGCGCTGAACCTGGCCCGACTTCGGATCGACGAACATCAGGTTGTTCGACACCGAGTTGGCGACGATCAACGACGAGTTGTCCGGCGTGGCCATCAGGTGGTGCGGTTCCTTGCCCGTTGGCACTGTGCCGATGACCTGGTGGGTGGTCTCGTCGATCAGGCTCAGGGTGGCTTCGCCGGAATTGAGCACGATCACGTTATTGGCGTGGGCCGCCGTGGAAAAAAAGCCTGCGGCGGTGGCCAGCGTTGCGGTTGCGGCGAACGTGGCAGTCCAGCCGGGAAGAAGAAATTTGCGCATGAAAACTCACTTCGGAGAACAACCGGCATTGTAAAGCGTTTGTCGGGGAGCGCGGTTGATGTGGATCCGGGTGCAACGCGCGGAAAAGCGGAAACCAGGAGGGATGCGAGCACGGCACCGTCGGAAAATTCCGCTGCACTGCCGGCATACCGCGGCCTCACGTAAGAAAAGCTCCATCCGAATTCACAATGCCATTATTTTAATCAAAACGACGGATTATTACATTCTTATATTTTTCAATCCCATATAAGACAAACAAAGACAATTCTTTATATTTCCTAACTTTATACATTTAAATAACAATTAATCAAAATAAATTACGATCACTTATTTACTTTCAACCATTTAAGAATTTGCTTATTCCGCCCGGCCCTCGCCACGCCTGACAATCCCGCCGATCATCGCCCATGCACTTAATCCTGTGGACTCAAGAGCGTGAAGCAGGCGATTCGGACGCGCGAAAAATTCAGCAGGACACGTAAAACGGACGACGGAGAAAACCGCGGTCTATATGTTCTTATTTTGTGCGCGACATATCAGGGCGATGACGCCTTATCCGAATCGCTGCGCTTTCACGTGCAGTCCACGCACGCAATAACCGCGGAGTTTCTGAAAAAATGAACAAGATTTACAAATCAGTTTGGTGCGAAGCGACAGGAACGTGGGTGGCCACGTCGGAAACGGCTCGGTCGAAAACGAAACGGGGCGGGTCGGGGAAATTGGCAGTAGCGCAGGCGGTGTTGGCCGCAGCAACGCTGATGGGCGGAGCGTCGGTGGCATATGCAGATCCAGTTGCCGCCGCTAACTACTTCGACGCCAAAGCGGTTGACCCGACAGTGGACCGCAATGCGCTGGCGGCGGGCTCGGCATCGGTTGCCGCAGGCGCAAATGCGGGAGCAATGGGCAACGGTTCCACCGCCATTGGCAACGCGTCATGGACTACGAAGGATTACGCCACGGCCGTCGGCGACCTGTCCTCGGCGTTTGGCGAAGGCGCAACGGCCTTGGGTACTCGTGCAACAGCAAACGGTAGCAATTCAGTCGCACTTGGCTATAGCGCGACGGCCACGACCGACAACAGCGTCGCACTCGGCGCAAACTCGACCACAACGCTAGCTCCCGCCGATCTGACCAAGCAGGGTTACACACCGCTTGGCGTAGACCCCTCGGCGATCGCGGGCGCTACCGCAACGGGCGAAGTGTCGGTCGGCTCGGCCGGCAACGAGCGGCGCGTGACGAACGTCGCAGCCGGCGCAGCGGACACCGACGCCGTCAACGTGAGCCAACTCAAGGCCGTCGACAGCAAGATCGCCACGGCCACGGCCAATAGCGTTCAGTACGACGCCACGCCTACCGACAAGAGCAGCGTCACGCTCGCTGGTCCGGCATCGACGGACGGCGGCGTAACCGGCGGCACGACGATAACGAACGTGCATCAAGGCGCGGTTTCCGCCACCAGTACCGACGCTGTGAATGGCGCGCAGCTCTACGCAATTGCCGGCGACACCAGCAGCACCTACGTCCAGGACAACGGCAACGGCGTCAAATACGTCCGCACCAACGACAATGGCCTGACGCCGGATGACGCCCACGCAACAGCATCCGGCGCTTCGGCCGTGGGCTATAACGCGCAAGCGGGCGGCGTGAATTCGGTTGCAATTGGCTACCAAGGCATTGCATCGGAGGGCGGCGCCATCGCTGTCGGCGCTGGGTCGTCGGCGCAAAGTGAGAACTCTGTCGCTTTTGGAGCCAATTCCCAGGCAATCGGATCGCAGGCCGGCGCGTTCGGCACCAACGCCTATGCGTTCGGCGCTGGCAGCGTGGCGCTCGGCGCGAATGCCACGGCAAATAGCGACAACAGCGTGGCGCTGGGCCAAGACTCAGTGGCTGATCGGACAAATACAGTGTCAGTTGGATCGAGCGCACAGCAACGCCAGATCACCAACGTCGCGGACGGCACCGCTGGCACTGACGCCGTCAACGTGCGCCAGCTGCAGGCCGCCATCACCGCAGCCACGCCCGGCGAGACACGCTACTTCAAAGCCAACGGCAACAACGACGGCACCGACGACGCAACCGCAACCGGCACTCGCGCAGTAGCCATGGGTGCCGCCGCGGAAGCCTCTGGCACCAACGCCTTTGCAGGCGGCAACTCGTCGCTGGCCAGCGGCACAAACAGCGTCGCCGTCGGCAACAAATCGACGGCAAACGGCGATGACTCCGTCGCTATCGGTGCCAATTCCGTCGCCGGCCACGACCCGCTTGCAATCGACGATCAGGGCTTCACCGCTGCCACCGCCGTCGGCTCCGACGCGCAAGCTATCGCCCAGAACGCCACCGCCCTTGGTAACCTGGCTACGGCCGGCGCCACCAATTCGGTAGCCTTGGGCCAAGGCGCGGTGGTGAACGCTGACGCGTCAGGTTCCGTTGCCCTCGGCCAGGGCTCGATCGCGGACCGAGTGAACACCGTCTCGGTCGGTTCGGCCGGCAAGGAACGCCAGATCACCAACGTAGCCGCCGGCGTGCAGGGCACCGACGCCGTCAACGTCAACCAGTTGAACGCGGTCGCCGACCAGGGCGCGGCCACAGCCGCCAAGCTCGACGGCGCCGTCATGTACGACACCAACCCCGACGGCAGCGTCAACAAGAACAGCGTAACGCTCGGCGATGCAGCCAGCGGTGGCACGCTCATCCACAACGTCGCCGACGGCGTGGACCCAACCGATGCCGTCAACCTCGGCCAACTGAACGCGGCCATCGGCAACGCTGTGCAAAACATCACCGTGAATCCGAACGTGCCGTTCTTCAGCGCCGACGGCGACGTCGATACGGAAGGTGCGCAGGCCTCGGGCACGCATTCGGTCGCTGTGGGCGCCAACGCCAACGCCACCGGCACGAACGCCATCGCCATGGGTGCGAACTCGGTCGCTAGCGGCAACAACGCCACCGCGCTCGGCGCTTCAGCGAACGCAAGCGCGGACAACTCGGTGGCATTGGGTCAAGGCTCGGTCGCGGATCGCGCGAACACGGTGTCGGTCGGCGCGGCAGGTCAGGAGCGTCAGATGACCAACGTCGCGGCCGGCGTGCAAGGCACGGATGCGGTCAACGTCAATCAGTTGCAGCAATCCGTGAGCGGTGCAGTCGGCCAGGCAAAAAGCTACACCGACGACCAGATCCGCTCGGCACGCCGCGATTCGTACGGTGGCACGGCGTCGGCGCTGGCTGCAGCAGGTTTGCCGCAAGCGGTCCTGCCGGGTCACGGCATGGTGGCGATTGCGGGTGGCACGTATGGCGGCCAGACGGCAATGGCCATCGGCGTGTCGCAATTATCGGAAACCGGCAAGTGGGTCTACAAGGTGCAAGGCACCTCTGACTCGCGCGGCCAGTTCGGCGCGTCAATCGGCGCCGGCATGCACTGGTAAAAGTTCGGCAAGAAGCGTGACCGGTTCGATCCGAACCAGTCACGTCAAAGTCATCCGCGTTGCTGTAATGGCAGCGAGCAGGCGCGGGCCCGAAAGCGCTCGCGCCCTTTGCGCGTGACGTCATTCTCAAAAGGAGTGGCGTCGCGCGTTTTTTTGCGCGCCGCTTAGCGCTGCATCGATTCCCACACTTTGTAGAGACGCTTCACCGACACCGGCATCGGCGTACGCAACTCCTGCGCGAACAGCGAAATCCGCAATTCTTCGAGTAGCCAGCGGAATTCCGACAAGCGCGTGTCCAGCACACCACCGCGTTGCGCGAGCGCGCGCTGGTAGTTCTGCAACAGCGGATGAAATTCAGCGAACTGCCTTGCATCGCGCGCGGAGTCCGCCTTCAGCTTGTCGATCCGCAGCGCAATGCCGTTCAGGTAGCGTGGGAAATGCGACAACTGCGAATACGGCGTATCGACCACGAAGCGTTTGCCAATCAGCCCGTCGAGCTGATTCTGCATGTCCGCATGCGCAGCCGTGAAAGACCTGGCCTGCGCCAGCTTCTTCGTCACGGTCGCATATTCGCCCAGGATCTGCCCCACCAGCCGCGAAATCTCCTGCGCCAGCAAAGTCAACCGGCTGCGGCCTTCGTCGCGGCGCGTGTGGAAACTGATGTCGTCGGCCGGCAGCGGGTCTTGCAGGCAGGCGCGGTCGAGCGCGGTGTCGATCAGTTGATCGCGCAGCTCCTCCTGAGTGCCGCGTGGCATGAACTGCATCGCCATTTCGCGCAAACCCGGCAGGTTCTTTTCCAGGTACTTGATCGGCTCTTTCAGTTGCAACGCGAACAATCGCCGCAGCCCTGCACGATGGATGCGCGCGGCTTCATCGGGTGAATCGAATACCTCGACGTCACAATGCGTGCCGCGATCCACCAGCGCCGGATAACCGAACAAGGTCTGGCCGCCACGGCGAATTTCGAGCAGCTCGGGGAGCTTGCCGAAATTCCACGTCGTCAGCTTTTCGTACAGCGCGGTGCCTTGCGCGCCGTCTTGCGATGCGGTTTGCGGCCCGGCCGCAACGGCGCCCTTGCCTCTCGCCCCCGCGCTGCCAGTCGCGCCAGTTGATCCGGAAGCTTGCGCGCCAGGGGCCACGCCGCCACCGCCGCCCGCATCAGCCAACGCCACCCCAGCCGCACCCGACGCAATCTTCTGAAAATGCTGCTGTGCCTGGCCGCCGAGTTCAGCCCGCAGTTGCGACAGGTTGCGGCCCATCGCGAGCTGTCTGCCATGTTCGTCGACGACCTTGAAGTTCATGAACAGGTGCGGCGTCAACGTCTCGAGTTTGAAGTCCGATTGCTTCATCGCGACCTGGGTCTGCTCGCGAACGTCGGCGATCAGTAACTCGAGCAAACCGCCCGCGCCGAAGCGCGGACCACTATGCCGTTCGGCGAAACCCGCAGCGAACTCCGGCAGCGGCACGCAATGGCGCCGCAGCTTCTGCGGTAACGATTTCAGCAGAAGTTGCGTCTTCTCTTTCAGCATGCCGGGCACAAGCCATTCGCAGCGTCGCGCGTCGACCTGATTCAGCGCATACAGCGGCACCGCGAGCGTCACGCCGTCGCGCGGCGAACCGGGCTCGAAGTGATACGTGAGCGCCATCTCGACGCCCGCCATCGTCATCCGCTTCGGGAACAGGTCGGTTGTGACGCCGGCGGCTTCGTGCCGCATCAGATCATCGCGCGACAGATACAGCAGGCGCAGCTTGTCTTCCGGCTGGCCGCTCTTCTTCACCTCGTCGCGATACCAGCGCTCGAACGACGCGCCGGTGTAAATACCTTGCGGCAATGCCTGATCGTAGAAGCCGAAAATCAGTTCGTCGTCGACCAGCACGTCCTGCCGGCGCGACTTGTGTTCCAGTTGCTCGATATCGGCGAGCAGCTTGCGGTTGTGCGCGAAGAACGCGAGCTTCGTATCGAATTCGCCCTCCACCAACGCGCCGCGAATGAACAACTCGCGCGCCCGCGCCGGGTCCTGTTTGCCGAAGCTCACGCGCCGCCGGTGATAGATCGGCAGGCCGTACAGCATCGCGCGCTCGAACGCCGACACCTGCGCCGCGCGCTTTTCCCAATGCGGCTCGGACAACGACTTCTTCAGCAAATGCTCGCCGATCTTCTCGATCCATTCCGGTTCGATCTTTGCAATGCAGCGGGCGTACAGACGGCTCGTCTCAACCAGTTCGGCGGCCATCACCCACTTCCCGGCCTTCTTCACCAGCGCCGAGCCCGGCCAGAGGTAGAACTTGATGCTGCGCGCGCCGAGGAAATACGGCTCGTCGTCGGCTTTCAGGCCGATGTTGCCGAGCAGACCGGTCAGCAACGCAAGGTGGATCTGCTCGAAGGTCGCTTCGGCCTCGTTCAGACGCCAGCCGTGCTCGCGCACCACCGTCAACAGTTGCGAATGCACGTCGCGCCATTCACGCAGGCGCAGTTGCGACAGGAAGTTCTTGCGGCACTCGTCCTGCAATTGCCGGTTCGACTTCTTGTGTGCGATCGCTTCTTCGAACCAGTTCCAGATCTTCAACCATTGCAGGAACTCGGAACGCTCGTCGGCGAACCGGCGATGCGCCTGATCGGCTTGCTCTTGCGCCTCGATCGGGCGGTCGCGCGGATCTTGCACCGACAATGCGCTCGCGATGATCAGCACTTCCTTCAACGCCTGCTGATCGCGCGCGGCGAGAATCATCCGGCCGACGCGCGGATCCAGCGGCAAACGCGCGAGTTCGCGGCCGAGCGGTGTGAGCTGATTGTCGTCATCGACGGCACCCAGTTCGTTGAGCAGTTGATAACCATCGGCGATGGCACGGCCCGGCGGCGGCTCAATGAACGGGAAGGTTTCGATCGCCGTCAGATGGAGCGATTTCATCCGCAGAATCACCGACGCCAGCGACGAACGCAAAATCTCCGGATCGGTGAAGCGCACGCGACCCTGGTAATCGCTTTCCTCATACAGACGGATACACACGCCATCGGCAACCCGGCCGCAACGCCCTGCCCGCTGATTGGCGGCGGCCTGTGAAATCGACTCGACCTGCAACTGCTCGACCTTGTTGCGATACGAGTAGCGCTTCACGCGCGCGAGACCCGTATCGACCACGTAGCGAATCCCCGGCACGGTCAACGAGGTTTCGGCGACGTTGGTCGCGAGCACGATGCGGCGCGCGTTCGAAGTGCGGAACACGCGTTCCTGTTCGGCCGCGGAGAGCCGCGCGAACAGCGGCAGAATTTCCGTATGCGGCGGATGATGCTTGCGCAGCGCCTCGGCGGCGTCGCGGATCTCGCGCTCGCCGGGCAGGAACACCAGCACGTCGCCAGGGCCTTCGCGGCACAGTTCGTCGACCGCATCGACGATCGCTTCCATCAGATCGCGGTCCGTTTCGCGCTGCGTCTTCGGCCGTTCACGCGAAGACGACGAGGAAGACCCTTCTGCCGCCTTCACCGCGGGGCTGTCCTCCGCGACCGGCCGATAGCGCACCTCGACCGGATAGAGACGTCCGCTCACTTCGATCACCGGCGCGGGCTTGTCGTCGCGGCCGAAATGGCGTGCGAAACGGTCCGCGTCGATCGTCGCCGAGGTCACGATCAGCTTCAGATCGGGCCGCTTGACGAGGATTTCCTTCAGATAGCCCAGCAGAAAATCGATGTTCAGGCTGCGCTCGTGCGCTTCGTCGATGATCAGCGTGTCGTAGGCTTTGAGCAGCGGATCGGTCTGCGTTTCGGCGAGCAGAATACCGTCGGTCATGAGTTTGACCGACGCGCCCGGCGACAGATTGTCGGTAAAACGCACCTTGTAGCCGACCACTTCGCCGAACGGCGTGCCGAGTTCTTCGGCGATGCGGCGGCCCGTCGCCGATGCCGCGATCCGGCGCGGTTGCGTATGGCCGATCAGACCGGTGCCGCCCGCGCCGAGACCGCGCCCGAGTTCGAGGCAGATTTTCGGCAACTGCGTCGTCTTACCCGAGCCGGTCTCGCCGCACACGATCACGACCTGATTCTGCGCGATGGCGCGCGCAATTTCTTCCCTGCGGCCGGACACCGGCAGCGCTTCGGGGAAAGTAATCGGCGGAATCGGGTTCGGTTCGACGACGCGTTGAACGCGCGGCGGCCGCGGCTCGCGACGGGGCTGGCCGTTTTGCGCATCGCCTGCTTGCGGCGATTTCTGCGCGGGCGCACCGCTTTGCTGATTGGCACGTCCGTCGCCACGCTTCGGCTGATTGGGATCTCGCGTGTTTTCGGACTGCGCGCGCCGTTCAGCGCCCTGCTGCTGGCGTTGGCCGCGAGGCGCGTTCTGCGCACGTCCATCGTCGCGGCGCGCGCCCTGTGGCTGGTTTTTTTTCTGTGCGGACACGCGTGCGTCATCCGCGGAGCGCAGGGACTCACGCGCGGCTGGTGGCGCGTTGCGGTTAGCGTCCTGCGCATCTCGGCGCTTCGCGTCGCCGGCATTCACCTGATCGGCGGCCGGCGCCACATTCTCGTTCGCCGTAGCGGGACTTTTGGGTACATTCGACATGGGGGCGCATTATAATCCCCGGCATGAATTCCCAAACCGACCTCGTCCCCGCGCCCGCGAGCGTTCCGGCCCCCGCCGAAGCACCGGAAGATCTCGCCCAGCACGCGCAATTCGTCGACTGGATGCGCTCAGTCGCCCCTTACATCCATGCGTTCCGTAACAAGACGTTCGTCGTCGGTTTCGGCGGCGAGGTGGTGCATCAGGGGCTCCTGAATGCGCTCGTGTCCGATATCGCGCTGCTGCAAGCCATGGGCATCCAGATCGTGCTGGTGCACGGCTCGCGACCGCAGGTCGAAGAGCAGATGAGCCTGCACGGCGTGGAATCCGAGTTTTCGCACGGCATGCGCATTACCGACGCGCGCGCTTTGGAGTCCGCGAAAGAAGCGGCCGGCGAAGTGCGTCTGGATATCGAAGCCGCGATCAGCCAGGGCTTGCCGAACACGCCGATGGCGCACGCGCACATCAGCGTGGTGTCCGGCAACTTCGTGACGGCGCGCCCGGTCGGCATTCTGGACGGCGTCGATTTCGCCCACACCGGCGTGGTGCGCAAGATCGACGCGGATTCGATCCGCCATTCGCTCGCGAGCCGCAAGCTGGTGCTGCTGTCGCCGCTCGGCTTCTCGCCCACCGGCGAAGCATTCAATCTGTCGATGGAAGACGTTGCCTCGGCTGCCGCCATCGCACTTCGCGCCGACAAAATCGTGTTCCTGACCGAAACGCCGGGCCTGATGGAAGCCGGCGAAGAAGGTCCCGTGCTGGTCCGCGAACTCTCTCTCGACGACGCCTACAAGCTGCATGAAAGCGGCGAAGTCACCGGCGACGCCGCTTTCTACCTGAAGCATTCGATCCGCGCCTGCCGCGGCGGCGTGGCGCGGGCGCACATCATCCCTTACGCGCTCGACGGCAGCCTGCTGCTCGAACTGTTCCTGCACGATGGCGTGGGCACGATGATCTCGTACGAGAACCTCGAAAGCCTGCGCGAAGCCACGCCGGACGACGTCGGCGGCATTCTCTCGCTGATCGAGCCACTCGAATCCGACGGCACGCTGGTGCGGCGAGGCCGCCACCAGATCGAACGCGACATCGACCATTTCTCGGTGATCGAGCACGATGGCGTGCTGTTCGGCTGCGCGGCGCTGTACCCGTACCCGCAAGAGCGCATCGGCGAAATGGCGTGCCTCACGGTTGCGCCTGAAGCACAAGGCACCGGCGACGGCGAGCGCCTGCTTAAACGCATCGAACAACGCGCCCGGGCACGCGGCCTCACGCGGATTTTCGTACTCACTACGCGCACCGAACACTGGTTCCTCAAGCGCGGCTTCGTCAAGGTCACGGTCGACGACCTGCCGGAAGACCGCCGCCGACTCTATAACTGGCAGCGCAAGTCGCTCGTGCTGATGAAACAGCTCTGAGCGTCCTCATATAAAAGCGACTGCCCGCCCCACACCGATTAAAGGAGAAGCACAGCATGACTCGTATGGTTCAATGCGCGAAGCTCGGCAAGGAAGCCGAAGGTCTCGATTTCCCGCCGCTGCCGGGCGAACTCGGCAAGCGGATCTACGAAGGCATTTCGAAGGAAGCCTGGCAGGCCTGGTTGAAACAGCAAACCATGCTGATCAACGAAAATCGCCTGAACATGGCCGATCCGCGCGCGCGTCAATATCTGATGAAGCAGACTGAAAAGTTCTTCTTCGGCGAAGGCGCGGATACGGCGCAGGGCTACGTGCCGCCGGCAGCCGAATAAGCGCTTTCAGCGACGAAGCAGCCTGACGAAAAATCCGCGCCGTATACGCGGATTTTTTTCGCCTGTTTGGCCGCGCCTTGCGCCGCCCGATACGACAGATTTTCATCGCTCCGTTCGCCACTCGGTACGCCACATTTTCGTCGAGCTTTTAGCCGCTCGATTGCCGGCTTCCGATTGCGCCTTTCGCCGCTTTCGAGCCTTGGCAAAATTCACTGACCGGACCATTTCAGGCCGCTTTTAAGCCTCCTTTCCATACCGCCGCAATCCGCTGAATCCCCCACCCTGCAAGGGATTGAGCGCCTTCCCAGGGCCACTCGCGACACCCCGGGTTTGCACGATCCTCCGTCATCGTGCTACCATGTGCACCGTTCCAACAGCAATTCACCTTCATTCGCGTTCTCTTCAAACTGGCTCGCCGTGCCTTTTCCGGTACGCCGCCACACTGAATTGAATAGTTTTTATACAAGAAGGCTTGTCGGTCGTTTCCCCGCTTCGTCTCACACCATGAGCGGCGATCCAGCACCGGCCTTTTTCGTTTCAAGCCTTCCAGCGGCGCATGGGCCAGCTTTCAGCCACCCCAGCGTCCTCATGCATCTGCCCCCCTTCCACGGCCACGCAGATGCAACAGTCAGCACAATCTAGACGAGTGTTCTTTCGCGAATCGTTCGCGAGGCACGGGGCGTTTTATTTTCTTTTTCACGCCCGCTTTGATCGCCTTCGGGCGAGAGAGACGCCATCGCGCTGCTCGCGAAACCACACTTCCCCAGCACCCGTGGCGGAACGTTCATGCACGTTTTCATGCGTTTCGTCGCAGTCATTGGAGTTTTCACCTTGACCGCTTCCAGCAACGGCTTCTGGCGACACCACAAAGAAGAACAACGCCTCTCGCTCGACGACATCACCGTCGTCGACAAATCCCTTCTCAAGCGAGCCGTCGGCGCCATGGCGCTCGGCAACGCGATGGAATGGTTCGATTTCGGCGTGTACAGCTACATTGCTGTCACGCTCGGCAAAGTGTTCTTCCCGTCGTCGAGCCCGTCCGCGCAGTTGCTCGCCACCTTCGGCACGTTTGCCGCGGCGTTCCTCGTGCGGCCGATCGGCGGCATGGTATTCGGGCCGCTGGGCGACCGCATCGGCCGGCAGCGCGTGCTGGCCATGACGATGATCATGATGGCGCTCGGCACCTTCGCGATCGGCCTGATTCCGAGCTACACGACGATCGGCATTTTCGCGCCGGTGTTGCTGCTGGTCGCGCGCCTCGTGCAAGGCTTCTCGACGGGGGGTGAATACGGCGGCGCCGCGACCTTCATCGCCGAATTCTCGACGGACAAGCGCCGCGGCTTCATGGGCAGCTTCCTCGAGTTCGGCACGCTGATCGGCTATGTGCTCGGCGCGGGTACGGTCGCGGTCCTGACGGCGACGCTGTCGAACGATGCGCTGCTCTCGTGGGGCTGGCGTGTGCCGTTCCTGATCGCGGGCCCGCTGGGTCTGGTCGGTCTGTACATCCGGATCAAGCTCGAAGAAACGCCCGCGTTCAAGAAGCAGGCCGAGCAACGCGAAGCCGAAGACAAAGCGCGCCCGTTGCAATCTTTCCGCGAGTTGCTCATGCAGCAATGGAAGCCGCTTCTGCTGTGCGTCGGCCTCGTGCTGATCTTCAACGTCACCGACTACATGGCGCTCTCGTATCTGCCGAGCTATCTGTCGGCCACGCTGCACTTCAACGAAACGCACGGTCTCTTCCTCGCGTTGCTCGTGATGGTGCTGATGATGCCGATGACGCTGGCAGCCGGCCACCTGTCCGACACGATCGGCCGCAAGCCGGTGATGCTGTTCGGTTGCGTGGGTCTGTTCGTGCTGTCGATTCCCGCCCTGCTGCTGATTCGCATGGGTACCGTGCTGCCGGTGTTCGGCGGACTGATGATCCTTGGTGTGCTGCTGTCGTGCTTTACCGGCGTGATGCCGTCGGCGCTGCCGGCGCTGTTCCCGACGAAGATCCGCTACGGTGCGCTCGCGATCGGCTTCAACATTTCGGTGTCGCTGTTCGGCGGGACGACGCCGCTCGTCACGGCATGGCTGGTCGACAGCACCGGCAATCTGATGATGCCCGCGTACTACCTGATGGGCGCGTCGCTGATCGGTGTCGTGTCGGTGTTCGCACTACGTGAAACAGCCCGCAAGCCGCTGCTCGGCTCGGGTCCCTGCGTGGCAACGCGTGCGGAAGCGCATGCGGTACTGCGCGGCGAACGTGAGGCGGCAGAGATGGATGAAGGTTACGCTGCCGCGGCTACGGCGCGTGCCTGATCCTGGGTTGCGCGGCAGCTAGCCGCCGGAGTGCTGCGAGTATCACCCGCAGTTGCATGCGGCCGCACAGACCCGCAACAACTGACACCAGCGTGTCCGAAAACGGGCCGGCAAAAATTTGCCGGCCCGTTTTTTTACGCCACCAGGGAATCGAACGTCGCGCTTGCGTGCGCGCCTTCAACGATTAGCATGCCCGCGGAAATCGGCAACTTGAAACGCCTCGGTCCGGCGCTGCCGGGATTGACGAACAGCACCCCGTCACGTTCGCTGATCGCGGGCTTATGCGAGTGCCCCGTCACGACCACGTCGATGCCTTCACGACGCGGATCGTCGCCCACGTCGGCGATGTCATGCACGACGAGGATCGTCACCTGTTGGATAGTCAGTTTTGCGCGCATCGGCAGCGAGGCAACCGGTTCTCCGATGTCATTATTGCCGCGCACGGCGGTAACCGGCGCGATCTGCGCGAGTGCATCGAGCACCGCCTGATTGCAGATATCGCCCGCGTGGATGATCGCATCGCAACCCGCGAGGTACTGCAGGGCTTCAGGCCGCACGAGGTTGTGCGTGTCGGAGATCAGGCCGATTCGGGTGGCTGGGGAACGTGGGTTGCGCGAAGTCATGATGCGAGTATCGGCCAAACGGCCTCAGTCTGCCGGCTGCTGTTCAGCAAGTTCACGCGTCGGCGCCTGCACCGGCCGCTTCACGCGAAGCAACCGCCGGGTCGCACCCTGCACCACCATCGACACCAACGACGCACATGCAAAGCTCAACCACACGCCATAGTGCGGCACCATCGTCGCGATCACAGCAAAGAATGCCGCGAACGAGCCGCGGCCGATCACCATACCGCGCATCAGCAATGCGACGAAGTCCGCGCCGTGCGCACGCTGGGCCGACACCGCGAGCACGATGCCGAGCAAAGGAAACACCGACAGCAATCCGCTCCACGTCGCGCCCATCGACGCGGACAGTGTGGTCACCGCGACCGTCAACAGCGCGCCGGCGAGCATCCGAAGCGCGAGATCGCCGAGCCCAACGCGCGCGGCCGGCACGCGCCCCGTGACGCGCGGCAAGCCATTTTGCGAAATGGCGACAGCGACGCAGCCCGCGGCCACCGCCCAGATGAGTCCACCGGGCAAATGCGTGAGCAGGATCGCAACGCCGACCCACCCGAGCATGCCGGCCATCAGCGCAAGCGGCCATGCCGAACGCCGGCAGGTCCACGCATACGCAAAATTGAACGCCTCGGATGCGGCAATCGCCGCGATCGACGCCGCCGATGCCTGCGCCGCGAACGCCGGCCCACGCTCCAGCGCGAGCAACAACACGATCGGACCGGCCACCACCGGCAGCCCGGCGAGCCACCCCGCCACCGACGGTCCCCACACGCGTCCCGCCACCGTCAGCGCGGCGAGAAACGCGGGCACCAGCGCGAGCTTGAGCGTAAGCAGCATGCTTACGCTTCCAGCACGTGTTCGATGCGCCGGTCGGGCACCAGCCACCACGCCGCGGCCAGCGTGTAAAGCGCAGCCGAGAGCCACGGCTGAACGAATGCCAGCGCAATGCCCGCCAGATAGATGACGACCGAGACCTTGCCCTTGAAGTCGTTGCCGACTGCCTTCGCGATCGTCGACTGCGTGCCGTGCTCGCGGATCAGCACGCGGGTCAGAATGAAATACGCAATCGCCGACATGAACAGCACCACGCCGTACATCGCGGTCGGCCAGGCGGCGAGATGGTTTTCGCCGACCCAATGCGTGACGGCCGGCAGCAGCGACAACCAGAACAGCAGATGGAGATTGGCCCAGAGCACCGCGCCGTTGACCTTCTGCACGGTATGGAACAGGTGGTGATGATTGTTCCAGTAGATGCCGACGTAGATGAAACTCAGCACGTAGGCGCAGAACACGGGGATCACGGGGCGCAGCGCGGCGAGATCGTAGCCGTCCGGCACCTTCAACTCGAGCACCATGATCGTGATGATGATGGCAATCACGCCATCGCTGAAGGCTTCGACGCGTCCCTTGCCCATCGGTCGGTTTCCTGATTGTGTAGTCGCGATTGTAAAGACCTCACCTTATCAGCGCACCCCGCTCGTCTAACAACTGACGAAGAATGCTGCGATGGCACCGGCTTTCGTCCTCGCAGTAGCAACCGACGGAGAAGTTTGCCGTTTTCGACAATGCAGCCAGCAGGTCCAACACCTTACTGGTATCGCTACTATTCATCTCCGTGCGGAATTTTTTCGCGAACGCGGCCCACTCAGCGTCGCTCGCGACCGCCTTGGCTTCTTTCACCAGCTCCGCATCAGGCGACAGATTAGGCAGCCACACGTCGTAATAGTCGCGCGTGGCGAATTCCGTCCGTGGTACGCCGCGTGGCGGCCGCCGAACGGTACCGATACGCACCCCTTCGTCGTCTGCCCTCGGAGACCCAAGCTGGACGATGCTAATGCTCATATTTTTATCCCCTGATTTCTGGTCGACTCGCCTGGTGGACTCGCGGCCGTCCCCCGCCGGGTCGTTCAGCGTCGCTCGCCGGTGATTCTGTGATGCAGCAGGCTCATCGCCTCATGCCCTTCATCGCCTCGATTTCCATGGCCGCGTTCCGCTCTTCGCTCGCCTCAGTCGGGTCCATCGCCTCGTCGATCGAAGCCGCCGCACGTTCAGCCGCCGCTTTCGTTTCATCGAAAACAGGATCGAATTCTACGTCGTCATCGCCCGGGGGCTCCAGCATGTCGCGAAGCATGGCCGCCAGTTCTGACGTGTCCCACGGCGCGCCCTGTTGCTTCTGCTTTTTTATGTAGTGTCTGACTTCCGCGTCCTGTTCCGGGGTCAACGGAAGACCGCGAAAAGTGCTTTTGGGGTCGGCATCAGTCATGATCTCGCTCCAGGATACGTGCCAGTTCGAGTGTAATCCCGTTATGGCGGTGTGATCGCAGCTATCGGTCATTGCCCATCAACCCGTCCGGCGCCGCCTGGCGCCCCCTCGCGAACAGTTAGCGGCGAACGCCAGGGTAGTAAACCGCGAGCCACACGCTCGGCTCCGTGTCGCTCGTCCATGCCACCCGATGCCGGCAATGCGCTTCGATCAGCACGTGATCGCCCGGCTTCATCGGATGCGGCTCACGCTCGCCTTCGAATTCGAGCGTCGCCGCGCCGCTCAGCAGCACGACCCACTCGGCGCGAGGACTGTCGTACCAGAAGTCCGGCGGGCTTGCGTGCCCCCGCGAGACGATCCGCTCGATGCTCACGCCGGCTTCATCCACGAGCGCGTCGACTTGCTCATCAGGGCTCGACGGCGCGCTGAGATCGAAAAGATTACCGCTGCCGATTATGCGTTTCATCGCTTGTGTTCCGGCTAGGCTCGTCAGCTGCGTTCCTTGCATGTTTTCGCCCATCGTGCTCGTCACCCGGTTTGCCACTGGGCGCACCGCTCATTTCAACGGCTTGAGTCCATCGAGCAAGGTCGGCACCAGTTCGCTGATTGTTGGATGAATGTGCATGGCGTACTGCAAGGTCGGATACGGCGCGCCTGCCGTCATGATGTCGACGAACGTGTGCAACGCTTCGTCGCCTTCGATGCCATGAATCGCCGCGCCAAGAATCTGCTTGCTCGCTGCGTCGACCAGCACCTTCATGAAGCCGTCGGTCTCGCCGCGTTCGCGGGCGCGGCCCACCCGCGTCATCGGCATGGTGGCGATCAGCGCGTCGCGGCCGGCCTTGCGCACATCAGCCTCCGAGAGCCCGACGCGCGCGAGCGGCGGGTCGACGAACACCGCATACGTCATGATCCGCGTGTCGACGCTGCGCGCGCCACCATCGAGCAGATTGGCCGCGACGATCTGGAAATCATCGTAGGACGTGTGAGTAAAGGCGCCGCGTCCGTTGATATCGCCGATCGCCCAGACGCCCGGCACATTGGTGCGCAACTGGCCGTCGACGGGAATCGTGCCGTGCTTGTCCGTCGCGATGCCGGCAGCGTCGAGGCCGAGGTCGTCGGTATTCGGTTCACGGCCAGTGGCGAACAGCAGATGTGACGCTTCGAGCGCGGGAATATTCTGCTCGAAGCCGATGCACACGTCGTTCTCGCGATGCGGATGCGGTTCGACCCGCGAGGGCTGCACGCCGAAGACAAACTCGACTCCTTCGCGCGCCAGCACCTTCTGCACGGAGTCGGCGAAGTCGGCATCCTCACGCGTGAGCACGCGCTCGCCGCGGACCAGCACCGTCACCCGGCTGCCGAAGCGGCGAAAAATCTGTGCAAATTCGAGCGCGATGTAACTGCCGCCGACAATCACCAGATGGCCCGGCAATTCCGTCAGTTCGAGCAGATTGGAGTTGGTGTAGTAGCGAATTCGCTCGAGCCCTTCGAGCGGCGGCACGACTGCGCGTGTGCCGGTATTGATGAAGATTTCGTCGGCGCTGAGTTCGTCGGACACGGCGCCGTCCGGGCAGTGGATGGCAAGCGTATGCGCACCGGTGAAGCGCGCGTGGCCGTTGAAGACGGTCACGTTATCCGTGCTGCGCAGCCATTTCTCGACGCCGTCGCGCGATTGGCCAATGATCCGGTCTTTGCGGGCCTTGACCGCTGCCATATCAACGCTGACCGCGCCGCTCACCTGCACGCCCAGGTCCGCGGCGCCGCGCGCTACGTGGGCCGCGCGGGCGCTGGCCACATACGACTTGGTCGGCGTGCAGCCGACATTCACGCAAGTCCCGCCGAAGGCCGCACGTTCGATGACCGCGGTTTGACGGCCACTTTGGCCAAGACGGACAGCGAGCGGCGCCCCCCCTTGTCCCGTGCCGATCACGACTGCGTCGAAGTGCTGTGGCATGGCAGATCTCCCGAGGCTGGGGTGTGGGTCGTAGCATCTTACCCCCAGCGCCTCGCGTTGCCTTTATCGCCCCTTCTGGATGTTTCTGTTGCCCTCTGCGCTGTTCGCGCGCCGGCTTGCGATCTGTTTTCGCCCCGCCGAGGCGCCGGCGCCGGCCGCTTGGCGTGGATGGCGCCCGATTGTGGTTGCGTTCAGGCGTGGCAATGCGCGGCGCAGATCAATTCGCGCGAGCGTTGCAGGGCGGCCTGCGCGCCGCGCGTCGCGACGACCCAGCCGACCTGCCCGAGGTTGAAATCCTGCGACACCATCACTTGCATGAGGGCAACCATCGGCAGGACCACCGATGGCCGATAAAGCTGGTTTGTAATCAAGGCTGGCATAACGGCTCCCATCGCGCGAGGCCGCAACGGCGCGGCGCGGAATTTACATTCGATGGGAGAATTGTAGGGAGACCGGGACCTCGGATAAATACCAGGAACGCGAAGTCACTTGTTTGCGAAACTGAACAATCGAGTCTGGATGCCTGCGGCAGTGGGCTCGGATTGTTGTGATAACCCGCCCAGCGTTGTGGGTTTGCGGCGCCTGCGGCCGTGGCCGCAGGCGTCAGGACGGTTGCGCCACGCCGGCGAACCGCACCTGCGCGTCAGACAAACTACGCGCATAAGCCCCCGCCCCGACAGGCCGGCTATAAAAATACCCCTGCTGCTTGTCGCAAGCGATCGCGCGCAAGAACGCCGCCTGCTCGGCGGTCTCCACGCCTTCGGCCGTGACATTCATGCCAAGCGAATGGGCCATCGCCACCACTGCTTGCGTGATCGCGATCGAATCGCGATGATCCGGCAAGCCCGCGACGAAGGAACGATCGATCTTCAGGTTATGCAGCGGAAACCGCTTCAAATACGACAGCGACGAATACCCGGTGCCGAAATCGTCGACGGAAATCCGCACGCCCATCGCGCTCAACGCACTCAGCATCGGCAAGACGGCGTCGCTGTCGCTCATCAGGAGCCGCTCGGTAATCTCCAGTTCCAGCGCCCCGGGTTCGAGCCCGGACTGCTCGAGACAGCGCTCGATCCGCTCCACCAGGCCTCCTTTGAACTGGCGCGGCGACAGATTCACCGCGACGATCAAATCCGGCGCCAGCGTGCGCCGCCATTGCGCGACCTGCTCGCAGGCCCGTGCCAGCACCCAGGCGCCGATCTCGACGATCAGGCCGGCATCTTCGGCAACGGGGATGAATTCCACCGGCGAGACGTTGCCCAGCTCGCTGTTGTACCAGCGCAGCAGCGCTTCGGCGCCGATGGTACGGCCGCACTGGCTGTCGACGATCGGCTGATACACGAGACTCAGTTCGTTGGTGGCGAGCGCGCGCCGCAATGCCTGCTCGATCATGAAGCGGCGTTGCAGATGCCGATTCAGTTCGGCCGTGAAGAACTGAAAATTGTTGCGGCCGCATTGTTTCGCGTGATACATCGCCGAGTCGGCGTTGCGCATCAGCGTGGCCACGTCGTGACCGTCTTCGGGAAACAGACTGAGGCCAATCGACGCGCCCATGTAGTACTCGTTGTCCGCCACCGCGAACGGCACCGCGATCGTGTCGAGAATGCGCTGGGCGAGCGCGATCAGATGGCCCGTGTTTTCGTACGCGCTGACCACGATCACGAACTCGTCACCGCCCACGCGCGCGAGTGTGTCGTCCGGCGCGACACACGCCGACAGGCGCTCCGCCACGCTGCACAGAAGCGCATCCCCGGCCTCGTGACCGGCGGTGTCGTTGACCTTCTTGAAACCGTCCAGATCGACGAACAGCACGGCGACCCGCGCCAGCTCGTCCATCCCCGCCACGCCACACGGCGCGATCAGTTCGCGCATCCTCTCGGCCAGGTAGGCGCGATTGTAGAGGCCGGTGAGCGGATCGCGCGTAGCCAGAAACTTGAGCTGCCGTTGCGCCTCGCGCACCGGCCCGATGTCGGTAAACGAAATCAGCACCGAACTGGGTTCGCTGTCGCCCGGCTTGATGATCGGCACGACATTCTCAGTAATCCAGATGACATCCCCATCGGTCAGCTCCAGACCGATCGTGACGCCGAGCAGGGGTTTGCCGGTCTCCAGCACCTGCGTGGTCGGACGATCGGCATCCGTGACAACAGAACCGTCCTCGTGATACGCACGCACCATCACCGTCAGAATGTCGTGGCCGATCAGTTCGGCGCTCGCCCGCAGAATGCGTTGCGCACTCGGATTGCAGGCCAGCACCACGCCGTCGCGCGACTGCACGATGATGCCTTCGTTGAGATGGTTGACGACCAGCCGGTGATGCTCCTCGCTGTGCGCGAGGCGTCGCGCCATGGCGTCCTGCTGAACGGCGAGACCGACACTGTGGCTGATGTCGTGGAGCATCGCCGCTTCTTCGGCGCTCGGCCGGCGCGACGTGCGGTGATAGACGGCGAACGCGCCCAGCACCTTGCCGGTATCGTTTTCAAATGGCACCGACCAGCACGCGCGCAAGCCGAGCGGCAACGCGAGGTGCTTGAAATCGGCCCACAGTGGATCGGTTTCGATATCCTCGACCGCAACCATGCGCCGCTCGTACATCGCGGTGCCGCAGGACCCGGCCCCTGGGCCGATCGCGACGCCGTCGATCGCAGCGCTGAAATGCGCCGGCAGTGAAGGCGCGCCGCCCACCCGCGCGCGTAGGCCGTCCGCGTCCAGCAACAGGATCGAGCAGGTCGCGCCATCGCCGAGCAGCGCTTCCGCGCGGCGGCATACTTCATCGAGCAATTCCGGCAGCGGGGTGTTGCGGGTAATCAGCCGCAACACCGTACGCTCCGACGCCAGCACCCCCTCGGCCCGGTCCGGCCCATAGCGGGTGCCCTCAGGCGCTGCTCCCATCGTGCTATCTGATGTCGCTTCGCAAGTCATTTGTGCGCCCCCTAACCCCACATCGGCAAGTTAGTGTACGCGGCACACCGGGGTTTACGCGAGGCCGGCGCACTTTAATCGCAATGCATAGCAGCGAAGTGCGCGGCGCGCGGTCAGCCCGGCTTGTCCGAACGCGGCGTACTGACGAGGATAGATCGGCCGGATGGACCGGCCCGCCATGCCTCAGCCATTTCCGCCATTCCCGCCGTTTCCACCTCCCGGGGGTCTGCCTCCACCGCCCTGCGAAGGACCACCCTGAGGGCGATTATTCCCACCGCCTTGCTGACCTCCCGGTGGACGGCCACCGGCATTACCCGGCTGCTGACCGCCCGGTGGACGGCCGCCCGCATTACCCGGCTGCTGACCGCCCGGTGGACGGCCGCCGCCATTACCCGGCTGCTGGCCGCCCGGTGGACGGCCTCCCGCATTACCCGGCGGCTGACCGCCCGGTGGTCGCCCGCCTGCATCGCCCGGCGGCTTACCGCCCGGCGGACGTCCACCCGCATCACCCGGCGGCTTACCGCCCGGCGGACGTCCTCCCACATCACCCGGCGGCTTACCGCCCGGCGGACGTCCTCCCGCATTACCCGGTGGCGGACCGCCTGGCGGACGACCGCCTGGTGGCCGCCCGGCACCAGGTCTCGGCGGTGGCGGGGGCGGATGATGCGCCCAGCGGGATTGCTGGCTGTACCACGGCCGACCTCGATAATAATTGCCCCAGTAAGTGCCGATTGAGAACGTCACGATCGGCAGCCCGATCACTGTGCCGTAGCTCATCACCGGCACGTTACTGCCCTGATAGGGATAGCTGAGCCGCGCCGCATAGACCCAACCGCGCAGGTTCGGCGCGGCAACGTCACACCAGTGGTAACTGCTGATGCAACCCATCACGGTCAACGGGACGCCGCCCGGCAACTGCGTCACGACCGGGTAATCCGAAGCGGGCCCGGCGCGCACGTTGACCGTGCTGTTCGTGTACGCCTGCGACTGCGCAGAAGCCACTGCGGGCAGTGCCATCAAGCCGGCCGCCGCGTAAAGCCATGGCACGAGGTGTTGTTTCATTCTTTCTCCCGTTTTACGTCCCACGTTTGCGTGTTTGCGTACATGTCTCTGTGCGGCCCGCGCAAGGCAAGATTTAGTAATCACCCAGCAGAAATCACGCTGTTTTCGGGCGTCTGTGTTCCGGCAACTCAGCCGATCATCCATTGCACGAAAAAACCATGCACTGCCGGGACCACCATGAAAATCTTCCGCTCCATCTTTGCCGCCGCACTGATGCTCGCGCATCTGCCCGCTCACGCGACCAGCTTCGACTGCCACCGGGGACGCTCCCTCACCGAACGGATGATCTGCAACGACCCGGCGCTCTCGAAACTCGATGACACGCTTGGACAACTGTACTGGAAAGCACGGCGGCGAGTCATCAATCGACGCGTCTTCCTCATCGACAGTGACAGCAAGTGGGCGTGGCGGGAAGCGAATTGCCGCGATGCGGCGTGTCTGGGGACGTGGTATGTGGCGCGGATCGAGGAACTGCAACGGCTGATCGAAAGCATGCGAACAGGAACGCCGGATGGGCCGGATAGGCCGGCCGACCCGGACACTCAACGTAAGGCAACGATGCCCGCACTACAACAAACCGAAACCGGGATGCTCCAATGCACCGCCGAGCATCCCGGCATCGTCGTGAATGACCAATGTTCCACTGTGATCAAGGAGAACAACGGTCGGTGGAGGTATCAGCCACGCGGCGGCGACTGGTTCTGCGGACTGGCGATGCTCTCGCCGGTGGACGGGCAAGCGCGCTACCTGCCGCTCCAGAACCTCCGCTGAACCTCCATCACCTCGCCCTCCACCTCGACCACCGGACCGATCACCTCGACGGGCTTCTGGCAATGATCGAACACATACCGGCAATCCACACTCATCGTCGGATTCTCGGCATGATCGCCGGTCGCCTCCAGCAAGCGCTTCTCGGTCATGCCAAACACGACGCGGCCGATATTGGCCCAATACATCGTGCCGGCACACATGCAGCAAGGCTCGACCGAGGTGTACAACGTACAGCTCCACAAGTACTCCGGCGTGAAATTCAACGCCGCCACGCGCGCCAGCACCGACTCGGCATGATTCACCGTGTCGACATTGCCCTGCTCCATCAACACGGTCTCCTGATCCGGGCCGACCAGCACGGCGCCGAACGGATGGTGCCCCAGCAGCGTCGCCCGCTCGGCCACCCGGCTCGAATGCCGCAGATGCCGCACGATCTGTTCGTGAGTCGGCGTTAAACCCTGCGGCGGATAGGTCGCCGCCACACCGGCGACACCGGCATCGGTCGAGACAGTGAGACTCACGGGCGATCTCCTTTAATGATAGTTAGGCAAACCAGGCAATTCGTTACTTCGGCAGCGAACCGTCCACCCCCTGCACGAACCAGTTCAACCGCAGAAGTTCCGCATCGCTCAACGACTTGCCCGCCGCGACCTTCACCGCGCCGGACTGATCCGCGATCGGACCGGCAAACGGATTGAACTTGCCGGAGATGATGTCGTCACGCTTCCGGTTCAACGCCTTTTGCGCCGTTGACGAGACCGCGTCCGTGTTGATGTTGGCCAGATCGATCGCCTTCTCTTTCAGCCCCCACCACACCGGCGAGTTGTTCCACGTGCCGGACATCACCTGCTCCACCAGATGCGTGTAATACACACCCCAGTTGCTCACGCATGCGCCCAATTGCGCATTCGGCCCGAACTTCTTCATGTCGGAGTCCCAGCCGAATGCATGCACTTTCTTCTGTTCGGCCGTCTGCATCGTCGCTGTCGAATCGGTGTTCTGGATCAACACGTCGGCGCCCTGCCCGATCAGCGTCTCGGCGGCCTGCTTTTCGCGGCCCGGGTCGAACCAGCTGTTGATCCACACGACCTTCACGCGCGCATTCGGGTTGACCGAGCGTGCCCCCATGGTGAACGCGTTGATGTTGCGCACCACCTCCGGCACCGGCACCGAGCCGACAAAGCCGAGCGTGTTGGACTTCGTCGTATAACCGGCGACCAGTCCGGCCAGGTAGGCGCTCTGGTAGGTCCGCACATCATAGGTGGCAAAGTTGGTGGCCTTCTTGTAGCCGGTTGCATGTTCGAACACGGCGTCCGGGAAGTCCTTGGCGACCTTCAACTCGAAATCCTGAAAGCCGAAGCTCGAGCCGACCACGATCTTGTTGCCCTTGGACGCCAGATCGCGAAACACGCGCTCCGAATCCGCCGACTCCGGCACGTTCTCGACGCGCGTCACTTTGATCTTGTCACCGAATTTCGCCTCGACCTCCTTTACACCCTGCTCGTGCGCATAGGTCCAGCCGGCATCGCCCGGATTGCCGAGGTAGACGAAGGCGATGCCGAGCGGCTCTGGGGTCGCTGCTGCTGCCGCCCCGGCGCTGAACGCGAGGGACGCGCCGAGCGCTGCAGCAAGAACAGTGCGAACGGTCCGGACGGTTTTGATGCGCAATGAGTGATGCAGTACTCGCGCCAGCTTTGCTTTCATGAATTCTCCGAAGATGGTTTCCAGGTGACTGCCACAGTGCCTGGGATTGTCCCGGGCAAGGCTCCAGCATAGGGGGTCATATTCGAAGGTCAATTTCAGCGTAAAAATTATTATTCGTTATCTCTCCCATAACGAAATCAGTATTTTGGTCACTGAAAAACAGGTTCGATGTCTTCGAACGAGTACATCGGGAAAGTAGTACGGCGAGCACTCAGCGCAAGCGCAATATCCTTATCAAGCACGCGCACAAAGCGCTCATAACGGCCGGATGCCGAGGGCGCTGCCATCGCCCTCGCGCCGAATTCAGCGGCAACTCAGTGAACCTGTGGCGGCGGGTCCGCCTGCTCATCGTCAGGCGCCCCGTCCTCGCCGAACAACTCCGCACACAAGCCCTGGCCAATCTCGCTCAAGCGCGCCGTCCCCGTTCCTTCCTCGTTGAACGTGGTGTCCACCAGACCGCCGTCGACCAGCGCCGTCAACTGTCGCCGTAAGCCGCTCATCGGCACATCCGCCTGCTTGGAAAGCTTGGCGAGCGACCACGCGCCGCCAGGCGTCTCCTGATACGCGCGCCACAATTGCGCCAGTATGGCCACCAGCACGGGATCGAGTTCGTCGTCTTCCATCGTGAATGTCTCTCGCTTTTCTCAAACTCTGCCAGGTCCGATCCAGCCCTACCCGGACTTATCGAGCCATGTACGCCACCAGCTCACCCAGCGTCTTCAACGCCGCCTCGGTCTGCGCCGTCCACGGATAGCTGTAGTTGAGCCGGATGAAATGACGAAAATCGTCGCGCATCGAAAACATCATGCCCGGCCCGATCGTGATGCTGCGCGCAAGCGCCGCCTGATAGAGCCGCATCGAATCGACACGTTCGGGCAACTCCACCCACAGCACGTACCCGCCTTGCGGCGTCGACATGCGCGTGCCCGCCGGAAAGAACCGCCGCACCATCGCCGTCATGATGCTCGCCTGCTGCCGGTAGACCTTGCGCACGTGCCGCAGATGCCGGTCGTAGCCGTCCTGCCGGAGATAATCGGCGACGGCGACTTGCGGCACCGAAGGCGTCGTCAGCGTGTTGAGAAATTTCAGCTTCTCGACCTGCGCGCGGTAGCGCCCCGGCATGGCCCAACCGATCCGGTACGACGCGCTCAGGCTCTTCGAAAACGAAGCGCAATGCAGCACCAGCCCCTTGGTATCGAAGTTCTTCAAGGTCGACGGCCGCGCCTCGCCGAAGTACAGCTCCTGGTAGACATCGTTCTCGATGGCAGGAATCTCGTGCGCGGCGAGCAGTTCAACCAGTTGCTGCTTGCGCGCGTCCGGCATCTGGAAACCAAGCGGATTCTGGAAGTTGGGCATCACCATGCACGCGGCGATCTTCTGTCTGCCGATGACCTCGGCTAACGCCTCGATATCGATGCCGTGGACCGGATGCGTCGCCACTTCGATTGCGCGCATGCCGAGACGCTCGATAGCGTGCAGCATCGCGTAGTAAGTCGGCGACTCGACGGCGACCGTATCGCCCGGCTTGGCGACCGCCTGCAAGCTGAGGTTGATCGCCTCCGTCGCGCCGAGCGTGATGATGATCTCGTCCGGATCGACCGGCACGCCGTTCTCGGCGTAGCGGCGCGCGATCTGCCGGATCAGCTCCGGATTGCCGGGCGGCAAGTCGTCCATCAGGTTCCAGCTCGCCTGGCGCCGGGCAATCGCATTCGCATACTGGTTGATGCGCCGCCACGGGAACAGCGACGGATCGGGATACGGTGAGCCGAGCGGCACGGCGTCGTGCGCGCGGATGCTGCGCAGGGTCGACAGCACCAGCCGGCTCACGTCGACCGCGGCGGCCACCGGCTGCGTGTGAGCAACCGGTTTGCGGCTCAGTCGCGGCTCGTCGAGCGCGGCTGCCGTCGCCACCGCGTCGCGCACGAAATAGCCCGACTGCGGACGCGTCTCGACAATGCCCCGGCTTTCCAGCAACGCGTACGCGTGCAGCACGGTCTTGATGCTGACGCCGTGCTGCTGGCTCGCCTGCCGCACCGACGGAATCCGCTCGCCCGCCGCGAAGACCCCGCGGCGCACGGCTTCGGTCATTTCATCGGCGAGTTTTTCGTACAGTTTCAAGGACCTGGCTCAAACAAACGCGTGGGCGGGAACGCCAGTCTATGACAAATAGACTGCAACTGTACCCCTTCTCTTTCCGATTTTCTGTATGCTGCGCCGCTTTTGGAACACAGTAGGCTTCTATGCATCGGCATAAAAGCCTCGTCCAAGCCACATCCGGCGGCAAGATCATGAAGAAACCCGAAGCTCGCATCGAACCGTACACCCACCCCGCCGCAGGCTGGGGTGCGCTCAAGTACGTTGCCCTCAACCTCCTCAAGGAAAAGGTGACGGGCGGCGACTACCGCATGCTGTTCAAGCAGAATCAGCCGGACGGCTTCGACTGCCCGGGTTGCGCGTGGCCGGACCGCGAGCATGCGTCGACCTTCGAGTTCTGCGAAAACGGCGTCAAGGCGGTGGCGGCCGAGGCGACCAGCAAGCGCGTGACGCCGGCTTTTTTCGAGGCGCACACGGTTGAAGAACTGATGGCGCAGTCGGATTTCGAGCTCGAACAACACGGCCGCCTGACCGACCCGCTGGTCTACGACGCCGTGCGCGACCGTTACGTGCCGATCGGCTGGGACGAAGCCTTCGACCTGATCGCCGATCGCCTGTTGCGCCTCGACAATCCGGACCGCGCCGCCTTCTACACCTCGGGCCGCGCCAGCAACGAAGCCGCGTTCCTGTACCAGTTGTTCGTGCGCATGTACGGCACCAATAATTTCCCCGATTGCTCGAACATGTGCCACGAAGCGACCAGCCGCGGCTTGCCGCACACGGTCGGTATCGGCAAGGGCACGGTCACGCTCGACGACTTCGAACATGCCGATACGCTCCTGATCTTCGGCCAGAATCCGGCGACCAACCATCCGCGCATGCTGGGCGAACTGCGTGAGTGCGCGAAGCGCGGCGCCACCATTGTGTCGATCAATCCGCTGAAGGAACGAGGCCTCGAGCGCTTTGCCAGCCCGCAACATCCGGTGGAAATGATCACGATGGGCAGCACGAAAATCAGCTCCGTGTTCATCCGGCCGAAGGTCGGCGGCGATTTCGCCTTGATCAAGGGCGTCGCCAAACGCGTGGTCGAACTCGACGACGAAACGTTGGCCTCGGGTCTCGCGCGGGTGCTCGACGTTGCGTTTATTGCCGAACACACGGTCGGCTTCGATGCGTTCGCCGAAGATTTGCGTGCCGAAAACTGGGACACCATCGTCGCCGAATCGGGTGTGCCGTTTGAAGACGTGCTGAAGCTCGCCGACATCTACGTGAAAGGCCGCGCGGTGATTTCGACGTGGGGCATGGGTCTCACGCAACACAAGAACTCCGTGCCGACGGTGCAGATCCTGTCGAACCTGATGATGATGCGCGGCAATATCGGCCGCCGCGGCGCGGGCTTGTGCCCGGTGCGCGGGCACTCGAATGTGCAGGGCGACCGCACCGTCGGCATCGAAGAAAGGCCGACTCAGGCGTTCCTCGATCGGCTCGGCGAAGTCTACGATTTCGAGCCGCCGCGCGAGCATGGCCTCGACGTCGTCAACACGATTCAAGCGATGCTCGACGGCAAGGTGAAGGTGTTCATCGGCCTCGGCGGCAATTTCTCGATCGCGACGCCGGACACGCCACGCACGTGGGACGCGATGCGCTCGTGCGATCTAACCGTGCACATCACGACCAAGCTGAACCGCAGCCACCTCGTGCATGGCCGTGACGCGCTCATTCTGCCGACGCTCGGGCGCACCGAGATCGACCTGCAGAATGGTGTGGCGCAAGGCGTGAGCGTCGAGGATTCGATGAGCATGGTGCACATCTCGTACGGTATGAACAAGCCGGCATCGGAAAATCTGCTGTCGGAGATTGCGATCGTCGCGCGCATGGCGCACGCCACGCTTGGCAGCGGCAAGGTCGACTGGCTCGCGCAAGCCGCAGATTACGCGTTGATTCGCGACGGCATCGCGCAAGTGATCGAAGGCTTCCAGGACTACAACGAGCGCCTGAAGAACCCAGGCGGCTTTCATCTGGGCGTGGCCTCGCGCGAACGGATCTGGAAAACGCCAAGCGGCAAGGCGCAATTCCTGGTGCATGCGATCGACGTCGACACGCCGATTCATCAAGCGCGCGCAGAGCACGGCGAGCGTCTGATGACCTTAATGACGACCCGTTCACACGACCAGTACAACACGACGATCTACGGTCTCGACGACCGTTATCGCGGTGTGTATGGGCAGCGCCGTGTGCTGTTCGCCAACAAGGACGATCTGACGATGCTGGGTTTCGTTGCGGGCCAGCGCGTGGATATCACGAGCGTGTGGGCCGATGGGATCGAGCGTCACGCGGCTGGGTTCCTGCTGGTGGAGTACGACATTCCGCGTGGGTGTCTCGGCGCCTACTATCCGGAAACCAATCCGCTCGTGCCGCTCTCTTCGGTCGCCGATGGTGCGGGGACGCCGACTTCGAAGTCGATTCCGGTGTTGTTGACGGTGTCGGCGGTGGTTGAAGCGGTTGCTGCTTGAGGGGTGCTGCGTTCCCGATGACGGGTGGCGAGCGCCGCCCGAAGCTCCGCACCTGAAGCTCGGTGCTCACCTCTGGTTTTTCTTCAGATCGCGATACGTCAGATGTAAGCGCAGATCAAACTCAATCTGATGGTAGCCCGGTTGCATGAACTCGCAGAGGCGATAGAACGCCTTGTTATGGTCGCTTTCTTTCAGATGCGCGAGTTCATGCACGACGATCATCTTCAGGAATTCCGGTGCTGCGTCTTTGAATAGCGCGGCGATGCGGATCTCTTTCTTTGCCTTCAGCTTGCCGCCTTGCACACGCGAGATGCTCGTGTGAAGGCCGAGTGCGTGGCGCACGACGTCGAGTTTGCTGTCGTAGGTGACCTTGTCGATTTGCGCGCCGTTGCGAAGGTGTTCGCGCTTCAGATCCGCGCAGTACGCGTACAGGGCTCTGTCTGTTTGCACGTCGTGCGTGTTGGGGTACCGCTTCGCGAGGTAAGGACCGAGTTCCTCGTCGACGATCAGTTTTTTGACTTTTTCCTGTAGCGTCGGCGAGTAACCGGTCAGATATTTCAGGTGTTGCATAGCGGTGTTCTTTGCGATTGGCGACGGCACCGGTTGCATGCCTCGCGGCGGAGCCCCGGATTCTCGATGAGCGGAATTCAACCGAGATTGTCTTCGCAATCCCCCCACAGCCGCAGTGGATCGCGATGGCGAGGATGCGCCTTGTCGAGCCACGTCGACAGTCGGGCCCAATCGGGATGGTTGGTCCCGGTCTGAGCGGACCAGGTCGACGATCGCTCAAGAATCTGCCCGTTCTCGCGATCACGCACAACCAGACTGCCGAGACCGCTCGAACTGTTCGCCTGCGATTCGACCCGATACCGCGGCAGGACCCTCAATTCAGCATCCGCTGCCCAGCCATACACAGCTCGAACCACGCCGGTCGCGTCCTTCAACTCCACGGCCCCACTTGCCGGCCGAACGGCCGACCAGCCTTCAGGAAATTCCGCGACGATCTCGTTGCCGCTTTCCCTGACCCATTTCATGCGCCATGCCCGCTCCATCGCCTCGCGCATCTGCGACACCGACGCATAGCCTGGAGGCAACTCGATCCCTTTGGGCAAGGTGACAAGGTTATCTTTCCAAAGCGATGCCTCGTCACGATCACGTCGATCGGTCGTTCTGGAACCTTTTTCTCCGAACGGGTTATCAGGCTTGCTGGCGAGATGGGCGCCGCTTTGCTGCAAATCGGGGAAAAGACCGTCGGCATCCCGACGAGTCAGTTTTGGTTTTCCGTTTTTCATGGATCTCACTGCTGAAAGGCACTCTCAAGAACGGCTAATTTACATTAAACATGGCGACGTTCTTTGCAACGGCGCAATTATCCGGGCCGCAACGGATGAGTGCGTGCGGTCAAACGTGCGGCAGGTCGTCAATACATTTTTCGACATGCTCGCCAGGGACATCCGTGTCAATCCCGTCGTGGCCGTCGGTGTGGGAGACAGCGACGATTTTCGGCCCCAGAAACCGTGTGCCGCCGAGCGTAAAAAGGGACCAAACAGCATTCCCCCGACGGATTGTGGCCACGACTTCGGCCACCTCAACAATCGACGTGGGGGACAACCAGTCACGCGTCGACGGGTCGACGGGAGCCCAACGCACGTGGGTAATCCTGTCGTTCGTCGGGTTGATGCGAATGGCGTCTATAGCGAACGTAGTCATATCTGCCTCGATCATCCTGACAAGGGGATCTCGACATTATGCGCTGCTTCTTTTTCGGGTTCACCGGCTAACTGCCTTGCCGGATCATCCGCGACGGCGACGCGCCGATGTGGCACGCCTTGCAGTCGAACTGCATGGCCGTCTTCAAAAGATTGCGCTACTAGTCGTCGCTCTGGACAAGCTTCGGGCGCCCCATCGCGTCTGGACCTGTATCCACCAGCTTGTTCCGGTAGTCACAGGCAGGACAAAGGAAAAAGAATCCTTGTTCATCGACTTCCGGCTCGACGTGAGCAAAGTCGAACGACACATTGCAGTTTCGACAGGTCCACATGGCGGCCTCCGTCGGTATCTTCGAGCAATCCTGGCATGACGGAACGATCCGTAAGCCGGCCCTGCGGCAGCAAGAGAATCAGTGCTGCCCGGCGTTCAGGAGCACCCAGATCTGCCGCGTGGGCGGACCGGCGAGTATGCGCGCAAACACGCCGCCGCACCGCATGCAGGTGTAGTGCTCTTCTGCCCGCGCATCCTTCACGGCGCCGACGCCGTTAAGCGTCAGGTCGTCGTGCGCAGCCGCAGTAGCCGACTGCCCGTACAGGTCCGCGCATCGTGCGCATGGTTGAATCCAGAGTTCCATTTTGAACAACTCGAGCGGTGGTGGTCAGCCGTGGCTGGCACCCAGGCTGCCTTTGTGAATCATATCGACGCGCCGCTTGCCTTCGACGTACCCAGCCTCGCGGGCTGCGTCTTCGCTTCGGAAAGTGGCGACAAGTTCCTGGAAGCGAATGCTCTGCCCAGCGAGGTGGGCCTCGGAACCGTGGCGACAGATGTACGCAGAGTAATGCCACAAGGTGGTTGGGGCCGGGGGACCGTATGCAAGGATCGGCAGGACCCAGACTTCATATCCGTCGTGTTCGATCTTGTCCCACATGGCTGTCTCCAGCGTGATTGTCGAGGAATCGTAGCATGCAATGCGTGAGCGCAACCGAGGCGGCTAATCGACAAAAATCAACTCGAGTGGTATTCGATAAACGGATACGCATAAGGAACCCGCCCTTCCCACGCCTCCCGGTACAGGTGCATGCCTTTTCTCTGTCCTCAACTCCCACAGGCATGGATCAGAAACTGCTGAAACGCCAAAGCGGGCGTATCGAGCGTCACGCCTTTGCGCCACACCATACCCGCGTCCATCTGCGGAATCGCATTAAGTATCGGCCGCGCGTCGATCCGCTTGCCTTCCAGCGACCAGGGACGAAACACCATGTCAGAGAGAATCGTCACGCCGAAACCATGCGCGACCAGACCGCGTAGCGCTTCCATCGAACTCGTCCGGAACGCGATATTCGGCGCGACGCCATTCTGCTTCCAGTAGCGCAGCGTCGACTGTTCACCTTCGTCGACCGTGATCAGGATGTACGGATACTCCGCGATGTCCGCGAGCGAGGGCGCGTTGAGTTGCGCGAGCGGATGCGTGGGCGAGGTCCACAATTGCCGGCGCGAGCGGATCAGCACATGATGATTGAAACGCTTGATGTTCTCAACATTCGACAGAAGCACCACGCCGAGATCCACTGTTCCGTCGAGCACCGCCTGCTCAATCGCCATTCGATCCGTGTCGTGCAGATCGATCTCGACATCAGGGTACGTTGCGCGAAATCGCGCCATCAGCTCGGGCAGAAAATAGCCCAGCACCGTATACGACGCCGCGATGCGCACCGTCCCTTTCAGGTCATGCGAGCGGAAGGGTGCCTTGTAGACCGCGTCGCGCACTGAGTCGAGTATGTGCCGCGCGTGATTCAGAAAGTCCTGCCCATCGGGTGTCAGCGCGACGCCTTGCGGCAAGCGTTCGAAGAGCCGCGTACCCAGGGTTTCCTCTAGTGCGAGTACAGCATTCGTAATCGCGGATTGCGACACATGTTCGACCGTCGCAGCCATCGAAAACTGCCCGCTTTGCGCGGCAGCCACGAAGTAACGCATCTGCCGCAAGGTGATGTCTTTAGACATGTGTTTTTCGCATAGCAGGGTTCGGTATTCGTGATTTTACGATGGAAATTCCGCTTTCTATACTCGGGCTCAAATATAGCCATCGGAGACGTCGACCATGAATGCCCCGCTATCGCCACAGCTACGTGACGCACTCGCCACCGTATCGCTCGACGACAAATACACGCTCGAAAAAGGCCGCGTCTACATGAGCGGCACGCAGGCGCTGGTCCGTTTGCCGATGCTGCAGAAAGAACGCGACCGGCAAGCCGGCCTCAAGACGGCGGGGTATGTGTCCGGCTATCGCGGCTCACCGCTCGGCGCGCTGGACCAGGGGTTGTGGAAGGCAAAACAGCATCTCAAGGAACACGATGTCGTGTTCCAGCCTGGGGTTAACGAGGACCTCGCGGCCACCGCGGTATGGGGGACGCAACAGATCAACCTGTGGCCTGGCGCCAAGGTCGATGGCGTCTTCGGCATGTGGTACGGCAAAGGTCCGGGCGTCGACCGTACAGGCGACGTCTTCAAGCACGCGAATTCGGCCGGCACCGATCCGCATGGTGGCGTGCTGGTGTTGGCAGGCGACGATCATGCGGCGAAGTCGTCGTCGGTCGCGCACCAGTCCGAGCATATGTTCGTCGCGAGCGGCATTCCGGTGCTGTATCCGGCGAGCGTCCAGGAATATCTCGACTATGGACTGCACGGCTGGGCAATGAGCCGCTATTCCGGCCTGTGGGTCGCGATGAAATGTGTGACTGACGTGGTCGAATCGAGCGCGTCGATCGATATCGATCCGGACCGTTTGCAGATCGTGTTGCCGGACGACTTTGACATGCCGGACGGCGGACTCAATATCCGCTGGCCCGATCCGCCGCTCGCGCAGGAAGCCCGTCTGCTCAACCACAAGTGGTACGCGGCCCTCGCCTACGTCCGTGCTAACAAACTGAACCGCGTGGTGATTGATAGCCCCACGCCGCGCCTGGGCATCATGACCGCGGGTAAAGCCTATCTCGATGTGCGGCAGGCGCTAGCCGATCTGTCGCTCGATGACGAGACCTGCGCACGCATCGGCATTCGCGTATTAAAGGTGGGCTGCGTGTGGCCGCTCGACGCGCAGAACGCGCGGGACTTCGCGACCGGCCTCGACGAAATCCTGGTCGTCGAAGAGAAACGCCAGATCCTCGAATATGCGCTTAAGGAAGAGCTGTATAACTGGCGCGACGATGTTCGTCCGAAGGTATTCGGCAAGTTCGACGAGCGCGACGACGCAGGCGGGGAATGGTCCGTGCCGCGCGGGCAGACGCTGTTGCCCGCGCATTACGAGCTCTCACCTGCTCTGATTGCGAAGGCGATCGCGCGGCGTCTGGCGAAGGCCGATTTACCGGCCGATGTGCGGGCGCGGATCGAAGCGCGCGTTGCCATCATCGAAGCAAAAGAGCGTGAAGCCGCTACGCCGCGTTCGGTCACCGAGCGTCAACCGTGGTTTTGCTCCGGCTGCCCGCACAACACGTCGACCCGTGTGCCCGAAGGCTCACGTGCGCTGGCCGGTATCGGCTGCCACTACATGTCGATGTGGATGGACCGGAATACGGAGACGTTCAGCCAGATGGGCGGCGAAGGTGTCGCATGGACCGGGCAGATGCATTTCACGAATGAGCGGCATGTGTTCGCCAATCTCGGCGACGGCACCTACTTTCATTCAGGCCTTCTCGCGATTCGCGCATCGATTGCGGCAGGCGCGAACGTCACTTACAAGGTCCTCTACAACGACGCGGTCGCGATGACGGGGGGCCAACCGGTGGACGGCGTGCTCACGGTTCCGCAGATCGCGTTTCAGGTCGCCGCCGAGGGCGCGAAGCGGGTGCTGATCGTCACTGACGAGCCCGAAAAATACGATGCGAACGTGCGTCTTCCAGAAGACGTGAAGGTCTACCACCGCGATGAACTCGATCGCTTGCAGCGCGAGTTGCGCGACGTGGCGGGCACGACAATCCTGATCTACGACCAGACCTGCGCAACCGAAAAACGCCGGCGTCGCAAACGCGGCACGTATCCCGATCCCGCGAAACGCGCCTTCATTAACGATGCAGTGTGCGAAGGCTGCGGTGATTGCTCGGTGCAATCGAACTGCCTCTCCGTCGAGCCGCTGCAAACACCGCTCGGCACCAAGCGCAAGATTAACCAGTCGTCATGCAATAAGGATTTTTCATGCGTGAACGGCTTTTGCCCGAGCTTCGTGACGGCGGAAGGCGCGCAGGTGAAGAAACCCGCTAAGGCAAGCTCAGGCGCTGCGCTGCCGGATTTTGCGGCGCTGCCCCGGCCTGCGATCGCCTCTCTATCGAAGCCTTATGGCGTGCTGGTGACCGGTGTCGGCGGCACCGGTGTCGTGACGATCGGCGGCTTGCTAGGCATGGCCGCTCACCTCGAAAACAAAGGCGTCACCGTACTCGATATGGCGGGCTTGGCGCAGAAAGGCGGCGCGGTGCTCAGTCATGTGCAGATCGCCGCGACGCCCAATCAATTGCACGCGACGCGCATTGCGACCGGCGAGGCGCGTCTGATTCTCGGCTGCGATGCGATTGTGTCCGCTTCGGCTGAAGTACTCGCCCGCACGCAACACGGTGTGACGAAGGCGGTGATCAACAGTAGTGTGACGCCGACCGCGCAATTCGTCCGCGATCCGAACTGGAGCTTCCCCGTCGATGAGACGCGGCACGACTTGCTTCAGAGTATCGGCGACGACTGTGATTTCATCGACGCGAATCGGCTCGCCCTTGCGCTTCTCGGCGACACGCTCTATGCCAATCCATTGCTGCTCGGCTTTGCATGGCAACGCGGCTGGCTGCCAGTCAGCTATGAGAGCCTCGATCGGGCGATCGAGCTTAACGGTGTGGCGGTCGAGAAGAATCGACTCGCGTTCGAGTGGGGTCGTTATATCGCGCAGCACGGCGAAACCGCCGCTGATGCTTTTGCGCCGCGTGCCGGAAAGCAGCAGGCGATCGTCGTGCAGATGCCGGAATCGCTTGACCGTCTCATTGAACGCAACGTCGAGCGGCTTGGCCTCTATCAGAACGAGCGCTATGCGGCTCGTTACGTGGACGTGGTCGAACGTGTGCGCGCCGCCGAAACGAAGCTTGCAGCAGGTGCGAAGCTGCGCCTCACGCCGGTGGTCGCACGCAATCTCGCCAAGCTGATGGCCTATAAGGACGAGTACGAAGTCGCACGTCTCTACGCGGACCCCATGTACATGGACAAACTGCGCGCTCAATTCGAAGGGGAACCGGGTCGCGATTACAAGCTAACTTTCCATCTCGCTCCGCCGTTGCTGGCTAAACGTGACGAACACGGCCACCTGAAGAAACAGCGCTTTGGCCAATGGACGCTCACCCTGTTCCGTGTGCTCGCCAAACTCAAAGTCCTGCGCGGCACCGCGCTCGACGTGTTCGGCAAGACGTCCGAGCGCCGCAACGAACGCGAGTTGATCGACCAGTACTTCGCGCTGATCGACGAGTTCTGCGCAACGCTCGACAGCGCGCGATTCGATGTTGCGATGAAGCTCGCCAACCTGCCGGATGAAATCCGCGGTTTTGGTCACGTCAAGGAGCGCAATGTCATCGCTGCGGCGACGAAACGCGAGCAATGGCTCCGCGAATATCGCGCCACGGTGGACAGCACCCTGCAACCGTTGGCGCAGATTCTGTAGCCTCATATCGCCACCGGTCGCGCCAATGAAAACAGCCTGCTATTCGGCAGGCTGTTTTCGTAAACCGGACAAGACGCGCCGGCCGACGCGAAATTCAGGACGGGACAATCATCCAGTATTCCGACGCCGGTCGATGATCTGCTTCAGGAGTTCGGCACAATCGCTACGCCGCGCAGGGCCTGACCATAAGGCGCAGTCTGCATGACGGAGAAGCCGCTCGCGGACGTGACCGTTGAACCGTTTACCGTCACCGTGATCTTGACCAGTTGGTTCGAGTCAGCACCTGCGTCGAAAGCAGTGCCCAGGCTATTGGCAATGGTGGACGTCACTGCATAGATCGTGAACGAACCGTCGCTATTGACCTGCCCTGTGATATTGCGCAGACCATCCGGTGTGGTCGTATAGCTTGCCCCCTTGGTCCCATAAAGACCTGTGCTATCCGTCACCGTATAGGCAGCACCCAAGCTAAGACCCGTCGTCAGATTGGTCAGCGGCTTCCAGACACCGTTCTGCTTCTGGTACACCCACAGGCCGCCACTGCCGCTTACCTGATCCCCCGCTACACCGTCGCCTTCGTCAGTCACGAACATGATCGACGGGTTCGAGGACGGAATCCACATCCCGAACGGATAGACCGTACCGGTCACCTGAGCAGGCGACGTCAGATTCGTCAGATTCGTTGCCAATGCAGTCGGGAAACCGGGAAGGATCGTCACCGGGGCGTTTTGCGGCAACACGCCACCGTTGGCAAGCGCACCTGTGGCACCCACCTGGTACACCGTGTTCACCCCATTGCCGCCACTGCCCTTCGAGACGTACATCGTTCCGTCCGGACCCACGAACAGGCCACGAAGGTTTTCATCCTTACCCGTTTTGTCCGCTACAGTCGCCGGTGTCGTCGGCAGCTTGGCGATCGTGAAACCAAACTGGTCACCCGTCGAGCTGCCACCAGTAATCGAGCCCAGTGACGCCAACGAACAGGCGGTTCCAGCCGGTGCGGCAGCATACGTGCCCGCGCCAGTGCCGGACTGGAATGCGCCGATAACCTGGGAAAACGCGCACGAACTACCCGCAGCGATGCTTTGCACCCCGGTATCCATCGTCAACATATCGAGTAGCGCTGTCGTCGGCTTCGGATTTTTGCCGGAATTGCCCGCATTGCCGACGATGTAAAACATACCGTTGGCCAGCACGGCCGCACGGCCGTTGTTGCCAGCATAGGCATTAGTATTCGTAAACGACAGGCTGTTGCTGGCAAAAGTCAGTTGAGCAACTGTCCGGTAGGTGGGTGTCGCGATATCCGTGTTGGTCGTGTCCACCACGCCCGGCGTATTGGAGTTGGAGATATCCAACTGGTCAATCGACGTGTTGTAACCGACAAAACTCAGCGATTTCTGGTCGAGCGAGACATTCAACGCCAGCTCGGACTTCGATGCAAAGCTGGTGGCAAACTTCACCTGGTTTTTTGCTGCCTGCGCGGTGATGTCCAGTGTTTGCGAGGGACTGCCCGCCCCCGGTGTCCACTGATCGAGATACGCCTCGGACGTGATGCCAAAATTGCCGTCATTGGCGTCGTTGGTAAACACATTCGGATACGTGCCGGGCGTTACCGCGGTCACGGGAGATGCATTGGTGCTGGTAGGCGTTGCGTTATAAGGCAGCGTGCCGCTTACCACATTGGCCGGATCGTAGGCGGTACGTGAGACCAGCAGATTTCCAGGTGTGTAGTTACTGGCCGAAGCAGAAGTGGCCGGCGTGCTGCCGGCGCCGCCTTGCGATGCAGTCGAACTCGGGGAATTCTGGACACCTTCGCCGCAGCCATACATGACAGAGATTAAAACCGCGATAGGAAGTGCCTTGAAGGTCGTATTCATTATAGTTTCTTGGATTGAGTTGACAACATCGGATTGAGAATGTGCTGCTGGTATTGCAAACCGCAAATTCAAGATCTACCCATTGCAACAATGGCGAAGGCGAACTGACGCACATTCATATTTCACCTTCGCCATGAATCTAATAAGCTATGCTTAGTGATGAATTTCAACTACTTACGCTGCGCCACAAGTACTTCAAACGTGCCGGGAATGACGCTCGGGCGGGGATGAGGATTGTCGGCGGTTGCCGCCGGGGCCGGGCCGAACTTCGATGAAACGAGATACAAACGGTGACCCTTTTCGTCGAGCGTCATCGTCTTTGCACCCTCCAGCGTACGTAGGTTCTGCGCAACGGCGTAGTGATCCGCATCGTCTTCATGCACGACCGTCAGCGTGCCGTCTGCGCCATTCGAGCTAAACACCAGTTTCAACGCGGGATCGAAGGCCGCTGCGTCCGGATGGCCACCGATCGGCACCTCGGCTACAGAGCGGCCCGAAGCGGCGTCGACCACCTCCATGCGCTGGTTGCCGCAAACCGCGAACAGACGCTCGCTCGTGGTATCGATGGCAAGTCCGGTCGGCTCCTTGCACTGTGCAATCGACCAGTGCGCCAAAACGCTGGAAGATTTACCGTCCATCTCGACGATCTCGCTCGTGTCTTCCACATTAACGAAGACGTGGCCGTGATTGTCCGCGGCAAGCGCCTCCGGTTTGCCGCCCACCGCCATCGTCGCGACCACCTTGCGTGTCGCGACGTCGATCGCGCTCACGCTCCTGTCGTGCCCATTGCTGATGTACACGCGCTGCAGTGCGGGCACATACAGGATGCCGTCGGGATCCGGGCCCGCAGCCTTGATGGTGTCGACTACCTTCAGCGTGTCGAGATTAATGACGGTAATGGTATTGGCGCGGCCATTCGTCACGAATCCGAGTTTGCGATCCTGCACGAACGCAAAACCATGTACGCCGTCGGTGTTTTCAATCTCGCCGACCAGCTTGCCGGTGCGCGCATCGATCACCTGAACATGGGTATCGCGGCTGACAAATAAATGATGGCGTACCGGGTCGTACGCGACGTAATCCCAATTCTCGGCGCCATCGAGGCCATAGTGTTTCGCGATTTCGAACGGCCTGGCGGGTTCTCCGGTTGCCGCATGCGCGGCAGCCAGGGCGAGCATGGAGGCGACGCCAGCGGCGATCAGCGATTGCAGGACATGTTTTCGTTTCACTTGAACGGACTCCGGTTGATGCTGTTTATCGATGTTTCAGGTCAAGGCCATGCCGGCCGGTTGGCGGGCACGACGGGCATGGCACATTGAGGTGAATCGTTAGGACTGAGTGGCGGTTATTCGTGTGTGTCCAGATTGAACGTGACCCACAATTGCTCCGAGAGCGTTTTGCCGACAAATGCCGGCTCAGGTCGGGGATACGCCGCATCCCGCACGGCCGCGAGCGCGGCGCGGTCCAGCAGCCCGATACCGCTCGACACCACGACGCTCGCATCGGACACCACGCCGTCGCGGTATTGAAACGCGACGCGTGTGCGGCCGGACATGCCCGCCATGCGGGCTGACTCGGGATACCGCAACGCGGCCTGAATCGCCGCGCGCAGCGCACCCTCGAAGCTGGCCGTCGGCGCGGCCGGCGCCTGAGCGGGCTGCGGCGGAGGTGGGCGCGGCGCAGGCGGCGCCTCGCTTGGCGTTGCCGACGGCAACGCCGGCGCGGGCGTCGCCGCTGGCATCGGCGTCGGGACAGGCGTGGGCCTCGGCGGCGTCACGTGCGCAACGCGATGCACCGGTACAACCGGCCGCACCTGAGGCACCTCGGGCTTAGGCGCCGCCGCGACCGGTTTGGGCGCCGGAGCCGGAGCCGGAGCCGGTGCTGGCGATGGCACCGGTGCCGCCAGCGTCAGCAGCGTCGAAGCCGGTTCGGCTGGCACGTGGGACTGATGTGTGAGGAGCGCAAATGCACCGCCGAGCAGCAGCACTTCCGCGATCAACGCGAGCGCCGCTGCAGGAAACAGGCGCGTTTGCTCCTGCACGTCGCCGGTGGCCGGTACGGTCGCCATATCAGTTCACCACCGGTTGCGCAGCCAGCGCGATCTGCGACACGCCCGCGGCACGGCAGGCGTCCATGACCGCGACGAGCTTCTGGATCTGCGCCTGCTTCGAGCCGGCGATCGTGACGACGGTGTGGGCAGCATCCGCTCGGGCCGCCAGCATCGACGTCAGTTCAGCGGGGCTCAAAGTCCGGCCGTCGACGGACAGGCTGCCGTCGGTCGCGAGCGTCACCGTCACCTTCGGCGGCGGCAAAGACTGCGTCGTGGTGCTCGAAGGCAATTGCGTGCGCAAACCGGCATTCGGAATCATGTGCAGCGTAATCATGATGAAGAACACCAACAGAAAAAACATGATGTCGATCATCGGAATGATCTCGATGCGAGCTTTGCGCGCTTCGAAATACTTCATCGACACACTCCCTGCGACGCGAGTTTTCCAACCACCGCGCGCGGCGCCTCGCGCACGGTCTTCGCGGTTTCGTGCGACGTGCCAGCCAGACGGTTCACAAGCGCGACCTTCACCGTTTCGAGCTGGTGCACGACACCCCTCACCCGATTGTGCAAGCCGTTAAAAAACACCAGACCGATCATCGCCACAAACAGCCCGGAGGCGGTGGCGATCAGCGCTTCGGCGACGCCACCCGTCACCTGGGTCGGAGCGTTGCCAGGATTCGCGAGCACCTGAAACGCGTTGAACATGCCGACGATCGTGCCAAACAGGCCGAGCAAGGGCGCAAGCGTGACGACGGTGTCGAGCACCCAGAGAAAGCGGTCGATACGCGGGGCTTCGCGCATGATCGTTTCTTCGAGGCGCGCATTCAGTTCCTCGCGCGAGGACTGACCGGCAAGACGGCCGGCGGTGGCGAATAACGCAGCCGCAGGCAGCGAGTGGAACTGCTCAGCGCAGGCGGCCAACGTCGCGGCATTGAACTGGTCGAGGCGGTCGATCTGATCGAGCGCCGCGCGGCTGCTGCCGGCGGCGCGCTGCAGAAACCAGCTGCGCTCGATGATGATCGTCAAGGCAACGAACAGCATGGTGGCGATGACGTACAGGACGCCGCCCGAATTGTTCGCGAGGTGCAAAAGAGTGTCGACGGTCATGGGTGAAGCTCCTCTTAGAAGTCAGTGGACAAGGTGCCGATAAACGTGCGCCCCGGAATCGTCCAGTACAGCGGGGTATTGTCGGCAGCGGTGTAGCCCGCCAGCGCATCGATGCTGGTACGGTTGAACAGGTTCTCGATCTGGAAGCCAATACGCGTGTTATGCAGCCACGGCGCGAGGTTCCTGATCGTGTAGGCGGCCGAGAAATTGGTCACAGTGAAGCCGCCAATCGGCTGGGTGTCGCCTGTGTCGCCGAACTGGTGACCGACAAATTTCGTGATGAGCGAACCGGTCAGCGGACCGCGCTCGTACAGCACACCGGCCGCGGCGGTTTGCTGGGGCGCGTTAGGCATCCAGTCGCCGGTGCTCTTCTGCTTGGCCGAGTTGAACGTCAGATTCGCGTAAAGGCTGAAGCCCTCGCCGACCGAGAAAGTCGCTTCGGACTCGAAGCCCTTGTACACCGCGCCGCCGGCGTTGGTGAAGACCGTGTTGCCACCTGACGTGCGGCTTGTCACCGCGTTGCGGAAGTTGATGTAGTAGAGGTCCGCCGAAACCGTCAGGCGGTTGGTCTTGTAGGTCGTACCGATCTGATAGTTATCCGTCTGCTCCGGGTCCGGCTGGCCCGAGACCGATGGGTTCTGGACGTAGAACACATTCAGGTTCGGCGCCAGAAACCCTTGTGCGTACTGGATATAGGCGCTCCAGTCCGGGGCAATCTGTTCATGCAACGTGAGCGACGGCAGCACCTTCGTCCACGTATGGCCATAGTCCACCGGATCACCCGACTTCTGGTTCATGGGCGAATCGATTTGTCGATTGAACGATACATACTTCACCCCAGGCGTCACCGTCACGCCATAGGGGAGTTCCAACGCGTATTGCAGGTACGGCTCGAACGTCAGCAACGTGTCGTTCATCGTGAAGTTTTGCGACAGGAAAGCAAAGTTCAACGAGTCGTCGACGTTGAAGTTGTCGCGGAAGTTGGACTGATGCGTGATCCACGCGCCCATCTGAAGCGTGCCCGGACCGATCTTCCGTTCGGCGGTGAGCACGTCGCCCCATGCGCGGTAATTGTTGTTCATCTCCTGGCCCGGCACGTTATTCGCGCCGAGGCTCGTGCCGTTCGGCGTTTCACCGTTCGGATCGAGTCCGTTAAAGCCGTTATGGTAGTAACCGTACGTGTACAGCTTGTTATTGATGACCCACTGGGCGACCTTGGTTTTAACGTCGATGTATTCGAAGTCGGTGTTGATCAGGTCGACGTTGTAGCCATAAAAGGCCTGGCTGGTCGGATCGCTGTTCAAGCCGAAGTTCGGGCCATTGGCCTGAATCTGTGCGGCCGTTGCGCCCAGCGGCACATTCTGGTGAATGTTGTTGTAGGTGGCGAAGACGGTGATTAACGTATTGTCGCCGAGCGGTTTTTCGAGCTTGAAGTAAACGTTCTGGCGGCGCTGTGCGGCATCCGTCAGGTAGCCGTCGCTGCCGGTCTGCGTGTAACCGACCATGGCGCGGGCATCGCCCCATTGCTGCATGTCACCCGTGTTCAACTCCGCACCCGCAAGCCACGTGTTGTAGCTGCCGTACGACCCGAGTACGGAAAATGAGGGCGTAAGCGATGGATCTTTCGAGTCGATGCCGATGGTGCCGCCAAACGTCGCAAAGCCGATCTGCGAGGCGTCGCCCGGACCCCGGTCAATCGCGATGCTGCCGATCACCTGATTCGAGAAAAACGAAGTCGAGTGATGGGTGAAGTCGTTGGAATCGCCAAACGGGATCCTATCGAATGTCACGTTGTACTGACCGTCCTGGAATCCTCGAATCGAGAGACTCTGCGATTCCATCAAACCCGCACCGTTCGGGGAGATATTCGACACGCTAGGGGCGATCTGCACGATGTCGCTGTAGTTTGACGTGGGCGCCGTGTTGTTCTGGATATAGTGCTGGCTGATGATCGATTTCGGCTCGCTGGCCGTGAGCGACCCCTGGGAAGGTGCCTGGGCCGGCGCCGACTGCGTGTTCTTTGCGGCGGACGTACTGTTATCCGACGACGACACGGCCGTGCTTTGCACCGAGCCGAGGTCGCCTGTTGCCTGCGCATGCGAGATCTGCGCTCCAGCGGCGCAGAGCGTCGCAAGAACGAACTGCGTCAGCGGTTTCTGATTAAGCTTTGAACGTACCCGTCGCATGGTTCATGCATCCTTGTTTTTGAATGTGCCGTGGGGCAGTGAGTCAGACAAGGCGGCATGTTATCGAGGGCGCGTTAATACCGAGTGATGGGTAACTTACGAAGTTAAAGTTCTTATTACGGATACCCGACACGGTACCCCTCAAGCGAAAAAAAGCGCAGACGTGGGCTTAGATTTGTAAGTTTCTGGACACCGCTCATTCATCTGTTCGCACTAGGATCGGCACCTTCGTCCAGTCTCTTTTCGCGAGCACCATGAAACGCCTCCCATCCCTACCGCTGGTTGCTACCGTTCTGATCGTTGCGTGCGCATCCGTTCAGGCTGCACAGGCACAAGATGCAACCTATCTCGACGCGCAACAGATTCCCCTCGGCACGCTGCTCGCGCCGCCACCAGAGGACGGATCAGCACAACAGCGGGCCGATCTGGAAGCCGTGCTAAATGTGCAGCGCACCCGCACCCCGGACGAAGTGACACGTGCCAAAGCCGACATCGACAAGTCCGTGTTCCGTTTCGCGGATGTGCTCGGCCCCACCTTCAATGAAGCCAATTTGCCAAAGACGGCCGCCTTGTTTAAAGCGGCAAGCCACGATGCCGGTTTGGTTGCGAAAAGCGGAAAGCTGTATTTCAGGCGCGCACGGCCGTTCATCGCGAGCAGCGAGGTTCACCCCACGGTCCCCGCCAAAGCCGGGGACGCTTACGATTCGTACCCGAGCGGTCACGCGACGTTTGGCTACATGAGCGCCATCCTGCTGGCGCAGATGGTCCCCGAAAAGCGCGACGCGCTGTTCGCACGCGGCCGCGAATTCGGCGAGAACCGCGTTGTAGACGGCGTGCACTATCCGAGCGACGTGGAAGCCGGCCGGATTGACGGAACACTTGTGGCTGCGGCGCTGATGGACAATCCGGCGTTTCAGAAAGCCTTCGCCGAGGCGAAAGCCGAAGTGCGCGCGGCGCTGGCGCTCAACTAAGCCCAAGCAGCATGCGCACGCTGCTGTTTCAACCTGTCACGAAACAGCAATGTGCATATGACAAGCTGCGCGGCCATATGGGGCCGGCTGCAACCGGGTGCAATCGGGCGACCTGCCGTCGCGACACCAGGCGCGCAAACCGCAAGCGATGCCCGCTCCCTCCCATGGCACACGATCAAACGGAAAAACGTCCTCTTGGAAAGTGAAGCATCGGTTGCCTACCCGGCGGGGCGCAGACCTCGCATCCTGGTCGTCGAAGACGACGAACACGTACGGCTCGACATTGCCGCGGCACTCGAAGACTACGGCTTCGCGGTCGACGGCGTGTCGAGCGGGCACATCGGCCTGCTGCGCGCGCTAGACAGCGATTTCGACGCGGTCGTACTCGACCGTATGCTGCCCGACATCGACGGCCTGTCGATCTTGTCCACCTTGCGCAACGTCGGCAAAGAAACGCCCGTGCTGATCCTGAGCGCCCTGTCGGCGGTGGATGAGCGCGTGAGAGGTTTGCGCGCCGGCGGCGACGACTACCTGACCAAGCCGTTCGACAGTCTCGAACTGACCGCGCGCCTGAATGCCCTGCTGCGCCGCCGTTCGTCGCCCAAGGAAGCGTCGGCGCTGAGCGTCGGCGACCTCATCCTCGATATGAGCACGCACCTGGTCGAACGCGCCGGCGAGGCAATCGAGCTCAAGCCGCGCGAGTACCAGTTGCTGGAATACATGATGCGGCACGCCGGCCAGCCGGTCACGCGGGCGATGCTCTTCGAGTCGGTGTGGAACTACCATTTCAACGCGCAAACCAACGTGATCGACATGCATATCGGCCAGTTACGCCGCAAGATCAGTCTGAACGGACGGCTCTCGGTCATGATCCATACGGTGCGCAATGTCGGCTATATCCTCCATGCCGGCGAGTAAGCGGCGCACGCGCATGCACATGAGCAGCGTCGGCTGGCTGCTGACGGTGTTTATCAGCTCGGCCATCGTCCTGTTCGCGATGCTTTACTGGGCGACCGACAGTTACCTGGTGCACGAGGTCGATGAGCGCCTGGTCGGCGAAGTGGCCGAGTTCCATTCCGTCGGCCGCGCCGAAGCAATCGCGAACATCGCCGCGTTGAGCCGGCGCGACGTGGCGAGCAGCCGTCCCTACGGCGTATTCGATGCCGACGGCACGTGGCTCGCGGGTAACATCCGCGTCCTGCCGCGGGCCCGCAACGCTAAGCCGTTCAATTACACACAGCCGGTGGACGACGGCCATCGTACGGTGATCGGACATTTCCGCGGCATCATCGTGCCCACCATCAGCGGCGTGCGCATCGTCGTCGGACACTCGACCGATGAGATCCGCTACTTCGATCACACGCTGGTGAAAATGCTGTGTGTCGGCCTGACGCTCACGATCATCCTCGCCGTGGGATGCGGCGCGGCGCTCAACGCGATGTCCAATCGCCGCATCCGGGCCATCAACCTGACCGTGCGCGAGATCATGGCGGGTCAACTGAGCCGGCGTCTGCCGACTCGCGGCACACATCACGATCTGGACCGCCTCGCTGAAATCGTCAATACGATGCTGGACGAGATCGAGCGGCTGGTTGCCGAAGTCCGTGGCGTATGCGCGGGCATCGCCCACGATTTGCGCACACCGATGACGCATCTGCGCGCCGGACTCGAACGTGCGCGGCGCCGCTCGAATACCGTGGCGGACTATGAGAGCGCGGTGGACGCAGCGATCCTGCAATCGGACGTCGTCCTGAACCGCTTCACGGCGCTGCTTAGAATTGCGGAAATTGAAGCCGACGGCCGACGCGCGAGCTTTGGCGATGTCTCGCTCGACACGGTGCTGCGCGACGTCGTCGATCTCTATGAGCCGGTTGCGGATGACCGGGGCTTGTCGGTGTCGGTGCATGCGCCGGAACCTGTCCGGGTGCACGGCGACGTGGACCTGCTCTTTGGTGCAATTGAAAACCTGCTGGATAATGCGCTGAAATTCACCCCCAGCGGCGGCGTGATTACGCTCGAAGCGGGCATCGAGGCGGGAGAACCCATCCTCTATGTGGCGGATTCCGGACCGGGTATCGAAGCGGGTGAGCGCGAGGCCGTGTTGCGTCCGTTCTATCGCAGCCCGAGTCAGCAAGCGCAGGCACCGGCCGGGCATGGTCTCGGCTTGAGTCTCGTCGCGGCCATCGCACGGGTGCACGACGCCGACGTGGAAATCCACGACAACGAGCCGGGTTGCAAAATGGTGCTGCGTTTCAAGGGCAGCGTGCTGGCGCGAAGCATCGCTGCATCAAGGGTTTAAGGAAACTCCAGGAATCGAGCGGAATACTGCTTGGTGCGGGCCTGAGCATGTGCGCAACAACGATGCCCGACAACACACTCGCCTTCCCGGATTTCCTCAAATCGAGAGGAGCCGCTCGCAGCGGTCAGCTTTTCGCCTGCATTGCTTTCACAAGGGCGGCTGCGGAGGCGCCTTCGAGCGACAACCCGTAGCCAACTTCCTGCACGATGCGTTGCTTCAAGGGCCAAATAAAGTGTATGCGCGTGTTGCGGCGTGCCACTTCGGGCGCTTTCAAATACTGCCTCGCCAACTCTTGTGCGCGGCCCAGCGCCTCGCCGTTTGGCACGACCTCAGCAACCACGCCCCACTCGCGTGCGACAGCCGCCGTAATCGTCTGCGCGTTGAGCAGAAAGGCTTCCGCCCGTCCCGGTCCCGCGCGATAGCTCCAGGTGGTAAAGACGCCGTCGCCAGGCACGACGCCCGCAGCATAGTGGCCCATGTCCTGGAAGGTTGCGCCTTCCGCTGCCACAATGACATTGGCCAGCAGAACATACTCCGAGTGAATATGGGCACGCCCCTCGATGGCCGCGATGACTGGCACGCGTATATTGGCTATGTTTTCCAGGACCTGAGCGCCTTCGTCATGGATCTGGCTCCAAAGGTCAGGATCGGAGACGTCCTTGAAAGACGCCCAGTCAACCCCGGTCATGAAGTCCCCGCCTGCCCCCGTGAGGATGACGATCTTGTTCGCCCGATCCTGCGAAATCCGGTAGAACGCATCGACAACCTCAGTGTGGGCCTGGGCCGTGAAAGTGAGCGGGCCCCCATCGCTATGGAATTGCACGACCAGCACGCCATCCTCATCCCGTGTCAACTTCAGGGTGCGGTAGGCAGTGAAATAGTTATCCGGGGTCGTTTGCATGATGTTCTCCTATGTACGAACGTACTGAATTGGCCCCCGCCAGTCTGCAGCGGGCCGATATGAGCCCCATCCGCGAGCCGGGAAAGGACCGGTGAGCGACAACCGCTCGTGCGTGCTGCTCTGCGTCAGATGAAGAACCCAGCCAACGCACGAGCCACTGCGACAGCGTCGTTTTCCATGGGAATGTGGCCAGCCTTAGGAATCCGGACAAGCTGCGTGTTCGGGATCTCTTTGGCGAAACGCTCCGCGTGCTCGACGAGCTGGAAGCTGTCGTCTTCGCCCCAGACGAGCAACTTTGGCGTCTGCGACGCGCGAAGGCGCGGCAACAGATCCATCGTGTAGCGATTGTCCGCCGCACCGGCAAGGGCGAGCCACGACCGTGCAACGCGCGGGTCCGTCCAGGGTTCGAGATACTCGGTCACTTCGCTTTCCGTTGCGGGCCTCGCCAGTGCCGTGAGGACTGACTTGCGACGGGCAGCAAGGACATCCTCCGTCGTCGTCGCAGCGGCCACCGCCGGATCTCGGAACCGGGCAACGCCGGCCACCGGCCACGAATCGAACATCACCGCATTGACGAGTGCGAGTTTGCTGACCTCTATCTTCCCATCGACCAGCACCTGCTGCGCAACGCCCCCGCCAATGTCGTGCCCTGCGACGCCCACCGGTCCCACGATACCGAGCGCATCCAGGAAGCGCGCCAGCCAATCCGCCAAAGCGGGAATCGAGGCATCCGCAATGGTCAGCTCGCCACCCGAGCGGCCGGAGCCGGGGAAATCTACCGCGATGGGCCGTAATCCGGCGGCGGCCAGATCGTCTAGCACCGGCTGCCATACCCGGCTCCAATAGGTGCCGTGCACCAACAACAAGACGGGTCCTGCCGGGTCACCGGCGCTCAGGTAGCTGATCGGTACGCCAGCCACGTCAACAGTTCGTCGTTCCATGATGAAAATCCTCCGTTCCAGCCTGTGGTGCCGGGCGATCGAGTCGCCCGGCCGCCGCCGCGCATAGGGCACATCTTCGTTCGTGCGTTCGCGGCATCCGAAAATTCGCACCTAACGAATACGCTTAGCGAATGAACTGCTTCACGTAGTCGGCGCCGAGGCCGATCGCTTCGTAATGCTTGCGAGCCGCTTCGATTTTCGTGAACACATCTTCGTATCCCACTGCTGTGCCTTCGGGATCGACGTAGGTGTACCCGCCCGTGACGTGGAACCACGTGATCATCTCTGTGACGTCCTCGGGCACATACAAGGTGTGCGTCTCGCCTGCCGGCTCGTGTGCGTAGCCACCCTGCTCCGCAACCCAGTCGTGCTCGAGGTAATACCATCTGCCTCTCAGAACGATCGCGTGGACAGGCCCGGTATGGCGGTGACGCGAGAGCACGCCGGACTGGCGCACTCTAAGTAGATTGACGTAGTAGCCCTGGCTGGCGCTGAGAAGCAGCGGCTTGAACGAAACAGTCGGCGTCATCGGCACCCAAAGCTTATCGTCCTCCAGCCATTTGTCGAGAATGCCCAAATGCACAATGTCGGGTGACATGTCAGGGGGTTGAGGCAGCTGATAAGGGATAGCAAGCTCATCAGGCTTTCTTGCAGTGGTGTTGGTCATGTTACGAAACCTCCAGAAGATATCGACGCATCGAGAGCACGGGTCAGGCGGCGGCCTTTACCGGCTTGGTCCACTCGTTGCCCTTCATGAATGGGTCGTACTGCGTATGTACGATGTGGTTCGTATAGTTGCTCATGACCTTCGTGGCAACGCCGAGGATCACTTCAAGCACGTTCTGGCGCGTGAAGCCGGCGGCGAGAAATGTCTCGACATCCGCGTCAGAAGCAAAGCCGCGTTCACGTACGACAATCGTCGCGAAGCGATGCAGAGCTTCAAGCTTCGGATCAGGCAGAGGCTCTCCATCGCGCAGCGCGGCGATGACAGCGGGATCCATCTTGATCATCCGGGCCAGTGCCGAATGGCCGGCCATACAGTAATGGCAATTGTTTTCGAAGTTCGAGGTCAGGTAGACGACCTGCTGCTCATGCGGCGTAAGCGTACTTCTGGCAAAGAGGTCCCAGAGGGCGGAGTAGCCGGCGAGGAGCTCGGGCGATTCGGCCATGTGAGACTGGAGATTCGGCACAAAGCCAAAGGTCTTTTTCGCGTCTTCGAGGGCAGGTTTCGAAGCGGCCGGTGCGGTCTCAATCGTGTACGACGGGAACGTGCTCATGATGTTCTCCAAACGGGGAATCCGTGGTGAACAGATAGTGCGCGCGGCGTCACGCCGACAGAAGACCTGCGAGACACATAACACCCATTCCTGCCAGGCATAAGACGTTTGATGCGCCCTTCGACGAACGCATCGATATTCCGCCCGGGAATGCAATCTATTGCCCGAGCCGGTCTTCCGCACTGCCGCAAAGGCATCGAAAATTTCGCCATCCCCTGCACTTGATTGATAGCCCGTCGTCATCGCTAGTAGCGGCAGGCTCTCGCCACACATTGCCAGTCAACCCGATACGAGACAGAGCCCATGAACACGAACCTTGCCTCCCCTGCCCGCGCCGGCACCGCGCCGACGATGGCGCGCAGCCTGATCCTGCTGTTCGCCTTTAGTTGCGGCGCGATCGCCGCGAACCTGTACTACGCGCAACCCATCATTTCGCTGATCGCCCCCGACCTGCACATGTCCGAAGGCACCGCGAGCCTGATCGTCTCGCTCACGCAGATCGGCTACGCCGCCGGGCTGTTCTTCCTCGTGCCGCTCGGCGACCTGGTCGAAAACAAGCAGCTGATGATCATCAGCGCCGTGCTATCGATTGCTAGTCTCGCTGCCGCCGCGACGCTGGACGAGCCAGTGCTCTTTCTCGAGCTCTCGCTATTGATCGGCTTCACGTCGGTTGCGGTGCAGTTGCTGATTCCGCTCGCCGCGCATTTCGCGGCGCCCGAGACGCGCGGCCGCGTGGTCGGCACGATCATGAGCGGGCTGGTGCTCGGTATTCTGCTCTCGCGTCCGATCTCGAGCTTCATCGCCGGGGCGTTCGGGTGGCGCGCGGTATTCGGCTTCGGCGCGGTCGTCATGACGCTCGTCACGGTGCTGCTGGCACTCACGCTGCCGGGCCGGCGCCCCAACCATTCGGCAAGCTATCCGCAACTGATCCGTTCGCTCGAGCACCTCGTCGCGACGCTGCCGGTGCTGCGCCAGCGCTCGCTGTACCAGGGACTATTGTTCGGCTCATTCAGTCTGTTCTGGACCGCGGTGCCGATCGAGCTGATGAACCACTACCATCTGTCGCAGACGGCGGTCGCCGTGTTCTCGCTGGTCGGCGCGATGGGCGCGACGTCCGCGCCCATCGCCGGGCGCCTCGCCGACGCCGGCCACACGCATCGCGCAACGGCGTTCGCGCTCGCGCTGGCGGCGATCAGCTACCTGCCGGCCATGCTGGTTCCGGGCCTCGGCGTGTTCGGGCTCATCAGCACCGGCCTGCTGCTCGACTTTGCGGTGCAGATGAACCTGGTCCTGGGCCAGCGCGAAATTTATCTGCTCGATCCGAACAGCCGCAACCGTCTGAACTCGATCTACATGACGAGCGTCTTCGTCGGCGGCGCCGTCGGCTCCGCAATCGCGAGCACACTGTATAAGCACGGTGGCTGGACTTGGGTCGCGGTCACCGGCATGCTGGCCCCGCTGCTCGCACTCAGCCGATTTCTGTTTGCAGGAAAGCCCGCGCAATAAATAGCGGCCTCGCTCGAGCGCTCAGCAAGGTGCGAGGCCGCGCGTTTGCCCGGTAGCAGTCCTCGTGTCGGGTTCGTTCCCGGCGGTCGATTGTTGACGCGCCGATAGCGGCGCGCCGCATTGCGCAGAGCGCACGGCGCGTCGTCGGCAAGATGGAGATTTCGCGTGGGCCGGCACGCCCACGGGTCAAGGTCGCTCAGATCTGGGCGTTGCCCCAGTACACGCCATCCGCCTGTATCGTCGTTCGATCCAGAATGCGATGCTGATCCACCGAGATCGGCGTAGCGCGGTGGGCAACCCGGAAGTTGTCGGCAATGACAACATCGCCTTCGCTCCAGCGATGGACATAAGCGGCACCTGCGCGGGAGAGGTGTTCGTTCAGATCGGTCCGCAATGCCATGAACTCTTCGGACGTGTAGCCTACGACACCGCCGGTAAGCCCAACGTTGAAGTAGAGCGACGGTTCACGTGTCGCAGGATGCCGCATGACGAGCGGATGTTTTATCCCGTTTCGATGCAGCGTAATGAGGCCGTCGATTGCGGGCTTCCTCTCATCCGGCAACGCCGTGTACGCCTCCCGCAGATCGGCAAAAAGCGTCTCGCCGCCATTGTCCGGTTGCGCGACCAGATACCAGATCGAGATAGGCGTGGCTTCTGCACGGAACGAACCGTCGGAATGCCAGTAGCGGCCAACATTCGTATGACCTTCGTCGGGGCGGCTGGCCACGCGAAAGATTTGCGGATATTCGGCCAGTTGTCCATCGCCCGGCGGAAACGTCTCTAGCGTGCCAAAGACCTCCGACATTCTGACCTGCCCAGCAGGTGAAAGCTTCTGATTCCGGATGACCAGCAAGCCATGCTCGAGAAGCGCCGTGCGCAACCCGTCCACATCGTCTTGCGTCAACGCGGTCAGGTCGGCTTCCTCGACGTGCGCGCCAAAACCCATATTCATTGCTCTGATTTTCATCGCTCCTCCGATTGTGCTAGCCGTTCCGGGCCTCTGCCGTTGGAATGCGGCCGTGAGTCGATGCAGAACATGCTAGCGAGGAGGAGGTCAGCGCAGTAGTGCCGGGCGCGGCATATGATTCATTCCTGGAGGCAATGCCGCGCTGCGGGTATTCCCCACGGGAATGAACGATATGACCACGCCCTGTCTACTGCATCGCGCGGAGAAAGCACAAAGTATCGAGGGCATTCGTAGGCGGTTGCCCCGCCCTTTTTCGGACCTCGTGTCCTCATGTAGATGAAACAGGAGTTTTCAGCATGAACGCCAATGCTCTCGTCAAGATCGCGATCCTCGACGACTATCAGAATGCCGCGCTGACTCTTGCGGATTGGTCACCGCTGAATGGCCGCGCAAGCATCAATGTGTTCAATGACCACATTGCCGAGCCCGACGCCCTGATCGAGCGCCTGAAGCCGTTCGACATCGTATGCGTGATGCGCGAACGCACGCCCTTGCCTCGTGCGATCCTCGAGAAACTGCCTGATCTCAAGGTCATTGCGTCCACCGGCCTCGCCAACGCCGCCATCGACGAGGACGCAGCAGCCGCCTTGGGGATCGCCGTGCTCCATACGGGCTATTCCTCCACGCCGACGATCGAGTTCACATGGGCGCTTATTCTCTCCATGGCCCGAAATATTCCAGGAGAAAATCAGTCGTTGCGCAACGGCGGATGGCAACGCTCGGTGGGCGACGAACTCGCAGGCAAGACACTCGGCCTGCTCGGGCTTGGCCGTGTCGGATCGGCAGTAGGCGCAATCGGCCGGGCATTCGGCATGAACGTCGTCGCCTGGAGCCAGAACCTGACCCCCGCGGCCGCCGCGGAAGATGGCGTCCAGTACGTGACGAAAGACGAATTGTTCTCGAGCTCCGATTTCCTCTCCATTCACGTGCGCCTCAGTGAGCGCACGCATCACCTCGTTGGCGTCGCCGAGCTGGCGAAGATGAAACCGACGAGCCGCCTGATCAATACCTCTCGCGGCCCCATCGTCGACGGTACCGCCCTGCTCGACGCGCTCAGGACGGATCGGATCGCCGGCGCGGCGCTGGACGTCTACGACGTCGAGCCCCTTGAAAATCCCCATCCGTTGCGCGAGCTGCCCAATGTGCTCGCCACGCCGCATATCGGCTATGTGTCGAAAGAGCTGTACCGGACTTTCTACGGCGATACGGTCAAAAACATCGTTCGCTGGCTGGACGAAAACGGAAACCGGAATGGCGAATAGACGCCCAACGCGAAATTCCAACGCTGGACGCCTGCTCCACTCGCTGCCCGACGACTTCACCCGGCATCACGTTGCTGGGTGAAGTCGAGCGGCCCGACTGCGTTGCCTACGCATTCATTCAGGCCGCGACTTCTTCGGACAGCGACTTGTAGTCGATATAGCCCGGCGCATGGCCACCGTAGAACGTCGAGCGATCGTATCGATTGAGCGGCGCACCGGTGCGCAGCCGCTGCGGAAGATCCGGGTTGGAGATGAACATCCGGCCAAAGGCCACGAGATCCGCGTGGCCATCGACAATGATCTGCTCGGCGCTCTCACCCGTGAAGCCACCAGCGGCAACGATCGTGCCTGTGTAAATCCGGCGAATGTCCTTCGAAGAAACGTCGGCGTCGGTCGTTTCCGTTTCCACGATGCCGCGAATGCGAGGTTCAATCACGTGCAAGTAGGCAAGGTCATACT
>NZ_WOEY01000087.1 GCF_013177695.1 Paraburkholderia solitsugae | reverse complement strand
GCGAGAATGCCCATCGGACTCCTCCTTAATCAGGGGCACCGATCCCGACCGATTCGACCCGCTTCCGTCAGCAACAGCTTGTTCAACATCCGCATCGAATTCACGAAGTCCACGGCTCCCAGGAAATAGCATGTGAGGTACCGCGACAAGGCGGAACCCGCGTTCGAACGCGCGCCGACTGTGCTGACACGGCCAAAGTTCCAGCGCCAGTGTTGCATTCTGGTTAACAGTGTTTTGGGAAACAGTTGTACGTCTCATGTGAGCATTGCCTCTACCATTGCACCGGCGCTGCATGCGCCGTCAGTCATAAGGAGTCTCATGAACCTCGCTTCGATCCGCAAAGACGCCTTTGCGATGCCTGTTCACAATCCCGCCTATCCCCGGCCGCCGTACCGCTTTATCAACCGGGAATACTTCATCATTTCATACGAGACCGATTTCGATGCGCTGCGCGCCATCGTGCCGGAGCCGCTGCATCCGGAAAACAATCTCGTACATTACGAATTCATTCGCATGCCGGACTCGTCGGGCTTTGGTGACTACACCGAAAGCGGCCAGGTCATCTCGGTGCGCGACGAGCAAGGGCGCCTCGCCAACTACACGCATTCGATGTACCTCGATGACGAAGGCCCGATCGCCGGCGGCCGGGAGATCTGGGGCTTTCCGAAGAAGCTGGCGCGGCCGACCTTGAGCGTCGATGGCAACGACACGCTGCTCGGCACGCTCGACTACGGCACACAACGTATCGCAACCGGCACGATGGGCTTCAAGCATGTGCCGCTCGACATCGAGGTTGAACGCAAGAAGCTCGCGGAGACGCCGAATTACCTGTTGAAAGTGATTCCGCACGTTGACGGTTCGCCACGCGTGTGTGAGCTCGTACGCTTCTTCCTGCGCGACGTGAGCGTGCTCGGCGCGTGGTCGGGCCCAGCCGCGCTCGAACTGCATCCGCACGCGTTGGCGCCCGTCGCCGATCTGCCGGTGAAGCGCGTTGTCAGCGCGCGGCATGTGATCGCCAATCTCACGCTGGACATCGGCGAGGTTGCGCTCGATTATCTGGCCACGAGCGAGAGCGAGAGCGAGAGCGAGAGCGAGAGCGAGGGCATGAAGCTCGCGGTCAATCTATAACGATCAGTCAATCGATAGGGAAAGCAACATGTCATTGAACAACAAAGTCGCGCTGGTGACCGGCGCCGCGAGCGGTATTGGTGAGCAGTGCGCACGCAAACTGGCCAGCCTCGGCGCCGCGGTGGTGATCGCCGACCTGAATCTCGAGAACGCGCAGAAGGTGGCGAACAGCATCGTGGAAGCGGGCGGCAAGGCGCTGGCAGTCGCCATGGATGTGACCAACGAAGAGGCGGTCAATAGCGGCATCGAACGCGCGGTGCAGGAACTCGGCAGCATCGATGTGCTCGTGTCGAACGCGGGTATTCAGATCGTCGCGCCCATTGAGGAGTATGCGTTTTCCGACTGGAAGAAGATGCTGGCGATCCACCTGGACGGCGCCTTCCTCACGACGAAGGCGGCGATCAAGCATATGTACGCGGGCGGCAAGGGCGGCTCGATCGTCTATATGGGCTCGGTGCATTCGCACGAAGCGTCGAAGCTGAAGTCCGCCTATGTGACGGCCAAGCATGGTTTGCTGGGACTGGCCCGGGTGGTCGCGAAGGAAGGCGGCCCGCGCGGCGTGCGGGCGAATGTGGTGTGTCCGGGCTTTGTGCGCACTCCGCTCGTCGATAAGCAGATTCCCGAGCAGGCGAAGGCGCTGGGTATCTCCGAAGAGGAAGTCGTCAAGAACGTCATGCTCAAGGAAACGGTCGACGGTGAATTCACCACGGTCGAGGATGTGGCCAATACGGTTGCCTTCCTTGCGGGCTTCGAATCGTCTGCGCTGACCGGCCAGTCGGTGATCGTCAGCCACGGCTGGTCAATGCAATAAGGGGTCGCGTATGCGCAGCAGCACAAAAGAAAATAACCGGCAGCCGGATGCATTCGTGCTGCCGCGCTACGACGAAATTGCCCTGGTGCTTCAGGGCGGCGGCGCGCTCGGGTCTTACCAGGCAGGCGTCTTTGAAGGTTTGGCCGAGGCCGGAGTGCAACCGAACTGGATCGCCGGCGTCTCGATTGGCGCACTGAACACCGCGATCATCGCCGGCAATGCGCCGGAGAACCGTGTGGAAGCGTTACGCGGTTTCTGGAATTCGATCTGCCATCCATCCGACTGGCTCGGTGGCCTGGGCGCGTGGACGCTGCCCGGACTCGGGCTGCCAGACCTGGCGCGCAAGTGGGCCAGCATGTGGGCAGCCGGGCGCGCGTTGACGGAGGGCCAGCCGGGCTTTTTCTCTCCGCGTGTGCCGTTGCCGATGGCCGGTTTCGGCAAGCAGATCCCCAACGCGGTCAGCTACTACAACACGGCCGCGCTGAAGGAAACCTTGTTGAAGTTCGCCGATTTCGATCGCATCAATGATGGCGACATCCGGGTTTCGGTGGGCGCGGTGAACGTGCAGACCGGCAACCTGGTGTACTTCGACAACACGAAAATGCGCTTGCAACCGGAGCATTTCATGGCGTCGGGGGCGTTGCCGCCAGGTTTTCCGGCGGTGGAGATCGACGGCGAATACTACTGGGACGGTGGCCTGGTTTCTAACACGCCGCTGACCGAGGTGCTTCGCGATGCCGAGCACAAGGATGCGCTGATTTTTCAGGTCGATCTGTGGAGCGCGCGAGGCAATGCACCGGGGGACTTCCTCGACGTGTCCGAGCGTGCCAAAGACATTCAGTACTCGAGCCGTACGCGGGCGATTACCAACATGCTGGCGGATCGCCAGAAGCATGCACGTTTCATCAAGGAACTGCTCGCGCACGTCCCATCCGATCTGCGCAGGGCCGATCCGCTATTCCGTCTCGCTGAAGAGGCGGCCGACGGCAGTGCGATCAATGTGGTGCACCTTATCTACAAGAACAAGCCTTATGAGGGGCATTACAAAGACTACGAGTTCAGCGTCGACACGATGCGCGAGCATTGGGAAAGCGGTCTCGAAGATATCCGCGATTCGTTTGCTCATCGGGAGTGGTTCGATGTGCCGAGCCGCGAACAGGGTTTCGTGACGCATGACGTCCATCGCCGGCTTGGCTCCGTGCCGCAGTCTGACCGTGACATTCCTGAATTGCCTCTCGGCGGGCAACAAAAAGTCGCGGCTTGAACGGGCGCGTATTGAACTGATGCGTATTGGGCGGTCGCTTATTGGGTGATCGCCCGATCGCGTGTCGCAACCGGAGATATCATAGGCATAGTGGATGCAGCCGTTCCACGACAAAGACCGTGTTGACTCGACGGAGTTCGCCATGACCAAAGCCTCTTCCGGCAAGCCCAACGAGCTGTCGTCAGGCGGCAGCCGCCACCATCAGGTCTATCCCACGCTGGACGAAACGCAGCTGGCGATACTGGAGCGATATGGCGAGCGGCGCAAGCTGAAAACCAACGACATCCTCTATTCCGAAGGCGACCGGCACACCGGGATGTACGTCATTCTTTCCGGAACGATCGATGCGATCCGAGACTCCGTTGAGGGTCCCCGATCACTGGGCACTCATGGCCCCGGCAGTTTCACCGGCGAGGTTGGCACGCTCGCCGGCCGGGCCGCGGTGGCAACAACACGCGCCCTTTCCGATTGCGAAGTCATCGTCATCGATGAGGAATCACTCCACGCGCTCGTGATCGCTGAAGCGGAGTTAAGCGAAACGATCATGCGCGCCTATATCCTGCGCCGGGTCGCTTTCATTCAGGGGGAACACGTCGGCGTGATGGTGATTGGCAGTACATCCTCGGCTCCCACGCTACGCCTGCGCCACTTCCTGAGCCGCAACGGTCAACCTTCGGCCTACTTCGATATCGTCGAGCACCCCGAGGCCAAAGAATTGCTGACGCGCTATGGCGTAACGGAAACTGACCTTCCGGTTGTGATCACGTTGCAAGGCGTCGTGCTGACACAACCCAGCCACCGGGCCGTCGCCGATGCAATCGGCCTGAGTCCGGACAGGCTCAATGGCGAGCACTTCGACCTCGTTGTAGTGGGCGCGGGACCCGCAGGGCTCGCGGCCGCGGTGTATGCCGCATCAGAGGGATTGAAGGTGGCGGTTCTGGATGCCAAAGCGCCGGGAGGGCAGGCCGGCACCAGTTCGAAGATCGAGAATTACTTTGGTTTTCCGACCGGCATATCCGGGCAGGCGCTGGCCGGCCGCGGCCTGTCTCAATGCCGCAAGTTCGGCGCCGAGGTCGGCGTGCCCATCGAGGCACTGACGATCGACTGCACGGACAGTCAATCGTTTCAGATCGGCCTGAACCATGACGAGCGCGTTTACGCGCGCGCTGTCGTCATTGCCACCGGCGCGCGCTATCGAAAGCCCGACCTTTTCCGTCTTGAGCATTTCGAGGGGCGCGGCGTCTACTACAGTGCGACCTTCATGGAGGGCGCGTTCTGCAACAACGAAGAGTTGATCGTGGTGGGCGGCGGGAATTCGGCCGGACAGGCTGCGGTATTTCTTGCGAGGTTCGCGCGTCATGTCCACGTCGTTATTCGAGGCGACAAACTCAGTGCAAGCATGTCGGCGTACCTGATCAGGCGGATCAACGCGACGGCCAACATCACGCTTCACACGAAGACACAGATCGTCGAGTTATGCGGTGAATCGAAACTCGAGGCGATAAAGTGGGATCGGCAGGGGCAGATCGAATCCAGGCCCATCCGGCACGTTTTCCTTTTTCTTGGCGCCGAGCCCAATACCCGGTGGCTTGGCGAGTGTGTCGCCCTGGACAAGGATGGCTTTGTGCTGACAGGTGCCGATACCGGCGACACCTGGACCGCGGATCGGCCGCCGCATGATCTCGAGACAAGCCGGCCCGGCATCTTTTCAGCCGGTGATGTGCGGAGTGGTTCCGTCAAGCGAGTGGCGGCTGCCGTGGGCGAGGGGGCAGCCGCCATTCAGGCCGTACATCAATATCTTGCAAGTGGTGTGCCGCCCCCGTGAAGACCGCATTGACAAGGAGCAGTCCGGAGGCCAGACCGGCCGCGCCGGACTGCCCTCGGCAACCGCTTTAATGTCTCGTATAGTGAACGTTATAAGAAAACGAGACCTTAATGTCTCAAATACGTGACATTACTTGCATCGCCGCAATGTTCAATATACGATACATTATCCGAACATCACGCGATAATGTACTGGATATGGAACATGAACCTTGCCGAACTGGGAGAGGCCTTCCGCAGTGCCCGTATGGCTGCCAACCTGACGCAACAACAGGTTGCCGATATGAGCGGCGTGACGCGCGGTCGCATCAGCATGTTTGAGACTGGGACGTTGCCTGAAATAGGTGCCGTAAAGATGCTCAGTCTTTTCGACGCGGTCGGGCTGGAACTCATAGCCCGTCGGCCTGGCCATCAGCGCACGCTCGACGACGTCCTGATTGAGTCCGCCGACTCAGACGACACGCCGCCGCGCCAGCGCGTGCGCGCGAACGCCTTGCAACGTCTGAAGGCGACTGAGGGCAAGTCATGAGCCGCGCAAGCCTCGACGTCCATGCGAGCGGCCGGCAGGTGGGCACGCTGACCGAGGAGGCGGGCCAGTACGTCTTCACCTACCTGCCTGACGTTCCGCCGACAAGCCTCGTCTCCCTGCTCATGCCCGTGCGTGCGGCGTCGTACGACTGGAAGACGCTGCATCCCTTCTTCCAGATGAATCTGCCGGAAGGATTCAAGAAGGACCTGATGATCCGTCGTCTTGGCCCGCACGCTGACGTGAGCGATTTTGGTCTGCTTGCGCTCACTGGCGCGAACACGATCGGGCGCGTTCAGGTGGTCCCGCGAGGCGTCACGCCTGCGGTCGCCGCCAGCAACGCCGACATGGCGGGACTACTCGCGTCGGCCGACTCGCGCGACAACCTTCTGCGCCTGCTTGAAGGCGGAGTCGCGGAAGGGATATCGGGCGTCATGCCAAAGGCGCTCGTTCGGCCAGGCGACAAAGCAACGGTGTGGACCGACGGGTTCATCCTGAAGACCGGTTTCGAAGACCTGCCGGGGCTCGCGATCAACGAATATCTGTGCCTCGAAGTGGCTCGCGAAGCCGGCCTTGAGGTGCCCGAGGCAAGATTGTCCGACGACGGGCAGGTTCTCGCCGTGCGTCGCTTTGACCACTCGGCGGATGGCCAGATACTGGCGGTCGAGGACTACTGCGCGCTCAAACCCAACGATGCCGTCAACAAGTACAAGGGGTCGCTGGAGGACCTCGCCAGGCTCACCAACAGCTACGTGCTGCGCGCGGCGCTCAAGGATACTGCCCGGCGTCTCTACACGCTGATACTGCTGAACTACGCAATTCACAATGCCGATGCTCATCTGAAGAACTTCGCGCTTGTCTACACCGGCATCGATGATGTTCGGCTTGCGCCGGTCTATGACGTTCTCAGTGGAACCGTCTACCCGAAGTACGCTACGCAGTTGCCGGCGCTGACGCTGCACGGCAAACGCGTGTGGGCTTCTGGCAGCATGCTGGCGGCATATGGGGGCGCGCGGCTGGGGTTGAGCAAGGCAGACATGGACGAGGCGCGTGAGCGGATCACGAGCGCAGTGCACAAGGTCGCGCCGATGGTCAAAGAATACGCGAGCAGTCATCCGAGCTTCCGCGAGGTTGCAAAGGGCATGTTGAACGCGTGGGGGTGCGGGCTCGAAGATATCAAGCCCGACGCCAAACCAGGAAAGACCACTCCGGCGCCGTTGCGCGAGCAGATGGGTATGTCCGATCCTGACGCGGCAGCCCGGCGCAAGGAGGCGAATCCCTACGCCAATGTCGACGGTGCTTTCAGCCACAAGTCTCGATAGGGCCACGTGCGGCAAGCTGGGTAAGCGCCGCTGCGCTTTCTTGCCTCGCGCCAGACAGCATCGCGCGTTTCAATCGAGGCTGCCGTACACCGCCTCTCCTTCGAACAGCGTCATCAAAGTGTCGATCTTCGAGATTCGAGCCGGCTCGACGTCGCGCGGGTCGTCGCTCAAAATCGCAAGCGACGCCGGCCGTCCCGCCGCAAGGTACCCAGCCTGATCGTCGAAGCGCAAACTGAACGCCGAATTGTGCGTATGGGCCTGCATCATCGTCGCGAGGTCGACGCTTTGCTCGGGCAGAAACGCCGCGCCCCGCGTATCGCCGGGCGCGGCCCGCCGGATTGCCGTTTCGATTGCGACGAACGGATTCTGCGTCGACACCGGCCAATCCGAACCTCCGGACAGCATCGCACCGCTGCGATGCAGATCGCCGAACGCATACATCCGGTTCATTCGTTCTGCGCCGACCAGTTGGGTGAACAGCGCGTGTTGTTCCCGCGGGACATCTGCCCAGACCGTCTGGATCGATGCGATCGCACCTGTCTGCGCGAAACGCGGCGCATCGGCGGGGTCGATCATCTGCACGTGTGCCAGCTGTGCCCGACGATCGCGCGGGCCGCGTTCGCGTTGCAGCGCATCGAGTACATCGAGCGCCATGCGCACGGCCCGGTCGCCGACCGTATGGAAATGCAGATCGAAGCCTGCAGCGTCGGCAGCAAAGACGGCTTCGCGCAACTCCGCGACGTCCCAGTGGGCGCCGCCATGGTGGTCAGCATCGGCGTAGTTGTTCAGCAGCGCGGCTGTGCGGCTTTCCACCACGCCATCGATAAAAATCTTCGCGGTATGCAGCCGGACACGCCCGCCATCATGGTTGTGACGCCATTCGACCAGCTTGCGAATCTGGCCGGCGAGCTCTATGCCGGGCGACACAAGCAATCCGAGGCTGACGTTCGCTTTCAGTTCGCCGCTGTCGCGGGCGCGCACGTAACCATCGACGAGTTGCTGGCCAACAAACGCTTCGAACCAGCCTGTGATGCCGTTCCGGTGTGCCTGGTGCAGCGCCTTTTTCATCGCGAGTGCGCACTCGTCGGGGCCTAACTGAGGCAGGTGTCTGAACAGTCGGTACAACGCCGCTTCGTGCACAACGCCGGTCGGATGTCCGTGTTCATCGCGCTCGTAAATACCGCCGTCGGGATCCGGCGTGTCGGCCGCCACACCGATTGCGCGCAGCGCGGCCGAATTCAGGCAGCCGGAATGCACGTCGTGTCCGAGGAGGAGCAGAGGGCGATCCGCGACCATCGTATCGAGCGTCACGCGGTTCAGATGCGGCCCCAGCGTGGCGAGCACGACATTGCCAGCCATGACCCAACTACGCTGAGGATGCGACGCTGCGCATTGGCGAACCTCATGGACGATCGTCTCCAGCGAATCGGCGCTGCCCAGATCGGCGTCGCATGTCAATTGAAATCCCTCGACAGGATGCGCATGCGAATCGGTGAAGCCAGGTACGATCATCCGGCCGCGTAAGTCAATGACTTCTTGAGTGCCCAGTTCGTCAGGCATGCCATTAAGGCTGCCCACATAGGCGATGCGTCCATCGCGGAGAGCCAGGCATTCCTCGAAAGACGGATTCAGGCCGCCGGTATAAACCACGCCGTTGACGAAGATGCAGTCGCGGTAACGCAATTCTGCTTGCGCAGCGTCGTGTGAAAAATTTGTCATTTCGAACATGTCAGAAGGGGTAGATGGACTGCGGCGCCAGACCGTCGTTGACGCGCATGGCTACCGTCGTTCATCAGGAACCCGGGATGCCGTGCTAGCGTCCCGATTTAAGTTGCATCCACAAGCGGTTTTGCAAGCGCAGAATATCGGCTGGCAGAGTCAACAACGGAATGATCGACTTCATCCGTTCTGCGTGAGGATAAACCGCTTCATTGTCAAGAATGTCTGCTTTTACGTAGACGCGGGCAGCTGCGTTCGCATTCGGATAGAAAATCTGGTTGGTGATGCCAGCACTAACCTTGGGCTGAAGGATGTAATTGATCCATTGCATTGCAGCTTCTGGGTGCGGGGCATCTTTCGGAACAGCCATCAAATCAAACCACAAGACGCCATCGCCCTTGGGAATGACGTAGCGAATCTCATAGGAGCGATGCGCCTCTGCTGCGCGCCGCTTCGCCACGCCTACGTCACCCGACCACGCCAGGGTGATGCAGACGTCGTTATTGGCCAGATCGTTCATATAGCCGGTTGAATTGAACTGGGTGATATAGGGCCGAATAGTTTTTAACAGCTTGTACACTTCCTGATAATCGGCGGGGTTGGTGCTATTAGGATCTTTGTGCAAATAGACCAACCCTACGGCAAACGCGTCTTCCGGGGAGTCGAGGACGGAGACGCCGCACGTTTTCAGCTTCGAAACGTACTGCGGATCGAACAGCAAATCCCAACTGTCGTAAGGGGCGTCTTTGCCAAGGATTTTTGTAACCGCGGTGACGTTATAACCGATACCGTCAGTCCCCCAGGACCACGGCACCGTGTACCGGTTGCCCGGGTCGACCGATGCCAGCACTTTCATGATCCCTGGGTCCAGATTGACGAGGTTTGGAATTTTGCTTTTGTCGATCTTCTGGTACACGCCAGCCTGGATTTGCTTGCCCGCATAGGTGGATGAGGGCACCACGACATCGTAGCCAGATGAACCGCTTAGCAATTTTGCCTGCAACGTGTCGTCACCGTCGTAGACATCGTAACGAACGTGAATTCCGCTTTCCTTTTCAAACCCCGAGACGGTATCGTCAGCAATATTGTCCGACCAGTTGTAAAGGTTTAATTCTTCATCTTTACCATAACTGGGAGTTATCGCCATGGAACCGAGGGCGGCAATAAGTCCGATTATATAGGGGTATGTTTTCATGGTTATATTTTTCTTTAATAGAATTCATCAAGATTGACTTCATCAACATCGCTCTATTGGGCAAGAAAAAGAGGCGCATGCAATTTCACGTCGAGTCCGGATACCTCAATTCAAAACAAACGGGGTTGGGCAGCGCCGGCAATCCGGCCGCTTCGTCGAGCTCGTACAGCAGCTTGTGTCCTGCGCGATCCACTTGTTTTCATCCTTGTCCCCGTCCCCTGTTCACGATGATCTCGCGATGGACAGAGTCTAGCGAGGTGTGGTTGGCGCGTCTGTCCCAACTACGGGGGGACACGGTTTAAATAACACGCGGCCGCATCTGGGTATGTCGCAGTGGGCACGGTGATTTATTCGTGTTATCAAGACAAATTGATGCGGCGTCTGTCTGCCTGGAATGTGCTGCCATGACCGTTTCTGATTCTTTATCACCGATCTCCCTCGGACAACTGGCCGCGATCACGAGCGCGATCGGTTCGGTCGTCGATTGCGCGGGTTCTTCGCGCTTCTTGCGCGAACTGTTCGGCTGTGTGACGCGCTTCGTCGACTGCGATTCGCTGCATTTGCAAGGCGTGCGGGTCTCGCAACAGGCACGGCCTAGACGCATCGAGTGGATCGGCAGCTATGGCACCGACCTCGACGGTCTGCATCGCACGATGCAGACGTACTTCGGCAGTTTTGCCGAGCGTGATCCGCTCACCGACAGCATCGTCGATACGCGATCGATCAAACTTATCCATCGTTCCGTGCAGGCGATTGAAGATACGGCGTTGCGCTGCTCGATCTATGACGTCGGCAATATCCATGACGAATGTGTTGTGGTTCGATCGTCGCATGGGACGGCCTATTCGCTATCCGCTTGCCGCGCCCGACGTTTACCGCCGTTCTCGCTATACGAGTTGAGCATCCTTCAGCATCTCGGCCAGATCCTCTTACCGCTTGCAGAATTGCATAGGCGGGTCATCGGCGTACCGCCTGACGATCAGGTCAACCAGACGGCACCCACCGATTTGATGAAGGCGTATCTGACGCGCGGCTCGATTAAGCTGTCGACGCGCGAGGCGAGCGTCTGTTCGGCATTTATCAAAGGCATGACGACGCTGTCCATCGCCGAAGCGATGGGCCTCAAGGCGTCCACGATCGAAACCTATGCGAAGCGCGCATTCACGAAGCTCGGCGTGAGTTCGCGCCGTGGGTTGCTGTCGCTGGTGCATAGCGGTGAATCAGAGTTGCAACCTGCTGTCCGTGTTTGCGTACCAGAAGGATCACAAGGCTGACACGCTGCTCGCCGTTGCTGGCGCTGCGCAGCAGTTTGCGGAGGACAACGACAATCCGAATGCACAATTTTTACTCGCAGCGGGAAATGCGGGCATACAGGCCGCCACGAACGCCGTCGTGAAGCGTGCAAGTCACGAGATGCTCTATTGGGTCTACGGCGCTGTCATCGCGCTGTGTCTTCTGACCTTCAGGTCGTGGCGTGCAGTAGTGTGCGCCGTTCTTCCCCTGATGTTGACCTCGATACTTTGCGAAGCATGAATGGTGTGGTTGAACATCGGAGTCAAGGTGTCCACCCTGCCGGTCATTGCGTTAGGAGTTGGCATTGGCGTGGACTATGCGCTGTTCAGCGGCAAAGCGCCGGAATCTATGCCGACCGTCTGCGCCGTTCCTTCGCTACGACCGGCGGCGAACGACCAATTCTGGGGGATGTCGCCTCGAGGATTTCATCCGAAAGTTCGGGGCGGCCGCGCTTAACTGCGCGCGACAGAATAATCGCGCCGACAAGGGTAGACAACGTTGCAATTGCATTTTGCCGGCTACTTGAGCCAGTTGCGGACTGGAAGCGCGAAATCAGATCAATATACCGCTCGAGTCCGTCAGCGAATGCCACCTGTGCCTCACAGGGCTGGCGGCTTACGTCGACCGGAAGGCTCCCGGTAGGACATCCTCCGGACGTCTCGTCACGGTGTTCAGGCGCCAAATAGTTCAACAGCGCGTTTGTTAGCGCACCCGAGGGTTCGTCATTTCCAACGACGCTAGCCTCTAACTCGTTGAACGATTGGTCGAACGCGTAACGGATCGCTTCGACGGCAAGTTCTGCTTTCGATTCGAAGTGGTTGTAGAACCCGCCGTGGCTAAATCCGGCAGCGTTCATCAGGTCTGCGACCGAAACGTTATCGATCCCCTGAGTTTTGAACAGCCGCGTGGCAGCCTCCAGGATTTCATCCCGGTTTTGGGCCGCTTGTTTTTTTGTCAGACGCACTCGTGTTCTCCCGCATTTCAAGAAAAGTTCTTGACAACGATGATGGGCGACATCAATATTTTGATGTCAACCGTCATCATTATCGCAGCCCGGTGAGGTTTCGCAAGTGGGGAATCTGCACCGTCCAGCTTAACCATGAAGGAACCACACATGAAGGCAGTTATACAAACCGCACTGGGTGAGCCGGGCAGGGCACTTGCGCTAACGGACATCGCCGAGCACGGCGAGCTGTCTCCGAACGACGTCCTGATCGATGTGGCACTTGCCCCGGTGCATCATGGCGACCTCCATCTGATCCGGGCGCTGTCCGGTATACCGGCGCAGCCGGGCCATGTTCGACGTGGCTCAGAGGCGGTCGGAACCGTCCGCGCCCTTGGAGCGGAGATCGCAAAGAAGGGCGAGCTCAAGGCCGGATCCAGAGTGGTTGGGTTCCCCGCGGTCGGTGCCTGGGCGGAAAGAGTAGTCGTCCCTGCTTATTGTGTGATCCCAATTCCGGACGATTTGAGCGACGAGGTCGCGGCGCAGCTCTTCATCAACTATGTGACTGCCCGGATGATCATGCGGGGGCTGAGGAAGTCGGTTACGCAAGATGCGTTGAGCAAAGGGGCGGTATTGGTCACTGGTGCGAGCACGGTTGTAGGGCGCCTTCTGCTCTACTTCATGTTGCGCGACGGAATCCATCCCATTGGCCTCGCGCGATCCGAAGCGAGCGCCGAGCGGGTTCAATCGGAGATATCAGGCGTCTCTGTCGCGGCAACGGCCGATGCGGACTGGAGATCCAGGGTTGCATCGTATGCTGATGGGCGGCCGATTGTCGGCGTAGCGGACTGCGTGTCTGGTGCGCTCGTCGGCGATCTCGTCCCGCTGCTGGCCGATGACTGCGCCATCGTGACGTACGGCAACCTCGGTGGTGGGCCGATTGGCCTCGACGGATTCGACGTCACTGACCATCAATATGTCGTTCGGGGCGTGACTTTCGTCCGGTGGTTCACGGAGGTGCCGCCTGATGAGCAGGCCGCAGACATCGCCGCGGCCATGAAGCTCGCCCGAGAACTCCCATCCCTTTTCACCGCGTCCAACACCTTCAACCTGGAGGCATTCCAGGAGGCAATCGCGGCGGTGGAAAGGCCTGATCGGAGCGGCTTTGTTTTTCTGGCACCGAAATGACTTGTTTAGGGAACCACGGTGATGGTGAACGGCCGATCGGGTGGCTATGTTGATCTGGATTGCGAACTGAATTTACCGGCGCGGTGGACTGAGGAGATTGAAGATGGAAATTGGAATATTGGGTGCATCCACGGTGGGGATGACGCTTGGTTCGAAGCTCGCACGTAGCGGCCACAGGGTCGCCATTGCGAACAGCCGGGGGCCTGAAAGCCTCGCCGAGTCCCTTGCTGGGATCGAGGGGCCCTTGGTTGCGGCGTCGAAGGCGGATCTGCTTGCGTCTTCGGAGATCGTCTTTCTCGCCGTTCCTTGGGTCAAAGTCCGCGAAGTGATTACATCAGACATCGACTGGAATGGGCGGATCCTGGTCGACGCGACAAACATATTCACCAGCTATGCGCCGGAATTCCGGGTGGATGACCTACGCGGCGATTCGGGGAGCGAGATCGTTGCCCGGCTGGCGCCTTCCGCTCGCGTGGTAAAGGCATTCAACACGGTTCCATTCGCAGTGATGTTTGCGCCTCATCTGCAGACGCAAAAGCGGGTGCTTTTCGTCGCGACGGATGACCAGTCGGCTGCGGCAACGGTAGCCGGACTCATCACTGAGCTTGGATTGCATCCCATCGTCCTTGGCCCGCTGGCGTCTGCGGGCCGGCAGATGGAGCTTGGCGGCGTCTTCAGCGGCGTCGAGCTGCTCACGCCGTCGGAAGAGGCCGCGCAGTAACAAGATCAGATGCCAGCTATTGCTGGCCTGTCGTAGTGGCGCTTCTATTTTTACTTCATGGCGATTCAGATAAGAGACTAGATACCGTGCCCGACAGTGCGCAGATAATCGCTGGCTGAGGTCCGCGTATTGATCGCATTGATGATATCGGTGAGGAACCACGGCAGGATCAACTGCGTGTTGGGATCGCTCACCCCGACGCTAATGACTGGCGCGGGCACGAGCGTAACGGGTTGCGCCGTTTGCTCGAGATGAACGCTCGCATCCGACCACGCTGGCGAACACGCGGCAGTGAACAGGATCAGAGGCACGGCAAAACGAAGGGCGGTCATAAGGTGATCTCCAGAGAAGAGTCGGGATTTGCTTGCCCTGGGTGATTGCCGACATCGGCCATTTCAAGGCGCGCGCCGGCAAAGGGCTGCGCGACGATTGGAATGCGGCGCCGCCAGTCAGGCGCAATATCGGGTGCAATGCCCAGCAGTTCTGTCGCAACATCTATTACCCGGTTTGCGTCAAGCGTCAACAGGCAATCGCTCCAGCTGTCGACGCGGGCATCGCAGCCCTCCTGCTTGCAGGGCACACACGCGCCGGTGCCCTGAAGCAGATAGACGTTGCCGCGCTGCCCGGAGCCGGAGGTGAGCCAGGGGCTGCTGCCGGTCCAGCCCTTCGGCCACGGTCCCCAGCGAACCGGATTCGACGGGCCAAACAGGGCGAGGGTCGGGGTGCCGGTCGCAGCCGCGATATGCGAGGCCGAGGTGTCGGGGCCAACGAAGAGCCGCGCGCGGCGAATCACTTCGGCGGTTGCCGCGAGGCTCAGCTTTCCGACCAGATTGATGGCTTTGATCCCTGTCCGCTCGCAAATATCGCGCGCATACGTTACTTCGGCTGCCGCCGGGCCGCCTGTCAGCACAACTGCATAGCCGCGTGCGTGCAGAAACGCCAGCACGGCGATCCAACCTTCGATATGCCACATCTTGTAGGTATACCGCGGATACATGTGCACTACCGCGTAGGGCTTGCCGTTTGTGGACGCGAGCAGTGAATCCAGTTGTTCGAGCTGCGCAGGCTGATTCAGCACCGCGGGCGGGACGACTTCGAAACGGGGCGTGATGCCAAGCAGGGCCATGAGCGACACAGCGCTTTGGACGGTATGCACGCTGTGACCGTGCTCGATCACAAAGCGGTTCAGCATCAACTTCTTGATCCAGTTATTGCGAGCAGGCGCGACGACGCCGATGCGTTTGCGTCCTGCCATCCAGCAGAGAAAACTGGCGAGACTGGACGTTCGCAGCGAGCATCCAAGATCGTATTTGCCCCAGATTTTGCGGACATCGGCAACACGCTCAGTCAGCTTCGCATGAGGCTTAATACAGACGACACGTCTGATGTCAGGATTGTTTTCCAGCACCTCGCCGGTGCCTTCGAACACCAGCATATCGATCTGCGCATCGGGCCAACGCGCTTTCAGCGAGCGCACCGCAGGGGTGCTGAGCAACACGTCGCCGATACGGCCGGTACAGATCATGAGGATCGAGCGGGGCGGGGCGGTATCGGGGAAAAGTGCGGCCATGTAGCGCTCAGTGGATGGATCTACACAACAGTACCGACCCGACAGCTGTCGCAAGCAAAAATTCAGTAGACTGCGGGCATGCCTGCCGGGCGGTGTTTAAAGCGCCTGTGGACCCAGTAATACTGGTCGGGAAGGCGCAGGATTTGCCTTTCAAGAAACGCGTTCATCGTGCGTGCGTCAAGCGCTTCGCTGTCCGTGGGAAAGTTTTCGAGCGGATCGAAGATGGTCAGCTTATAGCCGCGAAATGCCGGCAATACCTCGGTCACAAAGGGCACGACGCGCGCACCGCCCAACTTCGCGAGACGTGACACGGAAGTGAGCGTGCAGGCTGGCACACCGAAGAGCGGCGCGAACACCGAACCCGTAGTTCCGTGGTCCATGTCCGCCGCCAGCATCACGGGAACACCTGAGCGCAGCAGCCGGACAACATGTTTCGCACTTGCGCTGCGCTCAATCATATCTGCTCCGAACCGTCCTCGTTGACGCCGTGCGAGTTCGCACACACGCGTGTTCGACATGCGAGTGTACAGCGCGGCGACCGGCAGGCGCGACGAATACAGCATGCAACCTACCTCGATTCCGACGAAGTGAAAGCCCATGAATACTGTAGGCGGTGCGTGCGGATCGTGCAGATCGATTCGACTGTCCATCTCGACCAGTCGCTCGATCGTGCGCAAACTGCCGAACCACTGAAAGCCCCGCTCCAGATAGCTGCGTACAACGTGCTGGAAATGGGCGAGCGCGAGCTCTTCGCGCTCGCGCTCGATCATCAGCGGAAAGCACAGGCGTAGATTGACGAGCACCACGTGCCGGCGGTGGCTCGGCAGCTTGTACAGCGCGGCGCCAAGCGCATTGCCGGCTCTCGCAACCAGCGCGTACGGCAGAACCGACAGTAGCCGCAGCAAACCGAGCAGCAGCCAATAACCGAGACTTTTCATGCTTAGGTCCATTGTCAGTTAATACATTGATGGCCATGCAGTTCAACGTGCATCTGGACTAGCCACGCCAAGGGGCAGTCATCGTCAATCCATGCTTCGAGACCGTGCTTTTCGATCAGTTGAACCTTATGCGCTTGCCTCGCAGCATCGAACGCTCGCCGCGCACGCCAGCGCAGCACCAGCATGATCAGGGCGGCGAGCAGAAAAATGCTGCCCAGGTAAGGCAATGTAGGCGCGCCGTCGTCGAGCAGGCCGAGCAGTGACGCGAGACTGATGCAGGGGACAATTGCGATTGCTGTCGAAACCGAAAAGAGCACGAGGTTGGCGCGCAGTGCGGTCGCAGTACTGGCTTTCATGGACACGCTCCCACAGTCAGATGAACTAGGTCTTCATGCTGGACGCGCATGGCTTACCTGACACTTAACGGTGAGCTGCGCAGACTGTCATGCGTTGGACATGCAGCTATTGAGGCGAGGGATCTGGGTAGTCCGGCAACTTGTCGGCGTCACTGGATTTCGTCGAGAGCATGCGGCGCCTCTCCAGGTAGAGGTCGCGAGTGAACGAATAGGGATCGATCGCGGCCTGTGAAAGCAGATTCGACGCGCTCAGCAGATCGGCACGGGCGCTGACAAAGCGGGTGCCAGCCACCGATGCCTGGACAGCAACCGGTGCTGCCGCGAACGGATTTAGGAAGCTGTCGACAGCGACGTTACTCACATCCCGCACGCTGCTTGGCCCGAACAACGGCACCACGAGATACGGCCCAATCGGTACGCCATAGTGCGCAAGCGTCAGCCCGAAATCCTGATGATGCTTGGGCAAGCCCGCAGGCGTCGCCCAGTCGATCAGACCGCCAATCCCCAAGGTGGAGTTGAACGCAAAGCGCACTACATCCTCGCTCGCGTCTGTCGCTTTCAGTTGCAGCAGGTCATTGGCAAAGTTGCCGATATCGCCGAGATTGGAAAAGAAATTCCGGACTGCCGTCTGTACTGGTGTCGGCGTCACCTTCTGGTAGGCGGTTGCTACTGGTTTGACCGCGTATCTGTCGACCTTGTCGTTGAACGAGTAGATGGTCCGGTTCATCGGTTCAAGCGGGTCGCCGGCGGGACGCCCGGGCCCCGTCGCGCATCCCGATGAAAGAAGCACCGTGGTGGCGAGCGCCAGAGTGTTCAGATCGCGCCTTTTCATCGCGGGACTCCCGGTACGAGAATGACAAAAGAGGTACTAGCCATGCAGCGCTGCGGCCGTGGCGAAGGACAGTCGATGCGATGGTGCGACCGGAACACTTACCGGCCACTTACTGGGCGCTTGGCGATTACATTGCGGTCCCTTACTGCTAACACTGGCTGTCGGCACCGTCTTACTGACGCATTGCTTCCGACAAACTCGCGGTTACTCAGTTTGCGGACCGAACCGGGCAATCACGAAAGCGACGAAACTTGCAAGCTTCGCCGTCAGCTTGCGTTCCGGCAGATAGACAAGATGCACGGGATATATTGGCGCAGGCGTGTCGGCAAGCAGTCGGATCAGTCTTCCTGCGGCAATATCCTGCTCTACAAGCAACTCCGGCTGGAGAATGATGCCGAGACCGGCGAGCGCCGCTTCACGCAGGGCCATGCCGCCGCCGCTGATATCGAGGCGGCCTGGTACACGCACAGCCTGTTCCGAACCGTCGGCGAGGGTGAAGCGCCAATTGCGTTCCGGGCCGCCGGCAAATCCGATCGCGAGGCAGTGATGCTTCTCCAGATCCTTAGGCGTTGCGGGCGTTCCGTGCCGTGAAAGATACGCGGGCGACGCGCAGACAATGAGCGCTGAGGGCGCCAGCGGTCGCGCAATCAGATTCGAATCTCGCAGGGCGCCGACGCGGATCGCCACTTCGAAGCCCTCATCAGCAAGATCGACGAACCGGTCGGTCAACGCCAACTCCACGTGAACGTCCGGGTTGGACTGGAGATAGTCGCTAATGACCGGCGCGAGCTTAAAAGTGGCATACATCACCGGCACGCTCACGCGCAGGCGACCACGCGGCCGTGCGCGTATGTCGCGGGCATCGCCTTCCGCCGCCTGAACCTGCGCCAGAATGCTTACGCACTGTTCATAGTAGCCGCGGCCTGTGTCAGTCAAGCTTTGTCGCCGCGTGGTGCGGTTGAGCAGGCGCGCGCCGAGCCGATCCTCGAGCGCGCGGATGTGGTTGCCGACCATTGTCGCTGTCATGCCACTGCCTTCTGCAGCGGCAGCAAAGCTGCCGCGCTCGACGACCCGCACGAAGACTGACATGCTGACGAAGCGATCCATTCACAAGATCCAGTTACGAGTGTGGGAAATAGATCATCGTTTATCAAGCGCATCGGTGCAATCAGAATTCGAATCACGCCGTGTGGCGCAATTGATAAGGGGTCGACATGAGCAGTGATCTGCAAGACAAGAAAGTCGTGGTACTAGGCGGCACGTCCGGCATCGGGTTTGCCACTGCGCGCGCGGCGTTGGCGCAGGGGGCGAAGGTCGTTGTATCGTCCTCGCGTGAGGAAAAGGTTGCGGCGGCTGTCACCGCACTTGGCCCGGATGCGGATGGCCAGGTCGCGGACCTGAACGACGCCGGATCGGTGAGGCGTTTGTTTGCGGGGATCGGCAGCTTCGATCATCTGGTCTATACGGCTGGCGAAAGCCTGCAACTCGGGGAACTCGCGAATACGGACATGAACGTAGTGCGCAAGGCGTTCGATCTGCGTATGTTTGGCGCGATTGCCGCAGTGAAAACGGCAGCGCCCAATATTCGGCGGGGCGGATCGATCGTGCTCACCAGCGGCATCGCCGGTGAGCGGCCGCTGAAAGGATGGACGGTTGTTGCAAGCATTTGCGGTGCGATGGAGGCCTTCACGCGTGCGCTTGCAGTCGAGCTTGCGCCGCTCCGCGTAAATATTGTCAGCCCAGGTTTGGTGCGCACGCCGCTTTGGTCAAGCGTCCCGGAGGGCGATCGTGAAGCGATGTACCTGCACGCCGGCTCGATGTTACCGGTCGGGCGTACTGGTGAGGCCGATGATATTGCCCAGACTTACGTCTATCTGATGAACAACGCGTTTGTCACCGGGCAGACGATCGTGATCGATGGCGGCGGCGTTCTAGTCTGAGAGCATGTCCGGATCCAGGCGGCATATCGCATCTCGATGCATCGCGACGACATCCTGAAGGGACAACTTGCCGGGTTAGAAGCGAAGGCGGCCGAACTGGACACGATGATCCGCTTTGTACGAGCGAAGATCGATTGGCTGGCGGCTGGAGGACACGGTCCCCAGCCGAATCTCGGGCGATGCGGGTGCGACGCTCCCCCCTGAAAGCAGGTTTTCGATCCGTCCACGAGAATGAGGTGCGTATTGGCTTGCGCTGTTCGATGCCGGAACGCTTCAGGTAGCCGTCGATCGCCGCACGCTGGAAGTCGCTCCACGCACCGTCGGAGACTAGAACTTGAGAAGCCGCTCGCTGAGTCCCCAAAGCTCATCGGCGAATGCAGAGTCGATGGCATAGGGCACTACGCCCGTAAGCCTCATGGCATCCGCCATATCCATCTTCTCCGGTTCCTGCGTCATCACCGGGGCTATGTCGACATTTTCGCAATACACGCCGCCCATACCATTCAATTGTGGACTCGTTGCACACCAGACCTGGGTGGCTGCTCCCTGCCCGATGGTCTTGAGTTGCCTTGCCGGATCACGCACTGGCTCGCCTTGTTCATCGAGGACACCTGCGGTGATCAGCTGCTCGCGCGTCATGTATTTCCCCAACCCGGTATCGACAATGGCGCCCGGATGCAGCGAAAACGCGCGGATCCCGTTTGTCTTCTCGCGCTGGTCGAGTGCGACAGCAAAGAGAATGTTGGCCGTCTTCGACTGCCCATACCCTGCCCACGGCGTGTACGGGCGACGCTCGAAATTCGGGTCGTCGAAAACCACCGGCGAATAGCGGTGACCGATCGACGATACCGACACCACGCGAGCGCATCCCGCATTGCGCAGCGCAGGCAAGAGCCGCATGGCGAGCTGAAAGTGACCGAGATGGTTGGTCGCGAACTGATACTCATAGCCTCGCGCGTCGTGCGTCAATTCCGGCACGGCCATGATCGCGGCGCTGTCGACCAGCATGTGCAGCGCCGGTGTCGATTCCAGAAACGACGCCGCAAAGGCGTCGATTGAAGCCGGATCGAGCAGATCCATCGGCGCGATTTCCGCGTCGATGGCGGCCAGTGCCTCGCGAGCGCGGTGCACCTCGCGCGCGGGGACGATCACGCGTGCACCGGCGGCACGCAGAACCCGCGCGGTTTCGCGCCCGAGGCCGGAGTAGCCGCCGGTCACGATCGCTGTCTTGCCGGAAAGATCGATGCCGGCGATGACCTCGTCGGCGGTGGTGGCGGCTCCGAAACCCGAACCGAGCGGCTTTTGTGGCGTCATCATGGCGTTTCCCCGGGCGAACAATGATGTACGCAGTGTGGGCTCAAATTCCGGTACGATGAATAATCAAAAGTTCGGAATACTGTCGCATGAGTTCAGAAATCGATGATGACCCGCTTTCGGATATCCTTCGGCTGCTTGGCGCCCAGCCCGTCGTGGCAGGCGGCTTCTCCGCCGGCGGCACATGGGCGATCCGCTTTCCACAACCGAAAAAGATCAAATTCTTCGCGCTGGTCAAGGGCAGTTGCTGGCTTTGCCTCGACGCGCAGGCAGAGCCGGTCGCTGTCGGCGAAGGTGACGTCTTTCTGCTAACCGGCGAACGCTCGTTTGTCCTCGCAAGCGCCCCCGACGCGGAACCGATCGACGCGGCCACCCTTTTCTCCGGCGACAGGACCCGGACCGCGACGATCGGCGACGGCAACGGTTGCACACAGATCGGAGGACACGTCAGGCTCGCGCCCTTCAATGACGCGCTGCTGGTCGACGTCCTGCCATCGCTGATACACATCCGGGCGGACTGCGAGCAGGCGGCCGTTCTTCGATGGCTGCTCGCCCGGCTCGTCAAAGAGTTCGCGTCGGGTCTGCCAGGCAGCAGCCTTGCCTCGACATACCTGGCACAACTGATGTTCGTCGAAATGCTGCGCGTCCATCTCGACACCGGCGCGCAAATTCCCAGCGGCTGGCTACGCGCCATCGGCGACAGACGGCTTGCGCCCGCTCTACGGTTGATGCACGGCGATCCTGGTCGGGCGTGGCGGCTGGACGAACTTGCGGCCGCATCGGCCATGTCGCGCACGGCGTTTTGCGTGCATTTCAGGTCTATCGCGGGCATGGCTCCGCTCACGTGGCTCACACAATGGCGCATGCGTATGGCCAGGCAGGCGCTGATCGACGAGAAAACACCGATTGCCGTTCTCGCAGCGAAATTGGGTTACGCATCCGAAAGTGCATTCAGCAGCGCGTTCAAGCGGGTGGCCGGGATCTCGCCGAGCGATTACAGGCGGGCGGGGTGGCCTGGTTGAAGGGCGGGGTTCCCCGACTATCCCAGCCACGGTCGAACCGGTCGATAATCGTTCCCTGTCCGACTGCTTACGCAGTAGGCCGCATTTTCAGCCGCACCGCGCTAGTGTTCACCGCACTCTGTTCCACGCGGTTTCCCGCTCTGATAGCAAGTCCTTCAGGTTCTCATAAGGTAACGTCCCTTACATTCATGCGCCGACGGCGATGCCGCCCAACTGCTGGTCGGCTGATCCGGGATGAGGTTCGAGTCTTTGGTCATTCGACACACCTCGTTATCCAATCGACATTCGTCCTTCGACATGAATAGTTCCGACTCCCAGCCCCAATCCGATGTATGGTCCGATTGGCTGTTACATATTCGGCACGGAGATGATCCAGGGCACGAACGAGCCCTCCATGTCGAACTCAAACACCACGTGGACCGCGTTCTGGACGGCGCGAGGCTTACCCCTGGCATGACGCTCGCCGACATCGGTACCGGCGATGGGCTGATCGGTTTAAGCGCGATCGACCGCGTAGGCCCATCGCTGCACGTGCTTTTCACGGATATCTCGGCGCCTCTGCTTCGGCACACTGAAGCACTCGCAGTTCAGCGGAACATCCAGGATCAGTGCGTCTTCATCCAATGCTCCGCCGAATCACTCGATGGCATGGAGGATGGCGCTGTCGATGTGGTCGCGACTCGCGCCGTTCTCGCCTATGTCCCTGACAAGATGGCCGCCCTGCGGGAATTTCATCGGATTCTCAGACCAGGTGGCCGGCTATCGATCGCCGAACCAATTATGCGCGACGATGCAATTGAGGCAAGCTCGCTGCGGAAAATCGTTGAAGGTCTACCCGAGAAAGCCGGGGACAACTTCTTCCACCTGCTGCATCGCTGGAAATCCGCTCAGTTTCCCGATACTGAGGAAAAAATTTCTGCAAGTCCGATTGCCAATTACGGCGAACGCGATCTGGTCCGCTTCGCTTTAGATGCAGGGTTCGCGGATATCCATATGGAGTTCCACATTGATGTACGCCCGGCCGCGGTCACTTCGTGGGACGTGTTGCTTGGCAGCTCGCCGCACCCTTGGGCTCCGCGGCTCGGCGACATTCTCGCGACGCAGTTCACAGCGGACGAACGACTATTCTTCGAACAGATCCTCCGCCCGCAAGTTGAAGGTCGCCGATTGGTCATGGCCGAGCGCACCGCTTACCTTACCGCACTAAAGCCTCTTCGCTGATGCGCTCAACCTACCGATTCACGCTCGAGCATGCCGCCTTTTGCGCGCCGTTTCGCCAGCCAGTGGGACAGGCGATCGAACCACAGATGCACCACCGGCGTCGTGAAAAGCGTCAGCATCTGCGAAACGATCAGGCCGCCGACAATCGCGATGCCGAGCGGGACACGCAGTTCCGCGCCCGCTCCGTGACCAAGCGCGAGCGGCAGCGCGCCAAACAGCGCGGCCAGCGTCGTCATCATGATCGGCCGGAAGCGCAGTACGCACGCCTGACGGATCGCCTCGCGCGGTGATAAGCCTTGCTCACGCTCGGCCACCAACGCGAAATCGATCATCATGATCGCGTTTTTCTTCACGATACCGATCAGCAGGATGATGCCGATCATCCCCATGATCGAGAGATCCTGGCCGCACAGCATCAACGCAAGCAATGCTCCCACCCCCGCCGAGGGTAGAGTCGAAATGATGGTAAGCGGATGAATCGCGCTTTCGTACAGGATGCCGAGAATCAGATACACCACGATGAGCGCCGCCGCGATCAGATACGGTTCGCTGGCAAGCGAGGCCTGGAACGCCTGCGCCGTGCCCTGGAACGACCCCGTCAAGCTGTCGGGTTTGCCGGCCGCGATCTCGGCCTGATGAATCGCCGTCACGGCACTGCCGAGCGATTGCCCCGGCGCCAGATTGAACGAGATCGTCACGGCCGGGAACAACCCCTGGTGATTCACCGAAATCGGCGACACGTTGTTTTCGATCTTTGCGAGCGTGCTGAGCGGCACCAGTTCATTCGTCAGCGGCGAACGCACGTAGAGGTGCGCGAGCGCGTCGGTGGTCAACTGGAAGCCCGGATCGACTTCCTCAACGACGTGGTACTGATTCAGCTGCGTGAACAGCGTGGCGATCTGGCGTTGGCCGAACGCATCGTAGAGCGTGTCGTCAATCGCTTGCGCGGTAATGCCGAAGCGCGAGGCCGTACTGCGGTCGATCACGAGCGTCGCGCTGGTAGCGGCAGCCTGCTGGTCGGAGGTGACGTCAGCGAGTTGCGGCAACTTCGAGAGCTTGTCGGTCAGCACGCCTGCCCAATGATTCAGCTCGTTGATATCAGGGTCCTGCAGCGTGTACTGGTACTGCGCGGCGCTGATACGGCCACCTACCTGAAGATCCTGGCGGACCTGCATCGACAATGAAATGCCCATCACCTTCGCCAACTGTGGTTTCAGGCGATTGAGAACCTGCCCGGCGCTGTCCTTGCGCTGACCGAACGCCTTCAGGTTGATCATCACGCGGCCCTGGCTCACGGTCGGATTCGCACCCATCCAGTAGTAGACGTTATCGACGGCTGGATCGGCTTCGATGATATTGCCCAGTTGCTGCATTTTCAGGGACATCGCGCGCGGGGAGATGTCCGGCGCGGCCTGCGCGACACCCATGATCAACCCGGAGTCTTCCTGCGGGAAGAAGCCCTTCGGGATTACGACGAACAGCGCGATAGTCGCGACGATCGTCGCGATCGTCACGCAAAGCATCAGTTTCGGCCAATTCAACACCCAATCGAGACCTCGCTCGTAACGCCGCTCCACCGCGACAAAGCCTCTTTCGAGCCAGGCTTCAAGCCTGCGCATCCGCCCTGTGTCATCCGGCTCAGGCAAGCGGATCAGCCAGCCGCATAGCATCGGCGTGACGGTCAACGAGACCAGCGCCGACATCAGGATCGCCGCGCTCACCGTCACCGCGAATTCGCGGAACAGGCGTCCGACTATGCCGCCCATCAGCAGGATCGGAATGAACACCGCGATCAGCGAGATCGTCATCGAGATAATAGTGAAGCGTACTTCCATCACGCCGAGCAGCGCGGCTTTCATGCGCGGCACGCCTTCTTCGACATGCCGCATCACGTTTTCGATCACGACGATCGCATCGTCCACCACGAAGCCCACCGCGATGGTCAGCCCCATCAGCGACAGATTGTCGAGGCTATAGCCGAGCAGATACATCACGCCGAACGTAGCGACCAGCGACAAAGGAATCGTCAGGCTCGGAATGATCGTCGCCCACACGTTGCGCAGAAACGAGAAGATGACCATCACGACGAGCGCGACCGTCAGCATCAGCGTGAACTGCACGTCGTGCACCGACGCATTGATGGTTTGCGTGCGATCGCCCACGACATGCAGATGCGCGGCGGCGGGCAGCGTCGCTTCCAGCGCAGGCAGCTTCGCCTTGATGTTGGCGATCGTCTGCACGACGTTGTAGCCAGGCTGCTTGTGAATATCGAGGATGATCGCGCGTTCGTGCTGAAGCCACGCGGCCTGCTGGTTGTCTTCGGCGGCGTTCAGAACGGTGCCGAGATCGGATATGCGAACCGGTGCGCCGTTCTTGTATGCGACCACCAGATTGCGATATGCCGAGGCGGTTGTGATCTGGTCGGTGGCGTTGAAAATCACCGAGCGATCCGGGCCGTTCAGGCTGCCCTTCGGTGCATTCACGGTCTGCAAGCCGACAATCGAGCGCACGTCTTCCAGCGTGAGGCCGCGTGCGGTGAGCTTGTCGGGATCGAGCTGAATACGCACGGCAGGCCGCTGCTCGCCGTGGAAATCGACGAGACCCACGCCGGGCAACTGCGAGATCTGCTGCGCCAGATAGTCCTCAGCGTCGCTGTCGAGTTGCGTTAGCGTGAGCGATGGCGACGTCAGTGCCAGTGACAACAAGGTGAAGTCGGCCGGGTTGACCTTTTCATAGGTCGGCGGGTTCGGCAGGTTCTTAGGCAGCGTACCGCCGGCCGCGTTGATTGCCGTTTGCACGTCCTGCGCCGCGCCGTTGATATCGCGCGACAGATCGAACTGCACGGCGATGTTGGTGGTACCCAGCGAGCTTGACGACGTCATCTGCGTGATGCCCGAAATCAACGAGAGTTGTCGCTCGAGTGGCGTCGCTACCGAAGTCGCCATGGTCTCGGCACTCGCACCCGGCAACTTCGCCACGACCTGGATGGTCGGGAAATCGACTTGCGGCAAGGGCGCGACCGGCAGCATAAAGTACGCCACCGCACCCGCCAGCAGCACCGCGATAGCAAGAAAACTGGTCGCAATGCGCCGCTTGATGAACAGTTCCATCAGGCTCATGACGGATTGTCCTGGTCAGCCTGGCTGCCCGCCGAGTTCGCGTTGGCCGGCGCCTGGGCCACTGTCGGCACCGTGGTCGCCGCCACGCGCACGCCTGGGTCCAAGCGGCTTTGCCCATCAAACACGACCAGATCCTTCAGGGCGATGCCACTGCGTATCTCCGTCATTCCGTCGACCGTCACACCGGTTTGCACCGGACGCATCTGCGCCGTGCCATTCGCGTTGATCACGTATAACTGCGTGCCGTTCTGCGTGTTCACGACCGCACGGCTCGGCACGGCGAGCCGCTGCGTATCGGTACGCAGTAACACGCGCGCATTCACCAGTTCGCCCGGCCACAGCTTGCGATCCTTGTTGATGAAGGAGGCCTTGAGTTTGATCTGACCGGTGGTGGGATCGACCGTACTGTCGATGAACACGAGCGTGCCGTCGGCGAGCGTCGTGCTGCCGGAACGCGTGGTCACGTTCACCGCCAACGGCGCGGCCGCCTGATTCGCTAGCAAGTCGGGCAGCACGTCTTGCGGCACGGAGAACAGCACGGTGATCGGCTCCATCTGCGTGACGGTGACAATGCCGGTGGTGTCCGTGGGATGCACGATCGCGCCGATGTCGGCCTCACGTGCGCCCACACGGCCGGTGAACGGCGCGAAGAGGGTAGTGAAGCTCAGTTGCAGGCGGTCGCTCTGCACCAGCGCTGCATCTGCTGCGACCGTGGCGGCGAGCGCTTCGACTTGCGCCTTCGCAGTGTCCACGGCCTGGGTGGTCGCCGCGCCAATGCCGACCAGCTTCGAGTAACGCGCGAGATCGAGCCTCGCGTTATCGAGCGAGGCCTGGTCCTTGCGCTGCGCCGCTTCGGCTTGATGCAATTGCGCAGTGAGCGGTCCCTGGTCGAGTTGCGCGAGCAACTGGCCTGCCTTCACATCCTGCCCTTCAGTGAAGGCCACGCGCTGCAACTGGCCGTCCACACGCACTTTGACGTCCACGGTATTGAGCGCGAGGACCGTACCTACTGCGGCCACGCGAATCGGAAAGTCGATGATCACCGGATGGCCCGCGTTGACCGGCACCGCAGCCACGGGCTTCACGGCCGGATGCCCCGGCCATAACCACGCGACAAGAATCACGGCAAGGACAACGAACGCCATCACTAGCGGCGCGCGACGTCGCGCGCTGGGCGTCTCGTGGTTCGGAAGGTCTGCAGGTTTCATGAGCGGGAAGGCGTAGAAGTGGAAGCTGCGCTGCTATCGGTGACACCGAAGCCACCGCCGAACGCGCGAAACAGGCTCACCGACGCTTGCAGGCGCGCGAGTCGCGCCTGCACCAGCGTGTCTTCGGCTTGATAGAGCGTGCGTTGGGCGTCGAGTACGGTCAGAAAGTCGACGGTGCCGAGCTTGTATTGGCCTTGCGCAAGCGTGGCGGCTTTGCGGGCAGCGTCGGCAGCAGTCTGGTCGGCGGCCTCCGCGAGCTGCTGCTGTTGCGCCGCCGAGAGCGAATCCTCGACGTCCTGCAGCGCAGTCACCACGGCCTGCCGGTAATCGGCGACGCCCTTTGCTTCGGCCGCCTGACTTGCGTGCAATTGACCACGCAGCGCGCCGCCGTCGAACAGCGGTGCGGCCAGCGATGTGGCGAGGCTCGCAAACGGACTCGACAGGAAATGCGAAAGCGACTGGCTGCTGAGGCCGCCGTCGGCGGTCAGCACGATGTTCGGCAGGAAAGCGGCGCGCGCCGCGCCGACGCCCTCATTGGCTGACTGCAACTGCGCTTCTTTCGAGCGGATATCGGGGCGCGTTTCCAGCAGGCTGGCCGGCAGATTCGGACGCGGCTGGGGAATGGCGATACCGGCGAGCGCGGTGTCGTTGACCGTGAACTGCTCAGGCGCGGTGCCCACCAGCACGGCGAGCGCATGGATGTTGGTGTCCAGTTGCTGTTGCAGCGCCGGCACCGCCGCCTGGAAGGTGGCGAGCGCATTGCGCTGCTGCTGGACCTGCAGCTCGGTCGCGACGCCCGCCTCCTGTTGCGCGAGCAACAATTGCAGAATGTGCGCGGCATCGTCGGAAATGGACCGTGCGATCGCCAGACGGCGGCGCAGGCTCTGCACCTGGAAATACGTGTCCGCCACCGATGCGGTCAGCGTCAACGCCACCGTATCGCGATCGAACTCGGATGCGCGCGCGAGCAGGTCCGCCGCGCTGGCGTTAGCGGCGTTAAAGCCCCAGAAGTCGACCTCGTAACTTGCTTCGGCGAACAGGCTCTGGGTCTTGGTGGTCGAACCACGCCCCTGGTGGCTGCGGTCGAAGGTTGCGCCGAGCGACAGCGACGGATACTGCGGCGCGCCGGCTTTCTCGGCGTTGCCGCGCGCCTGTTCGACACTCGCAATCGCGGACGCCAGCGTGAAGTTGTTGCGCAGACTCCGATCGACCAGCGCATCGAGCGCAGGGTCGTGATATTCGCGCCACCAGCCGCTCCTGACGGGAACGGTATCGGCGAGCGACGCGCTCGCCGCGCCGTCGAAGCGCTGCGCGAGCGGCGCACCCGGCCGCTGATAGGCCGGCACGAGCGAGCACCCGGCCAGAACCGCGACACCGAGTGCGCATGCGGCACATGCGGCAGCACGCAGGGCCCGATGAGGCGCACGAGGACTGACGACGTGCGAAAACGGCGCCGAACGGGACAGCCCTGACATTGGAGAACGCTCCGGCAACATGGGAATGTCGCCAGAGTAGTCAGCGGGGCCTGTCGGCGCTTTCGCCCAATAATGAAAAAAATTTAATGCGCCGCAACACGCCGTCGGAGCGTGCATCCACGAGGCCGCCTATGTCGCCGCAAAGCGCCTGCTAAGGCGCCGGGTTCAGCACATAGCCCGCTCCGACCACGGTATGAATCAGCGCCACCGGAAAATCGCGGTCCACCTTTGCCCGCAGCCGATGCATGTGCATATCGATGATATTGCCGCGCGGTTCGAAATCGTAATTCCACGCCGCCTCGAGCAGCATGCTGCGCGTCACGACCTGGCCTTCCCGACGCGCCAGGCATTCGAGCAATAGAAACTCGCGATGCTGCAGTCGCAGATCGCGCCCGCCGCGCATCGCGGTTCGCGCCCGGGTGTCGAGTACCAGATCCGCGCATTCGAGCCGCTCGCTCATCCTGCTGCGATCCGCGCGCCGCGCGAGCGCCTCGATTCTCGCCAGCACTTCGACGAAGGCATATGGCTTCATGAGGTAATCGTCGCACCCGGCGCGGATGCCTTCCACGCGTTCGTTCAGCCCGCCAACCGCGGACAGCATCAGCACCGGCGTGGTATCGCCACCGGCGCGCAATTGCTGCACGAGGGCGACGCCGTCGAGCCCCGGCAGAAGCCGGTCGGTCACAATCACGTCGTAAATGCCCTCGCGCGCGTAGGCGAGCCCGGTCGCGCCGTCGGCGACGGTGTCGACAATCAGACCGCTTTCGCTCAAGCCACGCGCCAGAAAATGGCTGGCGCGCGTATCGTCTTCGACCAGCAGGATTCGCATGCGCTAAACAGGTTGATGAGGCCCACATTAAAATTTTTTAATGTTGGCGCGAAACGCCTGTGCAGCTTCGCACGGCATACTTCGGGACATTGTAGATACGAGCGTAGTGTAAACGGCCACCTCGCCCAGGTTCGCCGCGCGCTCACTTCTGGAAAAATGCATGTCGAACGTACTGGTCGTCGAAGACGACGAGCAAACCCTCGCGGAGATCGTTGAAGCGCTGACCGATCACGGCTGCAAGGTACAGACCGCGCGCACGGGCCGCGACGGTTTGATGCTTGCGGTCGCCAACAGTTATGACGCCATCGTGCTCGATCGCATGTTGCCGGGCGGACTCGAAGGGCTCGGCATGCTGGCGGCGTTGCGCAGCGCCGGCGTGTTCACGCCCGTATTGATTCTGAGCGCGCTCTCCGCGGTCGACGAACGTGTGCGCGGTCTGCGCGCCGGCGGAGACGATTATCTGACCAAGCCGTTCGAGTTCATCGAACTGACCGCCCGGCTCGACGCGCTGATGCGCCGGCGCGAAGCGGCGCCCGGCGTGCAGGAGTATCAGGTCGGCCCGCTGCGTCTGGACCCGCTCAAGCGCGAAGTAAGCTTCGCCGGCCGTCCGGTGCCGCTCCTGCCACGCGAATACCGGCTGCTCGAATACCTGATGCAGCATGAGGGCCAGGTGGTAAGCCGCACCATGCTGTTCGAAGCGGTATGGGACTACCGGCTGGACGAGCGGACCAATGTGATCGATGTGCATATCAGCCGCCTGAGAAAGAAGCTCGACCCGGACGGGACGGCTCCGATGATCGATACCGTGCGCGGTTCGGGATACATGCTCCATGCGCCTGACTGACCTGCACCGCACCACCGGCTTTCGCCTCGCCACGCTGTTCCTGATGCTGTTCGGCGTGATCGCGATACTGTTGTTCGGCTACCTGTACCGCGAGATCACCGGCTTCGAACAGGAGCGCATCGACGACTGGCTGATCCGCGAGCACGCCCAGTTGCAACGCGAAGAACCGGACGAACTGGTCGCGCGATTCGAACATCAAAACCAGTTCGATCCGCGCCACCAACGCCCGTTCGGTCTGTTCGACGCTGCCGGAAAACATCTCGCCGGCGGCTACGCGGGCGATCACCCGGCTATCCCCGTGTTCGACCAACCGTTTTCCATGCGACTCGCGAAGCTGCCCGGCCACCCGCCCGGCCGATGCATTGCCGCGCGCGTGCCGGATAGCCGCATCGCGTTGCAATGCCAGAACACCCGCGAACTCGACCATTTCGACGAAGAACTGGTGCACGCGCTGCTTTCCACCGCCATGATCACACTCGTGATCGGCCTGGTCGGAGCGAGCCTGATCGGCATATCGGCAATGCGGCGGCTCGACGCGGTAACCGCCTCGATCGAGGAAATCGTCGCCGGCAATCTCAGCAGGCGTTTGCCGATGCATTCAAAACGCGACGACGTGGATCGCCTCGTCGCCGTCGTGAATGGCATGCTCGACGAAATCGAGCGGCTCATGAATGAGGTCAAGGGCGTGTGCGATGCGATTGCACACGATCTGCACACGCCGCTCACCCGAATGCTCGCTGGACTCGAACGTGCGCAACGGCGCGCTAAAACCGAAGCGGAGTGTCGCGCGGCAATCGATGAAACCATTGTCGAGACCAGTGGGCTGCTGCGCACCTTCAACGCGCTGCTGCGCATTTCGGAAATCGAAAGCGGCGTGCGCCACGCGGGATTCACAACGGTCGATCTGGCCGCCGTCGCCGATGACGTGTTCGAATTCTACGATCCGACTGCCGAAGAAAAGCAAATCGCCTTCGAATTGCAGCGAACGGTATCGGGGCCGCTTGAGATCCGGGGCGATCCGAATCTGCTATTCGAGGCACTGGCGAATCTGGTGGAAAACGCCATCAAGTTCGCACCGCATGGCGGCCATGTGCGGATCACGGTGTTCCGCGACAAGACCGGCGCGGGCATCGCCGTTTCAGACGATGGGCCCGGTATCGCGCCCGCCGAACAGCAAGCCGTGCTGCGGCGCTTTTATCGCGGTGAGGCGAGCCGTCATACGCCCGGCAGCGGGCTTGGACTAAGCCTCGCACAGGCGGTGGCGGGAATGCACGGCATGTCAATCCGCTTCAAGGACGCGACGCCCGGATGCACAATCCTATTGTACAAACCGAATGAGTAGCGCGTCGATCACCAGGGGATGCGTTCATGACGGGCAGTCGTCTAGCGGCCTCGATGTTTAACCCGGATGCCTTGCCTGATACTTACCCGCGTGCACGTCGTTTGCCGCCGCAGTCCCACAGCCGTGACATTCGCCCGTACCCCTGCCGCCGCCGGGCAGGCTAGTACTCACCGCTTTGAGTAAGTAACGAGTAAGTCCAGCAGCCTTAGAGTCGATGGCGCCTCATCCATCAACTCAGGACTCGACGTGAAAAAACCTCTCTGCCGTGAGCGCAGGCTTCTATTGGCGATCGCATCGCTCTTCATGTTTTCGGGTGCGGCCTGGGCCGACGGCCAGAGCCCGGAGCCGCCCACGGCGGACGACACGGGCTTCGCCGTGCTGAACAATTCGACCAATGTGACGCATTGGGGCCTGGGCGTGGGAGCGGGTATCGAACAGGCGCCTTACAAAGGCTATGGCACGAAATACACGCCGATTCCGCTGATTTCGTTCGACGACAAATGGGTCCATGCATTCGGCACGGCCGTCGATCTGAAGATCGGCAAGTGGAGCAACGTGAGCCTCGCGTTGCGCGGACAGTACGCGATTGGCGACGGCTACAAAGCGTCCGACGCGCCGATTCTGAGCGGCATGCAGAACCGCAACGGCGCGTTCTGGTACGGCCCGGCACTCGCATGGCACACCGCATACGGCACGCTGTCGGGCGATGTTCTGGAAGGCGGCAATAAGGGGCAGAAAGCCACGATCGACTTCAGCAAGTCCTTCGACTACGGCAAATTCGAGTTCGAACCGCACGCCGGCGTGGATTGGCTGAGCAGCAAATATGTCGATTACTATTACGGCGTGCGTTCATCCGAAGTGCGCGCCGGGCGCCCGGAATATACCGGTAAGGCGACCTACGACATCTCAGTGGGAACGCGTATCAACTACAAGTTCACGCGTCATCAGATCCTGATTCTCGACGTCGGCGTCGCGCACCTTGGCAGCGGCATCACCGATAGTCCGCTGGTGGGCAAGCGTTATATTCCGCAAGCCAGGATCGGTTACCTTTACCAATTCAATTGAGCCGCACCGCATGTCGCGAGTTGCACTGATCGAAGACCACGAGCGCCTGGCCGGCATGATCCGCCAGGCGCTTTCCGCTGCGGGCATCGAGACCGATGTGTTCGGTACCCTTTCGGAGGCGCATTATGGCGTGAGCCGGGCCGACTACGCGGTGCTCATCATAGATCGCGGTTTGCCGGACGGCGACGGCCTCACTTTTCTGCGGACATTGCGCGCGGCCGGGCAGATGACGCCCTCGCTCATGCTGACGGCGCGCGACGCGCTGCATGACCGCGTCGACGGACTGGAGAGCGGCGCGGACGACTACGTGACCAAACCCTTTGCCATGAGTGAACTGGTCGCGCGGGTGCGTACGCTGATGCGCCGTCCGGTGGCGCTGACGGAACTGGTGATCTCGTTCGGCGACATCACGGTTGATCCGCAGCAACGCGCCATGCGCTGCGGCGCGCAGTCTGTTCTGCTGGCACCGGCCGAGTTGCAGATCGTGCTGTGCCTCGTGAAGGCGGCAGGCGCCACCGTGCGGCATGCGGCGCTCGAACATGCCGCGTGGGGACTCGGCGAAGCCGTTACGCCCAACGCGCTCGAAGTCACGCTGCATCGTTTGCGTAAGAAGTTGACCGCGGTGGGCGCAACGACGCGGCTCGCCAATATTCGCGGCGCGGGCTTCGCGCTCCAGGTTGCTGCAGGGCTCACCGGGCAGCACTAAATCAACGGCCCATTGCTCACCATGCTCAATCACTGGATTCGCAGTTTGTCCGCGCGGCTTTGGGTGACCAGCATTGTTGCGCTCGCGATCAGCCTGACCGTGCTGGCGACGGTCGCCACCTATGCGTTCAATCATTTCCCCCAGCAGATGCTCGGGCGGCACGAGGAGATGGAAAATGTCACGGCGATCGCGGGTGGACTCCAGTTCGATAGTGCTGGCCGTCCGGTTTCGGTTGCGCTTCCCGCGCAGAGGGCCTGGCTCTTCGAGGTGGTGCCGACGGAACTGAAGTACCGGGTACTCGACGAACGCGGCAATGTGTTGCTGGCTTCGAACGGCGCCGGGGGAGGTCAAGCATGGATTGCAGGAGATCTATCCGGGTTCGTTGGCAATGTCCAGCGGGCGGAGATAGACGCGAAGCCATTCGTCATCCTGACGCTGCGGGTGGCGCAGGGTCCGGCGGTTTTCTACATCCAGACCGCAACGTCCGAACGATTCGTCGACGCACTTATCGACGCCAAGGTCAAGCCGATGCCTGCGATCATCAAGACGATCATTGTCGTTGCCACGATCATTTTTGGCCTGTCTTTCCCTTTTACCGTGCATCGGCTGCTGAGGCCGCTTAGGGAGGCATCGCGCGCGGCTGCACGTATCACACCGCGCAATCTCACGACGCGGCTCTCCATCGAGGGTATTCCGAGTGAAATCAGGCCGTTGATCCATGCCTTCAACGAGGCGCTCGACAGACTCGAAAACGGCTTCGCCGTGCAGCAGCAGTTTCTCGCGTCAGCCGCGCACGAGTTGCAGACGCCGCTCACCCTGATCCGCGGTCAAATCGAACTGCAGCCCGGGATCGACGACAAGGACCTGCTGTTTCGCGAAATCGATCTGATGGCGCGTCAGGTTCGGCAACTGTTGCATCTCGCCGAAGTTAGCGAGTCGCAGAACTTCAATTTTGGCGCAGTAAGCAGTGTCGATGTCGCTCAGGACGTCGTGTCGTATCTCGCGCGCAAGGCCGACAGGAATCATGTCACGCTTCAACTCGAGGCTCCGGTTGCGCTGCAGTCGATCTGGGCCGACCGAGGTGCGTTGTTCATTCTGCTCAAGAACATGGTCGAAAATGCAATCAATGTTTCGCCGCCCAACAGCGTCGTATGGCTGATTCTCGATAACAGTTCGATTCAGGTTCGGGACGAGGGGCCAGGCATCCGGCAAGAGTACCTGCCGTTTCTCTTCGAGCGGTTCTGGCGGGCGCCGGATGCCCGGCATGATGGCGCCGGGCTCGGCCTCGCGATCTGCAAGGAAATCGCGACTGCTCATGAATGGCGGCTGACTGTCAGCAGTTCGTTTTCTGGAACTGGATTCATTGTCTGGCTGTAGTGGCCGTCGGCAGCCGCACGCGTTACATCCTGGAACCGCGCGGGTCAATATGCCGGGGGCAGTGTGCGTGGGGGAATGCCCGGTCGTTCTGAGAAAAAGAACAAAAAACGCAAACGGTCATTTGTAGGTACCCGACGCAAAACATGGTTGCCACAACCTCTGCGCCCGGTAGTCCGGCACAGCAGCGCTGACTGACTGGATAGTCGGACAGAAGTGCATCGAGCCACCCCGAAACTCCGCCGCCTGCGACCGCATGGTTCAGGCGGTGCCCATAGCAAGTTCCGATGGGCACCACTACGCAAAACCTGCGAAGAATGGCCGAATCCGTCGCCTTCCCATGTCCAGCTCCGGTTGTATTTGAGCTAGGCCGCTCGCGCCCCAATATTTTGTGATTGTCAGACATTCCAGGCGATTACCCCAATTGATAGCGATGTATTCGGCGAAATATCATTCCATTGTCAGACAGAAATTGATGAGAGGCGTTCAAGTCAGATCGGACAATCGGCCGAGGCCGGCTATCAGCCGATATCGATCGGGTGCCGAATATAAAAACGGAGACGATGTGAAAGCTATTTACGTTGTGGGAGTGCTTGCGTCATGTGGAGCGGGAAGCGCGATGGCGCAGTCGAGCGTAACCCTGTACGGACTCACCGATGTCAGCGTGCAGTATCAGACTCACGTCAATCGCGCCGGGGGCTCGACTGTGCAGATGGGTGTCGGAGGTCTGTCGGAAAGCCGCTTTGGCGTGAGTGGAACCGAGGACCTGGGCGGGGGCAACGCGGCGATCTTCCGATTGGAAAACCGTTTCGATCTCAACAATGGTCAGTCCGATCCGGGTCTACCGTTCTGGAACACGGCATTCGTAGGTCTGAAGTCCGCCAACCTTGGCATGCTGACCATGGGGCGTCAGACCAACGTGCTCGCGGGCGTGGTCGAACGAACCTATGCATCGAATCCCTGGGTGCCGTTCAACTTCAGCTTCCAGCCGGAATTCACCATGCTCGGCGGCCCGTGGTCCAGCAACATGGCGAAATACACCATCAAGCTCGCCGACGTGGTCGGTCAGGTTTCATACGCGTTCGGCAACACGGCAGGGCACACGTCCTACGGTTCGCAAATGGGTATCGGCGTGGCTTATATGCCTGCCGCGCCGCTCGCGGCAGGCGCGGCCTATATGGATTCGCGCGATTCGACTAACGGTTCGCATTCGAAGGCATGGACGGCGGGTGCGTCCTACACCTGGCAGAGCATGCAGTTCCACGCCGGCTACTTCGAAAACCGGCTTGACCCGGGCTTCCAGTCGTATCTCAACGGGCCGTTTACCGCACCGGTACTGGCCGCGTTGAAGTACACCGACTTCAGTTCGCGCCGCATGTTCAGCCTCGGCGCGGTGCATTCGTTCAGCTCGGCGATGCGGCTTTCCTTCAACTACTGGCGCACGCTGCAGACCGGCAAGACCGAGCGGCTCGACGGCACGGCCTCACAGTTCGAACTCCTCGCGGACTACAACCTGTCGAAGCGGACCGATGTTTATATCGAAGGCAACTACGGACTGTATCGCGGTGACCTGATCGGGGCGCAAATCCAGGGCGTCAATGGCCTGGGCACTGCGCAGAAGAGCACCCAGCTAGGCTTGATGGCCGGCATACGTCACCAGTTCTGAGGGATGTCGAATGTCAGACAAACTTTCTAATTATCAAGAAATAAGCAGGGAAATTGCAACGATATGAACTTATTGTCATACAATGTAAAACGTGCAGTGAAGCGAGACGCGGGCTTGCCGTCGACCGGTCGGCAAATGCATGGAGGTTCACGTTGAACGCGTCTCGCAACACCGCGGCCACGCGCATGATCGAAGCGCGGCTTGACCGGCTGCCCATGACACGCCACCTCTGGTATCTGGTGACGCTGCTGGCGGCGGGAGCGTTCTTTGAAACCTACGATCTGGCGTTGACGGCGCTTGCGGCTCCGGGTCTTGTGCGCGAGGGCGTCTTCGCGACGCGCGGCGGTCTGCTCGGTCTGCCCGATCAGGCGGCGTTCGGCGCGGCGACTTTCCTCGGGCTGTTCGCCGGCGCATTGCTGTTCGGCCGATTTGCAGACCGCATCGGCCGCAAGCGTACCTTCAATGTCGCACTGCTTTTGTACACCGGCGCGACCGTGCTGATGGCGTTGCAGCATAGCGCCATGGAGGTGGATGTCTGGCGCTTTGTCGGCGGCATCGGACTGGGCGTGGAACTGGTTACGATCGACGCCTACATCGCGGAGATCGTTCCGGCGCGTTATCGCGGGCGCGCGTTTGCTTTCTCGACGTTCGTGCAATTGCTGGCCGTGCCGGTCGCGGGCGTGCTCAGTCTCACGTTGATCCCGCGAAGCCCGCTTGGCGTGGAGGGGTGGCGTTGGCTCTGCATCATCGGGAGCGGGGGGGCGATGCTGGTGTGGTTCACACGCACGCGCTTGCCAGAGTCGCCTCGGTGGCTTGCGCAACATGGGTCGGTGACCGAGGCAGATCGCATCGTCACTACGCTCGAACAGCGATGTTTCGGCGCAGTGGCCGCTGCGAAGCTGCCGCACCTGACTGCGATGGCAGGGGAGGCGACCGAAGGTACCCCGGCGAACGTGGCCGCGGGCGTTATGTTCAGAGCGCCCTGGCTGGGCATCGTCACGATGCTGTCGCTCATGAATGTATTCAACGCGATCGGTTTTTACGGCTTTGGAAATTGGGTCCCCGCGCTGCTTGCCGCACAGGGACACCCGATAATGAAAAGCCTCGAGTACTCGCTTTATATCGGGCTGAGCTATCCAGTCTGTCCGCTGTTGTTTCTGCTGTTTGCCGACCGGCTTGAGCGCAAATGGCAGATCGTTATTGCGGCGCTGGGAGCGGGCGCATGTGGCTTGTGCTTCGCTCACCAGGACGCACCCGCGATGCTGATTCTGTTCGGCGTCGGCGTGACGATGTTTAACGTCTTGAGCGCCTACGCGACTCACGCGTATCAGTCGGAACTTTTTCCCTCGGCGATGCGCGCGCAAGCGATCGGCTTCGTGTATTCCTGGGGGCGCCTCGCCGCTGTATTCTCCAGCCTGATTATGGGATTTCTGTTGCAGCGAGCCGGCACTACCGCGGCGTTCGTCTTTCTGGCTGTGAGCCAGATCATCGTCGCCGCGGTGGTCGCAGTGATGGGGCCGCGCACGCTCAAGGGCCGTGAAGCCGGCAAGACGCTTGCCGGAGCATATCGCTAGCAACGATTCAACGAATAGGATTGAGCAATGACAGAGCGGACCGAACGAATAGTAGACGCGCCGGTTACGGTAGGAGATCAACTCCTCAACCGCATGGCGCAGGACATTTTCTCGGGCGTGCTGCCGCCGGGAATCAAGATTGTCGAAGTCGACCTGGCGGCGCGCTACGAGGTGAGCCGCGCGACGCTGCGGGAAACCATTGCCCGGCTGGAGGAGCGGCGCCTCGTGTTGCGCACGCCGCACGCGGGGGTGCGCGTCGCCCAGCTTTCGCGCAAGGAGGTAGTGGAAATGTTCGTGGTGCGCGAGGCGTTGGAAGGCATGGCATGCCGCCTAGCCGCTCTCAATGCAACCGACGTCCAGATCGAAGCGTTACGCCAGCACGCCGAGTTTGAAGAAGCAGGCATGCGCGCTTATTCAGAACTTGCCGACAAAACCCGCGCAGTTGAACTGGCGAACGAGGTGAATCCCGCATACGGCAAGAAAGACTTTCACGTCATGATCGCCAACTTTTCCGGCGTTGCCTTGCTGGAAACGCTGATCCAGAGCGATATCAACCGCTTGACGCGACTGTATCGTTTCAGGGATCTCGAGGGCCGCGGGCACCGTGCGCTGATCGAACACAACCGTATCGTCGAAGCGATTGCGGAGCGCGACGCGGACATGGCCGAGCTCGCTGGCCGCCGGCACATTGCCGGTCTGCGCAAAGAATTCGAGCGTCTTACGGAAACGGATAGCGACTGGTTGAAACTATGCGCATGACGCTGCGCTGAACACCGTGTCCGGCCAATTCATTCGCCGGACATAAACCCACTGCAGAGAACTGGACGCTGATTCATAGTGCGTTGAAGCACCCAGGGTAACCGGTCATTAATTAGTCATACAAAGCAAAATAGAAGATCATGGAAATCAGAGTGCTGGCGGGAAATGGCTGTCTTGGGACAGGGTTCAAACCCGAGTCGCTGGAGCGCGGCGTGGCGATGAAGCCACACGTAATCGCCTGCGATGCGGGATCGACGGATTCAGGCCCGTCCGCCCTGGGCGAGGGCCGGCCAAAGTTGTCGCGTGAAGCTTGCAAACGCGATCTCAGGCTGTTGCTGATCGCTCGGGATCGTCTACAGGTGCCGTTGATCGTCGGTTCGTGCGGCACGAGTGGTCGCGATGTCGGCGTCGACTGGGTCACGGAGATGGCACGCGAAATCGCGACCGAAGAGAACATCAGCTTCCGGCTCGCGGTGATCAAATCGGACCAGCAGCCCGAGTACCTGAAGCGCCAACTTACCAATGGGCGTATCCGCCCGCTGGAACCTGCGCCGCCGATCGGCGCAGGTACTTTCGACTCGCCGGTGGTTGGCATGATGGGAACGGAGCCGATCGTGGCCGCGATCGAAGCGGGCGCGCAGGTCATCCTGGCCGGGCGCGCGAGCGACTCGGCGTTGTACGCCGCCGTGCCCGTCGCGCTCGGCGCCGACCCGGGCCTCGCGTGGCATGCGGCCAAGACCCTGGAATGCGGCGCGGCATGCGCGGTGGTGCCTGCCGCCGACAGCATGTTCGCCACTATCCGTGACGATCACTTCGATATCGAACCGCTGGATCCCCAGGCGCGTTGCACGCCACTCGGCATTGCCGCACACACGCTCTACGAGAATGCCAACCCGTTTCTGTTGACCGAACCCGGTGGTGTGATCGATACGGAAGGCGCGACCTACGAAGCACTCGACGAGCGCCGCGTGCGTGTGCGGGGCTCGCGGTTTCTTCCTTCGGCAGAGTACACGATCAAGCTTGAGGGTGCGGCGATTGCTGGGTATCAGACAGTCATCGTGGGCGGTGTGCGCGACCCGCATGTCATCAAGGCATTGCCGGCTCTGGTGCAGCACGCGAAGGGCTATTTCCGCGGGCGGGTTGCCGATCTGTTCGGCGATACGCTCACGCCCGACGACTACGACATCGAATACCGGCTGTATGGCATCGATGGTGTGATGGGCGGACTGGAGCCGCTGCGCAACGGCGCGGCGCCGCATGAACTCGGCGTGCTGATTACCGTTACGGCGCCCACCCAGGAGCAAGCCGACAAGATCGCGACCTTTGTGGCTCACGTCAGTTCACACCTGCCTGTGCCGGGCTATGAAGGCATTATCAGCACGATTGCCTATCCCTTTTCACCGCCGGAGATTCCGCGTGGCGCAGTCTACCGGTTCACGCTGAACCATATCAACGTGCCCGATACGCCGCTGGATATGTTCCGTACTACATTCTTCGAGGTTTGACATGACTACGCTCTTCGATATGTGCAGTCTGATTCGTTCGAAAAACGCCGGACCATTCGTGCTGACTTTCGATCTGATGTTTTCCAGCAAAGCCCTCTATGAGCGGGCCAAACGCACGCGTGCACTGACTGCGCAGCACATGGTCGAGTTCTACGGCGTGAATGAAGCGGACGTGACACTCGTCTATCACGACGCGGCGCTTGCCATCAAGGCTTCGATCCCGCGCCCGGTTATCCAGAGCGCGAAAGGCGACGGCGATTGTTACGGTGGCCAGCAATACGTGCCACTGCTCACGATCGAAGTCGCTGAGTGAGGCCAAATAGCTGAAGACGGGCTATCGGACACGAAGGGGATGGGAACTTGAAGAATGAACACGCGCTTGAACCGCTGTAACGCGGAAAGGAAACCTTATGAAAGTGATCAGAACGTTTCAGACGCTTGGCGTCGTGCTGAGTCTGGCGCTTGTGTCGAGCGTTCACGCGCAATCCCAATCCAGTGCGCCCACTGTGACGCCGGATTCTGCTGCGTCGGCCAAAGCGACCCAGATGAGCATCAGGAAAGCCGATCGCAAGCTCGGCTCTGACGTGCGGCGCGCACTGAGCAAGACGAAGGACATCGAGGTGACGAACATTTTCGTGCGCGCGCGCGGTGGCGCTGTCACGCTGACAGGTTCGGTACCGGACAACGCGCAGATCGACAGAGCCGCGGAGGTGGCTAGAAGCGTGCCGGGCGTCACATCGGTCACGAACAAGCTGTCTTTGCAGGCGCAGAATTTTTAGTAGCTACACGACGAGCAATCAGTAGCAACGATTCGATCGGGCTCGCAACAGGCGCAAGAGGCGGGGCGCGTTACTGCAGAGGTGCAACAGGCGATACGTCGGGTCGGAGGCATTGTCGAAGAGATCGCTGCGGCGTCGGATTTACAGGGTCACGGTATCCAGGAAGTTAACGTGGCCATCGGACAGATCGATCAGGTTACACAACAAAATGCGGCGCTGGTCGAAGAGGTGGTGGCCGCCGCACAATCGCTCGACGAACAGGTGATGCGCCTCGACGAGACTGTTTCCATCTTTAAAGCAAGCGCCCGCGTGTAATTCTGGCGGGTGCAATCCTGGCACCCACTGCTGGTCGACTCTACGATCTGCAATCTGTTTGCCGCGCGCGGCAAGATTGTTGGACGTGCAAATGATATGGCGAAGGTTCCACATATAAAGTTGGCGGCGGGAGACGAGAAATACCGTCATCACGTCATCTACCTGACCTGGTCGCGGCTGAAGAAATGATGGCCGAAGCTGACAACAGGGTCGAGAGCGCAAACCCGGTTATTGCCGCACTTGGGATCAGCGAAAGAAAAAACGCCGAAATGTCGCCGACATTGGTGCCCCACCATCTGATGGCGGCGACAGTCATCCAGTAGCCTGTGGAACCGAACTTCATTAAGCGTGTTCTTGCAATCAAGATCAGAAGCAGTGCTAGCGTTGCGATTGACGCAGATATCGGGACGCCGATCCTGACAGAATTCAAGGAGTGGCCAATTGCGTCCGCAGTTGCTGTTCCAAGGGTTCCCGCGATCAACATAGTCAGCCAATAAAAGCCGTCTGTTTGCAGTGCACCCTTTGTTTGTTCGAGTGTTGATCGACGTCGTAGCATCACCATTCCGATGAAGATGATCGCCAGGACGGTAACAACGTCGAAGTAGGTGAGATGCGCGTGGTCTATCGAATAATCCGCAATATTGGTTGCTGCCGCTCGTACAAGGAGTATGGCGATCCAGTAAAAGGCTTCGCTGCCTTTGGCGGTTGCACGCTCAACAAGCACCAATATCGCAAACATAAGCGGTAACACGATCAGGCCTTCGGCCGGTGCCAGCTTGAGGACGTCGGGAATGATGTCACCCAGGTTCGTTCCGCAGACGCTCGCAATCATTATTGCCACCCAGTATCGGGGGTCGACGTTTGGGGTGACCTTCAAATGCATAGAGATTTCCTGTTGAATGTTTGAGGAAATAGCGACGATTTCGGCAGGCGCGGGACCCGGTCAACCTTCAGTCCGCATCAAGTCGAAGCAGCATTGGCCTAAAGTCGTCAGACTGACTAAGAGAACACGCTGAGGCACGAAAGAGGCGGCCGGCGGGCCGCGTTCAGCAATCCCATACTCGCCCGGGAGGACTTACCAAACACTGACAAAGTAAAAGGATTGTTTCTACGTTCGAGTAGTCTTCCGAACCGGTGGGCGAATCATCCGCCGCCGCATGGTGGTCCGCCGGCGGCGGGCGGTCCGGCTATGAACCCGAGGCCGGTCATGCACGGCGGCGAGGCGCGCGGCGCAATGAAGACCGCAATCATCCGCCGGATAACCATTCAAATCCGTAGGCCGAATATGTGCCCAGGCTCAGGCATTCATCCCGCCATCCACCGTAAGATTCGCCCCGGTAATGTATGAGGCCTCCGGGCCGGCGACGAACGCTACCATTGCGGCGATCTCCTCGGCGCGCCCGTAGCGACCGAGTACTGTAGCGGCCTTCTGCGGCACCGCCCAATCGCCTGAGGCGGGATTCAGGTCAGTATCGATCGGCCCCGGCTGGACGTTGTTGACCGTGATGCCCCGGCCTCCCAACTCTCTGGACAGCGCCTGGGTGAACATCCTGACGGCCGCTTTCGTGGCTGCGTAGGGCACCAGCCCTGGCGCAATGGCACGCTCGCCCACCGCCGAACCGATCATGATGATGCGGCCGCCATCGTTCAGGTGCTTCAGCGCAGCCTTGGTCGTAGCGAATACGCCGCGGATGTTGATGTCGATCACTCGATCCATCTCCTCCAGCGTCGTGTCTTCGAACGGTTTCGGAATGGCCGTGCCGGCATTGTTCACCAGCACATCCAGCCGCCCGAAGGTCGCAAAAGTTTTCTCGACCGCAGCCTCGACAGCTTCGACGTCGGTAGCGTCCGCCTGGATTGCAATAGCCTTTCCGCCATTGAGTTCAATCTCTTTGACCACGGCCGAAGCCGCGCTGGCGTCCTTCGCGTATGTAAAGGCCACGTTCGCTCCATCCGCCGCCAGACGTTTCGAAATTGCCGCACCGATGCCGCGTGAACCGCCGGTAACGAGTGCCACTTTTTGAGCTAACTTAGACATGTTATTTCCTAAGGTTTTTGTGCGCGATTAACCGCGTCACCAATCCAGTTAATGATTGACTGTCGTCTTTGCCCGGACCATTTTTCGAACCGGAACCTTCCCGGCTCCACCAATCACGAAGATCGGCGACAACCAGCTTCGCGCGCTTCCTGGCGTCAACGACAGTAGAGCCTTCGCTTTGCCTTCGGCTTCGCGGCGGCCGGAAACGACGAGATGCGCCGCGCTGTCCGCGAAGGCCAGTGCCGTGGCGCGGCCGATCCCTGTAAGCGCACCGGTAATTACAATGGCTGGGCTTTCCATTTCAGGCTCTCCTGCGATATAGATGAGAGGTATCGGGGCGAGGGCGGGTGCCAGTTCGTTATGGTTTGCTGGTAGGCCCCGCGACGCCCCTTGTTCGCTAATCTAGTGGTCGATTGCGAAAAGCAGAAAGACTTTGTAGGCTCGTAGGCATGCCTACGAGGCATAGGATGCGGGCGAGGAGCATATGGAACTTCGACATCTGCGGTATTTCGTTGCCGTCGCGGAGACGGGCAGCTTCACGGTGGCGGCCGAACAGCGTCTGCACACGTCGCAGCCCTCTCTTAGCCGACAGATTCGCGATCTGGAAGACGAGGTCCGCGCGGAACTGTTCAGCCGCAGTGCGCGCGGCGTCGAACTGACTGCATCGGGCAAGGCTTTCCTCGACCATGCGCGGCTGGCGCTCGCGCAGGTCGACGCCGCGACCGAGGCAGCGCGCCGCGCCGCGCAGCCGGCGAAACAGACCTTCGTGCTCGGCTTTCAGACCGGCGAGGAAATAACCTGGCTGCCGCGCGCCATGCAGGTTCTGCGCGATGAATTGCCGAATATCGATGTCACCGTATCGAGCAGCTATTCGCCGGACTTGGCCGATGCGCTAGCGCGTGGCCGGCTCGACCTCGCGTTTCTGCGGGCCGAACCGGGATTCGATCTCGACTATCGCGTCGTCAGCAGGGAGAAGCTCATTGTGCTGATGCCGAGCGACCACCGGCTGACCGCACGAACAGCGATCCGCCCGGAGGATCTCGTGGGCGAGACGTTCATCATGGCGTCGAACAAGGCGAGGGTGCTGCACGACGTGATCGAGCGGTATCTGCAACAGAGCGGGGTCGATATCACGCCCGACCACGGCGTCGACAATCTCGCGATGGCGATGTCGCTCGTGGCGTCCACGCGTGGGCTGGCGTTGATGCCGGAGTACGCGATCAATCTGCTGCCATGGTCGGTCGTCAGCCGGCCCCTTGAAGGCGATGCACCGACGGTTGATCTCGTCATTGGCTACAGCAGGTCGAACACCTCTCCAGTCCTGAAGCTCTTTCTTTCGAGAGCGGAAGAACTCTCGGCACCGTTCACTACACAATCCTCATGAGGAAAAGCCCGACGTAATGCCCTCGTGCCTGGCGAATACGTATCCTGCCCTCGCCGGGACGCCGGATGTTGTCCGATTTTTGCCGTAGATGTACATCGGTCTGGCAACCGGCTGGATCCATATATAAATACTGGTACGGAAAAGAAACGAACCTGGCTATGACCCGCACGTACGAATGAGTGGATGCAGAAATTTGCCGCTTCTATACTGATGCAGATATCAGTCAAGGGAACAGCATGCGGCGTGTGATTGTCCGGCGGTCTTCAGTTCACGGAAAATGCGACCGCTCGCAGCGGGCGAGCGCGTGCTTGAGTACAAGGGCGAGATAACAGCGTGGCGCGATGCCATTCGCCGGCACCGGCGTGAAGGCGTCGTGGGACACACGTTTCTTTTTGGTCTGTCGGATGGGCGCGTCATCGACGGCAGCCGCGGTGGCAACAGCGCACGATGGCTGAACCACGCGTGCGCGCCCAACTGCGAGACCATCGAAGACGCTGGACGCATCTTCATCCACACGCTCCGGCCTATCGAAGCCGGTGCAGAGCTGTTTATTGATTATCTGCTGGCCACTGACGATCCTCTGGATGAAGACGTTCGGGCGCAGTACGCATGCCGGTGCGGCGCGGCGGACTGCCGTCACTCGATGCTGGCGGACGCTGCTTGAACAGGGTGGCGGAGGAGGTAGTGGGCAGCATCGCTATCGCGCAAAGCGCCGAGGGCTCGAAGCGGGATGTCCGGATCCCCGTCCCCGCGACGAGCACTGTCGATCAGGGTGTCCAACGATAAATGATGACGCTGGTCCCGTTGTAGTTATCCTTCGTGATCACGTACTCCCCGGTCGACCGACGGTACGATCTAAGGCCGTACATCGAATCCACGTCATTGCCGACATACACGGTGTTGGGGTTGCTGTTGATCAACGTGGTGTCCAGGCTGCCTGTGGTCAGATTGAAGGCATCGATGTTGGGCACGGTGTGTACGTATCCGACGAAGAGATAGTTGCCAGCCGCCGTGATCGACTTGGGATTGGTGCTGGTGAGGTTGATCACCGGATTGGGAACGGTCGTGTTGCCTGCGAGCCAGCCGTGATACACCTCGATCCGCGTGCCTATCGACGTCCAGTCCGTACTGCCGACAACTCCCTGTGCCAGGATCATCGTGTCGCTTTCCGGCAGGTAGATGATCCGCGTCAATGGCGTGATCGTGCCCGGAATGGGTGTTGCAATTCCTGCTCCCCAACTCGGCTGACCGTTGGCATCGAAGCCGGCCAGCGGATAGTGCCAGATGGCATTCGTCTTGTCCAAACCGGCCCAGACGTCCCCTTTGCTGTCGAGGCAGAATCCGTCCCTGACCGGTGCGGTCGTACTGAACGCCGTACCGGGAAGCGTGGCGTCCGGTATGGCGATGTAGCCATTCACAGCGTTGAAGTGGAAGAAATAGAAAGTATCGGGATTCTGGCCGGACGCCACGAGGATCCGGTTGGCGCCAACGGTGGCAAGTTGACCGAAGTGTTCATCCCGCGAGCGATCGTTGATGTTGATGCGTGGGTCGGATGGATAGTCGATCGGATCGACAGTGTTCGCTACGAAGGTGCCCCCAGCGGTGCCGGTGTAGATGTTGGTGCCTCCATAGAAGTACGCGCCATCAGTACCCGGGTCCGGAGCGGCGACCGCCTCGAAGTTGAGAGACTGAAGCGTCCATTGCAGGTGACCAGAACTGTCGTAGGAGTGAATGTCGGTGCCGCCGTCGCGGCCGAGGTCCCAGCTTCCGCCCCACGGATTGTTGAGCACGTACACATTGCCAGCGGCGTCTTTGCCGATGCCGGTGACGCGGGTAAAACGCTTATCGCCAACCTGGCCTTTGATTCCCGTCGTCGTATCGAGATATCCCCCCTGAATGCCAAATGTACTGACCAGAAATGGAATGCCCAAAATGCTATAGATCTTGATGTTCATGTCAGGGCCCTCGTCGCCGATCATGAGACACCCGGTCGACGCATCGAAATACAGCGAGGACGGTCGAGAGGCGACGGACATCTGGATGGTGTTCACGAGCACGCCGGCCGGATTGAATTCGAGGATCGCGCCCGCGCTCTTCTGCGCAACCCAGATGTTTCCTGCGCTGTCCACCGCGAGCGCGCCAGGGCTTGAGACGGCGATATCCTGTCGCCAGACACCGTCGGTGGTGTAGACGCGGATGCGATTTCCAGGAGAGTCGCTCGCATAAAGGAGCGAGCCCGACGTCGCGAGTCCCGTGATGACATCAGCCCGCTGCTCAGTCGTTGTCGCGCTGACCGGGATGAGAAAGTCGCGAGTTTGAGTGGTTCGGTTGTACCGCCCCACCGTGCCGCTGCCGTAAGTGGTATTAAATTGCAGAGCGGCGAAGATCGAAGTTGCATTACCCGAAATGGCGCTGCCCTGAAACTCGCCGTGCCCTCCTATGGACCCCAGGCTTTGGTCGTTCTGATATATCGCGACGCCGCCTTCGTTTTCGTCCCACATGGAAGCCGTGTAGATGACGCCCTCGGGTGCTATCCACATCGAGCGTGCGACGTTACCCACGCGGGTAGCGTTGGTTCCAGATGTATTCGCCACCCAGTCGGTGGTGTACTGTCCCTGGCACTCCGGCGCAAGCGTAGCGATCAGCAGTGCGGCGAGGAACGTGGCGTAGATTCGTTTCATGATCGTGAAGTGTGCCCGGAGCCGCTCGCCCATTCAGCGAGCGGCGTTTCGCAGGAAATTGTTCTTGTCCACTCGCTGCTCCAACAAGTGTCGCGTCTGTCCAACCCAATATTGCGTTCGAGCGGTATATCGGCGAGGTGCGGGAAAAGTTGAGTTGTTCGCGTTTCCGACTCAGGCACGAGCCTCTGCACAATTTGCTCTCAGTTCGGAGTCGCGCGCGTCTAATACATAATGAAGTCAATGAATATCGCAATCCCACCGGGCACGCACTACGCAGTGATCGTCACAACTCGATAGCGTCGTGCCAACTCCAGCGCCCTGATCCAAAACAAGACTTTTTCAACACAATCTCAGGCACAGCGGCCATCGGCGGATAGTCTGCTCGCTAGACGAGCAGTCTCCGGCACGATGACGGCACTACCTCGACGTCGACAACCACATTCGAGTACTAAGTCGGACCTGCAAAATTCGATTTTGCAGGTCCGACTCAGTAGCCAGATTCAGGAATGGACAGCCGCGATAAGCCCGAATACCCGATCCGCCGCGCGATCTCAGAGAGCAGCGCCTCTAGCAAAGCGCGCGGGTCAGTAGCGCGCGGCTCTTCAATGTGATCCCACCATGCCCAGAACAAGCGATCCTTCTCGGCGGCGAAGGTGGCGATCAAGGTGTCTTGGGAGTCAAACAGACGATAGAGGCTCGTCTTTGACACGCCGGATTGCTCAGCGACCGTGTCGACACCCCGTCCCTTCATATCCTCAACCTCCTCTCATTCTCGTTTTTGCAGTTGACAAAGTTACCGACCTGTCTGTAATATAAATGTTACATACAGGTCTGTCACTTTGCGGGGTGCGCCGATGCATGCGATAGAGGCAAAGAGTTTCTCGGGCTACGGCGGGCTGCAGCAGACCAAATTCCCCAGCCCCGAAATTGCCAACATGACGTGGAGGTCAGCAATGGGTGCCGCGATCAGAGAGAGGAATCAATGACAACAACAAGGGCGATGCGGCTGGCTTCGCTGGTCACGGCAATCAATGTCCTGGTCGCGAGCGGCTTTTCCATCGCGGCGATCATTCGTCCGCAATACCTGGTCCCTGCCGAATCCGTTCCAACCGAGGCGTCGTTGATATTGGCAATGTACGGGGCGGCGTGAACAATTCCTTTGGCTTTGTTCGCATTGGGGGCGATCTACAAGCAGGCGGCGCCTTTGTTGCTGATCCTGGGTGCGCTCGCCGGCGCCATGCAATTGCTGGATGCCGGAATCGGTCTGTTTGAGCATGATCTTGGGAAATGCGCTGGGCCACTGTTTATCGCCGTCCTCCAATTCTTCGTGGTGTATCTGCTTTACAGATCCGTGAGGATCACGCCGCAAACCGAGCGCGGATGAACGCGCGCTACGGCCCGGCACTTCCAAGTTCGGCTCAATTGCGCGTTGAAGCTGATGCAGCGCATTCGAGAGAAGAAACGCTCTGATCGTCGAAAGCGTTCTGGATCGAAGCTTAGCGGTTAGACAGCGCCACGTCCTGGCGAGCTTGGCGGCAGAATTCGGCATCTTTTCTGTTAGGCGTGCAACGTCCGAGGCATGGCCCGATTTGTCCAAAAATCACATCACGAGGGATCATCATGCAGTTCACGACGTTCAGCCGAACGGGTCTGTCGGTCTCCCGTCTCTGCTTAGGTACGGGAACATTCGGCAAACAGACCGATGAAGCCGAGTCGATTCGGGTCTTCGACAAGGCGGCGGACGCCGGTGTGAATTTCATCGACACCGCGGACGTCTACCCGGGCGGCGCAGATCTGCCTGAAGTCGGCCGAGCAGAGGAGATCACCGGCCGCTGGCTGAAAGGCAAGCGCAACAGATTCATTCTGGGGACCAAGGCCGGAGGACCGATGGGGTCATCCCCTTGGGATCGGGGCTCGTCTCGAAAGCATCTCCTTGACGCGATCGACACATCCCTGCGGCGTTTGGACACCGACTATGTTGATCTCTATCAACTCCACATGGATGACCCGGTGACGTCGCTGGATGAGACCGCCGAAGCGCTCGACGCCATCGTCCGTTCGGGCAAGGCACGCTATATAGGCGTTTCAAATTTTCTGGCCTATCGATTGGCACGCGCTATCGGCCGCCAGGATACGCTGAGGCTAGTGCGCTTCGTCTCGGTCCAGCCTCGTTACAACCTGCTGTTCCGGGAGATCGAGCGGGAACTGTTGCCGCTGGCTCAAGAGGAAAACCTGGCGGTGATACCGTTCAACCCACTGGCCGGTGGCCTCCTTAGCGGGAAATATCAGCTGGACGAGAAGCCGGAAAAGGGACGTTTTTCGGCGGAAGTCGGACAGTTCGGCGCCAGTTATAAGGCCCGCTACTGGCATCAGCGCGAGTTCGTGACGGTCGGCAAGCTGCGTGAGATCGCTGGCGAAGAAGGCGAAGCGCTGCCGAAACTGGCAGTCGCCTGGATCCTGGCGAACCCGGCAATTACGTCCGTCATTCTCGGTGCGAGCCGAACCGAGCAATTGACCGACACGCTCGCTGCCGCGGACTATAACCTCCCACCGGAACTGAAGACGAAGCTCGACGACCTCTCTGCTGAGTACCGCCGCGGCGACGCAGCGCGTTAGAGGCTTACGCAAGCGGGGCTAAATTGGGCCGGGTTGGGGGCCTTCGACTTCTTATTTTCCACAAAGCAAAGGATTCCATCCATGGGAACGCACATCAAATTGACTGCCGGCGACGGCCACGAGTTCGGTGCCTATCGCGTCGATCCAGCGGGGGCGCCCAAGGGCGGCATCGTTGTCATTCAGGAAATCTTCGGCGTCAATCGCCACATTCGCTCAGTTGCCGACCGTTTTGCTGCGCTCGGTTACGTCGCGATTGCGCCGGCCCTGTTCGATCGCATTGAAGCGGGGTTCGAGTGCGGCTATTCGCCGGAAGAAGTGCAGGGCGCAATGCGCTTTGTGGCCAATCCACCAATCCAGGCCTGGATGTTGGACATCGCTGCCGCACGCAAGGCGATCGCCGACGTCGGCAAGATCGCGGTCACCGGCTTCTGCCTTGGGGGAACGCTAACCTATGGCGCGGCGGTCAATCTGCCGGGCTTCTCGGTGGCAGTCGGCTATTACGGCGGCCAGATCGTTAGGATGGCAGATCAGTCCCCGAAAATCCCGACCATGCTGCATTTCGGTGAGTTGGACGCGCACATCCCGATGAGCGACGTCGAGACGATCAAGTCGAAGCAGCCGTCGGTCGACGTCTACACCTATAACGCTGGTCACGGCTTCCAGTGCGACGAACGCGATAGCTTTGCCCCCGAAGCAGCTCAAATCGCTTGGGGCCGCACCCTGCGCTTCATCGACAGCCATATGTAAGATGGACGTCCTTCTCCTCGCAAAGAACTCACCACATCCGCTTTGGCGCACGGATCAACTTGAGGGCGAGGTGATCGACGTGAGGCCCAAACACGACGAAGCAGGAATTCGACCACTTGGCCGCCCAGCCTGCCAGTCGCTCCCGTGACGAGGATTTTGGTCATCGGAGCTTTTCAGGCAACGGGTAAGCCGGCGTGATCGCGTGAACACAACATCCCGGAAAAGGAGGTAGGCCGTCTGCCGGCCGATCGGCGCGCTGACGCGGTATCGCGACCGCATCGTGCGCGTGGTCGCCGAAGCCAGCGGACAGCGCGCGGTGATCGAATCGATCGACGTCAATGGCCGGTCGTTCCGCAGCGTGGTGAAATGGGCTAATCTAGCCGGTCTGAACGATCAACGCTTCTGACGCTGACCACCATGCAGCTCGACATCTTCGCCGACAGCCGCGACGTCATGCTCCGCAACGATGTGCTGGATGCCCTCCACCGGCGCGATGCAGTCTCCGCCCGCCAGGACTGGCAGAGACTGGCAGGCGAATTCCCCGATGACGATACGCTAGCCGGGCTGGCGACATTGATCGATGTGCTCGGCAGCGATGTCGCCACGCCGTTCGCCGATCATCCGGCACTGGCTGCAGCCTGTTGTCGCCTCAATGATGAGGTTGAACCGGCGGCGCGGCGGTTACTGGGCGAAGCGCTCGGACGGGGTTGGGTGGCGTCATGCTGGCGGACGGCCGCGCAGCAGGCCGCGGCCCTGCCGTTTCGCGCTGACGTCAGCGACCTTCACGCGGCGCCGCTCTGGCTGCGCGCGGGCGACTGGGGCGAGGCAAGACGGGCCATCGAGCGGATCGAGTCATGGCGCCGGATCCCGGCGCCGCTGACGTGGATGGCAGAGGTGCGGCATCGCGCGGATGGACTGGAGTCCGCGCTGCCTTTGCTCACCGAACTGGCCTGGCTGTCACCAGGCCGCCTCGCCGATCTGCTGCACCGGCTCGCCGACGCGTCAATCGACACGTTGAGCAGAAAGTTCGACGCGAATTTCGAAGGTGCAGGCCAGACAGCCGACCTCGCGTGGTTCCCTGCGTGGGTGCTGATCGAAAAGCCGGGACTGGCGTCCCTGCTCCGTGAAGCGCAGCCGTCGCGCCAGACGGCGCCGGAGCGGGCGATGCGGTTGTTGCTGCAGATCCTCAGCCTCGAGCGGCAGGGTAACCAGCACGAGCTGGTGGCGCGTCGCAAGGCGTTGCGCGATCTGCATATCGGCCTGTACGCCGCTTACATGAAGACGCGCTGACACGGCGTGCCTGAAGATGACGGTGACGCGCAATGCGACGGCAGGCAGCATTTTTACGATGAACCGAAGTCAGTACAGGATTTACAGCATGGAAACGTACAACCCCGAGCGTGTGCCCGAGTCTGAATCGTGGCTCGACCTTGACGAACAGGAGCGCATTCTTCTCATTGAAACTTGGCATCGCGTCGCCCGGATCAAGCTCCCCAACGTCACGGCGCATGCCGCACTACACGCGATCGTCGAAAACCAGATTGCCATAGACCTTGAGCCCGTGGTCCGGGCGATGGATCGCCTCAGGAAAGAGGGACTCACGCGACACGATGCTATCCACGCGATCGGCTCAGCTGTCGCAGAGCATCTGTTTGGCATGTTGAAGGCGAATCAGAACGACGATGCTGCAGTTTCGCAAGCGCGTTACTACGCGGCGGTGGAGCGCTTGACTGCAGTGAGTTGGCGCAGGGGTGAGCCCTGATGCGGACACCACCGAAACTTCAGCCCTGGTTTGAAGCGAGGCAGCGTTTCAGGTTGAGCCATGCTCACATCCAGATGGCGCGCGAACTGGGATTGAATCCCCGAAAATTCGGATCGCTGGGCAATGAACAGCAGGAGTCGTGGAAGCGACCCCTCGCCGAATTTATCGCACACTGTTATAGCAAGCGCTTTGGTCGTAATACGCCAGAACATGTGCAATCTCTGGAAGAAGTCGTGAAGCGTGCGGAAGAGCGGCGCTGCGAGCGGCGGGAAAAGAATAGCGAACGGAGCGGTTCTGCCGAGAGGACCTAAAAGTAACGGCGACGGGTCGAGCGAGAACTTGCCGGACCTGTACGAGCGTGGCGGTGAATAATTGGAAGTGCTGCGAATATCCGTGGCTGTGGCTGCTTCCGGTTGACCTGGATGTATGAAGGCGCGCCGATCGGGTAGGGTGGCGGCAACGGCAACGGCAACGGCAACGGCAACGGCAACGGCAACGGCAACGGATCGACGATCGGCCTATCGCCGCAGACGAGATCGGCAGCGAGTACGCCTGCTGCCGGTGCGATGCCGAAGCCGTGACCCGAAAAGCCCGTTGCAATGACGACACCACACAGCGAGTCGACTTGCGAGATCACAGGAATCGCGTCAGGCATGGTGTCGATGAGGCCAGCCCAGCTTTGCGAGACTTGGACGGTCTCGAACGCGGGGACTTCGCGCTTGAGGTCGGCGAGCATGCGCTCGATCGTGGGGCGGTGCGGCCGCGGATCGAGTACGCGAATCGCTTCATAGATCGACGGACGGTCCGCGGCGCCGGGACGCCAGTGCAACCCTCATGACCGTCGGGCCCGCGGCTGGTAGAGCTTTGGCGGCCGCTGCCGGCGCGGAATCCACAGGCCGGCATCCGTCATCAGGTGCCGCACCGTTTCCTTCGACAGCGCTAGTCCGTGACATTCACGCAGCTTCTCGCACGCGAGCGTCGGCCCGAAATCCGCGTAGCGCTCACGCACCAGCGCAATGGCCCGTGCCCGGACATCCACCGGCAGTTCGCGGTTACTCGGTTGCCCACGCCGCGCCGACACCAGTCCAGCCGGTCCTGCAGCCTCGTAGCGCCGCACCAGCCGGCTGACCTGACGCTCACACAGCTGCAGCCGCTCAGCCGCCAGCACGACCGTCAGCCGCCGCTGGACGACCGCGTCGATGATCTTCACACGCTCGAGCTCGTGCATGCTGATCGTGATGAATCCACGTCCGTTCATGTCCGGCTCCCGGGCTGTGCTCATGCCGCAGCATGCGCCACAGCTGCCGGCCCAGAGCCGGGAACCGGACATTTCTATTTAGCTCAGATACGACATTACTACTTTGGGCCTACATGTGAAATGTTGATTCTTGGCACCTACGGCGCGGCGTTGCGCGACAGAGGGAATGGCCAAGGTCAGCGTTTATCGACGCCTGAGTGATGTTTTGCAGGGAAAAACCAACAGGAACCGTTGCGTCGCATGCGTGGCTGTTTCCGTTGCGCAGAATCCGTCTGGAAGCCTTGAGCTGCCGTCGTCGGATGCCCGAAAAACGCAACAGTCCCAAACATACCACCACTTGTCGAGGCTTTTCTGAAATGTCGGGGTCTGGGCTAATTAGAAATGTCTGATCTCAGGGGTTGGTGTGGAGTCTGTCTTTCACGGGTTTCAACTCATGCGGTGTTGAAGGACTGCTTATGA
>NZ_WOEY01000086.1 GCF_013177695.1 Paraburkholderia solitsugae | reverse complement strand
ACCCGAATTGCCCGTCGCCGCCTGGATCAACCCGCCCAAAAGAAAGGAACCCCTGACCCGTATAAAACTTGATGCTTGCTCACTGAATGTCAACACCCAGGTGTCGCAAACTCATTGACACGCTCCGGAGCCCGGCCATTTTCCCGAGCATCACGTGCGCGCCGACACAATAGTCACAACCCGTGAGTTCGCTGACCACCAACTTGATCGTCTCGAGATCCTTGGTGCCAAGCGAACCTGCACCGAGCACCCCTTCAGCGTTCAGATATACCTTGAGAACATCGGGTGACAGGGCGCCAACCGCGGCAAACAGGTTCGGAAGGACCCCACCCGTGGCTTTCCTGGTCTGGGCATAGACTTCGGCAACAGCCCCAGTAACGGATGCGACGTCGGGTACAGAGATGCGGCTCATTTGATACTCCTTCGATGTGTGGATAGGAACCGCAACTTTAGGGTGCTTCCTTGCACTTGCCGAGTCGATGAAGTATCAAGAGAGTGCTCAAAAGGATCATTCCAGGCAGGTGGCGACTGGCGAGCGCTTCCCAGCGATTTGTACACTGCGAATAATCCCTACGAGGGCGCGCGCCACAGGTACATGCGGGCAGGCGTCGTATAAACCTGAACAGGGGCGCCCGATGGCATCTCAATGTCCAATGTCTCCTGATACCCGCAGACCGGACGTCGCCCAGGTCACACGCGTTGACGAGCGCCGCGCGGCCACTTGCCCGCGCCGCTCTGTTCTCCTGGTCGTCCCCCATGCCCAGCAGGAATGACAGTTATGCAGTCGTGCTGTCTTCTCCGCCGGTTTGCATTGGCGGACTATCCCTACCACGCAATGTGCGTTAAACCTCATCAGGAAGGATGATTGTCATGTCACTTCAAGCCAAGCTAGACGCATTTAAAGCCGATTTCAAAGGTGGAAAAGCCCCGTACTTTGCACCGCCGGAAATCCATCCGGTCATGGAACGTGCGACGGCCGAACTCGTGGCGTCCGGTCAGGCTGCACGCGCTCTCAAAGCGGGCGACGTCGCGCCGGAATTTACTCTCAATGACCCGGATGGGAATCCCGTGTCGTCTGTCGAACTACTGAAGCGCGGGCCGCTCGTGATCAGCTTCTATCGTGGAGTGTGGTGCCCGTATTGCAATCTTGAGCTGACGGCTCTTGAAGAAGCGCTGCCATCGTTCAAGGCCGAAGGTGCCAGTCTGGTCGCGATCTCACCGCAGAATGCCGTGAACAGCCGCAAATCGGTCCGCACCAACAAGCTGAGCTTCCCCATCCTGAGCGACACGCACAACGATGTGGCAGCCGCATTCGGCATCCGTTTTGCTTTGCCCGACTATCTGGTGGATCTGTACAAGAACCTCAAAAACGACCTGCCGGCGTTCAACGGTGACGGCAGCTGGACTCTGCCGATGCCGGCGCGCTACGTTATCGGGCAAGACGGAACGATCCTGTACTCGGAAGTCAACCCGGACTATACGCACCGTCCTGAGCCGCAGGACATGCTGCCAGTTCTCCGCAAGAAGATTGCCTCGGCATCTTGATTAAGCCACGCTTCGTTCCCGGCGATGAAGCGTCGGGAACGACTGGGCGGGCAAGCCGAGATCGCTGCAGGCAACACTTTCCTGCTGTCCGAAGATGCTGCTTTCATCACGGGTCAAACATCGTTTGTCGATGGTGGCGCCTCGATCGGCAAGGCTTCAATTTGAAGACACGCTGCCTGTGAGGGATCAGCGGGTTGGCGCCGCACCCTGGTTCGCCGATACAGCGCGCTCGGCCAGTCAGACCGCTGTATCGAATGCGCCGAATATCTCTTCAACCCAGGCGACGAAAGCGCGTGCTTTCGCACTGACCATGCGTCCACTGGGAAAAACTGCCCACAGGGCGATACTAGGGAAACGCTGAACAAAGCAGGATCGAGCAACGCTGTTCGCACGATGCGGATCCTTTCGTAAACCGCCAGCGGATTTGCGCACTAGCCAGTGAGAATTTTCATTTCTGCGGGGCTTTCACCCCTGTTTTTGCGCTTTATGCCGCCCCGCAGACGGAGTTCTCCATTGATTGCAACAACGCCTTCTTTGCAATCACCAAGTTGCCCAGCGC
>NZ_WOEY01000085.1 GCF_013177695.1 Paraburkholderia solitsugae | reverse complement strand
TTGGCAGCAGCGTGCGGTGTGCGGCGAGCGGCGCGGCGATCGAATCGATTTCACCGCGCCTCGCGGGCGCGCCGGGGCGTGTGATGACCGCGAATTCCGGCGTGACGACCGCGACGTCCTCGACGAAATGCGCGTCCGGGAACGCGTCAAGCGTGGGCAGCTCGATCAGTTCGACGCCGCGCATGCGCAGCGCGTCGCAGTAGGCGTGGAATTGCGTCAGCGTCCTGTCGTAGTCGGGGGCGCCGCTCTGCGCGGTGGTGAGGCCGGCGCCGCATGACGCGGCGGGACGACGGACGATTGCCTTCGTGAAATGCATCTGAACTCCTCCATGGTATCGAGCGGCGCCCGGCACGATGCGCGACGTTGCCGCTTCGTATTCGGATTCATTATTCGTCGTCAAAATGGAGGAGAACGTCGATTTGGGCCGTGTGCGCAGCCGGTTCCGTCGAATTTTGGCCGGCCGACAGCCGATTCGGCGAGGGTGCGCGGCCGGGTTCGATGGGGCTCAGGTCCGGTGCGCCGTCCCGCTTACCTCGGGCGCAGGAACATCCGCAATCCCGACGGCCTGCCGCTTTCCTGAACGACTGGCTCAAGTTGCCGGCATTCAACATGAATGCCACGCGCGGGAGCGTCATGCACGAATTCATCGATCAGTTCGCGCACGTCGGGGTCGATAAAATCCGCGCGGCTGCCGTCCACGACCACCGTGGCGTGATCGGGAACCGACTTCAAATGCGCTTTCAGACTGACCTTGGCGAGAAACGATACGTCTTTGCGGAATGACAGCAGGAAGTGATCGTCGTGCCGCGCCATCGTGATCGGCCGCTGCATGTTGGCATGAATGGCCAGTGCGACGCTGCACACGATGCCCAGTACGATGCCGATCAGCAGGTCAGTCAGCAGCACGCCTGCAATCGTGACGATAAACGGAGCGAAACGCGCGATTCCCTGCTTGGCGATATCCGCGAACATCGACGGTTTGGCAAGTTTCAATCCGGTGAAGATCAGAATGGCGGCGAGACAGGCGAGCGGTATCAGGTTGATCACTGCGGTCAACGCGAAAACGCTCACGAGCAGCAGCACGCCATGCACGACCGCCGACCAGCGGCTCTGCGCACCCGCGTGAACGTTGGCTGAACTGCGCACGATCACGGAGGTGATGGGCAGCGCGCCGATCGCGCCCGCCACCATGTTGCCGATACCCTGTGCCTTAAGCTCGCGATCCGGCTGTGCGACGCGTTTCTTCGGATCGATCTGTTCGACGGCCTCGAGACTGAGTAGCGTTTCCAGGCTCGCGACAATGGCGATGGTCATTGCCAGGCGCCAGACGTCCGGGTTCATCAGGTGCACCAATTCGGGCCAGCCGAACGCTTTGTCCAGCGCCGCAAACGAAGCCAGCGAAGGCAACGACACGCGGTGTTCGGCCGGCGGCGCGAGACCAGGCGCGGTGAAGTCCAGCAACAACGTGACGCCGATGCCGAGCACGACAACCGCAAGCGGCGCGGGCACGAGGCGCACCAGCGCGAAGCGGCGCATGGCTCGGGTTTCCCAGCTCGCGAGAATCGCGATCGACAGGATCGCGACCACGCATGCGGCCAGCGACATGGCGCCGAACGGGGTGTCGATGGTGCCGGCGGCGGCATTCGCGGCGCTCGCGCTGCCGTTGGCGAAGCCCGCCGCGAGCGGCACCTGCTTGATGATCAACAGCAGGCCGATTGCCGCCAGCATGCCCTTGATGACCGAAGAAGGCACGTACGCGGCGAAGCGCCCGGCCTTGAGCATGCCGAAGCCGAACTGGATGGCGCCCGCGAGCAGTACCGCCATCAGGAACGAGGGGAAGCTGCCGAGCTTCGCGATGCCGTCGACGACGATCACCACGAGCCCCGCGGCAGGACCGCTGACGCTGAGATGTGAGCCGCTCAGCAGGGCCACGACGAGCCCGCCGATGATGCCGGAAAGAAGACCGGCGAACGGCTCGACACCGGATGCGTTGGCGATGCCGAGACACAACGGCAACGCAACGAGAAAGACGACGATTCCGGCAAACATGTCGCGCGGAAACGATGCAAACTGTTCGCGTAGAGTCATATGCTTTGGATTCCAGACTTTTCTTTACAGAGACTAAAAGGTCTTACAGACCAGGTGCTCAGAACAGCGCCGGTCAGTGGGCCATCGTCCCTGCGGTGACCAGATACTCGCGTACCGAAACCATGCGACGGCTCGATTCGTTGTGCCGCGAAGGAAGGTCGCCCGCCATCAGCACTTTGATACGGCCATCGTGCAGCCCGAAAATCCAGCCATGCACTGAGGGTGCATGCGCCGCGTTGCGCACGATCGAGGTGGCGCGGATTGCCCGGACCTGTTCCATCACATTCAACTCCGCCAGGCGGTTGACCTGCGCATCGCCGGTGCCGCACTGGTCCAGTTCCGCGCTGTGCGCGCCAGCGAGCGCGCATAGCGGCGCAATACGCCTTGCGACATGCGGCAGATCGGACGGGATGGGTAGCAACGCTGCCTTGACGCCGCCACATCCGTAGTGCCCGCAGACGATGATGTCTTGCACCTTCAGGACCTGAACCGCGTACTCGAGCACGCTCATGACGTTGTCGTCGGTACTCGAAAAAAGGTTCGCGATGTTGCGATGAACGAACAGGTCGCCGGGCGAGCAATTCGTGACGATCTCCGCAGGCACACGACTGTCCGAACAGCCGATCCAGAGGGCTTTCGGACTTTGCCCGAGTGCGAGGCCGTCGAAGAATGCGGGGTCGCTCTGTGCCGATTCGGCGGCCCATGCGATGTTTTCCAGCAGCATGCGTTTCGTTCGGTTCATTCGGTGCTCCAGTAGAGGGTTTGTTCGTTTCTGCGGAACTGCGCGCTCAGATTGATGTCTGTTGCAGTGGACTTTATGCTTACATTTAGCTTTCGTCGTTTCGCTGGCCCGCAGAACGACACGCTTGATTTGAGACGATGCATCCACTAACGCGGCAGCATGCATCGGCACTTCAGTGACCTAATCTAGCGATGAGCCAGTGCGCGTGCATGACCGCCAAATGACAAATTCGTCATGTGCGGGCGCGCTGTGTAGCGCGTTTTAATGGAAAGAGTTGAGATGAGAATTCTGATTGTTGAAGACGAGGCGAAAACGGGGCTGTATCTGCAAAAAGGCCTTAATGAAGCGGGTTTTGTCACTGACTGGGTGCGCGACGGCGTGACGGGACTTCATCAGGCGACAACCGAGGCTTATGACCTCGTCGTGCTCGATGTCATGCTTCCCGGTCTCGACGGGTGGTCGGTACTGTCGTCGTTGAGGCGCACACACATGACGCCGGTGCTGCTGCTGACGGCCCGCGACGACACCAGCGACAAGGTCAAGGGCCTCGAGATGGGTGCCGACGATTACGTGGTCAAGCCCTTCGATTTCGTGGAGTTGCTCGCGCGCATTCGCACGATTCTGCGCAGGGGGAAGGGCCGCGATCCGTCGGTTCTGCACGTGGCGGATCTCGAACTGGACCTCACGCGGCGCAAGGCGACGCGCCAGGGCGACACGATCCTTCTGACCGCCAAGGAATTCACGCTGCTATGGCTGCTCATGCGGCGCGAAGGCGAAGTCCTTCCGCGATCCACCATTGCCTCGCAGGTCTGGGACATCAACTTCAGCAGCGACACTAACGTCGTTGATTCCGCCGTCAGACGGGTCCGTGCGAAGATCGACGAGATGTATCCGACCAAGCTGATCCACACGGTTCGAGGCATGGGTTACGTGCTGGAGGTACGCGATTGCGCCGCCTGATGTATCGACTTTTGCCGCGTACGCTGAGCGTTCGGCTGACTATCCTGTTCGCGCTCGCCAGTTCGATCCTGCTCGCGGTCAACGGGCTGTGTCTATACGCGGCGCTCAAACAGAACGTCCGGGCTGACGCTGCGCAGGAGATTTACACGACGCTGGGCGCTACGCGCTCGCGCCTCGCCACGCAGAGCAGCGACGAGAGTGTGGCAAGCCATGGCCCTGCGTGGTTCGACCCGTTCCATGCGCACGAAAATATCGAAATGGCGATCTATGCCGGGGACGGGCGCGAACTTGTCCGCTCGGCAGGCTTCCGGCTGCGCGACGGCATTCTCGTTGATTCGGGCAGCGGCCGCCCCAAGGCCGTTGATCGGACCTACGGGGAGTTTCGCTACGTGAGCGAGTCGGTACCGCTAGGCGGCGCGACTTCAGACGGTACCGCGGTTCGCGTCGTGGTCCAGTACAACGACAGCCGTCAGAATGCCTTGCTTCGCACCTATTCGATCAACGTCATGCTGGTGACGCTGCTAGGCACGGTGATTTCCGCGCTGGTGGCGTATTCGCTCGCGAAGCTGGGCCTGCAGCCTTTGAAGTTGCTCGCCGAGCGGGCCGATCAGGTGTCGGGCAGCAAACTGACTCAACCGTTACCGGACATCTCCATGTCCGGCGAGATGCTCGCGCTGAACCAGGCGTTCAACCGGATGCTGCAACGTCTGAATGAATCCTTCGATCGCCTGTCGCGCTTTTCCTCCGATCTCGCGCACGACATGCGTACGCCGCTGACAAACATGCTCGCGGAATCGCAGGTGGCGTTGTCCAAGCCGCGGAACGCACAGGAATACCGTTCGGTCATCGAATCAGGCATCGACGAAACACAGCGTCTATCAAGAATGATCGATGACATGCTGTTCCTCGCCCGATCGGAAAACCGCATGCATCAGGTGCACTTCAAGAGGATCGATGCACGTGAGGAGGCGGAGCAGGTTGCCGGCTACTATGAGACGCTCGCGGGGGACAAAGACGTCGGAATCCGCGTGACTGGAGAGGCGCGTTTCGATGGCAATCAACTGCTTGTGCAGCGTGCACTGAGCAACCTGCTATCGAACGCGGTTGCGCATGCGCCGGCGGGCAGTGAAGTCGTCGTGGAATGCACGGAGCGCGATGCGGTATCGGAGGTCGCCGTCATCGATGCTGGACCGGGCATCGGTTCTGAGCACCTCGGGCGTATTTTCGATCGTTTCTATCGGGTCGATCCGGCGCGCTATGAATCAGCGTTGGGTGCGGGGCTCGGACTCGCGATCGTCAGCTCGATCATGGACGAACATGACGGCGCGTCCAGTGTGACGAGCGAGCCCGGCGTGCGTACGGCGTTCGTGCTGAGTTTCAACCGCCCCGCCATCCGGCCGGCCAGCGCGACGGTACGGCGAGTGGAGTCGCACAACCTCGGATGAGCACGGCAAGCTGGCCTGCGCATGCGGCCTTCGCCGCCGTGCTGATGATCCGGCATTTATGAACCTGCATAGATGTTGCAGAAACTGACCGGCCCAACGCAGTGCGGGTTGCCGTGCGGCATCGGATGTCCGTGCGGCGCAACGCCCGATTGCTGCGATCCGTCAGGCACGCCACCATAGCCATTCGGCGACGGTTGGGCCTTGACCTTGTGTTCAAAGCTCGGATGAATCGCCGGATAGGACGTGTCCGTGATGTAGGCGAGCCCGTTGGCCTGCGCTTCAATCAGTTGCTGCTTCACTTCGACGCGTGTCAGACCCTGGGCTTGAACAGCGGAGGAGAGGAGTAGCGCCGAGGCGAGGATGAGCGTGGTGATTGATTTCATGTTTGACTCCGGTTAGCTGAGGGATCGGCGTGCTTTGCCCGATGCACGTCCCGATTGAACGATGAAGTGCTTGCGCGCAGGGTGCTGCGAGGCGAGAAAAAGCCGTCTTGTTGATTACTCGTAGTGGCGCTCGAGCGCGGCAAAACGCGCCTTATTGCGTTCGATCGTGCGTTTGCTCGGCGGATAGTCGGTGTCGTTCGTGGGGATGAGGCCATCCCGCTGCGCCTGAATAAGTTCCTGACGGACTTCAGCGCGCGTCTTGCCGTGGGCCTTGGGATTGACCTGCGGTACCGCACCCGACGAAGCGATCGTATGCAGGGTTCCGGCGTGCGGCTGGGATTGCTTGACGGGCTGGTGCTGTGACGATGTGCTCGCCACGTCTGCATAAGCCAGCGGAGCGAGAAAGGCCGTGAGCAGGCCAACACCAAGCACGTTTCGAACTTTCATTTGAGCCTCCTTTAAGGTCGGTGTCGTGGTTGACTCCGAGTGACTTCAGTTTGGCTCGCGGATGAATCCCCAACGTGATCGCAAGATGATGTTTCTGTCACAAAAGCGACATGCGGCCGTTCAACAGAGACGTCCGCATACTTGCCGCCTCGAACCGATGCGGACGGCTCCCGCGGTCTGAATGGATAGCATGACGAGAAGCGCCGCAGCGCTTCTCATACTCACCTCGCACTCACCACGGCAGCGAGTAGGTCTTCGTATTGGTAAAACTCTTCATGGCCTCCTGCACCCCTTCCTTATAGCCGAGCCCCGAGTCTTTCACGCCGCCGAACGGCGTGAGTTCGAGCCGATACCCGGGTACTTCGCGCACATTCACGCTGCCGACTTCCAGTTCGGTGATGAAGCGCGTGATGTAGTCGAGGCGATTCGTGCAGACCGACGAAGACAACGCGTAGTCCGTGCAGTTCGACATGCGGATCGCTTCGTCGATGTTGGCAAAGCGCATGATCGGCGACACCGGTCCGAACGTCTCGTACTTGACGAGCGGCATGTCGGGCGTGACACGGTCGACCACCGTCGGCGAGTAAAGCGCACCTTCGCGAAGGTTGCCCGCCAGCAGACGGGCGCCGCGTGACAAGGCGTCATTGACCTGGCGTTCGCAGAACTGAGCAGCCGCTTCGTCGATGACCGTTCCCATATCGACCGAACCATCCGCCGGATTGCCATATTTCCAGGCGAGTGTCTTTTCCACGACTAGATCGGTGAAGCGGTCGGCGACCGACTCGTGTACCAGCATGCGCTTGATGGCGGTGCAGCGCTGGCCCGAGTTCTTGTACGAACCCGACACGGCGAGCGAACTGGCTTCGTCGAGATCGGCGTCCTCCATCACGATGATCGGGTCGTTGCCGCCAAGTTCTAGCACGGCGCGCCGGTAGCCCATGCGCGAGGCGATCGATTTGCCGATCGAGACGCCGCCGGTGAACGTGATGAGATCGATGGCGGGGTTCGTGATCAGTTCATCGGCGATCACGCTCGGGTCGCCCGTCAACACCTGCAGCATCTGCACCGGCAAGCCCGCTTCATGGAGAATGTCGGCAAGCAGATAGCATGACAGTGGCACTTTTTCCGACGGTTTCACGACGATGCGATTGTTCGTGGCAATCGACGGCACGATCTTGTGCGCGACCTGATTCATCGGATGGTTGAACGGCGTAATCGCGGAGATCACGCCCAACAGCGGATCGCGTTGCGTGTAGACGCGCCGTTTCTTTCCGTGAGGCGTGAGGTCGCACGAGAAAATCTGACCATCATCCTTCAGCACTTCGCCGGCGCCGAAAACCAGCACGTCCGCGACGCGGCCGGCTTCGTAGATCGAGTCCTTCTTGCACAAGCCCGCTTCCGCCGTGATGAGGGCGGCGATTTCTTCGGTGCGCACGCGCACGGCATCGGCCGCGCGACGCAGGATCGCAGCGCGTTCATAACGGGTCAGCGAAGGACGATACGCACGCGCGAATTCGAACGCGTGGCGCACGTCCTCGAGCGTCGCTTTCGGCACCGTGCCGACGAGCGTGCCATTGTAAGGGTTGCGCACTTCGATCACTTCGTCGCGAAAGATCTTTTCGCCGCCGATGCGCAGCGCTTCATGACGCACCTGCCATTGAGCCTTCATTTCAGCAACAGCATTCATTTCTGATCCCCGGTCATTGAAGATGATTGAGTGCGATATCGATGATGTCGAAGTTGCGCAGCCGTGCCCGCTCGCCGACCGACTTCGCGACGGGCTGGTTGAACAGCAGCGGCACGATCTGTTCAGCAAGGCCGCCATGCGAGCGCAGTGGCACGTCGAGGCCGGACAGGTCGTGCTTGATGCGCCGCGTGCCGAGCACCACGTCTTGCGTCGAAATCACGATGAGGTCGCCCATGCGCGCAGGCGGAAGTTCGAAGCGAGCGCAGCCTTCAGCGCCCGTCAACACCAGTTCGATGCCCGGCTCCGCTGCGAGCCGGCGGCGCATCGCTTCGAGGTCGGCTGAGGCGGGCAGATAGACCGTCGCGAACGATCCGAGCGCCCCGTGATGCACGACGTAGGGGTCCGTGATCGGCAGGATCACGCGGGCAGCGTCGTTGCCGAGCCACTCGTCGAAGCGCTCCTGCAGATAGATCACGTTGGGCTCGCCGTCTTCGTTGTGCTTCGCATTCATCCCGTGATCGGCGGTGACCGCGACGATCGCACCCAGCTCGTCGAGCCGCTGCAGATAGCCGTCCATCATCTGATAGAACGCGTTGGCGCCAGGTGTGCCCGGGGCACACTTGTGCTGTACGTAGTCGGTGGTCGACAGGTACATCAGGTCGATGTCGCGCGTTTCGAGCAGCCGCACGCCGGCCGCGAACACGAACTCGGACAGCTCAGCGCTATAGACGCTCGGTACCGGCTGGCCGACCAGTTCGATCAGGTTGTCGATACCGTTCTCCTCGAGCGTCGCTTCGTCGGCTTTCTCCGCCGAGAAGCACACCCCCTTCAGGCCTTTACCGAGCAGCCGGCGCAGCTTGTCCTTTGCCGTGACCACCGCAACGTTCGCACCCTGTTCGGCGAAACCGGCGAGCACGGTGGGGGCGACCAGATACTTCGGATCGTTCATCAACACCTCGGTGCCGCTGTCGCGATCGAAAAAGTAGTTGCCGCTAATGCCATGTACAGCGGGCGGCACGCCGGTCACGATCGACAGGTTGTTCGGGTTCGTGAAGCTCGGCACGACGCATTCGCCCTTGAGCGAAGTGCCGGGCCGCAGCAGCTTGCCGAGAAACGGCGCGACTCCCGCTGCTGCCGCCATCTCCAGATATTCATACGCGCAGCCGTCCACGCAGACCACGACGACAGGTCTGCGCATCCAGTTGTAGCTGCGGCCGTTCACTTCAATGGAAACCGGTGTTTTGCTCATGGCATGTCCTCTGGGCTAGGGAAAGTCGGGTAATGGCAATGTGGCGTTGTGTGGCAAAGTGAGGCAATACTTGACATTAAAATTTATGCTTTGTAGATTGTCAACAACAGACAACAAATCACACATTGTCGAAGGCAGTTGTCAGAGGTTGCTTAAGAGGGTTGCAACACACAGTCGTCCCGTAGCACCGGTCGTTTTCGTCGCTGGCCGCGACGCCACTTTCTCAAGGGGTCTGGAAATGAAGGAACAGTCGGGGTTTAAAGGTCGCAGAGGTCGTCTGAATAGGGCGCTGCGTTGTCTGGTGGCCGCCGCCGTCGCGCTCGGCGCGGTCCAGTTCGCTTATGCGAAGGCGCAGTTGCTCGTTTATACGGCGCTTGAAGACGAAGCGATGAAGCCGTACAAAGACGCGTTCGAGAAGGCCAATCCGGATATCGAAATCCGCTGGGTGCGCGATTCGACGGGCGCGGTCACCGCCAAGCTGCTCGCCGAAAAGAACAATCCGCGTGCCGACGTGGTGCTCGGGCTCGCGGCATCGAGCCTGACGCTGCTCGATCTGCAAGGCATGCTGATGCCCTACGCCCCGAAGGGGTTCGACAGTCTGACGCGCAAGTACAGCGACGCGAACACGCCGCCGCACTGGGTCGGCATGGACGTGTGGGGCGCGACAGTCTGCTACAACCGCGTCGAAGCCGAGAAGCGCCACCTGCCTAAGCCGACGTCATGGGAAGACCTGACCAAGCCGGTTTACAAGGGCATGATCGTGATGCCGAGTCCGGTGTCGTCCGGCACCGGTTATCTCGACGTCACGTCATGGCTGCAAACCTTCGGCAAGGACAAGGGCTGGCAGTACATGGACGCGCTGGACAAGAACGTCGCGCAATACGTGCACTCGGGCTCGAAGCCCTGCACGCTCGCCGGCACCGGCGAATTTCCGATCGGTATCTCGTTCGAATTCCGCGGACACGAGTTGCAGGCGCAAGGCGCCCCCATCGACCTGATCTTCCCGAAAGAGGGGCTGGGCTGGGACATGGAAGCAACCGGCATCATGAAGACGACCAAGCAGCCGGAAGCGGCTAAAAAACTCGCGGACTTCATGGCCAGCAAGGAGGCCAATGAAATCACCGCGCAATGGTGGGCGATTGTGGCGTACCCCGGCGTCGCGAAGAAACTGTCAGGCATCCCCGATAACTATTCAGAACTGCTAGTGAAGAACGATTTCACATGGTCGGCAAAGAACCGCGACTCAATTCTCGAAGACTGGCAAAAGCGCTACGGCAACAAGGAGCAAAAGTAAGGCCGGGTTCAGCCGGGTCTTGACGAGCGCCGGGACGCGCGCTGCGCGGCCCTGAACGATGCGGCGATGCAACGCACAAGCAGTGCGTCGCCGCCGTGCAGACGTGCAAGCGGAAGCGGAGGAGAACATGACAGCGTATTTGAGCGTAGAGCGGGTCTATAAGCGGTTCAACGACACGCCGGTTCTGGAGGACATCAATCTTGGCGTGAAGAAGGGCGAGATGCTCTGTTTTCTCGGGCCGTCGGGATGTGGCAAAACCACTTTGCTGCGCATCATTGCCGGACTCGAAACCCAGAGTGCCGGCCAGATCATGCAGGACGGCCGCGATATTTCGCGGCTGCCACCTCAGCTTCGCGACTACGGCATCGTCTTTCAGTCGTACGCACTGTTTCCGAATCTGACCATCTTCGACAACGTGGCCTATGGCCTGGTGAATCGCAGGATGAAGCGCGCAGCGATCGCCGATCGGGTGAACGAGCTGCTCGCACTGGTCGGCTTGCCGGATGCGCAGAAGAAGCATCCGAACCAGTTGTCGGGTGGTCAGCAGCAGCGCATCGCGCTGGCACGTGCGCTGGCCACGTCGCCGGGTCTGCTTTTGCTCGACGAGCCGCTCTCGGCGCTGGATGCGCGCGTGCGTGTGCGGCTGCGCCAGGAAATCCGCCAGTTGCAGCAGCGCCTCGGCGTGACCACGATCATGGTGACGCACGACCAGGAAGAAGCGCTTTCGATGGCCGACCGGATCGTGGTGATGAACCAGGGCGTGATCGAGCAGATCGGTACGCCACACGAAATCTATCGCGAACCGGCCTCGCCCTTCGTGGCCGATTTCATCGGTAAGGTCAATCTGATTCCGGCCGAGGTGGCACGCGACGGCAGTCTCAAGGCGGGCGCCATTGCGCTGCGCTACGGATGTGGATCGGAGCGTGCGGTGCTGGGTTCGAAAGTGTCGGCGTTCGTGCGCCCGGAAGACATTCACCTCAGCGCGCCGGGCAGCGAGGCGGACAACCTGCTGCCCGCCTCAGTCGAGAAGCTGGAATTCCTCGGCGCGTTCTGCCGGGTCAGCTTCAAGGTGGACGGGCTCGGCGAGCAGGAGATCGTCGCCGACCTGTCGTTTCATGAAATGCATCGCACCCGCCTCGAGCCGGGGTCCCGCTTCAATCTGTCCATCAACCGCGAACACGTATGCGTCTTCTCCGCCGCGAAGGAGCGACTTCAATGAGCGCCGTCCTGATCGAGCGCCGCAGCGGCGAGGAAGGTCACGCCGAGGTGCGGCAGAAGAGCCATTGGCATGACCGGATCGCGCAGTTGGCCCTCGTGCTGATGTCCGCGTTTCTCGGCATATTTCTGCTGGTGCCGCTGGTCCTGGTGATCGGTAAATGCTTTGTCGATGCGGATGGCCACTTCGTCGGACTCGCCAATTTCAGCGGCTATCTGGTGGATTCCGGTGTGTGGACCTCGACACTGCATTCGGTCACGGTTGCCTGCCTCGTGACGGCGATCGTGATTCCGATGGCGTTCACGTTCGCCTACGCGCTGACCCGCTCGTGCATGCCGATGAAGAACGCCGTCCGCACGGTCGCGCTGCTTCCGCTGCTCGCGCCGACACTGCTGTCCGCCGTGTCGTTCATCTACTGGTTCGGCAACTCGGGCATCCTGAAACCGTTGCTTCATGGGCATTCGATCTATGGGCTGCCGGGCATTGTATGCAGTCTGGTCTACGCCTCGTTTCCGCATGTCCTGATGATCCTCGTGACGGCGCTGTCGCTGTCCGACGGACGCCTATACGAAGCAGCCGATGCGATGGGCACACGCCGCGCGCGCAAGTTCTTCACGATCACGCTGCCGGGCGCGAAGTATGGTCTGATCAGCGCGACGATGGTGTCGTTCACGATCTGCATCAACGATTTCGGCGTGCCGGTGGTGATCGGTGGACCTTATTCGGTGCTCTCCACCGACATCTATAAGCTCATTATCGGCTTGCAGGATTTCAACCGGAGTGCGGTGGTCAGCCTGCTGCTGCTCTGTCCGGCGCTCGTTGCGTTCGCCGTCGACTTCTTCATTCGCCGCAAGCAGCAATCGCAACTTGGCGCGCGCTCGACGCCTTATCAGCCGAAACCCGCACGTGGTTTCGATATGGCGATGCTCGGGTACTGCGCATTCGTCTGCTTGCTGCTGTTGGCGGTGGTCGGTATTTCGGTGTTCGCTTCGTTCGTGAAGTTCTGGCCGTATCAGATGAGCCTCGGCTTGCAGCACTACAAGATGGGACTGATCGGCGCCGGGATTTTCGATGCGTACAAGAACAGCCTGAAAATGGCTGCGTGCGTGGCGATCGGCGGCACCATCATCGTGTTCGGCGGCGCGTATCTGGTCGAGAAGACGCGCGGGCCGCGCTGGTTGCGCGGGTTTATCAATCTGTGCGCAATCCTGCCGATGGGCGTGCCGGGTCTCGTGCTCGGCATCAGCTACATCTTTCTATTCAACTCACCCGCCAATCCCCTGAACGGCCTTTACGGCACGCTCGCGCTGCTCGCGATCGTCACGGTGGTGCACTACTACTCGTCAAGCCACTTGACCGCGGTTACCGCGCTTCGTCAGATCGACAACGAGTTCGAAGCGGTCTCGGCTTCGCTGAAGGTGCCTTTCTACAAGACGTTTTTTCGCGTCACTGTGCCGGTGTGCCTGCCGTCGATCCTGCAGATCGCGCGTTATCTGTTCGTCAATGGCATGACCACGGTGTCGGCGGTCGCGTTTCTCTATTCACCCGACACGCAACCGGCTTCGGTTGCCATTCTCAATCTCGACGACGCGGGACAGATTGGACCGGCCGCGGCAATGGCCACGCTGGTCCTCGTGACGGCGGCCTTCGCTTGCGTGCTGTTTGCCTGCGTGTCGCATGGTGTATTGCGCAGAACCCAGGCATGGCGCACACCGCGCCGTGGTTGAGATGCATCTTCATCAAGATCTATAAGGAGCTACTGTGACTCTGCCCGCCCAGCCCATTCTGCTCACGCCCGGCCCGCTCACGACATCAGAACGCACGCGTCAGGCGATGCTGCGCGACTGGGGATCGTGGGACGCCGACTTCAATCAGATCACCGCCCGTGTCCGCCAGCAGACGCTGCGCATCGTGCATGGCGAAGACACGCATGAATGCGTGCCCTTGCAAGGCAGCGGCACGTTCTCGGTGGAAGCCGCGATCGGCACGCTGGTGCCGCGCGATGGACATGTGTTGATACCGAACAATGGCGCATATTGCCAGCGGATCGCGAAGATTTGCCGGGCGCTCGGCCGCAGTCACCAGACCCTCGACTATCCCGAAGACACGCAGGTCAAAGCGGCTGACGTCGATCGCGCGCTAGCGGCCGATCCAGGCATCACGCACGTCGCGCTCGTGCATTGTGAAACCGGCGCCGGCGTGCTCAATCCGCTGCATGAGATTGCCATGGTGGTCGCGAAGCACGGACGCAGCCTGATCATCGACGCGATGAGTTCATTCGGCGCGATCGACATCGACGCGCGCCAAACGCCCTTCGACGCCGTCGTGGCCGCTTCCGGGAAATGCCTGGAAGGAGTGCCCGGCATGGGCTTCGTGATCATTCGCCGCAGCACGCTGGAGCGATGCGAGGGCAACAGTCCGTCACTCGCGATGGATCTGTACGACCAGTGGGTCTACATGAACCGCACGACACAGTGGCGCTTCACGCCGCCCACGCACGTCGTCGCGGCACTCGATCAGGCGATCGCGCAATACGTCGAGGAGGGCGGTCTCGAAGCGCGCGGCGCGCGCTATGCAAACAATTGCCGGGCGCTGATCGAAGGCATGGCCGCGCTGGGTTTTCGAACCTTTCTCGACCCGTCGATTCAGGCGCCGATCATCGTCACGTTCCATGCGCCTGACGATCCCAGGTACGACTTCAAGACGTTCTATCAGGAAGTAAAAAAGCGCGGCTACATCCTGTATCCGGGCAAGCTGACCCAGGTAGAAACATTCCGTGTCGGTTGTATCGGACACTTCGGCGAATCCGGCATCCCCGGCGCAGTCGCCGCGATCGCCGATACGTTAAAGGCAATGGGAATCACGCAGGTATCGGCGAAAGCGCTAGCCTGAGCATGCCCACGTGCGAAGGCTTCTTTCCTTTGGAGCGGGAAGAAGCCTTTCTTTTCGCCGCGTGGCGTTAAACCGTTTTATCAATGTGAGCAATTCATGCGTCCGTTCTGGATTGAACAAGCACTCTTTGCCGATGGTTCACTGGCGCCCGCACTGCAAGGCGCAACCACGGCCGATGTTTGCATCGTCGGTGGGGGTTTCACCGGTTTGTGGACCGCCATCCAGGCGAAGCAGAAGAAACCCGATCTCGACATTGTGATCATCGAGAGCGACCTGTGCGGCGCGGGCGCCAGCGGCCGCAACGGGGGGTGCTTGCTGACGTGGTCGACGAAGTTCTTCACGCTGCGACGTCTGTTCGGCGAGGCCGAAGCCATCCGGCTGGTGAAAGCGTCCGAAGCTGCTGTCGGACGGATTCGCGACTTTTGTACCGAACACGCTATAGATGCCGAGCTTCGGCTCGACGGCACGCTCTACACGGCGACATCACGCGCGCAAATCGGCCTGCTCGACCCGGTGATCGCCGCGCTCAGCGAGCATGGCATCAATTCGTATCAACATCTCGCGCCGGACGAAGTGGCGAGCCGTTCCGGTTCGGCGCGCAATCTCGGCGGCGTGTATTCGCCGGTTGCGGCAACGGTTCATCCCGGCAAGCTCGTGCGCGGCCTGCGGCGTGTCGCGATTGAAATGGGTATTCGTATTTACGAACGCACGCCGATGCTCGACTTCACTTCCGGCGAGCGCGTGACCGTGCGCACACCGGCTGGCAGTGTCACGGCGCCCAAACTGGTGCTCGCGATCAATGCGTGGATGGCGAGCCGCTTCTGGCAGTTCGAACGCACGCTTGCAGTCGTCTCCAGCGACATGATCGTCACCGAGAAATGCCCGGAGTTGCTGCAACAGATCGGCTTGAAAGATGGCGTATCGGTGCTCGACTCGCGCATCTTCGTTTACTACTATCGCAGTACGGCGGACGGCCGGCTGATGCTCGGCAAGGGGGGCAATACCTTTGCCTGGCGCGGCCGGATCGCGCCGGTGTTCGATCAACGCTCGCCGTATGAAGCCGATCTGACGCGCAGCCTGCACGATTTCTTCCCGGCGTTGCGCGACGTGCCGGTGACGGCGAGCTGGAACGGTCCGTCGGATCGGTCGGTGACGGGATTTCCGTTTTTCGGCAGGCTCGATGACGCACCAAACGTGCTCTACGGATTTGGCTATTCCGGTAACGGTGTTGGGCCGACCTATATGGGCGGGCAGATCCTGTCTTCGCTGTTGCTCGAACTCGACAACGAATGGACGCGCAGTCCGTTGACGAAGGGACCGTTGGGCTATTTCCCGCCCGAACCGATCCGGTACGTGGGCTCGATTACCGTGCGCGACGCGATTCGGCGCAAGGAGCGCGCGGAGGACGAAGATAAGCAGCCCTGGCTGGTCGACCGATGGCTCAGCAAGCTCGCCAATGCTGCAGGGAAGTCAGATAAAGCTTAGTACGACGGCAGCCCCGCAGCGTTGAGCGCGGGGCGCGTGTGCTGTCGTCAGGCTTGCTTCAGGCGTTGCCGGTGCCGCTTGCGGACGCTGCCCAGTGCTCGTGGGCGCGCCGCATTCTCGCGAGACCATGGGCGACGTGTTCGCGCACGAGCGTGACGGCGCTCTCCGCATCGCCCTTGGCGAGCGCGTTGACGATCTTTTCGTGTTCCGTGACCGATGTCGCCAGCGCGCTCTTTTCCGATTCGATTGCGGCCTGACGGAGCAAGCCGAGCTGACGGACGAGATGCCGATAGGTTTCGATCAAGTGCTGGTTGCCGACACCCGTCACCATCGCGTCGTGCAACTGGACGTTCAATGCCGTGTAGCGCGTGAGGTCATGATCCTTCTTCGCGGCTTTCATTGACGTGATGATGCCTTTGAGTGTGGCAAGCGTTTCGGGTGTCATCCGAGTGGCGAGTGCGCGAGCGACCGATTCATCCAGCATCGCACGGACTTCATAAATCTCTTCGGCCTCGCGCAGCGATAGCGCGCGCACCGTGACACCGCGGTTTTTCTCCGTCTTCAGCAGACCTGCCTGTTCCAGGGCGCGGAACGCTTCGCGCAGTGGCCCGCGAGACACGTTCAACCGGGTGGAGACTTCGACTTCGTTCAATTTCTCCCCCGGGGCGAATTCCCCCGAGACGATGCTGCGTTCGAGCATTTCCTGCACTAGCGTCGCAAGGGAATGCCGCTGCAGCAGTTCGATGGCGCTAGACGTGGTTGACGTGGTCATGATCGGCGATTAGAACAAAGGATGGGATAACGGACCGTCGGCTTCTTTGACCATAACGTGGCTGGTTGTCTATTGTCAACAATCGTCAGCAACCGGAGAAATCCATGTCCACTCTCACAGCCGACAACGGCATCGTCACCGTGCCCACGCAGCGCACGGTCGAACAAACCGCCGATAAACTCGCATCGCTGATCGAAGCGAAGAACATTGTCCTGTTCGCCCGCATCAATTTCGCGGCGGATGCGCAACGCGCGGGGCTTGAGATGCTTCCGTCGCAGTTGCTTGTGTTCGGTAATCCGCGGGCGGGGACGCCGCTGATGCAGGCCGTGCCGACTGCGGCGCTCGATCTGCCTCTGAAGGTGCTGGTGTGGCAGGACGACGACGGCCGGGTGTGGCTCTCGTATAACGCAACGAGCTATCTGCAGGCGCGGCATGGCGCGCCTGCAGAGTTGATGAAAGCGCTTGACGGCATCGGTGCGCTCGTGCGGGCAGCGGCGGCCGACTGAGCCGATCGAGGTCAAGCGCGTGTCGGCAACCGTGTAGCGAGGCAATCCCCGCTAGTGGTGCTTGACCTGCCCATTCGTGGCGAGATTCTGCTGTTCGGTCTGCTCGGGCGTGCCGCGGTTCACGCCGGTCACGCCCGTCGCATCGACTGTGTCATTCGGCGCCGCGAACGATTCGCAGATCGCGCTCGACGCCGTCGCCCAGGGCTTCAAGTGCTTTCTTGTAAGCCTCGCTTTCGTACGCGGCAACGGCCTGCTCGTAGCTCGGAAACTCAATTACGACAGTCCGTTCCTTCAAGCCGTGTTCACGCACCTCGTCGGCTAATCCGCGCACGATGAATTTGCCGCCGGCGGCTACCACGGCGGGCAGTGCCAACTGTGCGTACGCTGCCAGTTTCGACGGATCCTTCGTCGCACGGTATGCGGTCACCCAATATCCCTTGCTCATGTGAATCTCCTTGTTTTGCGGCGAGAAAGTCATGGTTGCGTTGCAAGCAACGACGACCGGATTATGTCACTTCGAGAAACCTCGCGTTCATTTCGCGAACGCGCGCGCAGGCTTCCGGCTATTCCATCAAGGCGTGACCCGCACGGCTTCCACGCGCTGCCACGTCGATAAGCAAATGGGCCCCGCGTGCGATCGTGTGAGCGGTGGCGCTTGCAACCGACTGAAGGGATTTGATGGGCTAGTCTCGTGCATAAAACAGTACCTTGCATTAAACAATACTGGGTGCTAGAGTTCGTTCGTCATCTGGCGGATCGGTGCGCTCCGCACCAGTGCATAGCAAGGTACCGTGCTATGCACACTAATGCAATGGAATTGAATGAAAACGCAGCTCAAGAAAGGAACCCTCGACATGTGCGTGCTAGCTGTCCTCGCCGGCGGCGACAGCTATGCGTACGAGCTCGTCTCGACGCTCTCCGAAACCATGGAGATCAGCGAGGGCACGATCTATCCGTTGATGCGCCGCTTGCAGGCCGAGGCGTGGGTGTCGACGTATTTCGTGGAATCCAGTTCGGGGCCGCCTCGCAAGTATTACTCGCTGACGGCGGCAGGCCGCAGCAGTCTGGCGGAAATGCAAAGCGAATGGCGCAGTTTTGTCGATGAAGTCAACGGTGTGCTGGCCTTGTCCGGTACGCCCTCAGGAACAGGGGAAAAGCAATGACGCAGGACGCATTCATCCAGCAATTGCGCCACGAACTGCGGAGTTTGCCGAAAAAGGTGGTCGACGAAATCGTCGCCGACTATCGCGAGTACTTCGGTGATGCGCTCGCAGCCGGCCGTAGTGAGGCAGAGGTGGTCGCGGCGCTTGGCGATCCGATCAAGCTCGCACGTGAACTGAAGGCACAGGCGAACTTCCGCCAGTGGGAGACGCGCCGCTCGTTCGGCAACCTGATGCGGGTGGTCGCTTCGATCGCGGGGCTCGGCTTGTTGCAATTGCTGTTGCTGATCCCGTTCATGTTCTATCTGCTGATGCTGACGATCGGCTACGCGGTTTCGGGTGCGCTGACGGTTGCCGGGCTCGTGACTGTGGTCGCGCTCGGGAGTCATCACCTGTTCGGGTGGCCGGCGTTCAATTCGGTGCCGTTCACCTTCGAGAGCGGTGACGTGAGAACGGGGCCGCTGGCGAGTGTTATCGGACACGACAAGGCGGCGAAAGACGATAGCGACGAGGGCGACGAGGGTGACGATAGCGACGCGGATCACGCTCCCGCTCCCGCGCAGGGCGACGCTCGCCAGGCGACTGCCAATATGAAGGTATTCCGAGTGGATGGCGACCGTTTCGTGCTGCGGCCGGATGCAGCCACACGGATTTCCATCGTGACGCTTGCCGGTCCGATTGATATCAAGAATGACGACGGCAAACTCAAGATCAATTCCGTTGGTGGCGCGCGTGATCTGTTCAAAGTCGACCCGGACGGCACATGGTCTATCGCATCCGCCGACATCATCGCACTCGATCTTAAGGATGACGAAGGGGATAAGGTGTCGGCCGCGCGCATCGGAACCGGTGCAAAGGCGATGGCGTGGGACATCAGGAACCACGGCGACCACGTGTCCTTCGTGCAAGGCATGGACGCCACCGGTAAAGGTCTGGCGGTCCACAGCGGATCGGATTCGGTCGTGATAGATCGCGACCACATCGCGATCAAGAGCGGTTCGGATAACGTCGTGGTCGTCGGGCCTCATGGCTCGGGCATCGGCGCAATGATTTACGGATTCGCGATGCTGGTCGCCGGCATCGTCGGCTTGTGGCTGTGCTTGTGGCTGACGCGCATCACATGGCGCGGCCTGGTCCGCTACGTTCAGCGGCAACTCGATCTGATTACTGCTCGGCTCGACGAAGGGCAATCCGCCTGAAGCACCGTGCAGGTTGACTGACGTCTCTATCCTCATTCGATGAAAAGGAAGCGGTCATGAACATGCACTATTCAGGCAGTACGGCCGTCCCGGCACACCCGCAACATGCTTCCGGGCTGCGTTATCCGGACAGTCGCGTGGTCAGCGTACAGCGCGTTGCCGGCTGGTTCGCGGAAGGGTTCCATATCGCTCGCGCGAATCCGGTGTTGTGGCTCGTGGCGATTCTCGGCTGTGCCGATTTCGTGACGTTGTTCGAACTGGCACCGCCGTTGCGCGTGGTGGCGGCGCTCGTCGGGCCGGTCCTCGCCGCGGGTCTGGTGCTGATGCAGGAACGCGCGAGCAATGCGCGCCCGTGGTCGATCCGCGAGACAGTCGAAGCCGTCAATGTCCATCGCAATGCGTTGATCACGATCGGGCCGTGCGGCGCTATCGTTGCCTATGCGGGTCAACTGATCGCGTTTGTGGCGTTTCATGTGTCCATAAAGGCATCTGTTGCACCGAACGGCGTGCATGATCTGACGATCGTCTACGGCGCGCATAACGGCACGGGCAATGCGCTGGAGCCGGTGCTCAATATGCTGGCCTATGCGGTCGCGGCTTCGCTGGTATGGTTCGCGCCGGCGCTGGTTGTTCTGAACAACGTTTCGCCTCTGAACGCGATGGCGGCGAGCCTGCGTGCCGTGGCGCGTAACTGGCGGGTCGCTTCGGTGTTCGGCACCGCCATCGCCGTCGACGTGTGGCTTGCCACCTTCGCGCCGCTTCTATTGCGCGGATTGCTCGTTACGCCGCTAGTCAGCGCGCTGATCGTGCTGTCGATGTACGGCGGTTATCGCGGCATATTCGATAAGCCGTAAGTGACGGGTTCGCGCCTGGGTGAAAAAGATAGCTGCCCGGTCGAGATAAAGATATCGGAATTGAATCATTCTCACGACGCGCCCTGATCGCTACGCTTGCAGACATATTGCTAGCGAGGGCATATGGCCGCTTCTGTTTCCACGTCTTTTTCCATGCGGCGGCGCACGCTGAAGCTGCTCAGCGCAGTGCCGGCGCTTGCCGCAACCGGCGCATTTCATGCAGGCAACGCGCAGGCCGCCGATCTGGCATCGACCACGCTCGTGCTTGGCGACCAGGCCGGTGGCACACGGGCGCTTGCCGAAGCGGCGAAGGTGCTCGACGGCACGCCGTACGCATTTCGCTGGGCCAACTTCCAGGGCGCCGCGCCACTCTTTGAGGCGCAACGCGCAGGCGCCGTCGATCTTGCCCCGGCGGGCGACTTGCCTGTGCTTGCAGCGGCTGTCGGCGATCCGACCTTGAAGATCGTCGCGACGCGTGTGGGCTCGGGCGCGCAACTCGGCATTCTGGTTGCACGCGATTCGCCGATTCGCACGGTGGCGGATCTGAAGGGGCGCACCGTGTTCGTGTCGTCGGCGCGCGGCAGCATTTCGCAATTCCAATTGTATGGTGCGCTCGCTGAAGCCGGACTCTCGAAGGACGACGTCAAGGTCCGTTTCATCCTGCCCGTCGATGCGTTTGCCGCGTTCGCGTCCGGTTCGATCGACGTGTGGGCGACGTTCGATCCGTACTACGGCATTGCTATCCAACGCGGCGCGCGCATTTTGCGCGACGGTTCCGGCATCAATAGCGGTCTCGGTTTCATCACTGCGTCGGGCGCCGCGTTTGCGGATGCGCGCAAACGTGTGGCCATTGCCGACGTTCTGCTCCGGTTGCAACGCGCGGGGGATTGGTCGCTTGCGAATCCCGATGCCTACGCGCAGATCTACTCGTCCTTGACACGCTCGCCGCTCGACGCCGCGCGGCAAATCACCCAGCGCGCGTCATTGAAACAGCACTTCGTAACCGAAGCGGATATCGCCGCACTCCAGAAAGTTGCCGATAGCGCGGATCGCGACGCGATCCTGCCGCGCCGCATCGACGTCCGCTCGATCGCCGAGACGCACATCGCGAAGGTCTGAAGCGAACGGTGGCGCGCCTCGCAGCGCGTTGCGCCGTGCCCAGCGAAGCCGGTGCGTGGGAGCTCGGCGCCTTCCATCGACGTGGACGCAAACGAGTTTGAACGACGGCACGCTGCAGACGCCATGATGGAATAGCACTAGCTCGCCATGTGTACCTGAAGCATGGACGGCAGGTTGGCGCTGAGCTCAGACATACCAAGCAGCAGCAATGCACCGCAAAGCAACAGAAGCAGCGGGTTGATTCGAGTGCTGAGCAGTGTCCCGACTGAAACGAGGGCAATCGCCAGGGCCGGAAGCCCGCCGTCGAGCGACTTCAGCAGAACCCACCCCGCGGCGAGAATCATGCCGGAGGCGACGGGGCGCAGCCCGCGCTCGAGCGCCAACTGCCACGCCGCGCCCTGATAACGTGTCCAGATGTGGGTCACACCGTAGATCAGGATGCCGGTCGGGGCGAGCAAGGCCAGCGTGGCCACCACAGCGCCCCAGAACCCGGCAATCTGCCAGCCGATCAAGGTGGCTAACAGCGAGCCGGGGCCGGGCGCCATGCGCGAGATGGCAAAGTCGACACCGAACTGGGCATGCGTCATCCATCCATGCACGTCGACAACCTGCCGTTGGATATCGGCGATGATGGCCTGGCCACTGCCTATCGTCACCAGTGACAGGGGCGCGAAAACCGCCGTGAGCTGCAGAAGAACCCGATTCGACATGGCTAGGCTTTGCGTAGTTTGATGTATTCGACAAGCACGCTCAGGCCGCCCGCGCCGATCACGACCCACACGAGCGGCAGGCGCAATATGCCGACGGCGACGAAGGTGCCCGCGAGGAAGAGCAGAGGGAGGAGTCTGCGTGGCACCCGGAGTGCGGTCGTCACGCCCATCGACAACGACAGGCCAGTGGCCGCTGCCGCCGCGCCCGCAAGCAGGACGTGAGCGATCGGGAAATGCAGCAGACGACCGAAAACCGTGCCGAGAATAACAATCAGGATGGCGGGCGGGACGATGATGCCGGTGACCGCCAGCAGCGCGCCGCGCCAGCCGAGCAGACGGTGGCCGATCCAGATCGCCATGTTCTTGACGTTGATGCCCGGCAGCGCCTGCGAAATGGCGAGGCCATTCAAAAAGTCTTCTTCACTGATCCAGTCGCGATCCTGGGTGAATTCCCGCAGAAGCCAGCCGCTCAGGCCGCCACCGAAGCTGGTGAGCCCGATACGGCTGAAGATAAGGAAAAGCCCGGTGAGGGTGGGTGGTCGACTCGTGTTGGCTAATTGCAGGGGCATCGAATCTTCCAGTCAGATTGACGGTTGACGGGTGAAATATTTGCTCCTGGCGAGCGTGCCCGATCATGTGTGACTGGAAAATTATATCAACCGGACGTTTGCTTCCGGACGCCATCTTGACGGCACGATCGACGGTGCTCGACGAGTTGTGGGCTTCGCGCGCGACCTCGTACAGAGCATTTTTGACCAAGACGACCTCCCATGAGACTGAGTATGCTAGGCGTATGCTCACTTCATTTCATGCGAGGTCATCAAGGTGACGCACTATCTTTGCCATGAGCAGCCGGACTTACTCGAATTTGAAACGAGCGTGATCGCCTCCCGGCCCGGCGCAGTCGTGCTGGGCCGCTCGGCCTTGCACCCGGGCGGCGGAGGTCAGGTGTCGGATGCGGGGACGCTGACGCACGCGCGCGGCGTGGTCCGCATTACTGGCGTTGCACCGGAAGGCGGCATGCTGTGGCATCTGCTCGATGAGCCGCTCGAACTGAACGGCGACGTGCACGTGGCCGTCGACGCGGCCCGGCGCGCCACCGTCGCTCAGCTCCATACGGACACGCATATTCTCAACGCCCTGGTGTATCAGCGCTTCGCCGGCGCACTCGTGACCGGGGCGCAGATCAATGCCGACGGTACCGCCCGCATGGACTTCGATCTGCCGGAAGCGGATAACGACGCGCTGCGCCTGCTGGAGGAGCCTGTCAACGAGGTGATCCGAAGCGCCATGGATGTGCGAACCTATTACGTCAGCGCAGCGGAGGCGAAGTCGACGGAGGGCCTGATCCGCAGCCTTTCGGTGGCGCCGCCGCCGACCTCCGACGGCACGGTGCGGATCGTCGAAATCGGCGATCTGGACCGGCAGGCCTGCGGCGGCACGCATCTGACCAATACGGCGCAATCGAGACCGATCCGCATTGTGAAGATCGAGAACAAGGGCCGCCGCAATCGCCGGGTCAGAATAGAATTGGTTTAACAGGCATCCCGGAGAGCTGAGAGCGACCCATGGACACATCGGATAAAGGCGACCCGGAGGTGGTGTGCTGGCGAGACGGTGCGCTCGACGGCGCCTGTCTTGCGATCGCCCGCTACGGCGAGCACAAGTTCGACCGGCATCTGCACGACGAACTCGTCATCGTCATGACGCAAACCGGTGCGGGTCAATGTCATACGCGCACCGGCACCGACGTCGCCGGACCAGGCAGCGTGCTCGTGTTCGGACCGGGTGAGTATCACAGCGGGGAAGTGTGGGAAGGCCGCGAATGGAACTATCGCGCGATCTATCTCGACATGGAGGGCCTGGGCGCGCTCGGCGCGGTGTTTTCGCCGGACTCGCGCGCCGACAAACCGCTTCTGATCCCGCCGGGGCTCTATCAGGATGCGCACCTTGCCGGTCTGCTGACCAGGGCGCATGCGAGTCTCGACGAACACGGCTCGGTCCCGCTAATGGAGCGGCAGGCGAATTGGTGGGCCGCGATGGGGATGCTGGTCGGACGATATGGGCAATCGCGGCACGAACTCGGTGAAGTGCGGCGCGAAGCCCGCAAGATGGCGCAGGTGCGCGAGTACGTGGCTGCCAACTACGAGCGGGATATCCCGGTCGACGAGCTGGCGGAGCTGGTGGGGCTAAGCCGGTATTACCTCACGCGCGCTTTCTGCAAAGAGTTCGGACTGCCGCCCCACGCCTATGCGACGCAGGTGCGGCTGCTCGCGGCCAGACGCATGCTTGCGGCGGGGCAGAGCGCGGCAACGGCCGCGGCGGCGGTGGGCTTCTACGATCAAAGCCATCTCAACCGGCTTTTCAAGCGGGCTTATGGGATCACGCCAGGGACGTATGCGGCGCTGAAGCCAGGGCATTAGGTCTGCGCGTTGCGAGGATGCGGCGCGCGTTGCTACGGGGGAATCACCGCGAACCTCGCGGATGCTCCCGGGAAAGAACCTCAAGCGTCACAGGCGAAGAAGCGCCTCCGGTGTCACTCAGGAAGCGGAACGTCCTCGATCAGTGTTGACTGCACAGCGCGAATCCTGCGGTCGACGAAGTAGCCACCGCCTTCCGTGTATCGCAGATAAAGACGGCTGCACAACGAGCACTGCCAGACGGCACAGCGGTTGTACGGGAAGTAGCGCGGGGCGATGGGCGTGTCGGCAGACCAGTAGTTCGCTTTGCCCGGCAGGTATTCGCTGAATGTGGGTTCCGGATCGTCTTCCGGTGCAAGCGTGCCGACTTCCTTGAACTGCGTTTCGTCGAGAGAAAGCGGCTGTGATTGCCAACCATCCAGCGGTGTTCGGGTACACATGCATGGCGCGGCAGCGCGCTGCTCCGCACGTTGCGCGAGTTCAAGGAGCATTGCAGCGTTCAGATATTCCGCCATGAATTTCGCCGTAAGTTGCGCCATCGGGCACACGATTCCTGCAGGGTTGAGCCAATGATACAACCGCGACTCATGAGGCGCGGCGAACCATCAGCATCATGCCCGCTTCAGCGCCGCGCGTGAAGTCAGCCGTTCATCATCCGGTCGCGATGCGGCAAAACCCACGAACGGTCGAAACTTCCATTGGCGATCGACTTCAACGCCGCCGTTTCTTTCGCATGCTGCCGCCGTGCGCCTTCGATCACCGCTTCCACATCGGCAGGCGAGATCGCGAGCAATCCGTCTTCGTCGCCCACGATGATATCCCCCGGATGCACCACCATCCCGCCGACCGTGACCGGCACGTTGATCTCACCGGGCCCGTTCTTGTACGGCCCCCGATGCGTTACGCCACGCGCGTACACCGGGAAATCGCGCTGACGTAGCGCGCCGACATCGCGGATCGCACCGTCGATCACGAGGCCCTGCACGCCCAGGCTCTCCGCGAAGCTGGCCATGATCTCGCCCATCAGCGCCTGCGTCAGTTCGCCGGCGCCGTCGATCACGAGCACGTCGCCCGGCCGGCAAAAGTCGAACGCGCGGTGGATCGCGAGGTTATCGCCGGGACGAGTGTGGACAGTGACCGCGGTACCGGCCATCGGCCTGGGCTGGTGATACGGCCGCAAGCCGACCATGCCGCTCGCGCGTGCCATGTTGTCGCTGAGTAGCGAAACTGCCAGCTCACGCAATGCGTCGAGCGTTGCCGGGTTTGCCTGAGGCGCGGATTCATGTTCGCGCCATCCGATGGGATTCGTAGTGAGATTCATGCCGTTGCCCCTTGCGTGGCGAATTGTTGCTCAAGCTGATGTGACAGCCGCGGGTACACCGCGCGGGCGTTGTCTTCGTAGATACGCTGACGATCCGCCGCGCTAAGCCATTCGATTGCGTCGATGTAGCGCCGCGTGTCGTCGTAGTAGTGGCCGGTTTCCGGATCGATACCCTGAACCGCGCCGATGGTTTCCGACGCGAACAGAATGTTCTCCACCGGAATGACCTTGGCGAGCAGTTCGGCACCGGGCTGGTGGTACACGCAAGTATCGAAGAACACGTTCTTCATCAGGTACTCGCTGAGCAGCGGCCGCTTCATGTCCTGCGCGAGCCCGCGGTAGCGTCCCCAGTGATAGGGCACCGCGCCGCCGCCATGTGGAATGATGAAGCGCAGGCTCGGAAAGTCGGCGAACAGATCGCCCTGCAGCAACTGCATGAACGCGGACGTGTCGCCGTTGATGTAATGCGCACCCGTCGCATGAAAATTCGGATTGCACGACGACGACACGTGGATCATCGCGGGCACGTTCAGGTCCACCATCGCTTCATAGAGCGGATACCACGAGCGGTCCGTAAGCGGCAGCCCCGACCAGTGTCCGCCGGACGGGTCCGGATTCAGATTGCAGCCGACGAAGCCCAGCTCTTCTACGCAGCGCCGCAATTCGGCGATGCAATTGGCCGGGGCCACGCCCGGAGCCTGCGGCAACTGACATACGCCGACAAAGTTGCGCGGAAACAGTGAAACCACGCGATGAATCAGATCGTTGGATTCGCTCGACCAGACCGCGTTGGCCTCGGCCGTGGCGAGGTGATGCCCCATGCCGGCGGCGCGCGGCGAAAAAATCGTGAGGTCGGTGCCGCGTTCGCGCTGGATGCGAATCTGGCCGGTTTCGATGCTTTCGCGAATTTCGTCGTCGGTGATGACAGGGCGCGGTGGCGGCGAGCCGCCGTTTTTCAGCGCGGCGATCTGCTGCGCGCGCCAGGCCTCGTGCTGCGGCGGAGAGGTGGTGTAGTGACCGTGGCAATCGATGATCATGGTGTGAAAAACCCGTTGGGTCTCCTTGTGAGTGCTTACCTGTGCTTGCGGGCGCTTATATGTTCGCGCTGTGCATTCGCTATTCCTTCAGGCGGGGTTCTCAAGCGCGCGGGGCGGGATCGCCGGCCGCAAGCGAGGCCGTTTCATCTTCAGTCGGCGTGACGCGCATCACGAGTGCGATGATCGTCGCGACTACCAGAAACGCCGCAATCGTCAGCAAAGCCAGCTTGAAGTTGCCGGTCGCATTGCGCACCAGCCCGATGCTCCAGGGACCGACCAGACCGCCGAACTGCGCGATGGTGTTGATCAACGCAATCGTCGCGGCGCCCGCGGCACCGGTTCTGAACGACGACGCGAGGCTCCAGAACAGCGGGTTACCCGCGTAGATGAACAAACCGGTCAGACACAGCAGCGCATAGGCGATCACGGGGTTCGGCGCGTACGCGCTGCCGGCAATCGCCAGCGCGCTCATGCCATACACGAAGGCGAGATGCTTCTTGCGGTCGCCGGTGCGGTCGGAACTGCGGCTGATCAGGAAGGTGCCCAATACGCCGAGCAGTGGCGGCGCGGCGGACAGAAAGCCGACCTCGATATTGCTCAGATGGCCGAGACTCTTGACGATCTGCGGCAGCCAGAGGAACAGACCATAGATGCCGACCAGCGCGCAGCCGAACAGACACGCGAGGCTCCATACGCGGATGTCGCTCGCCACGCGCAACAGTGGAAAATGGGTGTTGCCGCCAACGGTCTCGCGTTCTGCCGCAAGCGTCGACTCGAGCCAGCATTTTTCGTCATCGGAGAGCCAGTTGGCGTCGGCCGGACGTTCGGTCATGATGCGCAGCGTCAGCAGACCGAGCGCCATCGCCGGGATGCCTTCGAGGATGAACATCCATTGCCATCCCTGCAAACCGAGCACACCGTTGGCGTAGGTCATCAACGTCGTCGAGATCGGACCGCCCAGCACCGCCGAAAACGAACCGGCGATGATGTAGCCGCCCACCGCGCGAGCCCGGTAACGCTCCGGAAACCATTTGGTCAGATAGACCGCCACGCCCGGCAAGAAGCCCGCTTCCATCACGCCCAGCAGAAAGCGCAAGACATAGAAGCTCGAATCGTTGAAGACGAAGGCGGTGGCTGCCGCGACCGCGCCCCATGTCAGCAGAATGCGCGCGATCCAGCGGCGCGCGCCGACCCGATGCAGCAACAGGTTGCTCGGCACTTCCAGCAACATGTAGCCGAAAAAGAAGATGCTGCCCGCGAAACCGAACACCGCCGGACTGAATCCCAGTTGCTTGTTCATGTCCAGCGCGGCGAAACCGATATTGATCCGGTCCAGATAGTTGAAGAACATCATCGCGAAGAGCAGGGGCATCAATCGCCCGTACACTTTGCGCATGGTCGCGGCTTCGTCGAATGAGGTCATGCTGTCTCCTACCTTGCTGCGACGGCTTCATGAGCCGTGGCGGCGTTCTTATGGTTGGCCTGCCGGATCGAACGCCGGCAGCGTCCCGTTGGCCGCGCGTTTGACGGCCGGACTTCAGGGGCCACCACTCGTGTCTGCATGGGCGGATGCGCTCATGCATGGGCGGTGGCTGAAGCATGAAGCCAATGATAAGAACGCCCGGACGGCGAGTCCAAGACTGCTTGCTTATGCTTGTATAGGCTTTTACTTATAGTGCAGCGTCAGCAAGCGGAGCGGGGAGGCAGGTGAGAAATGCACGCAGATGAGGCGACGCGTCGTCGGTGCGGAAGGTGGCGGCGAGCGTCGATCGGTACGACGAGCCGGGACCGGAGAGATGGCGGAACACGACGTCGGTGCGTCCGTGCCGCGCAACCGATTCGCCGATGAACGTCACGCCCAGGCCCGCTGCTACGAGTGCAATTGCGGTTTGAATTTCATAGGCCTGGTGAGCGACAACCGGGGTCACACCCGCATCGCGATAGAGCGTCTGCACCGAGCGTTTGAACTGCGCGTTCTGGTGCTTCGGATACAAAATCAATGGCGTATCGGCGAGGTCCGCAATCCGCACGGTCTTGTGCGCCGCAAGCGGATGGCCCGGTTCGAGCGCGACCATGACGCGCTCACGCAGCAGCGGATAGGATGTGCAGCCATCAATCGCCAGCGGCTGCCGCCCAATGCCGATGTGAATACGCATGTCGCGCAACGCATCGGTTTGCTCCTCGGTGAGCAACTCGAAGAGCTTGAGTTCGACCTGCGGGAAGGCGTTATGAAATGCCTTGAGCGCGGGCGGCAGGATGCTGTACATCGCCGAGCGCGTGAAGCCGATGCTGAGCCAGCCGCGCCGGCCGACACCAATTTCTTGCGCTGTAAGGGACACCTGTTCCAGCGAACCCAGTATCTGACGCGCCTCCGTGCAGAGGTAGTGGCCGGCTTCGGTCAGACTCAGCGGGCGTCTTGCCCGATCGACCAACTGCGTGCCGAGCCGTTCTTCAAGCGAGCGGATCTGCTGGCTCAGCGCCGGCTGTGCGATATGCAGCCGCTCGGCCGCGCGGCTGAAATTGAGCTCCTCCGCCAGAATCACGAAGCACTGTAACGCCCTAAGATTCATATACGTTTCATCTCTGTGCCGGCCGACGGCTGATGGAATAGGGTGTAAATCACATCGAGCAGCCATGCGATGCCCGGGTCCGCCGAGAACTGCGAGTGCGAATGGACCTGAATTTCGATAGGCGGCAGCGAGAACGGCAACGGAAGGATGCGAAAAGCCTTGTTCCGGTTAAAGCGCTGCGCAATGCTCCTCGGGAAAATGACGGCGAGATCGGTATGTTGAACGATTTCGGGCGCCACCACAAAATGCGGCAGCCGCAAGACGATATCCCGCCGCAGATTCAGTTCTTCGAGCCATTGCTCGACCATCCTGTGCCCGGTTGCGTTTGTGCTCGCGTAGACGTAGCGCAAGCCCGCGAGGTCTTCCTTGGTCGGCTTCTGTTTGCGTAGCGGGTGGCCTGCCCGCACCACGCAGACATGTTCGTCGACGAACAGCGTCTTGCTCACGCAACCCGGATCAAGGCCAGGCACGTAGCCGAGCGCCAGATCGATCTTGCCGCTGCGCATGGCGGCGCTGACCGAGTCGACGGGAAAGTTCGCGATCTCGATGCGGATGCCGCGCGCATTCTGGTCGAGCATCGCCAGAAGCGGCGGCAGAAAATAGAACTCCGACATGTCCGACATGGAAACGTGGAAGACCCGTTGCGCGGTGGCGGGGTCGAATTTCGCGAGTTGCTGGACCGCCACGTTGATGATCCCGAACGCCTGCGTGAGGGGCGCGTGCAAGCGCACAGCGGCGTCGGTCGGGACCATGCCGGTGGGTGTTCGAACGAACAGCGGGTCGTCGAACAACACACGCAAACGGCGCAGCGCATGGCTGACCGCCGGTTGCGTCAGGCCGAGTCGCTCGCCCGCGGCGGTCAGGCTGCGCAGGTCGGAGATGGCCAGGAACACGCGCAGCAGATTCAAATCCGTAATGCCGGGGTGCGACTTGGTCATGACGTTCGGATCCCGGCAATGAGGGGCGTTTATATCGGATTCAGATTACCGTAAATGCTGCGCATAGGGAAATGCGGGGTGGGTCCGCTATACGGCGGAAATGCGTTGAAATCCTCCTTCATGTGGGCGCGGATCGGCGACGCGAGGGCCGCTGCAAGCGCTTCGGGATCGTCGAAGACGACCTTGTTACGCTGCATGGCGGTGGCGCGTGGAATAGTCAGGCCGGACCGGAAATCGAGTCGCGTGTAGATTTCCAGCTCGCGAATGCCGGGCAGTTGCGCCATCAGCGGCGGATGATGGGTGAGGTAGTGCGTCAGCCATGCGTCGAAATCTTCCGCTTCGCCTTCGTAGCTGACGAGGTAGGTGCATCGTTCAGCGCGATGGCCGGGCTTGCCTGGACTCGGTGTGGCGAATGGCCGGACGGCCATGACTTGCTGCGCGAACGTGAGATCGACTTCGGCAGCGTGGGTTGCGTGGTCCACGATCCGCTGCATCGCGCCGTTGGTTTGCAGCGTGGTTTCGAGCAAGCCGAGATCGTCGAAATACCATTGCAATGCGCAGCAGGGGCTCGAAGCATGGGGCTTCGACAGCGGGTCGCTATCCCGTGACTCCGCAGGCAGATGGATCACGAAACGCGTCAGCTCCGGTATGTCACGCGATACCGCTGCGAGCCACGACGGGTCGATAGGGGAGCGGGCTTTGCCCATTTCATTGATTTCGTCGCAGTGGACGAGAAGAAAGAAGCAGACCTCCACGCTTACCCCCCGGTATGCGCATGAGCGGACGGCGTGACCGCTGCCGGCCGTGTCAGGCGATGGAACTGCCGCCCGAAATAGATGAGCCCGTCACCATCGGATCGCAGTGCAATATGCCGGATCTGCGCGAACATCACGGAGTGCGAACCGACCGTCTTGATGTCGACGATTTCGCCTTCCAGACTGGCAATCGCATCCGCGAGAACGGGCACTGAAGTCTGTCCGCTCGCCCATGCATGACGTCCGAATCGCTCGTCCATCGAACTCACTGTCATGCCGGCAAAATCGCGCGCGAGATCCTGGTACTCGGCGGCGAGCACATTGATGCACACGTTGCGGTTGCGGTGAAGGACGTCGTGGACGTAGCTGGCCTGATTGATACAGACAAGCATCGTCGGCGGCGCGTCCGTTACCGAGCAGACGGCGCTCGCGGTGATGCCGCAGCGACCGCCTGGGCCGTCCGTGGTGATGACGTTGACGGCGGCGGGCAGGCACGCCATGGCGTCGCGGAAACGCTTTCTGATGTCTTCGATCGTCACGTTCTCTGCCTCATCGTGGTGGAGTGCTGGTGCATCAGGTGCATCAGGGATAAGGCGTGACTGGCGGCACGCCGGCGAACAGCGCGCCGGATGCGTCGTAAGTCCCTTCGCCAAGAAACGCGTGCTGGGTCACGACGATCGAATCCCGCACCAGACGCTGCAGCCGGTTCTCGCGGTAGATCGCGGCGATGCCCGCCATCTGGTAAGCCTGCATGACGACCTCGGCGCAGATTTGCGCGGCGTGTGTCGCGCTCAGGCGCAGCAGGTTGGCCTGTTCCTGCGTGACGGGGTCGCCGGTGATGATCGTTTGCCAGGCGGTGGCCGCGGCTTCGTAGAAAAACGCGCGGGCACTGCGCCAGTTGGCCTCGGCTTTCGCCAGACCTGAGCGGTAGTAAGCGCGATCCGCGAGACGCGGCGCGCCGGTCGTGGTTTTGGTCGATCCGGACATGCCCGTCAGCAGATCGAGCGCCGCGCGCGCGAGGCCGATATTGACGGCTGCGTGCACTTGCGCCTGATAGGCGACGGCAGGATAGCGGTAGAGCGGTTCATCGATCAACGGCTGGCCGCCGCGTACAAACGTCCATTGCGCATCGACGAATTTGTCCTGCAATCGCAAGTCGTGGCTGCCGGTGCCTTGCATGCCGACGACGTTCCAGTTCTCGACAATTTCTACCTCATGCGCCGGAAATACGGCGGTGAACGGCTTGCCGGCGTTTGCATCGCCCGAATTGGCAGACGTGCCGCCGATCCCCACACCGATCCAGTCCGCACCTTTGCAGCCGCTGGCAAAGTGCCATTGACCGCTAACCGTAAAACCGCCGGATACCCTCGTGGCCGGTTGCAGCGGATAGAGGCCGCCGGAGAAAACCTGGTCCGGACCGGTGGCGTAAATGTGCTGTTGCGTGTCGATCGGCAGTGCGGCGAGATACGTGTTCGCCGAGCCGAACGCGGCGACCCACGCGGTTGAGCCGTCGGCGATCGCAATGCGCTCGAGAATGCGCAGGAATTGCGGCGGCGGCAGCGCGTCGCCGCCGAAACGCTGCGGCGTGCTCGCGCGGAAAATCCCGGCGCGTTTCATCTTCGCCACCATGTCGCGCGGAACATGCGACACCTGATCGAATTCGTCCCGGCGGCGCTCGATCTCGCCGATCAGCGCGTCGAGCGTAATCGGACCTGCGTACTCAGGATAAGGGTCCGCGTGATCGATCGCGCGAGGTTCGTAGGCGTACGTCGAAAGACTGCTTGTCTGAAGGCTTTGCATGATGACAACGTAAGAAAAGGAATGAGGGGTTCAGGCTGACGTGGTGTCGGCTGGACGTCAGGCGTTGTCTTGCTCTTTGCGTTGCGCCTGAAGCCGCAGCGCTTTGGGGAAGGTCTCGGGCGCGAGACACGTCGCGAGCACGGTGATCAGGCCAAGCACGACGAGGTAAATGGCGACTGGCGTGGCGCTGCGGTAATGGGCGAGCAAAGCGGTTGCCACCATCGGCGAGAGGCCGCCGCCGAGTACCGACGAAATCTCACGGCCGATACCCAGGCCCGAGAAGCGCAGATGGACAGGCAGCAATTCGCTGATAAAGGCGGGCTGTGCGCCTTCGAGAATGCCGAGCGTGATGCTGTTGGCGAGCACGAGTGCCGCGATGACTTTCCACAGCACGCCGGAGCCGAGCAACGTGAAGTACGGATACGCGACCAGCACCATCGCGATCGCGCCGGCGAGATAGACGGGTTTGCGGCCGATTTTGTCGGTAAGGCGTCCCATCAACAGTGAAACAGGGATCATCAGCAGCATCGAAACGGTCAGGCCGCCGAGCACCCAGCTTGATTTGATGCCGATGAACTGGCTATAGGCGATCGAGAACGCGAAGAAGATGTATGACGCAGCGCCTTCGCCAAAGCGCAGGCCGAACACCGTCAGCACTTCGCGCGGACATTGACGCAGCACCTCGACGATCGGCATGCGGCTGTCGCGGCGCGTGGCCTTCACTTCGGCGAACTCCGCGCTTTCGTCCACGGAGCGGCGCATCCATAGACCGAGCGCGACCAGCACGGCGCTGCAGAGGAACGGCACACGCCAGCCCCAGTTGTGGAAGTCGGAAGGCGACAGCGTCTGCACGAGCAGGAAGGCAGCGGTCGAGAGCACGAAGCCGAACGCCGCGCCGCACGGACTCCATGCCGCCAGCGCGCCGCGTTTCGAGGCGGGCGCGTTCTCGTGAATCAGCAGGATGCTGCCGCTCCATTCCCCGCCTGCGGCCAGCCCTTGCAGGATGCGCAACAGCACAAGCAAGACGGGTGCCGCGATGCCGATCTGCTGGTAGGTCGGCAGAAGACCCATGCCGGCGGTAGCGGTGCCCATCACCAGCAGCGTCAGCATCATGACGGTCTTGCGGCCGTAGCGGTCGCCGATATGGCCGCATAGCACGCCACCGATGGGCCGCGCGATGAAGCCCACGGTAAAGCCGCCGAATGCCGCGATGGTGCCCGTCAGCGGATCGCTTCCGACCGGAAAGAACAGCTTGCCGAATACCAGTGCGGCGGCGGTTCCATAGAGGAAAAAATCATACCACTCGAGGATCTGGCCGAGCACTGCGGTCGTCACCGCGCGACGAACCTTGCTGGTTGGTCGGACTGCGGGCAGGGGGTTAAGAGCGGCGGTCGCGTCAGAGTTCATGGCATATGGGAGGTCACGATGTTGAGGGTTCCGCGTCACGGCCATGCTGATCGGCGGGAGTGGCGATACGAGTCCGGCAGGCATGGTCGAACCATAGAGCCGTGAGAAAACCCGGTCAAATTAGGGACAAAAATGGGCGTCATGAATGGGATGCATGACGAGGGATGGAGACGGCGTGTGCTGGGGGACTGCCACAGCATGCAGCCGAAGATCGACTTCCGCTTTAACAGCATGGCCGATCTTGTGAAGGCGCTTCAGGAGGCCTTGCAGCGGAAATAGAAGTCAGCAATGGGATGCTGACTTGAAGCTCACGCCTCGCGTCATGCGAAGCGTGATGTCAGGCGGCAGATGGCGGAAAATGCGGGAGCTTGTTAATCCAACCCGCCCTGGCAGAGGTACTTGATCGACATGTAATCGTCGAGCCCGTACTTCGACCCTTCGCGGCCATAGCCCGATTCCTTCACGCCGCCGAACGGCGCTGCTTCACTCGATACGGCGCCTTCGTTGATGCCGATCACGCCCGCTTCGAGCTGGGCTGCGACGCGATTGATGCGCCGCACGTCCTGCGTGTAGAAGTAGGCGGCGAGGCCGAACGGCGTGTCGTTGGCGAGGCGGATCGCTTCGGCTTCGTCGTCGAAACGGAACAGTGGCGCCAGCGGCCCAAAGGTTTCTTCGCAGCAGACGAGCATGTCGTCCCGCGCGTCGGTCAGCACCGTCGGCGCATAGTAGTTCGGGCCGAGTTCCGTCAGGCGCTTGCCACCCGTCAGCACTTTCGCGCCATGTTTGACGGCGTCTTCTACATGGCGGGCGATCTTGTCGATGGCGCGCTCATTGATCATCGGGCCAATCTGTGCGTCCGGATCGGTTGCGGGCGCAACCTTCAAGGCGGCGACGCGTTTCGCGAGCAGATCGGCGAAACGCGCGTAGACGCCGGACTGCACATAGACACGGTTCGGGCACACGCAGGTTTGGCCGCCATTGCGGAACTTGGCCGCCATCAGGCCGGTGACCGCCGCGTCGAGATCGGCGTCGTCGAATACGATGAAGGGCGCATTGCCGCCCAATTCCAGTGACAGCTTCTTCAGCGTCCCAGCCGATTCGCGGGCGAGATACTTGCCGACCGGCGTCGATCCGGTGAAGGTAATCTTGCGTACGCGCGTGTCGGCAAGCCAGTCAGCGACCGCCGCAATTCCCTGTTCACGCGAAGCCGACAGCATGTTCAGCACGCCGTCCGGCAAGCCCGCTTCCTGGGCGAGCGCCGCAAGTGCGAGCGCGGTGAGCGGCGTGTCTTCGGCGGGCTTGGCCACCACCGTGCATCCGGCTGCGAGCGCGGGCGCGATCTTGCGCGCGATCATCGCCAGCGGGAAATTCCACGGCGTGATCGCCGCGACCACGCCGACCGGTTCCTTCACCGCGCTCATGCGCTTGCCGCGCTGTTGCTGCGGGATCAGATCGCCGTAGATACGCGTCGCCTCGTCGGCGAACCACGCGACGTACGACGCACCGTAGGCGACCTCGCCACGGCTTTCCGCGAGCGGCTTGCCTTGTTCCATCGACATCAGTTTCGCGAGGTCTTCGGTATTGGCGACGATCAGCGCATGCCAGCGGCGCAAAATCTCCGCGCGTTCACGCGGCAGCTTATCGCGCCAGGCGGGGAAGGCGCGGGCCGCGGCGTCGGTGGCGGCGCGTGCGTCCGATGCGCCGCTGTTCGCGACTTCGACGATCAGTTCGCCGGTGGCCGGGTTGGTGACGGGAAAGCGCGCGGCGTCGGCGGCGTCGATCCACTTGCCGTCGATCAGATTCTGCGGGCGAATCAGTTCGTTGCGAGTCAATGCGAGAGACATCGTGTTGCTCCTTCAGATTGATGCTTCGATGCTACGCGTGCGTGGCAGTCGACGAAATCGCCAATCGAGGCTTTCACGGCGCGCGGAGCGTTTTTTTCGGGCCGCCACAGCATTTTCTGCTGAATGTGGGGTGAAGCGGCTGTGCCGGGTTTGGTGACAGCTTGGCGACCGCCGTGTTGCACCGCCTGCCGGTCGCGTAGTCTCACGCCTCAACGCATGCGCCGCGGTCCCGTCGACGCCCGCACGACTAGTTGCGGCGGCGGCGCAAGCACCATCGATGGTTGCTGTTCCGGCGTCTGAATCAACCGGATCAGACTCTCGATCGACAACTCCGCGACGGCCGCCGTCTGGATCGCGACCGTCGTCAACGCAGGATGCACCTGGTGCGCCAGTTGAATGTCCGTAATGCCGATGACCGACACGTCGTTTGGCACCGCACGGCCAAGCGTGATCAACGCCTGTGCCGCGCCGATTGCCAGCAGATCGTTGGTCGCGAAAATCGCGGTGAGGTGAGGGCGGTTCGCCATCAACTGCATGCAGGCGGCGTAGCCGGCGTCGATCGAGTCGCGGATCTGCAGCACCGCGGCGGCGTCTGTTTCGATCCCGGCCTCGCGCATGACCGCACGAAATCCGTTGGAGCGCGCATCCTGCAAGCCGCCGCAACCGTCGCCGATCAGCAGGCCAATCTCGCGGTGACCCAGTTCGAGCAGATGCCCCGCGGCAAGCGCGCCCGCATGGGCAAAATCCACGGCGATGCAGGGCAGCGCGGGCGGCGTCTCCGGGTGTTCCCACATCGCCAGCAAGATCGGCGCGCTGTGCGTGGCCGAGGCGCACAACTCGTTGATCGTGATGTTCGTGTTCATCACGAGCACACCGTCCGCGAGCGTGCCGGCGATCTGGTTCAGATAGGCGCGGCCGATCTCCGCATCGTCGTCCGTATTGCAAACCATCAGGAAGTACCCCGCTTTGCGCGCCGCTCGCTCGGCGGCCGAGACGAACTCGGGGTAGAACGGGTTCGAGATGTTCGACAACATCAAGGCCAAGGTCGACGAGCGGCCCTCCGCCAGTGCGCGTGCGTTCAGATTGGGCCGGTAGTCGAGATCGGCGATTGCCTTGAGCACGCGTTCTGCCGTCTCCGGGCGGACCTTCTCGCGGTTGCGCAGGACATTGGAAACGGTTGCGGCGGTGACGCGCGCGCGCTTTGCGACTTCGGACAGGGTGACCATGTTCTGTTTATCCCATATTCAGGGAATGCGATTCAAATGTTGCAAGCGACTGGCGACATTGCTAAGTTTCTGGAAAACACAGCGGAGACACCCACCATGACTACTTCCCTCAAGATCGAATTTAAGCGATTAAATGCTTGCTGCACAAGAGCTGGCCGTTTATTTTTCACAAAAATTTAAGCGGTTAAATCGAGGAGGTAGCAGCATGGCAACGATTCGTCTTACGAACGTGCAGAAGTCGTATGGTGACCATCCGCCGGTGATCCGGCGCGTGAATCTCGAGATCGCGCAGCACGAGTTCTGCGTGTTTCTGGGGCCCTCGGGTTGCGGCAAGTCGACCCTGCTGAGAATGATCGCCGGTCTGGAAGACCTGAGCGAGGGCGAGTTGCACATCAGCGGCCGCCTCGTGAACGACGTGCCCGCTGCCGCGCGCGGCGTGGCGATGGTGTTCCAGAGCTACGCGCTGTTTCCGCACATGACCGTGTTCGACAACATGGCGTTCGGCCTGAAACTCGCGAAGCAACCCAAGGACGTCATCGACCGGAAGGTGCGCGAAGCCGCGCGTATTCTGCAACTGGACGCCTTCCTTGACCGCTATCCGAAAGCACTCTCGGGCGGGCAGCGGCAACGCGTTGCGATCGGCCGGGCGATCGTGCGCGAACCCGGCGTGTTCCTGTTCGACGAACCGCTGTCGAATCTCGACGCTGCATTGCGTGGCCAGACCCGCGTCGAAATCGCCCGCCTGCACCAGCGCTTTGCGAACGCGAGCGTGGTCTATGTGACCCACGATCAGGTCGAGGCGATGACGCTTGCCGACAGAATCGTGCTGCTGCACGCAGGTGCTGACGCTGAGCGCTTTGGCAGCATCGCGCAAACCGGCGCGCCGCTCGACTTGTATCACCATCCGAAGTCGCGCTTTGTGGCGGGCTTCATCGGCTCGCCGCGAATGAATTTCATCGATGCGGTGGTCAATTCGATCGAACCAGGCAAGGTGGCCGTCACGCTGACAAACAGCGGCGAACGGCTGATTGCGAATGTCGACGGTGAACGTCTTCAGCGTGGCCAGCCCGTCACGCTCGGCGTGCGCCCGGAACATCTGCGCTTGATGGCGACGAGCAGTTCATTCAGTGCGTCACCGTGCTATCGGAACGGCTCGGCGAGCACAGCTATATTCACGCCGATCACGCGGCCGGCACGCTGATCGCCAAGGCCGCGGGCGATACGTCGATCGGCTCGGGCGAGCGCATCTGCATTCACGTTCCACCTTCCGCATGTCATCTGTTCGATGGGGAGGGCGTGGCACTGCGGCGCAGCACGTTTGAATCCGAGCGAGTCGCCGCTTGAGGTGCCTCGTGCATCTAAGGCATCTGACGCACTCAAGGCACCACCGCATTCACAAAGCCCTATTCCGCCACAGAGCGGGTACATCGTCTGGCAGCGACTCGCTGTCAGCCAACAAGGTAGTCAAGGAGACAAAAGATGATTTCTCTTCGCCTTCGCCGTCTGGCACACGCGTCGATTGCGGCCGCTCTGGTCGCAGGCGCGCTCTGTTCCACCGCGGCAGACGCGGCCACGCTGAACGTCAACGTATCGGCGCGCGGCAATCAGCGTTCGACGTGGCAGGACGCGTTAGACAAGTTCAAGAAAGCCAATCCCGACGTCGACCTCAAAGTGACCTACGTCACCGAAGAAGCGTACAAGGTGCAGATGGGCGGTTGGCTCGCCACCGATCCGCCGGATGTCGTGTCGTGGCACGACGGCGAGCGGATGGCGTATTACGCGCAACGCGGCCTGCTCGAAGATCTGTCGTCGGACTGGAACAAGAACGGTTGGTCGCAACAATATGCGTCGGTGAAAGAAGCCTCGACGTATCAGGGTAAGCAGTACGCCGCGCCGCTCGGTTACGACGCCTACGGCTTCTTCTATCGCAAGGATCTGTTCGAGAAGGCCGGCATCAAGGGCGAGCCGAAAACTTGGGATGAATTTCTCGATGCCTGCAAGAAGCTCAAGGCAAGCGGCGTTGCACCGATCGCTGTTGCGGCACGTGATAGCTGGACGCTTGCCGCATGGTTCGACTATCTCGACCTGCGCATCAACGGCAACGCGTTCCACCAGCAATTGATGGCCGGCGAAATTCCGTACACCGATCCGCGCGTTAAAAAGGTCTATGCCGCGTGGAAGACGCTGATCGACGATCACTACTTCATCGATAACGCGCTCTCTTATGACCTCGATTCGATTGCGCCATTTCTCGTGAACGGCAAGGCGTCGATGATGCTGATGGGCACGTTCTTCTCGGCGAGCATTCCCGCGTCCGTCCGACCGCAGACCGGCTTCTTCCGTTTCCCGGTGATCGACGCGAACGTGCCGATGGCTGAGGACGGTCCGGTCAATGTGCTGCTGATTCCGGCAAAGGCGAAGAACAAGGCCGACGCCCGCAAACTGCTGGCCTTCATGGAGCAGCCGCAGATCAACGCCGATCTCGCGAAGGGCTGGGGGCAGTTGCCGTCGAACAGCCAGGCGGCGGAACCTGAAGATGAAATTTCGAAGGTCGGTTTCCAGACGCTCGCTAACACGAAGGGCGGCATCGCGCAGTTTTACGATCGCGACATGCAGAAGGAAATGGCCGATGAAGGCATGAAGGCGATGCAGCAGTTCTACAGCGATCCGACGCAACTCGACGCCGTGCTCGTGCGCCTCGAAGCAACCCGCAAGCGCATCTACAAGAAGTAAGCCCCGCAGCGCCAGCCGTGTAGCAACAGCTGGCGCTCGCCTTCGATCTCTGACGAGGCCCGATCATGTCTCATTCCGCAGCGCGCCGCCTACCCGCGGCGCGGCACCGGCACGTCTCTACGACGCGCCGTCATCAGCACCGCGCCGCGTTGTTCTTCCTGTTGCCGGGTTGTGCGTTGTTTTGCCTGTGCGTGGTCTACCCGATTATCAGCAGCATTTCGCTCAGCTTTTACAACTGGGATGGAATGACGCCGAAGACGTTTGCGGGGTTCGATAACTACATCGAGCTGTTCCATGCGGACACCTTTTATACGGCGCTCAAGAACAACCTGATCTGGCTCGCGCTGTTCCTGTTGGCGCCGCCGCTCGGGCTGCTGTTCGCGCTCTATCTGAACCAGCATATCCGTGGCATGCGTGTCGTGAAGTCGCTGTTTTTTGCGCCATTCGTGCTCTCGGGCGTGGTGGTCGGTCTCGTGTTCAGCTGGTTTTACGATCCCGGTTTCGGCTTGCTGCGGCTGGTCGTCGGTCACGGCATTCCCGTGCTCGGCGATCCACACACCGTCACCTTCGGCATCATTTTCGCCGCGCTGTGGCCGCAAACGCCTTTCTGCATGGTGCTGTACCTCACCGGGCTGACAGGCATCAATCCGGAAGTCGTCGAGGCGGCGCGCATGGAAGGCGCGAAAGGCGTGCGTCTGCTATGGCACGTGATTCTTCCGCAACTGCGGCCGGCTACGTTCATGGCCGTTGTGCTGACCGTGATCGGTGCGCTGCGCAGCTTCGATCTGATCGCGGTGATGAGCGGTGGCGGTCCCTTCGATAGCTCGACCGTGCTCGCCTATTACATGTACGACCAGGCGATCAAGTACTACCGCGAAGGCTATTCCGCGGCGATTGCCGTCGTGCTGTTCGCCATCATGCTCGTCTACATCGTGTTCCATCTGCGCCGCATGCTGCGCGAAGAACACTGATTTTCAGGAGTCACGTGTCATGTATCCGCTTCCCGTCGAACGCTGGAAACCGCTTAATCGTGCGCTGTACAAAGCGTCGTTGCCGCTCGCGCTGCTGGTATGGCTACTGCCGATGCTGGCCGTGCTCGTCACATCGATCCGCTCTTCGGACGAGTTGTCGCAAGGTGACTACTGGGGCTGGCCGAAGCATTTTGCATTAGTCGAAAACTACGGCACGGCGCTCACGCAAACGCCGATGCTTCATTACTTCGCCAATAGTGTGCTGATCACGGTGCCGTCGGTGATCGGCGCGATCGTGCTGGCGTCGATGGCGGGTTTTGCTTTGGCGACCTACCGGTTTCCGGGCAATACCGCTGTGCTGTTCGCCTTTGTAGCCGGCAACTTCGTACCGATCCAGATTCTGATGATCCCGGTGCGCGACATGGCGCTGAAAGTGGGGCTCTTCAATAGCGTGTGGGCGCTGGTGATCTTTCACGTTTCGTTTCAGGCCGGTTTTTGCACGCTGTTTCTGCGCAACTTCATCAAGCAGTTGCCCTTCGAGATGATCGAGGCGGCGCGCGTGGAAGGGGCGAGCGAATGGACGATTTACTTACGCATCGTGCTGCCGCTGATTCGGCCCGCGCTCGCCGCGCTCGGCATCCTCGTATTCACGTTTGTCTGGAATGACTACTTCTGGGCGCTGTGCCTCACGCAAGGCGACGAGGCTGCGCCGATCACCGTGGGCGTCGCCGCGCTTAAAGGCCAATGGACGACGGCATGGAATCTCGTTGCCGCCGGTTCGGTGCTCGCCGCCTTGCCCTCGGTGCTGATGTTTTTCCTGATGCAGAAGCATTTCGTCGCCGGCCTGACTTTCGGTGCAAGCAAGGGCTGATCGCCCGTTTGCCGTCATCTAACAAAGAGACTTTCTCATGCAACTTGGTGTTTGCTACTACCCCGAACAATGGCCGCGTTCGATGTGGGCCGACGATGCGAAACGTATGGTCGAGCTCGGCATCACGCATGTGCGGATCGCGGAATTTGCGTGGAGCCGGATGGAACCGCGCGCCGGCGAATTCGCATGGGGCTGGCTTGACGAAGCCGTCGAGACGCTGGCCGCCGCGGGACTGAAACTCGTGCTGGGTACACCGACCGCGTCGCCGCCGAAGTGGCTGATCGACGCGCATCCGGACGTGTTGCCGGTGCGTGCGGACGGCGTGCGCTGGAATTTCGGCTCGCGTCGTCACTACGATATTTCCAGCGAGACATACCGGCGCGAGTGCGTGCGCATCGTCGCGGCGATGGCGGCGCGCTACGGACGGCATCCGTCTATCGTCGCGTGGCAGACCGATAACGAACTCGGCTGCCACGAGACCGTGCCGAGTTACTCGAGCGCAGCACAAACGCGCTTTCAGACGTGGCTGCGGCATCGTTATGAGAGCGTCGATGCGTTGAACGATGCATGGGGCAACGTGTTCTGGAGTATGGAGTATCCGTCGTTCGAGGCAATTGGCCTGCCCAACCTCACGCCCACCGACGCCAATCCGATCCATCTGCTGGACTTCCGCCGCTTCATGTCGGACGAGGTGGCGAGCTTCCATCGTGAGCAGATCGACGTGCTGCATGAGCATGCAACCGAGGCGGATCTGCTGCACAACTTCATGGGCTTCTTCACGACCTTCGATCACTACCGCTTCGCCGAAGACAACGCGCTCGACGTGGCGGCATGGGACAGCTATCCGATCGCGCGCACCGAATCGATCGCACTGCCTGAAGAGCAGAAGGCGCGTTACGCACGTACCGCGCATCCGGACGTCTCTGCGTTCGATCACGACCGCTATCGCGCGATTGGCGCTGGCCGTTTCTGGGTGATGGAGCAACAGGCCGGGCCGGTGAACTGGGCGCCGTGGAATCCGGTGCCGGCGAAGGGCATGGTCAGGCTGTGGGCGTATGAAGCGTTCGCACATGGCGCGGAACTGGTGTCGTATTTCCGTTGGCGTCAGTGTCCGTATGCGCAGGAGCAGATGCATTCCGGGCTCAATTTACCGAACAACGAACTCTCGCCGGGCGGCCTCGAAGTGCAGCAGGTGGCGCGTGAAATTGCCTCGTCCGCGGCGCTGTCCGGACTCGGCATGCCCGCACGCGCGGCCACCGCGATTGTGTTCGACTACGAGACGCAGTGGATGTTCGAGATTCAGCGTCATGGTAAAACCTTCGACTATCAGACGCTGGTGTTCGACTACTACGAGGCGCTGCGAGAGCTCGGCCTCGACGTCGATATCGTGTCAAGCAAGGCCGATCTATCGCAGTACCGGTTGGTGCTGGTGCCGAGCCTTGCCGTGATCGACGACACGCTCGTCGACCAGATCGAGCGGAGTTCGGCGCAATGGGTATTCGGTCCGCGGAGCGGTTCGAAGACGACGACCTTTGCCATTCCATCGAGCTTGCCACCCGGCGCGTTGCAACGCGTTCTGCCGATGCAGGTGCTCGAAGTCGAAACGCTGCGCCCGACGCTTACGCCAGCGCTTTCGATAGGCGACACCCGAGGTGTCGCGCTGCATTGGCGCGAGCACGTTCGCGCCAATGACGGGACGACGGTCGACGCGCAATTCGACGACACGTGGCCGGCGATCCTCACCCACCGAAGGGTGCGCTATGTGGCGGGGTGGTTGTCGCATGCGTTGCATCGCGAGGTTTTGCAGCAGGCCGCGAAGCAGGCGGGTATCGAGACACAATGGCTGGCTGAGGGCTTGCGCATTCGCCGACGTGGTGATCTGACTTTCGCGTTCAACTTCGGTCCGGAGCAGGTGCAGGCGCCCGCACCGGTCAACGCGATTTTTGTGCTGGGAGAGCCGCAGTTGAAAACCGGCGATGTCTGCGCGTGGCGGGACGCAGCAAAATAGCTGTGCGGACAGCAGGCCCTACTGCTTGGGGGCCTGCGATTTCCGCTGGTTTGCGCACTCCGATGTGAACATCATGCTGGCCTGATCGGGTGTCATGCGCGGTGTGTCGGGACGGTAAATTTTCTCGATGATGGCGCCGACCGCTTGCCGGTCGGATTCATCGTTGTAGTACTTGGCGGCCTGGGCAAGCGCCTGCTCTTTGGTCTTTTTGTGCGCACGCCACGAGGCCACCTGGCCGGCGATATCGCCGATCGCAAAACATTGGTCGCTGACGGTTTGGGCAACGGCTTCAACTGCCGGCTGGGCGAGGCACACCGCAACCACGGCCGATACAACTACGCGTTTCATTCAGAATCCTGTCGTTAGATGGGCGACGGAGCAAAGCGGCGGGTTTCACCTTCGCCGCGCCCGCACGAATCAATAACGGCGTAGTTTAGCGGGAAGTGAGGTACGGTGCCTTTCACTCGACCTCTTGCGAACCGATGCGCAGCCACCCGAAAGCGTGGCGATGCGACGATGTGCCACGTGCGAGACCCGAAAAAAGCCGCCCAGCAGGTGAGCGGCTTCAAGAAGCAACAGGCAACCCTAGGTCGGCACTGCGTGCCGACTTTCCACTCGTTGACATCCTCCCCGCCCTAAAGGACGGGGATTCCTGCGGTGCTAGGTCACGATGGCCTGAGTCACTTCGGCGGGTTCCTGCTTCACAGAGTGGCCCGACTGCACCGGCTCTCCACAGGCTAAGAAGCGCTGTCCGCGCTCTAAAACATTGATCGCGCCGACGTGATCGGCGTTTGCTTCGTGGCCGCATCTGATGCACGCGAATAAAGCCTGCGTGCGGCGATTGTCGGCCGAGATATGGCCGCAACACGGGCACGTGCGGCTCGTGTTCTGCGGCGGGACCGCGACGAAGAAACCGCCGCGCCACACAGTTTTGTACTCCAACTGGCGGCGAAACTCGAACCATCCCTGATCGAGGATCGACTTGTTGAGGCCCGACTTGGCGCGGACATTGCGCCCCGGCGTTTCTGCGCTGCCCTTTGCTGACCTGGACATGTTGCGCACCTGCAGGTCCTCGACGGCGATCATTGCGTGGTTTTTGCTGATCGTGTTCGATGCCTTGTGCAGGAAGTCGTTGCGGGCGTTCGCGATGCGCGCATGGATGCGCTGCACGCGAGCCTTCGCCTTTTTCCAGTTCGACGATCCTTTGACCTTGCGCGCCATGCGCCGCTGATACTTCCCCAGGCGCTGTTCGTGTTGCCTGAAACTGGCGAGCGGCGCGACGAACGCGCCGTCGCTCAGTGTCGCAAAACGGGCCACGCCAACATCGATGCCGACCGCGGGGCCGTGCGGCACAGGCTGCTCGACCTCGCGCTTCGTGAGGATCGACACGTACCACTTGCCAGCGCGCAGCGACACGGTGGCGCTGCGGACCTCGCCGGGTACCATGCGACTGTTGCGGTAGCGGATATAGCCGAGCTTCGGCAGGGAAATGCGGCCGTTCTCGCGGTCGAGCCTGATCTGCTTCGCGTCGGGATAGCGGAACGAATCGCGCATTCCCTTGCGCTTGAAGCGCGGGAAATCGGCGCACTTCTCGAAGAAGTTGACGAACGCACGATCGAGATCCTTCAGCGCGCATTGCGAGGTGTGGACGGGCGCATCCTTCAGCCACGGCGTTTCCGAGTTGTTGCGCCATGCGGTGAGGTGCTTCGCCATCCCGACGTAGCCGATAAACTTGCCGCCAGCCTCGCGGTTCTCTTGCTGGAGCGCCAGAGCCTTGTTATAGACGAACCGGCACGCGCCCGCGAACTGGCGCATCTTGCGCGCCTGCTCGCCAGTGGGCATGAGTTCGAATTTGAAGGCCTGGAGTCGTTGCATGACTCAATTATGGTTTTTGGGACGTCTCTGGTGAATAGCCCTGAACGACGTATCCAGCCGCATGATCCGAAAGAGGACCTATCCGGGCATCCGGCGCAAACTATGGGGCGGCGCGCTTTGGTCGCCGTCCTGTTTCGCCGGTAGCTGCGGCGGAGCGCCTATTGCCGTGATCCGCCAGTACATCGAGCAGCAGCGAACGCCGCACTGAGCGCCAAAATGGACGGCTGCGCCGTTCGCGCTATCCTTCCCCGCCCTGAAGGGCGAGGTTTGACGCGCACTCGATCAATGCCCAAACGACTCCGTTTTCGCGCCAGGTGCCGTGGCCACATGCGGCCGTGCCATCTGCTTGATCAGCAAGGCCACGCACGAAATCAGCCCCGCCACCGCGACCATCGCGAAGATGCCAGCGAACGTGAAGTGGCGGCGCGTCAGTTCGGCCACGAGGAACGACCCCGCGATTCCGCCGAAGCGGCCGATCCCCAGCATCCACGCCACGCCTGTACCACGACCTTGGGTCGGGTAGAACGCAGCAGCCAGCGCCGGCATCGACGACTGTGCGGTATTCATCAGCACGCCCGCGACGAACACGATGAATACCAGCGCGCCGACATTACCGACCGCCTGGCCGATGAAGTACACGCTCACGGCGGTCAGCGCGTAGCAGGCCGCGATAATGCGGTTCGCGTTGAAGCGGTCCATCAGCACGCCGCACAGCACGGCACCTACGCCGCCGAGCGGGAACAGCGCGGAAATCAGCGTCGCGCGTTGCGGCGTGAGTCCGGCGTCCTTCAGCAAAATCGGCATCCAGTTGATCGACGCATAGAAGATCACGAGGCCCATGAAGTAGGCGATCCACAGCATCACCGAGCCGATGATGTACGAACGCGACAGCACCACGCCCATGCCTTTGCCGCCGGTTTGCGGCGCGGTTTCGGTCATGACGAAACTGTCGGCCTGCGCGGCGTCGCTCGAAATGCGCGCCAGCGCTGCGCGGATCCGTTCGACCGGCTTACTGTTGGCCACCATGTAGCGCACCGATTCCGGCATCTTCAGCACCAGCACGATCAGCAGCAACAGCGGCGTGATACCGCCGAGCAGCAGCACACTGCGCCAGCCGAAATGCGGAATCATCCACGCCGCGAGAAAGCCGCCGAAGGCCGCGCCCAGCGGAAAGCCGCAGAACATCAGATTGATCACGGTTGCGCGGCGGCGATCGGGGCTATATTCGCCCATCATCGTCACGGCATTCGGCATGGCTGCGCCGAGGCCGACGCCGGTGATGAAGCGCAGCACAGTCAGGTGTTCGATGCTGTTCGAGAACGCTGAAGCAAAGCAGGTCACGCCGAACAGCAGCACCGAGCCGAGTAGCATCGAGCGCCGCCCGAGCCGGTCGGACAGCGGCCCCGAGACGAGCGCGCCGCACGCGAGGCCGAACAGCGCCGCGCTGAGTACTGGCGCGAGCGCCGGCCGTGTGATGCCCCATTCGGCGATTAACGACGGTGCAATGAAGCCGATCGCGGCTGTGTCAAAACCGTCCAGCAGGACGATGACGAAACACATCAAGAAGATGAGCCACTGGAACGGCGAGAAGGGGTGGTCGTTGATAAACGTTTGAACGTTCACAGCGGTGCTGCGGCTCATGATGGTCTCCTGACTGCAGAATACGTAAAGGCTCGCCGTAACGAGCCTTCCTTTCTATTACGATCGTACGCCGGTTGGAAGCGGTGCACGATGCCTACGCCGGCGGCGAACTGGCTGCGCGACGACGACGCGCTCTGGAAACCGTCGCCGATGGTTGCGGTGACCGCGATGATGTGACCCGAACCCGCCGTGCCGGGCATGTTGCCGTTGGTGCGCTGGAACGCCTGCAGCGCATAGAGGTCGATGCGCTTCGACAGTGCATCGTACTCGGACAGGTTGACCTGCCTTGACCTACGAGAGGATACGCGTGACCCGGGCGCCGATAATTTCGCCTGTTTTGTTCGCATAAAGAACTCGGATTCTCTATAAGAACATGCCGAACTGTAAGTAGTTTGACAAGGAGGGGCAACGCGGGATTACCCGACTATGGTGCCGATGCCCATCGAATGAGGCAGCGCGAAAGGACAGTGGAAATGTCTGTGGATGCCGCGGCGCAGGGCGCGCCGGGAGCGGGGTGTAGTAGGTGCGGGGGCAAGCGCCGAGGGGCGGCCCTCGGGGCCGTGCTCAGAAGATCACATATACTTTTCGCATCGTTTCCTCGACTTCCCAAAGCCCTTCCGTATTGGCTTCGAAAAAGAGCGTGTCGCCGCTTTCAAAATGGACGGTCTCTTCGTTATCGGGCGTGAAGCGGCCGCGCCCGGCGAGGAAGTGCATCACCTCGGCCTGCTTGACCGAACGGCGATACGTGCCCGCCGTGCATTCGAAAATACCGGTGTCGATGGATTCACTGCCCTTGATGACGCGCTGCACGCCCGACACCTGAAGCGGCGTCGTGCCGGGCAGCCCTGCCGTGCCCCAGTCTTCCAGATTCGGCAGACTCACGCTTTGCTTGATGCTTTGGACCTTCATCTTCACGTTACCTTTTGAATGTGCATGAACCGATTCATCGGCCGCTCGTGTTCGTGTTCGTGACGGTCTGTTCTATCTTGCCCAGTCGCACGACGGTGACCCCAGGACGCAACTGCCGCAGCGACGGCATGACGAGCATGCAGTTGTCGTAAGGCGTGACCACCGCTTCGCCGTTCGACCAGCCGATGACGGTGCCGGCATCCGGAAAGATCTCCAGGCCGGTGTAGGGCGCCGCGAATCGAAAATCCATGCTGGTCGCGACCACCGGCTGCGTCACGCGGACGATGTGCTGGGTGGGCGGCAGGGGTGCCAGCCAGCCGTCCGGCAGATCGGCTTCGTCGATCACGCCGGCCAGCAGCAGGAAGCGCGCGGTCGTGTCGCGCGCCACGGCGACCGCGCTGCGTTCCCAGTGTTGTCCGCACTCGATCAGCAACGCGTGTTTCGCGCTGTCCGCCGTGCCGAAACCTTCGTAATCGCGCATGCGGCGGCCTTCGGGATGGCCCTCGTCGCAGATCACCGTGGCGGGTGTGCCGAGGCGCACCGCAAGGTCGACGCCTTTCTGCAGTGGTCCCGCCACGATCAGCGGCTTGCATTTCTCATGCATCGAATGCAGATCGAGCAGTGCGTCGACGGTGTCGATCACCGGGCGCATCTCGCGTGCGCGGACCAATTCGCTCGACGTGCGCGACGTATCGTCGAGCACCGTGGCGGTCCACACGCGATTGAAGTCCTGATCGACGAAGCGGGCCGCATCGGGTTGCGCCGGATCGAAGCGCTGATAGGCGGCGACGTTCGCAAAGGCCAGCGTGAGGCGTCCGCGACGCGGCCTCAAAGCGCGGCGCAGCAGTTCGTCGACGACGATCGCGCCGCACACTTCGTTGCCGTGTGTGAGCGCGTTGATCATCACATGCGGTCCCGGCACACCGGAGTCGAACGTATGAACGTAGGCGATGCCGGACGACGATTGTTCGTGAACCGAAATATCGGGGAATTCGACTTCGATGGGGTAGGCTTCCATGCTCATTCGACAGTGTCCTCGCAGAGGGTTGGGATCGGCAGGCTCAGCCGAGTTTAGCCGCGATGGCCTGGCCGACTTCGGTGGTATTCGCCTTGCCGCCGAGGTCGCCCGTATGCGGACCTTCGATCAGCGTCGCTTCGATCGCCGTGAGAATCGCGTCATGCGCCTCGCGTTCCGCGCCCTCGTGATTGCCGAGGAAGTCGAGCATCATGGCAGCCGACCAGATCATCGCGATCGGATTGGCGATATTCTTGCCGGCGATGTCAGGTGCCGAACCGTGCACGGGTTCGAACAGCGAGGGAAACTTGCGTTCCGGATTCAGATTGGCCGAGGGCGCAAGGCCGATCGTGCCCGTGCAGGCAGGACCGAGATCGGACAGGATGTCGCCGAACAGATTGGTGGCGGCCACCACGTCGAAGCGGTCCGGGTTCAGCACGAAGCGCGCGCAGAGAATGTCGATGTGCTGCTTGTCCCAGGTCACATCCGGATACTGCGCCGCGATGCCGGCCGCGCATTTGTCCCACCACGGCATGCTGATCGCGATACCGTTGCTCTTCGTGGCCACCGTGATCTTCTTGCGTTCGCGCCGTTGCGCCAGATCGAACGCGAACTTCAGCACGCGTTCGCTGCCGTGCCGCGTGAACACGGATTCCTGCAGCACGAACTCACGCTCGGTGCCTTCGAACATCACGCCACCCACCGACGAATATTCGCCCTCGGTGTTCTCGCGCACGATCCAGAAATCGATGTCGCCAGCCTTGCGTCCCGCGAGCGGCGAAGGCACGCCGGCGAAGAGTCGGGCAGGGCGCAGGTTGATGTACTGATCGAATTCGCGCCGAAACTTCAAAAGCGAGCCCCACAGCGAGATATGGTCGGGCACCGTGTCGGGCCAGCCGACCGCGCCGAACAGAATCGCGTCGGCGGATTGCAGTTGGGCCTTCCAGTCGTCCGGCATCATCTTGCCGTGCTTGGCGTAGTAATCGCAGCTTGCCCATTCAATGTGCTGATACTCCAGTTCGATGCCGAAGCGCTTTTTTACCGTGTCCAGCACGCGAATGGCTTCCGGCATCACTTCGACACCGATGCCGTCGCCGGGTATGACCGCAATCCGATAGGTCTTTGCCATGTTGGTGCTCCTCCATTAGGACGTTTGATGTTTCGATAGCGGTTATTTTATTCCTGCTGTTTGAGCCTAAAATGGTCGCTTTAGTTAAGCCACTGTGCACGATTCGTGTACAAACTCATGTGCGATTAAGCGACCTATGAATACCGTCCCGTCACCCGATCTCGGCGATTTGCGCGTGTTTTGTGAAGTGGCGCGCAAATCGAGCTTCAGCGCGGCGGCGGAGGCGCTCTCAGTGTCCGCGGCGTACGTCAGCAAACGCATCAATGTGCTCGAGACTACGCTCGGTACGCGTTTATTGCACCGTTCCACACGGCGCGTCGCGATTACTGAGGCCGGGGAACGGGTCTACACCTGGGCCGAAAAAATTCTCGACGACGTCGACCAACTCGTGGAAGACGTCTCCACCACGCGCCGCATTCCCGGCGGCAAGTTGCGCATCTCCAGCAGCTTCGGCTTTGGCCGCCGTTTCGTGGCGCCCGCGTTGGCCCGGTTTTCGGAGCGGTATCCGCAACTGAGCGTGCGGCTCGATCTGTTCGACCGTCTCGTCGACGTAGGCGGCGAAGGCTTCGACCTCGATATCCGGATCGGCGACGAGATCGCACCGCATCTGATTGCCAAACGGCTCGCGTCGAATCATCGCGTGCTGTGCGCGTCGCCCGGCTATCTCGCCCGGCACGGCACGCCGCGGCAAGTCGCCGACCTGTCGTCGCACGCGTGTCTCGCGATCAAGGAGCGCGACCATCCATTCGGTCTGTGGCGTTTGACCGTGCGCGGCGAAGCGGTATCAATCAAGGTGACGGGACCGTTATCGACCAATCACGGTGAGGTGGCGGTGCAATGGGCGTTGGCGGGACGTGGAATCGTGTTGCGCTCGATGTGGGACGTGCGGCCGCTGCTCGACAGCGGCCAGTTGCAGCAGGTTCTACCGGATGTCACGCAACCGGCGAACCTGTGGGCCGTGTACCCGGCGCGGCTCGCGCAGTCGGCGAAGGTACGGGTGTGCGTCGACTTTCTGAGCGAGGAATTCGCGCAATGGAGCCCGCCGCCTGACACAATGGGTGTGGGCCAGGCGAGCTGAATTCGAACCGGGTTAGCGCCCGATGAGGACAGCAATGAGGCACCGGATCATAGCGATCAGATTTCCAGCCGGTAACCCACGCCGTACACGGACCCGATAGGCTCGCTGTCCGGCCGTGCGCCCTGCAGCTTGCGGCGCAGGTTCTTGATATGGCTGTCGATGGTTCGGTCGGTGACCACCCGGTGATCCGCGTAGAGATGATTCAGCAGGTAGTCGCGCGGAAAAATGCGTCCCGGCGATTTCATCAGCAGCACGAGGAGCCGTAATTCAAGCGGCGTGAGTTTGAGTTCCTTGCCGTCGAGTAAGGCATGATGAAACTGCTCGTCGACTTCGAGACCGCGTGGCGCCTGTGGCAAACCGTCCGCAGCCGACGTGGCTGCGGCAGGCGTTGCACGGCGCAGAATCGCCTTGACGCGCGCAACCACTTCACGCGGGCTGAACGGTTTGCAGACGTAGTCGTCGGCACCGATCTCGAGACCCAGCAGACGGTCGATTTCATCGATGCGCGCGGTCAGGATAATGACGGGCAACGCCGACGATTGCCGTAGCTCCCGGCAGATATCCATACCGCTGCGCCCGGGCAACATGAGGTCGAGCAGCATCAGCGCCGGCGGCGTTGCGCGAATGAATGGCATCACCTGATGGCCGTCGTCGAGGATCGTGGTGGCGAAGCCCTCGAGGTGCAAATATGCTTCGAGCACGGCGGCGAGCTTGGGTTCATCCTCGACGATCAGGATGTGCGAAGGGCGCCCTTCGGTCATGAGGTCAGTCTCCTTCCGGCGGAAAGCGGGCCGTAATCCAGACGCCGCCGAGTGGCGAGGCCTGGGCGTCGATCGTGCCGCCATGCGCCGTCACAATGGCGTGGCACAGCGAGAGGCCGAGCCCCGCGCCACCGTTCTGACGGCGGCGTGATTCGTCCACGCGATAGAAACGGTCGAACAGATGGCCGAGCGCGGCCTCGGGCACACCGGGCAGCGAATCCTGCACGTCAAGTTGCCAACCGTTGGCGCTCTGCGAAAGCGACACGCGCACGTGGCCGTCCGGATCGGTATAGCGCAAAGAATTTTGCAGCAGGTTTTTCAGCAACTGGACGAAACGCGCGGGGTCGACGGCGAAAGTCGTGTTGGCGATTGCCGGCATGCAGGTCAGGTCGAGCTCAATCCGTTTCGCCTTGAACGACTCCCGCATGGCCTCGATCGAAGCCCGCGCCAATTGCCCGACATGGGTCGGCGTCTTGCGGTAGCTGAGTGCGCCGACATCGCTCAGAGAAAGCTCGTATAAGTCCTCGATGAGCTTGTTGAGCATGTTCACTTCGGTTTGCAGTGAAGTGAGCGAATCGCGGCTGAACACATGCACACCGTCTTCAATGGCTTCCAGCTCGCCGCGCAGCACGGCGAGTGGCGTGCGCAGCTCGTGTGAAATATCCGCAATGAAATCGCGCCGGGAGCGCTCGGCCTTTTGTAGCGAATCGGCCAGCACGTTGAAGTCACCCGCGAGGCGGCCAAGCTCGTCGCGTCTACCGGCCGGCACCCGTGTCGTGTAGTCGCCGCCAGCCAGGCGGTGGGTCGCGTTCATCAAACGCTTGACCGGGGCGAGAACGATGCGCGCAAGTATCAGCGCGACGAGCGCCGCAAGCACGACCGCCACGCCCGCGATCTCCCACGTCGAGCGCTTCTGCTGGGCCTGGAAGGCGATGTCGGCAGCGTCCGAAAGCGTGTCGGGCCCGTTCACGGAGAGCCAGCCCACGACCTTGCCGCTGTAGACCACCGGTCTCATCGTGCTGCCGGGTGGCGGCGGCCGGCCGGTGCTCGCCACGAGTTCGTGGCTGGCGTCGTAGAGCGTGACGGGCGGGCCCTCGGGCGGCGTGTCGCGGATCACGCTGTCTTGCGAAGGCGGTATGGGCGCCCGGTCATAACTCCCTTCGCCGCCCACGACACCGCTTGCGGACACACGGTCACGCTCCATCGTGATGTCGGGATTGCGCGGCGGCGCCGGCGGAAGGCGCATGCCCCAGTGCGGTCCTTCAGACGGGCCCGAGAGCGGCCCGAGCAGTTGCTGAACACTGCCGCTTCCGGGAAAGGTTCGCCAGCCCGGCAGCTTGCCCAACTGCGCTGTGGCGAGTTCTTCGCGCAGGGCGTCGTGGGCGGCGCCGTCCAGCAGCGCGAGCCATGCATCAGGATGTTGCCGCAGGAAATTCCAGTTGCCGTGAGCGGCGTATTCGCTCGTGACCTTCGCCATGACGGCTTTGATGCGCCCCGCGTTGCGCTCGCGAACGTAGTGCAGGAAACCGTTTTCAAAGCTCACGCGCAAGGCGTAACCCATTGTTAAGGAAATCGCCAGGCAAGCGATGAGTACCGCGAGGAACATTTTCCAGGTGATGCCAAAGCGCATCTTCATTCGCTGCTGCGGCCGCGCGCGAGAGAGAAGGGTTCCGAAAGGACGGCCTGGACGAACGCGGATGGTTTCACTTTGCATGGCTGAATTCTAGATGAATGCGACGTCAATCCACAGTTGCCACCGAATCTCCACAACTTCTCCATCCTTTCTTCGTTGTGTCTGCGCGTTGTCTGGATATGATGGTTTGGCATTTTTACGGTGGCCTGACAAAGAGGCCATATTCGGTCGTTAGTTCCGTCAGTGGAGCAATTTCATGCAAGTCTCCTCACCTGTGAGCCGTGCCGAGTCGCGCGGTTTCCGGCCCGGCCGAAAGACAGTCACCGCTGCCACAGCGCGCGGCAAGGCTGAAAGCGGCGTTCGCGCAGCACCGGTTGCGGACGTCGTCAAGATACGCGGCTGCCGCGTTTCTGCGCCGTTCATGCAACTGTGGGGCGAGTGCTACCGGATCGTCGAGTGGATCAACCGCCATGGTGAGTACTCTTGCATTGCCGTGCGAGGCGCCGCGACCGTGGCCGAGATCAGGGAGCGTGTGCGTATGCATCGCGACGGCCAGCGTCACACCCTGACGGACGACCCCGCTGCGCCTGCGGGCCGCGTGCGTCTGCGGCGCGCCTGAGCGCTGCCGAACCTCGTCGCCGAGAATGTGCCGGTCCAGCAGAAAGAGGTGGTAATTCAGCCAAAAAAACTTCGGTATCCTATGGCTGTCTGAATTGCAAGATCAACTTTGAGCATCTCCCTATGCGCATCCTCATACTCGTTCTGGTCGTGGCATCGATCTGTTGTCCTGCGATCCGCCATGGTTTGCGCCTGGAGAGCATCAATGCTTTCGCAGCCGGCCATGGCAGCGGTCCCTCGGGCGTCGCGGATGACCTGAGTGGGTGCGTGTCACGGGCCCACTATGCCTCGGGGTTCAGGCCCATTGTTGCGGCGGATTTCCACTACGGATTCGGTGGTCTGCTGGCAGTAACGAGCGGCCTGTACACGGATTATGTCGACTATATCGACGTGATCGACGCCGCGATGACGTTGCCGATCATGCAACTAGCGGTGGCGGAAGGTCGGAAATAGCGCTGTATCGCGGTTCTTCATATCGGTCCGGGCGTCATGCGAATCCGGTGCCTCGTTCGCCAAACACCCTGTGCCCGACAAAATTCGCACCTTCGCGCGACCCATGTGAGGGTGGCGACTCTGGCGATGGGACGAACATATAGCCTCGTCCGCGCAGCGTCTGAATAAACCTAGGGGCGGATGGATCTGTCTCTATCACGCCGCGCAAGCGGTAAACCGCAACATCGAGACTGGCCTTCTGGCTCTCCGCCCTCCCTAGCTGGCTGTTGACCATAGAACGCGTCAATATCCGCATCGGGTTGCTGGCGAACAGCTTGAGTAAGGCAAACTCGCCGGATCGCAGCGAGATTTCGCAGCCGTTTTTGAGCAGACGTCGCGTAGCAAAGTCGATCTGGTAACTGCCGAACGACACCTTCTCACGAATTTCGGGCGCGTCGCAAAGCGTCCGGTTGCCGCGTTGCACGGCGCGCTTGATCCTGGCGGTCAATTCGTACGGGTCGACTGGGTCGACGATATAGTCGTCCGCACCCAATTCGAAAGCGACGATTTTGTCGACGATCTCGTCGGAGGTGCTGTGTACGAAGATGGGCATGTCGTAGCCCGCTAACCGCAGTTGCCGGAGCGCCTCTCGCGCTTCGACCATCGGCGACTCGGCGCGCAATAGAATCGCGGACGGACACTCCAGTTCCACCCGGCTGACAAGCTGAGCCGCGCTATACAGGACTGAGAGCGCGATCTGGTTCTTATGCAGGTGAAAGCGCAACTGATCCCGGATTGATTGATCCGGCTCGACCACAAGAAGGTTGATAGTCATCAATCTGCGTTACCTCCCAACCGGAATCGACGGTTGCAGTCCGTGCGATGTTCACGTTCAGCCATTTCAACCATCTGCTGCTATGGGCCGACCTATCGAGCTCAACAGCGGACCGTATACGGTCGCTTTGACGATGAGCGAATGATAGGCACTAAAGTCGGAGCAACAATGGCGAAATTGAGGAGACTTTGTGAAGTCGGACCGGGAGGCCAAGACGCTGAGCTTTGAACGGGCGGCTAACCCATTCAGGCCGGTGAGGTGGGGTGTCTGGGCGCGACTGAAAACTCTATGCAATGATGCCTGCGATGCCCGCGGTCCTCATGCAACGACCGCGGGCGTTGGTCCTGATCAGAACGACGTGCCGATCTGAAACTGGAATACCTGGTACTTGTCGGTAGCGTGTCTCACCAACGGGAAGCCAACCGATAGCTTGAGCGGGCCGATCGGCGAAATCCATTCGAGACCCGCGCCGTAGCTGTAGCGCAATCCGTTGGCGCCCGTGCTGTTTCCTTCGTCGCCCCAGACGTTGCCTGCATCCATGAAGGTAAACACACGCAGCGTGCGGTCCCACCCAGTGCCCGGCAGCGGGAACGTCATCTCGACATTGGCCACGACCATGCGCGAGCCGCCGATCGGGTCGCCGGTCGTCTTGTCGGTCGGACCGAGCGAACCGGCTTCGTAGCCGCGTACCGAGCCGATACCGCCCGCGTAATAGTTCTTGAAGATCGGATACGCCTTTTCGGCAAAGCCGTTGCCATAGCCGCCTTGAAGATTCAGGCCGAGAATGAAACCGCGCGCGAATGAATAGTAATACTGCGCCTGAACGTCCGCCTTGTAGTACTCGGTGCCGCCCAGCGGTGTGCCCACTTCGCCATTGCCTTGCAGGAAATAGCCCCGGCTAGGCACCAACGCACTGTCGCGATCGTCCCGGGCCCAGCCTGTGGTGAGCGGCACGTTGTTCACCACGTGGCCGAACTCCGCCACATAGTCCAGGTAGCTCTGAGGTGTCAAGGAATCAGTCGTTAGCCGGTTCTGTTCGAGACCGACACCGAAATAAACGGTGTCGGCTTCGGAGAACGGAATGCCGAATTTCAGGTCGGCACCGATAGTGAGGATCCTGAAACTCGTATCGGTGTAGTTATAGAGGGGGTAGGTGGTGCGGTAGTAGACGTCGGTGATCCGTTTGATACCGTCTACCGTGAAGTACGGATCGGTTTGCGTCACCGTCAGCGTGCGGTAGGTCTTCGCGGTGTTCACGTTCAAGGCGAGGCTGGTGCCCGAGCCGAACACGTTGTCCTGTGACACGCCCGCGGAGAGCACGACCTTATCCGTCGACGAGTAGCCCGCGCCCAACGTAATCGCGCCGGTCGGTTTTTCGGTCACCTTGACGTCGACGTCCACCTGATCGGGCGAACCTTCTACCGGCACCGTGGTGACGTCGACATCGGTAAAGTAGCCGAGACGGTTGACCCGATCTTTCGACAGCGCGAGGCGGTTCGAATCGAACCACGAGCTTTCAAGCTGCCGCATTTCGCGGCGCACCACTTCATCACGCGTGCGCGTGTTGCCGACCACGTTGATGTGACGCACGTACACGCGGCGGCTCGGGTCCACTTGCAGCGTCAGGTCCACCGTGTGATGTTCCTGATCGATCTTCGGCTGCGCGTTGACGGTGGCGAACGCATAGCCGTACTCGCCGAGCTTGTCGACGATCGCCTTGGTGGTCGCTTGTAGCTTTTCAGCGGAGAAACGCTCGCCCGGTTTGATTTTGATCAGCTGTGCCAGCTCAGGCTCGCGATCGAGCAGGTTGCCTGCGAGCTTGATCGACGAGATCGTGTACGGCTCGCCTTCATGCAGCGTGACCGTCAGGTACATCTCCTTCTTGTCCGGCGTAAGCGATACCTGGGTCGACTCGATGTTGAACTCCAGATAGCCCCGGTTCAGGTAGTACGAGCGAATGTGCTCCAGGTCCCCGGTCAGCTTGTCTTTCGCATACAGGTCGTTCTTCGTGTACCACGAGAACCAGTTCGGCGTGGACATCTCCATTTCGTCGCGTAACGTGTCCGTGCTGAATACGCGGTTGCCGATGAAGTTGATCTGGCGGATCTTCGCACTCGGGCCTTCCGTGACCGAGAACAGCACCGCTACCCGGTTGCGGTCGATCGGCGTGATCGTGGTGGTGACTTCGGCGGCGTAGTATCCGCGCGTCAGGTACTGGCGCTTTAACTCCTGCTCGGCTTTGTCGACCAGCGCCTTGTCGTAGTAGCGGCCTTGCGACAGCCCGACCGAATTCAGTGCCTTGGTCAGGTTGTCCTTGTCGAACTCATGAATGCCGGCGAAGTCGATCGTGCCCACCGCCGGACGTTCCTGAACCTGAACGATGACGACGTTGCCTTCACTCGAGATCTTGAAGTCAGTGAAGAAGCCCGTGGCGTAGAGCGCGCGAATGGCTTCCGAAGCCTTGTCGTCGTTAAACACGCCGCCTTGCTTGATAGGAAGATAGGCAAACAGGGTGCCGGGTTCAATGCGTTTGAGTCCCTCGATCCGGATATCTTGCACGACGAACGGCTGCGTCGCGTTGGCCGACCCGGCTGTCAGCGTGATGCCGGCGAGCGAGAGCGCGCCCGCGATACGGCTCGTTAAAGCTTGAAGATTCATCTTGGGGTTCTGTCCTGATGCAGCGCGTGAAGCGCAAACAAGAACGCTCGACAGCGAGCGATGCATTCGAAACGACGTTCCATGGCTCTGGAAAGCGCGAAGTATAGGAGCGTGCTTCCCTGCTCGCCGTTACTGAAAACTTTCCGCTCATTAGGGACACTAATGGGCGCAGCGCGCCAGCTGCTTGGACTGGCGCGAATGACAGGTCGAGCGTCGAAATAATGCGTTACAGATCCGAAGGAAGCGTAGTGCGCGCGTAACCTGGCGCCGTGCTTGCGCTGATATCGTCAAATGGTCGACTTCCGCTACGTTCGTAGCACCATTTGGAGAACTGATCATGATCGAGTTTCTTTCACCGGCGGTTCTTTCGGCTGTCTTACGCGTTAGCTCATCGCCGATCTTTTCAATACGTCTGGCGATGGCGTCGATGCGCACGCTGCGCGACGTGCCCGGCGGCACGGTGGGCGCAACACAGGGCAGGGCGGTGGACCGCTCTGCGAGCACGCAGGAGGGGGTGCGCCGTGTCTGATCCATCAACCTTCCTGCTGAATTCGATCACGGATATGCAGTTGACGGCGGACGGTCAATATCTGCTGATACACGGCAATCAACCCACGGCAGCGCTTCACCGTTCGGTGCTCAATGACCTGCTGGTGGCGCTTCCGAATGCAATCGAGCACGCCGACCGCGTGATTCATAACAATCAGGAGATGGGCTTCGCGCTGCACTGCCAGGGCTGGGAAGTCGGCAGACTGAACGGCATGGGAATGGTCGTGATCCGGTTCCGTTTATCCAGTAGCGCGGGGCTGTCGTTTTCTTTGCCGGCAGAGCAGATTCCGTATCTGCTGCAGGCATTGGGTGGCGCAGCGGGCGCGGCAGGCGTGGCGGATTCGCGCTCCAACGAGGTCACGCTTCAATAGCGCCGCGCGCATTCGCGGCTGTTCATCCTGACGCCAGCCCGGGCTTCTGTTCGCCTTGACGCGTCTGTCATCCTTTCCGATCCTTATCTGTTTTGATACTACGCGGTGTATTTCGATGCCTACGCTTAAGGCCTCTCGTTTCGTTCATGCTGAGTACGGCCGGATGCGTGCCGCTTGCCGGATATGCGCAACTGGTCGGCGCGTCTGCGGTCCCGGAACCGCTCGACGGCGTCTGGAGCTTGCGGCTTGATCCGCAACTGACGGAACATCCCTTACGAGCGGGCGACAAGCCCGTTACTTCGGTGATCGCTGATTCGGTAACCGCCACGACTGGCACGGACGTTTCTCTGAAGGGCCACGCGCAACTGCGGCGTTACGCGTCGATCATTAAAGGCGACGCGCTGCATTACGACGTCGATACCGATAAGGCAGATGCTTATGGGCAGGTGCAACTGGTCGACGACGGTAATGTGTTCAATGGCCCGGACGCGCATTTTTACGTCGAAGCGAATGAAGGCACTATCAGCGTGCCCAAGTACCGGTTTCATCTGACGGGCGGGTGGGGTAGCGCTCAACGGGCGGATCTGATCGATAACGAGCGCACGGTCGTTCATCACGGTACGTATAGCACCTGCCAATGCGAGTCGGACCCCGCGTGGTATCTGAAGGCCTCCGAGTTCGACATGGATACCGGCAACGACGAAGGGATCGCACACAACGGCGTGCTGTTTTTCCAGGGCGTGCCGCTGCTGGCGAGTCCGTGGCTATCGTTTCCGTTGTCCGGCGCGCGGCGCAGCGGGTTCCTGCCGCCTACGTTCTCGATCAGTTCGACCAACGGTGTCGACGTCGCGTTACCGTATTACTTCAACCTCGCGCCGAACTACGATCTCACCCTGACGCCTCGCATCATGTCGAAACGAGGCGAGATGTTGACGGCAGACTACCGCTACCTGCAGCCGAACGATTCAGGGTCTATCTCGGTCGCGTGGCTGCCACACGATGAGATCACCAAAACCGACCGTTATTCGATTGCGCTGAATCAGACCTGGAACATCGGCTCGGGCTTTGGCGCCTACGTCAACTACAACCGGGTGTCGGACTCGACGGTGGTGACCGACCTTGCATCGGGTGTCGCGTTTCCGACGGGTTCCACCACGCTGTATCAGCAGGAAGCGGGTCTGACTTACACAAACGGACCGTGGAGCGTGCTGGCTCGCGAGCAACGTTGGCAAGCTTTTACGAGCGACTCGACCTATAACCGCGAACCGCAGGTCAATGTTCATTACGCGCGCTACAACGTGGGAGGCTTCGACTTTGGCGCCGAAGCGGATGCGACACGCTTCACGATCTCGTCGGCCGATGCGACGCAAGGCAGCCGCTTCGTTTTCAACCCTTACGTCAGCTATCCGATCGAGCGACCCGGCTGGTTCATCACGCCGAAGCTCGCCTGGCATTTCGCCGCGTACGACCTTACGACGATCGGATCGGATGCGCCTGCCGGGCAGCCGAAGACGTTCGACGTCAACGTGCCGACCTTCAGCCTCGATTCGGGCATGCGCTTCGAACGCAGCGTTCGGCTCTTCGGGCAATCGTATATCCAGACGCTCGAACCGCGGTTGTTCTATGTGTACACGCCTTACCGCAACCAGTCGTTCGCGCCTTTGTTCGATACGGCGACGGCCGATTTCGGGCTAACGGAACTGTTCATGCCTAACAGCTTCGTCGGCAATGACCGGGTGTCCGATGCCAGCCGCCTCACGGCGGCCCTGACGACGCGCTTCATCGATCCCTCGAGCGGTGACGAACGGGCCCGTTTCGTCCTTGCGGAGCAGTACGACTTTCGCACGCCACAGGTGACCCTCAACCCCGGCGATGCAATCGGCACCGTTGCGCGCACGAGTGTAATTGGCGGCGCGTCGTATAAGCTGGGTCCGGGTTTTTCAGCGGAACAGGCCGTGGAGTACAGTCAGGCCAACCACTATCTGACGAATGCGGAAATCGGTTTTGGCTGGTCGCCAGCCTCACGGGAGGTGCTGAATGTCGCGTACCGCTACACGCGCGCCAACAGCACGCTCGACTATCAACCGGTCAATCAGTTCATCGTGTCCGAGCAATGGCCGCTATCGCACAACGTTGTCAGTGTCGCGCGGGTCAATTACGACATGAGCACGCATCGGCTGATCGCCGGCTTGCTGGGACTTCAGTACGATGCGGATTGCTGGTCGCTTGGCGTGGCGTTCGAGAAATACACCAACGCCACCTCGACCACGTCGCCCAGCACCGGCACGCGCGTGCTCATGCAACTCCAGCTCAAAGGTTTTTCGCAGGTCGATAACGGCCTGCTCAATCAGTTTCGCGCGAATGTGCCGGGCTATACACCGGCGACCACGGAAAGCGAACCGGTATCCCGCTTCAGCGATTATCCATAACGGACATTGGCGGGGTGCCCGTGCCGGGCTGTTGGACTAGTTGTGATTCTGCGAGAACAGCGTCTCAAGCGGATAGTGGCTCTTCACGAACGGCGACTTGATGATCACGTAGCTGAAGTATTTCTCGATGCCGATATCGCGCTCCAGCAGGCCCTCGACGATGCTTTGATAGTGGCTCACGCTGCGCGTGACGAACTTCAGCAGATAGTCATAGCCGCCGCTCGCCAGATGGCACTCGACGATCTCGTCGACATCTTTGATCGCATTCACGAACTTGATGAAGTCTTCCCGCCGATGATCGGCGAGTGTGACTTCCGTGAAGACGATCTGCACGTCGCCGAGCTTTTCGAGCTGGATCTGCGCGCCGTAGCCGATGATGTAGCCGGCCTTCTCCAGACGCTTGACGCGGATAAGGCAAGGACTGGGCGAAAGGCCGACCGCGTCGGCAAGCTCGACGTTGGTTATGCGGCCTTTCTTCTGCAACTGTGAAAGTATGCGCAGGTCAATCCGGTCTAGCTTGCTGTCGCTGCTCATCGTAACGTTATCGCTCCGGCGATCGGTGAAAGGGTCTCGAACGGTCCTCTACTCTAGCACGCGGTGGCATGAATTTTGACCTTCAGGGCGGCCCGGACATCGGCTTCTCCGAGAACGTCGTCGAGGGTTTTTTCAAGGCGCTCGAACATCAGATCGAACTCGGCCTCCGTGTACGAAAGCGCGGGCGCAAAGCCGAGAATGTTATCGCCGAACGCGCGGAAGATCAGACGGTTTTCATACGCGGCCGCGGCGATCCGTTCGGACAGTTTCAGCGCGGGATCGAAGCCTGCCTTGCTGTCTTTGTCCGATACCAGTTCGAGCGCGCCGAGCAGGCCACGATGGCGCGAGTCGCCCACGAGCGGATGCGCGAGCAGCGCGTCGAGGCCGCGGGCGAAACGCGGGCCGCGTGCGACGCCGTTCGCGAGCAGGCCGCCTTCGTGATAGAGGCGCAGCACTTCGAGACCGATCGCCGCGCTGACCGGGTGCGCCGAATACGTATGGCCGTGGCCGACGACCGCTTCGGTGTCGCCATCGGCAATGCCTTGATAGATTTCGTCAGACATCAGCACGGCGCCCATCGGCGCATAGCCGGCGGTCAAACCCTTTGCCACCGTCATCAGATCCGGTTCGACGTTTTCGCCCTGGCAGGCGAACAACGGACCCGTGCGCCCAAAACCGGTGATGACTTCGTCGGCGACGAACAGAATACCGAGCTTGCGGCAGCTTTCGCGCATCGCTTTCAACCAGCCGACCGGCGGCACGATCACGCCGCCCGAGCCCTGGATCGGTTCGCAGAAAAAGGCTGCGACGTTGTCCGCGCCGAGTTCGGCCACCTTTGCTTCGAGCGCGGCCACCGAGGCGGCGATCAATGCGGCGTCATCGGCGAAATCGTTGCGGTATGCATACGGCGATGGCAGATGATGCTGGTTCGGCAGCGGCAGATCGAAATTGCGGTGGAACGCGGGCAAGGCGGTGAGCCCCGCGCCCATGGTCGACGAGCCGTGGTAGCCGCGTTGCAGTGCGATGATGTGTTTCTTCGACGGCCGCCCGGTTGCGTTGAAGTAGTGCGTGATGAAACGAATGGCCGAATCGACTGCATCGGAACCGCCGAGCGTGAAATACACGTGTTGCAGCGACGCGGGCGATACCTCGACCAGCTTTTGCGCCAATTCGATCGCCGGGGCCGAGCCGAAATGAAAATAGCCGGTTGCGTAGGGCAGTTTCTTCATCTGCTCGGTGGCGACATCGACGATGCTTTGCTGGCCGTAGCCCACATTCACGCACCAGAGGCCAGAGAAGGCGTCGAGCAGTTCGTTGCCGGCCGCGTCGCGCAGGAACGCGCCGCTGGCCGACTCGAGGATGGTGACGCCGCGGGCTTCGTGCGCGCGGTAATTGATGACCGGGTGAATCAGATGCTTGCGGTCGGCTTCGATGAGCGAATGAATCGGCATGATGGGTTCTCGTCGCGGGAAAGGGCTGTTGACCGTTCCATACTACTGACCCACGACGATCACCTGCTCACCTAAACAATTGCCTGAAAAGCGCGCCCGACGCGTTTTGATGCGTGGCCTTAGCATTTTCTGCTGCGGACGCTGAAAAGCCGTGTCGGGCGGGCGTTCCAGTCCGCTCCGTGCTCAATATCCCTGGGTCCGGTCAATCTGACCGAGCATCGGCAGGCCTTCGCGATGGCGGCGCAGATTCTCGAGCACCACGTCGACGGCGCTCTCGGGGCGCGTCGCACTGGCGATATGGGGCGTGATGCGCACACGTGGATGCGTCCACAACGGATGACCGGCGGGCAGCGGCTCGGGATCGGTGACGTCGAGAATAGCGTTGTGCAACTGGTCGCTATCCAGCGCTGCGAGCAGATCTTGCTGATTCAGATGCGGGCCGCGCCCCGTTTGAATCAGCGACGCGCCGCGCGGCAGCTTGGCGAATAACTCAGCATTGAGCAGGCCGCGTGTGGCGGGCGTGAGTGGCAACAGGCAGATCAGGATGTCGGTGCGAGCGAGAAACTGATCCAGGGCGCTTTCGCCTGCATAGCAATCGACACCCTGGATCTCACGCGGCGAACGGCTCCAGCCCGCGCAGGCGAAGCCGAATAACCGCAGCTTCTCCAGCACCGCGGTGCCGAGCACGCCGAGCCCCAACACGCCAATGCGCCGTTCGCTGGCCGGCTTGAGCGGCAGTTCACGCCAGACCTGCTGGTGTTGCTGAAGTCCATAGTCGAACAGGTCGCGATGGATTGTCAGCACGGCTTGCGTGACGTACTCGACCATGCCTTCAATAATGCCCGGTTCGATCATCCGTACCACCGGCACATGGGCCGGCACGCCCGACAGATCGAACTGATCGATGCCCGCACCGACGGAGAACACGACTTCGAGATTGGGGAAGGTGCGGGTGGGATCTTCAGGCGGTTGCCAGGCGGCGAGGTAGCGGATCGCGGCCGGGTCGCCGAGATCGGGCCAGATGTGGAACGGCAGGTCGGGTGCTTTCTGCGCGAAGAGTTTCGCCCATTGCGCGCCGCGCGCCGGGTCGGCTTTATAAAGAAAGGCCATGATGGATCAGCAGATCGCCTGGTTGATGATGCCGTACTGCAGATAGGGCGCGTCCTTGCCCGCTGCGTTGCCCGTACCCGCAAGATCAGCCGGCGTGGCGTGCCGAACCATTTTGACGACGGTATCCACCCGCGGCAGCCCCAACTGCGTCAGCCATTCGGTCAGTCCGCTCTCGCCCGGCGTGTCGATACGCACGAACACGCCTTCGTTGAGCGCCAGCCAGTGGTTGATCAACGCCTTGGCGCGGCTCGAATCGTCCGACGCGGGGGCGACCACGGGTCCAATCGCGAAGCCCCGTCCGAAGCGGCGAAACAACGCGAAGCCGATCAGTTCGCCATCGCGATCGAGCGCGATGCCATCGGCGGCGCTCAATAGTGCGGGCAAAACTTCGCCGCGGTCCAGACCGCTTGCCTGCGACGCCAGTTCGACCAGCCGAGCCGTATCGCTCGACCCGAGCGGGCGCAGGCGTTCCCCCGGCGGCAAGGAAACAAGCGGCGGCTGGAACGCCGCGCCTTGATGCTGGTCGAGCGAGCCCACCGCGCGAAAGCCGAGCTTTTCATAGAGAGGCTGACCGGCGGTGGTGGCGTGTAAAAACGTGACCCGGCCGCCGAGTTCCTCCAGCACCAGATCCATCAGCTTCCTGCCGATGCCGCGCCCTTGCTGCTCGGGGGAGACGATCACCATCCCGAGCGAGGCCCGGTCGGCGCCGTATTTCCAGCACAACGCCGTGCCGATCACGCCGCTCGCATCTTCCGCGACGAAACCCACGCCCAGAAGCGCCACGAATCGCCAGTCGTCCGCGCGGTGCGGCCATTTGAGTTCGACCGTCAGCGCGTGCGCGGCGGCGATGTCGTCGTGGGTGAAGCGTCTGTAGGTAATCGAATCGGACACGCCGTACTCCCTGAATGGCTGAAGGCTTACGCCGTCACTGTGTCATCCGGTGCGCGGTGTGACTAGGACGATCTTTTTATCCGGGGCGCTCGACAGGGTCGCATCGCAAATCGATGCAAAACGCCCAGTTTGATCGCTCACTACACGCGTGTTCTGCTGCGCGGGGATTTTTGTCGGCGACATATGCCACGCCCGCGGCTCTACGATTTTGTCATGGCGGCGGCAAGGTTAAGACGCACCGCCCGGGACTCATAGCCAGTCACACAGGAAACTTTTCTCATGGACAGCTTCAATCCGGACGACGTTGCGGTTCGCAGCGGGCATTTCATCGGCGGCGAGTATGTGGACGCCGACGTGCGCAGCGGCGAGCGCCGCATCGAAGTGGCGCGCCCCTCGGACGGCGTGATCTACGCCTCTGTGCCCCTCGCCGATGCCGACATGGTCGACCGCGCGGTGGAGAACGCGTGGCAGGCTTTCAGAGCGAGCGGCTGGGGCCGTATGGCACCGCGTGAGCGCGCGAAAATCCTGCGCCGCTTCGCCGAGCTGGTCGAAGCCGATGCGCCGTTTTTGGGCCGGCTGGAAGCGCTCGGTTCGACCCGTCCGATTGCTCAGGCAATTGGCTGGGACGTACCGTTCACCGCCGAAGGCATCCGCTTCTACGCCGAGTTCGCTGACAAGCTCGGCGGCGACGTGGCGGCGACCGATCATGACCATCTTGGCATGACGATCGCCGAACCGTACGGCGTGATTGGCGCAATCGCGCCATGGAATTTCCCGCTCGTGATGGCGTCGTGGAAGATCGCGCCCGCACTGGCGGCGGGCAACGCGGTGGTGCTGAAGCCGTCCGAGATGACACCGTTCTCGGTGTTGCGGCTTGCCGAACTGGCCGTGCAGGCGGGCGTGCCGGCCGGCATCTTCAACGTGGTCCAGGGCGACGGCCGCGTCACCGGCGACGAGCTGGTGCGCCATCCGAAGATCAGCAAGGTCACCTTCACCGGCTCCACGCGCACGGGAGCCGCGATCATGGCCGCCTGCGCCCATAGCGGCACCAAGCCGGTCACGCTGGAATTAGGCGGCAAGAGTCCGCAAATCGTGTTCGCCGACGCCCCGCGTCTCGACGATGTGGCACGCCGGATCGCCGGCGCCATCACCGGTAATGCGGGCCAGGTGTGTATCGCGGGCTCGCGGCTGCTGGTCGAGCGAAGCCTGGCGGAGCCTCTGGCCGAGCGCATCGGCAAGGTCTTTGCCGAGTTGAAACCCGGCGCGACATGGGCCGCCGGCACCACCTTGTCGCCGATCATCTCCGCACCCCAGGCGGCGCGCATTGAAGGGATCGTGGGTCGAACGCTGGATGCGGGCGCTACGCTGCGCTATGGCGGTGTGCGGGCTGACTGCGGGGCGTCGGGTGCGTCGGGCGGTGCGTTCTATACACCGACGCTGCTCACGGACGTTACCGCCCACTCCGAAGCCGTGCGCGAAGAAGTCTTCGGCCCTGTCCTGACGTTGCAGACCTTCGACACCGAAGAAGAAGCGCTCGCGCTTGCACAGCACCCTGAGTATGGCCTCGCCGCTGGCGTGCATACCGCCGACCTTGGCCGCGCGCTGCGCCTGGTGCGCGGCCTCGAAGCGGGGACGGTGTGGGTCAACCGCTACGGCCGCAGTTCCGACTTCATGATCCCCACAGGCGGTTACAAGCGCTCGGGCATCGGCAAGGACCTTGGCCGCCAGGCGTATGAGGCAAACCTGCGTTTCAAGAGTGTGTTGATCGACCTGCGGGCTTGATTCCCGCAATCCCAATACGGACGGGGCTTTCAGCCAGCCCACCGCAGACTGTGCTGTGCAATGGCCTCAAAACGCATGGTTTGTGTCATCAGGAGCGCCCTAATCAGGAACATCTATGTTTTTGCGCTGATTAAATCTTTTACAGGAATGAGCTTTTGTCGACCGGAGTTAGTGCAAAGCACTTACTTCGGTCCCATGCAAGATCGTTGCTGTTTTCGCCACTGAACTCAATGTGGGTTCACCATCACGATAGGACTGCACCATGATCGAATTCGAACCGAAATACATCACCTTCGACTGCTACGGCACGCTCACGAAGTTTCGTATGGCCGACATGACCCGCGAAATGTTCGGTCACGTGCTGCAAGGCGACGACCTGGAAAAGCTCATTGCGTTCTACGCGGGCTATCGCCGCGACGAAGTGCTCGGCGCATGGAAGCCGTATCGCGACGTGGTGGTCAATGCATTGCGCCGTGCTTGCAAGCGCATGAACGTCGCGTTCGATGAAAAGGAAGCCGAGAAGATCTACCTCGCCGTGCCGACCTGGGGTCCGCATCCGGACGTGCCGGAAGGCCTCTCGCGTCTGGCGAAGAAGTACAAACTGGTGATTCTGTCGAACGCCTCGAACAACCAGATCCAGAGCAACGTCGACAAGCTCGGCGCGCCGTTCCACGCGGTCTTCACGGCAGAGCAGGCGCAGTCGTACAAGCCGCGCATGCAAGGCTTCGAATACATGTTCGACCAGCTGAACTGCAATCCGGAAGACGTGCTGCACGTGTCGTCGAGCCTGCGTTACGACCTGATGACCGCACACGACCTGGGCATCAAGCACAAGGCCTTCGTCAAGCGCGGCCACGAACCGTCGACGCCGTACTACCAGTACTACGAAGTCAACGACATCCCGCATCTGGCCGCGGAACTCGGCCTTTAAGCATCGTTTGCCCCATTGCCCCTCTCAAGGACAGACCGGATGAAGCTCGATTCCTATTGGCTCGACACCGCACCGCCGCTCGTTTCGGCGTGTGAAGGTCCGGTCGAAGGCCAGACCGATGTCGTCGTGATCGGCGGCGGCTTCACCGGGCTGTCGGCGGCGCAGGCGTTGGGCAAGCGCGGCGCCGCGGTGACCGTGCTCGACGCGGGGCGCATTGGCGGCGGCGCGTCCGGGCGCAACGGCGGGCAGGTCAATACCGGCGTCGCGCAGGATTTCGTCGCGCTGGTCGCGCAGCTCGGTGTGGAACGGGCCAGTGCCTGCTACCGCGCGTTCTCGGATGCGGTCGATACGGTCGAGCGTCTGATTCGCGAGGAAAACATCGACTGCAATTACAGCGCGACCGGCAAGCTGAAGCTGGCGTCGAAACCGCATCACCTGGCGCACCTGGAGAAGACCGCGGAGTTGATCCTGCGTGAAGTCGATACGGATATCGAATTAATCGGACGTGAGCGGATTCGCAGCGAAATCCAGTCGGACAGTTTTTACGGCGGACTGCTGCAACGGCACGGCGGCCAGATGCATATGGGCAAGTTCACGGTCGGACTCGCCGAGGCCGCGGTTCGTCGTGGCGCGAAACTCTATGAAAACGCGGCGGTCACCGCGATCGCGAAGGACGGCAGTGGCTTCAAGGTCACCACCGCACGCGGCGAAGTGCGCGCGAAGCAGGTGCTGATCGCCACGGGCCCGTCGCGGCATGGTCCGTTCGGCTGGTACCGGCGGCGGCTTGCGCCGGTGGGTTCGTTCATCGTCGTGACGGAACCGCTGTCGCCGGACCTGCTGGCGCAAGTGTTTCCGAACCGCCGCGCGTACACCACCACGCGCCTGATGCACAACTACTTCCGCGTGACGCCCGATTCACGTTTGCTGTTCGGTGGCCGCGCGCGCTTCACAGCCTCCGAGCGGCCGTCGGACGCGAAGAGCGGAAGGATTTTGCAGCAAGGTCTCGCCGCGATGTTTCCGATGCTGGCCAACGCCCGCATCGACTATTGCTGGGGCGGCCTCGTAGACATGACCGCGGACCGCCTGCCGCATGCCGGGCAACACGACGGGATTTACTTCTCGCTGGGTTACAGCGGCCACGGCACGCAGATGTCGACGCACATGGGCCAGGTGATGGCCGACGTGATGGACGGCCACGAAGAGCGCAATCCGTGGCGCGAGTCCGAGTGGCCCGCGATTCCGGGCCACACCGGCAAACCCTGGTTCCTGCCGCTGGTGGGGACGTACTACCGCATCAAAGACATCTTCTATTGATTCTTCATTGTTGTATTTGCCGTTCAAAACCACGCAGCTATCCCTGTCACCCTCGCGGAGAAGTTCGATGAATAAGGAAACCTCACAACATGACGCTCTTCAACTCGGCACCGAGTTGGAGCGATTGACGTCAAAAGGCGCTTCGCGACGCGGCGTGCTGCGCGCGATGGCGGCGGCCGGGATGATGTCGGTGACGGGTGCCGGCCTTCTGACCGCGAACGGCGCGGCATTCGCGCAGGCGAAGCCGAAGCAGGGCGGCAAGATCCGTGTGGCAACGCAGTCCGCATCGGCCGCCGACACGCTCGATCCGGCGAAGGGCGCGCTCGGGACGGACTATGTCCGCGGCTTCATGTTCTACAACGGCCTGACCGAACTCGATTCGCATCTCGGCGCGAAGATGGCGCTCGCCACCTCGCTGGATACGAAGGATGCGACCGTGTGGGTCGTCAAGCTGCGCACGGGCGTGCAGTTCCACGACGGCAAGGCGTTTGCGCCTGCCGACGTCGTGTACTCGATCATGCGGCACAAGGACCCGGCGACGGCATCGAAAGCGAAGACGCTGGCCGATCAGATCAAGGAAGTGAAGGCGACGGGCCCGAACGAAGTGACGATCACGCTGGAAGGTCCGAACGCCGATCTGCCGGTGATTCTCGCCACCTCGCATTTCCTGATCATCAAGGACGGCACCAAGGACTTCAAAACAGCGGTCGGCACCGGCCCGTTCAAGGTCAAGGAGTTCTCGCCGGGCGTGCGGACGGTTGGCGTGAAGAACGCGAATTACTGGAAGCCGGGCCTGCCGCACCTGGACGAAGTCGAACTGATCGGCATTGGGGACGAATCCGCGCGCGTGAACGCGCTGCTCTCGGGCGACGTGCAACTGATCAACTCGGTGAGCCCGCGTTCGACCGCCCAGATCAAGGGCGCCGGTGGTTTCGCCGTGCTGGAGACGAAGACGGGCGAGTACACCGACCTGATTGTTCGCGACGAAGGCGGCATTACCGGCAACGACGATTTTCGGCGAGGCATGATGTATCTGCAGGATCGCGAGCAGATGCGCCGGGCGATCTTCCAGGGTTACGGCACGATCGGCAACGACCAGCCTATCGATCCGACCAACAAGTACTACCTGGCCGGTTTGCCGCAGCGTGCCTTCGATCCGGACAAGGCGAAGTTCTATTTCCAGAAGGCCAAGGTCGGCAGCGCGCCGATCCAGATTTTCGCGTCGCCGGCGGCGGAAGGGTCGGTTGAAATGGCGATGTTCCTTCAGCAGGTGGCGCCACAAGCCGGTTTGAATCTTCAGGTGTCGCGCGTGCCGGCCGACGGTTACTGGTCGAACCACTGGATGAAGCATCCGTTGGGTTTCGGCAATATCAATGCGCGTCCGAGCGCCGACGTGATCTTCACGCAGTTCTTCAAGTCGGACGCACCGTGGAACGAGGCGAACTGGAAGAGCCAGAAGTTCGACCAGATGCTGGTTCAGGCACGCGGCGAACCGGACGACGCGAAGCGCAAGAAGATTTACGGCGACATGCAGGTGCTGGTGCATGAAAACGGCGGCGTCGGCATCCCGCTGTTCCAGAGCTCGATCGATGCCCACACGGCGAAACTCCAGGGCCTCGGCTCGATTCCGCTGGCCGGCCTGATGGGCTTCATGTTCGCGGAAAACGTCTGGCTGGAAGCCTAAGCGGCTGACGAGCGGTAACGAAGGGTTTCCAGTCTGACGAACTGGAAAGTCAGACCCGGCAACACGCACGCCGCTGTCCCGCGGCGTGCGGCTTTAACCCAAGAGGCGACTTTCGATGAAAGCACATGCGCAACGACTCATCGCCGCGCGCCTTGGCCTCGCGCTGCTCACGCTGCTGCTGGTCTCGGCGGTCGTGTTCGCCATCACCGGGCTGCTTCCCGGCGATGCCGCCCAGCAGGCGCTCGGTCAGGCGGCAACCCCGGAAGCCGTCGCGGCATTGCGGCATCAGTTCGGCCTCGACCAGCCGGCGCTGCAACGCTACTTCGAGTGGCTCTTTCATATTGTTAGCGGCAACTTCGGCACCTCGCTGTCGAACAATCTGCCGGTTAGCGAGTTGATCGCCACGCGCCTGCCGAATTCGCTGGTGCTGGCCGGTCTGACGGCGCTGGTCTCGGTGCCCGTGGCCTTGCTGATCGGTATTTCGTCGGCGATGTTCCGCGGCTCGCTGCTCGACCGCACGCTTAACGTGCTCACACTGTCGACGGTCGCCGTGCCGGAGTTCCTGATCGCCACCATCGCGGTGCTGATCTTCGCCGTCAAGCTGCGCTGGCTGCCCGCGCTGTCGTATCTCTCGGAGGTGCATTCGTTCGGCGCGCTGCTGCGCATCTACGCGATGCCGGTGATGACGCTGTGCTGTGTGATCGTCGCGCAGATGGCGCGCATGACGCGCGCCGCGGTGCTCGATCAGCTCAATTCGTCGTACGTTGAAATGGCGGTGCTCAAAGGGGCGTCGCCCGCGCGCGTGGTGCTGCGGCATGTGTTGCCCAACACCATCGGGCCGATTGCCAATGCAGTGGCATTGAGTCTGTCGTATCTGTTCGGCGGTGTGGTGATCGTGGAGTCGATCTTCAACTATCCCGGCCTCGCGAGCCTGATGGTCGACGCCGTCACCAACCGTGACATGCCGCTCGTGCAGGGCTGCGTGATGGTGTTCTGCGCGGCCTATCTCGCGTTGGTGCTGATCGCCGACCTGTGTCAAATCGTATCCAACCCGAGGCTGCGTCGATGATGAGCCAACCTACCAATCCCCACGTTCCTCATGTGCCCCATGCCAGCACCGAGATGTATGACCTGGGCCTTGATGAACCCACCATCGAGCCGCCGGTCGTCGAAACTGCCGCGCTGAAACAGGGCGTGTTGAAACGGCTGGTGCACCGCTTCTCCGTGCTCGGCCTGATCGGCCTCGTGCTGGTGGCGTTCTGGCTGATCGTTGCGTTCATCGGGCCGCTGGTCGCACCGTATAACGGCGGCACGCTGACATCGACGGAGATTTTCGGCAGCTATAGCACGGCGTATCCGCTCGGCACCGACTATCTCGGGCGCGATATGTTGAGCCGGATTCTCTACGGCGCGCGCTATACGGTGGGCCTCGCGCTGGCTGCCGCGGTGCTCGCCAGTTTGATCGGCACCTTCTTCGGTTTGCTCGCCGCGGTGTCCGTGCGCTGGGTCGATGAAATCCTGAGCCGTCTGTTCGACGCGCTGATTTCGATTCCGAGCAAGGTGCTCGCGCTGGTTGTGATCGCGGCGTTCGGTTCGTCGATCACGATGCTGACGACCGTCGCGGCGTTGGCCTACATCCCCGGCGCATTCCGCATTTCGCGCTCGCTTGCGGTGAACCTGATGGGTCTGGAATACGTACAGGTGGCGAGAGCGCGTGGCGAAGGCATCTTCTATATCGCTCGCGTCGAAGTGCTGCCGAACATGATTCATCCGATGCTCGCCGATTTCGGTTTGCGCTTCGTGTTCATCGTGCTGTTGCTGAGCGGGCTGAGTTTCCTCGGCCTTGGCGTGCAGCCGCCGAATGCCGATTGGGGTTCGCTCGTGCGAGAGAACATCGGCGGCTTGTCGGAGGGTGCGCCTGCCGTTCTGATGCCGGCCGTCGCGATCGCAACGCTGACCATCGGCATGAATCTGCTGATCGACAACCTGCGGCGTCGTGGCCGTAGCCATGGGGGTGCATGATGGCTGATCGGGACATGATTGAAGTGAAGGGCTTGCGGGTCGTCGCGGGTGCGGCGCCGGGGCCGGTGACCGAGATCGTCAAGGGCGTCGATTTTTCGGTGAAGAAGGGCGAGGTGCTGGCGCTGATCGGCGAGTCCGGGTCGGGCAAGACAACCATCGCGTTGGCATTGCTCGGATATGCGCGGGCGGGATGTTCGATCAGCGGCGGTTCGGTGCGCGTCGGCGACGAGGATGTGCTGTCGCTCGATGCCAAAGGCCGTCGCGCATTACGGTCGCGGACGGTGGCTTACGTCGCGCAGAGTGCGGCGGCGGGTTTCAATCCGGCGCGCACGATCATGGATCAGGTCACCGAGCCGGCCCTGCTGCATCACTTGATGACGAAAGACGCGGCGCGCACGAAAGCGATCAGCCTGTTCCGCGCCCTTGCGCTGCCCGCGCCGGAGACGATCGGCGACCGTTATCCGCATCAGGTGTCCGGCGGCCAGTTGCAGCGCTTGATGGCCGCGATGGCGTTGATCACCGATCCCGCTGTCGTCGTGTTCGACGAGCCCACCACCGCGCTCGACGTCACCACGCAAATCGAAGTGCTCGCGGCCTTCAAGAAAGTGATTCGCGAACTCGGCACGACCGCCGTGTACGTGTCGCACGATCTGGCGGTGGTCGCGCAGATGGCGGACCGCATCGTCGTACTGAATGGAGGCGCGGTAAAGGAGAACGGCGTGGTCGCGCAAGTGCTCGATGCGCCTGTGGATGCCTACACGCGTCAACTGCTCGCCGCTACACGCCGTCCGGAGGTGGCGCTGGAGACGCCGCAGAACCTCGGCAAACACATCCCGCCGCTGCTCGAAATTCGCGGACTCTCGGCCGGTTACGGACGCATCGACCGCTTCGGCGTACCGGCGGTGCGCGTGCTCGACGACGTCAGCCTGTCGATCCCGCGCGGCAGTACGCTCGGGGTGATCGGCGAATCCGGCTCCGGCAAGACGACGCTCGCGCGCGTGGTGGCCGGTCTCGTCGACCGCGCGGGCGGTGAAATCATGTTCGACGGCAAACCGTTGCCCGCACAACTGTCGCGCCGCACGCCGGAGCAGTACCGGCAGATCCAGATCGTGTTCCAGAATGCCGACACCGCGCTGAACCCGAGCCATTCGATCGCCGATATCCTGGCCCGCCCGCTCGCGTTCTATCACCATCTGCGTGGCTCGGCCGCGCAGAAACGCATGCTGGAACTGCTCGATCTGGTGCAACTGCCGGCCTCGATTGCCACGCGTACGCCTGCCGGACTCTCCGGCGGCCAGAAGCAGCGCGTGAATCTGGCGCGTGCGCTCGCCGCCGATCCTGCGTTGATCCTCTGCGACGAGGTGACCTCCGCGCTCGATACGGTGGTCGGCGCGGCGATCCTCGATCTGTTGGCCGAATTGCGCCGCGAACTCGGTGTGTCGTACATGTTCATCAGCCACGACATCTCGACCGTGCGCGCGATCTGCGACGAAGTGATCGTGCTGTACGCGGGGCATCGCGTGGAAGCCGGGCAGCGCGACGTGCTCGCGGCGCCGCCGTATCACCCGTACACGGGCTTGCTGGTCGATTCGGTGCCCGCTTTGAAACCCGGCTGGCTCGATGCGCGCCGCGAGATCGGTTGTGCCGCGCTGCCGCCAATGGGCGAGAGCGCGGATATTCCCGAGTTGTGCTCGTTCCGCGCGCGCTGCCCGGTGCGCATTGACGGGATGTGCAACATGACGCCGCCGTCGCTGAAGAAGCTGCCTTCGGGCGCGGAGATTCTTTGCCATCATCCGGCGGCGGAATTGAATCGCTTGCAGACCGAGGAGGCTACCCCGGTATGAGCGGACGATTTGTGCGGCTCGCGGAGACGGGTCGCAAGACCTTTCCGATTACGGTGGACGGCGTTGTGCGTGAGGCCGCTGAAGGCGACACGCTAATGGTCGCCTTGCTGACCGGCGTGCGCACGTTGCGCGATTCCGAATTCGGCGACGGCCGCCGCGCGGGTTTCTGTTTGATGGGCGCGTGCCAGGACTGTTGGGTCTGGACAGCGCAAGGCGAACGCGTGCGGGCGTGCAGTACGCCTGCCGCGCCTGGCATGTCGATCGTGACGAAGCTGGCCGTTGCCGGGGAGGGTGTATGGCCCCGCGTGTAGTCATCATCGGGACCGGGCCCGCGGGCGTGCGTGCGGCGCAGGCGCTGGTCGAAGCCGGGCTGCGGCCGACCGTTGTCGATGAAGGACGGCGTGACGGCGGCCAGATTTATCGGCGGCAACCGGAAGGTTTTTCGCGCAGCTATGAGACGCTGTATGGCACCGAGGCAGAGCGCGCCGCTTCGCTGCATCAGAGCTTCGACGCGCTGAAGGGCAAGATCGGTTATCTGCCGGAGACGCTGGTCTGGAATATCTCGCCGAACACCGTGCATCTGGCGAGCGGCACACGCTACCAGACGCTGACGTTCGACTCTCTTATTGTCTGCAGCGGCGCGACGGACCGGCTGATGCCGGTCAAGGGCTGGCACCAGGCCGGCACGTATAGCCTCGGCGGCGCGCAGGTTGCGCTGAAATCGCAGGGCTGCGCAATCGGCTCGCGCATTGTGATGATGGGCAGTGGTCCGCTGCTGTATCTCGTGGCGGCGCAATACGTGAAGGCGGGCGCGCAGGTGGCCGTGGTGCTCGATACGTCGACCTTCATACAGCGCATGGCTGCGCTGCCTCGTTTGCTGGCGATCCCGGCCGCGCTCAAAAAGGGAATCGCGTTGACGCGTGTGCTGGCAAAGGCGCGTGTGCCGGTTCATCGCGGTGTGCAGCCTCTGGAAATTAAAGGCTCGCAGCAAGACGGCGTAAGCGGCGTTGTGGTTGCATTGTCTGACGGCAAGCGCCTGGAACTGGCATGCGATGCCGTCGCGCTCGGTTATCACCTGCGTCCGGAGACGCAGCTTGCGGACCTCGCGGGGTGCCGCTTTCTGTTCGACGACAACACGCACCAGTGGCTTCCGCAAATCGACGAAGATGGCCGTAGCAGCGTCAAAGGCGTCTACCTGGCCGGCGATGGCGCAAGGGTGCGCGGTGCGGACGCAGCCGAACGGTCGGGCCGACTCGCTGCGCTGGCGGCGTTGCGCGATCACGGCATGCAGGTCGAAGGCATCGAGCGGTTGCGCGCCGAACTCGCGCGTTTCACGCGTTTCGCGGCAGGTTTGCGCGAAGCCTTTCCATGGCCGGCGAAGTTCGCCGCATCCTTGCCGGATGAAACGATCGTCTGCCGTTGTGAAGCGATTACCGCCGGCGAGTTGCGCCGTGTCGTGCAGGCGACCGGCGCACAGGAAGCCAATCGCGCGAAGGCGTTTTCACGCGTCGGCATGGGCCGCTGCCAGGGGCGCTACTGCGGCCACGCGGGCGCTGAAATCATCGCGGCGGCGGCCTCGGTGCCGTTGTCCTCGGTGGGACGGCTGCGCGGCCAGGCACCGGTCAAACCGCTGCCCGTGGCGCTTGCCGAGGAGGTGGGCGAATGAGCACCCCACGCACTAACGAAGCCGATGTCATCGTAATCGGCGGCGGCATCATGGGGACGACGACGGCCTTCTTCCTGCGTCAGCGTAACCGTTCTGTGATCCTGCTCGAACGTGGACTCACGGGGCAGCAGGCGAGCGGTGTGAACTTCGGCGGCATCCGCCGGCAGGGCCGCGCGCTACCGCAACTGGCGATGGCGAACCGAGCGCTGCGCACGTGGCAACGCTCTGCGGAAATGCTCGGCGAGGACATCGAGTTTCTGGCCTCGGGTCACACGCGCGTGTGCTACCACCAGAAGGACGTCGAGAATTTCGATCAATATGCGATCGATGCCCGTGCCTACGGTCTCGACCTCAACGTGCTGCACGGCGATGCCGTCTTCCAACGCTTTCCGTTTCTCGGACGTGAGGTACTGGCGGCGTCGATTTCACCACTCGATGGCCACGCCAATCCGCGTCTCGCTGCGCCCGCGTTTGGTCGTGCGGCCGCGCGCCTCGGGGCTCATGTGATCGAGAACACGGAGATCGTGCGCGTCGAAAAAGACGGCGAGCGGTTTCGCGTGGAGAGCGCCGACGGCGACGTGTATTGGGCCGCGCAACTCGTGATCTGCGCGGGTGCCTGGGCGAGCCGTCTCTCCGAACAGTTCGGCGAACCCGTTCCGTTGATCGTGAGCGGACCGCAGATGGCCGTGACTGAGCCCGTGCCGTATGTGTTCAAGTCGTCGATGGGTGTGTTCACCTCGATCAAGGACGAGAGCATCTATTTCCGCCAGATTCCGCGCGGCAATATCATTGTCGGCGGCGGTCCCGGTGGGCCGGCGGATGCCGTGACCTGTCGCGCATCGGTTCTGCCTCAGAACACCGTGCGGCAGATCGCGCAGTTGCGGCGGCTCGTGCCCGCGATGGCGCCGCTGCACGTGATTCGCGTGTGGAGCGGTGTGGAAAGCTATCTGCCCGACGGCGAACCGGTGATCGGTCCGAGCAGCAAGGTCGACGGTCTTTACTACGCGTTCGGCTTCTGCGGCTCGGGTTTCCAGATCGGGCCGGGCGTTGGCGAAACACTGGCCGAACTCGTCGACACGGGCAGTTCGGCCATTCCCCTCGACGTGTTTTCCGTCACCCGGTTCGCTAAGCAGGCCGCGCCCCGCTCGACTATCGCGACGCCATGAAACAGTCCATCAGCCTCAACGCCGCCCGGGCATTTATCGAAGCCCATTTCGACGAACCGGTGACGCTCGCGCAACTCGCCGCGCTGTCCGCGCTTAGCGTGTCGCGCTTCGCGACGGTGTTTCGTCAGCAGTACGGTTCGTCACCGTATCGGTATCTGTGTGGGCTGCGGATTCAACGGGCGCAGACCTTGTTGCTTGAAGGCGTGCCGGGGTCGGTCGTCGCGACCGAAGTCGGGTTCTTCGATCAGAGCCATTTCGGACGGCATTTCAAACGATGCTGCGGGATGACGCCCAGCATGTTCATCGAACGCGCCGGAGCGAATGCGGCGAAGAATGCGGTGAAGAGTGCGGCGAATAATGCTGTAAAGCAGGGTGGCGTGGTTCAGGCTATTGCGCCGTGTTCAGCTTCCGCCATAAGGTCGTCTTGCTGATGCCGAGCGCCTCGCAAACCGCATCGCGATCGCCATCGCATGCGGCGAGGGCGGCGCGGATTTCGTCTGCTTCCACGTGACGGCTGCGTTCGCGCAACGTGAGCGCTGCTTTCTTCGTGCGCGCCTGGGGTTGCTCGAAAATTTCAGGCGCGACGGTGCGCAGTACCTCACGCGTAAAGACGGTTTCTCCTGCGCCGTTTGAGTCCGTGTCCGCATCTGCCAGCTCAACCGCAATCCGTTCGATCACATTCTGTAGTTCACGCACGTTGCCTGGCCACGTGTAACGCGCTAACGGCTCACTGAGATTGGCGAGGATGCGCCTGGCCGCATTCGCATCGGGCAGACGAGCCGCCAGTCTCGGCTCGCGCGACGCTGCCTGCAGCAGCAGTTCGACCGCGAGCGGCAGCAGATCGGTGGGCCGTTCGCGCAGCGGCGGCAGGGCGATGCTCAGAATGTTGAGCCGGTAGTACAGGTCCGCGCGGAAGCTGCCCGCCTCGATGCCCTCGGTCAACGCACGATGCGTCGCCGCGACGACCCGGATGTCCACGCGCGTCGGTTCCGTCGAGCCCAGCCGCACGACTTCGCGCTCCTGCAGCACGCGCAATAGCCGGCTCTGCAACGACAACGGCATCTCGCCGATTTCGTCGAGAAATAGCGTGCCGCGGTGTGCCACTTCGATCAGCCCCGCCTTGCCGCCTTTGCGGGCACCCGTGAACGCGCCTTCCTCATAACCGAACAACTCGCTTTCGAGCAACGCCTCAGGAAACGCGCCGCAATTGATGGCGACGAAGGCGAAGTCGCGCCGCGCGCTCAACTGATGCATGCTCTGCGCAACCATCTCCTTGCCGGTGCCGCTTTCGCCGAGAATCAGCACGGTGGCGTCCGATTTGGCGTAGCGCTGCACGAGCGTGCGGACCCGTTCGATTGAATCGGCTGAACCGACGATATCCTCGAGCCGGTAGCGCGCGCTGAACTGCTGCACGCGCTGCCGGGAGCGCAACGTGCGGTCGAGCCGTTCGACCGCGCGCGATTCCTGAAACGTCAGCACGGTGCCGGGTGCCGAACTGCTGCTCGCCAGCGGCCCGCGATGCACGACATAGCTTGCGCCCCGCACCGTGCAGAAGGCGTCGCCGTCCGAGTCCGGCAAGCTGCCTGCGAGATCGGGCGCGAGGTCGAGCAATGCGCGGCCCACTGCGTGCGCCGCGTCGATGCCGAGCACGTCGGCAAGCCGCTGATTCATCGCTTCGACGCGCCCTTGCGCGTCGAGCGCCACCACGCCGTCGCGCAGATGCTGCAGCAGATTGTCGAGCCGCTGACGGCGAACTGTTTCACGGCGGGTGGCCTGCGCGACTTCGAGTGCGGTGTCGAACGCGGCGCGTACCGATGCGCGTGAGTACAGAAACACCGCGCCCATGCCGGCGTTCGCCGCGAGATCGGCGATGAGCCCGGGGCCGACCACGGCGTCGATGCCGCGATCGCGCAGATCGAGAACGACACTCTCCGCATCCTGCGCCGATTGATACGACGCAAATGTCACATCGATGTCGTACGCGGCAATGAAGCGCCGCACTTCGTCCGGCGTGTCGCCGTGCGTGACGAGTGCGACCTTCGCGCCGTCGCGCCGCGCTCGCGCGAGCGCGTGCATGACGTCGAAACCGGTCGGGCCGATCAGCACGACGGGTACGCTGACGCGTGTTTTCAGATACGCACCGTTGGAGCCGCCGGCAATCACGACATCCGGACGCCCGGCGCCGACCGCATCGATTTCATGCGCGGCGTCTTCGAAACCATGCGCGACGATGCGCAGATCGGCGCGTTCGACGTACTCACCGGCAATGTCGAGGAACAGATCGCGCAGGCGGCTGATGCTGACGGCCCAGATGCGGGGGCGCTGCGCGGGGTCGAAGGGGGGTGTGCTCACGGCGGGGCTTGTTGTCTGGAGAAAGAGGTGCGAAGGATGAGAAGTCCGCCTATTATGCGCCCGTCGCTTTCGAATTTGAAATTCGTGATTTCACTTATGAAATCGGATGGCGGAATGCCCGGGGGAGGATTTTTTGTTAAATCAGGCACTTAGCGGCTCGCGTCCAGCCTGGCCCGTTCTTTGCGTTACTAGCCTCCGTTTTCACCGGTCATCGCATTGAAACCCTGAAAGACAAGCTCGGCGCGCTGATTGCCGCACGAACGCAACCCCGCAGTTGGAGATGAAATTATGAGTGAAGCCGATAACAGCACGCCGACCGCAGGCGCCTTCAAACCGAAGAAATCCGTCGCCCTGTCTGGCGTGACGGCTGGCAATACCGCGCTTTGCACGGTCGGCAAAACTGGCAACGACCTGCATTACCGCGGCTACGACATTCTCGACATCGCCGGTGCGTGCGAATTCGAAGAGATCGCCTATCTGCTGGTGCATGAAAAGCTGCCGACGCAGGCCGAACTGACCGCCTACAAGACCAAGCTCAAGGCGCTGCGCGGTTTGCCCGCGAACGTGAAAGCCGCGCTGGAGTGCATTCCGGCCGCCGCTCACCCGATGGATGTGATGCGCACCGGCGTGTCGGTGCTCGGCACCGTGTTGCCGGAGAAGGAAGACCACAACGTGCCGGGCGCACGCGACATCGCCGACAAGCTGATGGCTTCGTTCGGCTCAATGCTGCTGTATTGGTACCACTACTCGCACAACGGCAAGCGCATCGAAGTCGAAACCGATGACGACTCGATTGGCGGCCACTTCCTGCACCTGCTGCATGGCGTGAAGCCGTCGAAGGCATGGGTCGACGCCATGCACGTGTCGCTGAACCTGTATGCCGAGCATGAATTCAACGCCTCGACCTTTACCGGGCGCGTGATCGCCGGCACGGGATCGGACATCTACTCGGCGATCACCGGTGCAATCGGCGCGCTGCGTGGCCCGAAGCACGGCGGCGCCAACGAAGTCGCGTTTGAAATCCAGTCGCGCTACCAAACGCCGGATGAAGCCGAAGCCGACATCCGCCGTCGCGTCGAGAACAAGGAAGTGGTGATCGGTTTCGGTCACCCGGTGTACACGATCTCCGACCCGCGCAACAGCGTCATCAAGGACGTCGCGAAGAAGCTCTCGAAGGAAGCGGGCAACATGAAGCTGTTCAGCGTCGCCGAACGTCTGGAGTCGGTGATGGCGGACGCGAAGAAGATGTTCCCGAATCTCGACTGGTTCAGCGCGGTCTCGTATCACATGATGGGCGTGCCGACGGCGATGTTCACGCCGCTGTTCGTGATCGCCCGCACCGCAGGCTGGAGCGCGCACATCATCGAGCAACGGATCGACAACAAGATCATTCGTCCGAGCGCGAATTACACCGGTCCCGACGATCTGCCCTTTGTGCCGCTCGCCAAGCGCGTCTAAGAGCAAAGCCGCAAGCGTTTCTCCTCCATTGCGTCTCGTGAGAGCGGCGTAATGAAGTTAGGCCTTGGCTCGCTGGAACCCCGAGCCAAGGCTGTTTTTTTGCAGCGCATGTTGCGGTGCTCTGTGCGGTGCGAGTTGTCGCGCGTTGTGCGGCGCATCAACGAAACACGCTGCAAGCCAGCGCGCCACCGCAAGCTAAACTACACAAACTGTCCGATTGTTCGATTGACACGCAAGGGTTGCGCCGCTTGAAAGAGGGGCAGCGGATCGTGAAGCACGGCTGCCGCCATCGTCCCCGGATCATTATTGTTTTGTCCTCTACGCCATGAATACTGCCAACCGCAAACGCCTCCCCGGCACCCAACTGGATTTCTTCGACACGCGTGCCGCCGTCGATGCGATCCAACCCGGCGCCTATGACACGCTGCCGTACACCTCGCGCGTGCTGGCCGAAAACCTCGTGCGCCGCTGCGATCCGGTGACGCTCGTCGCGTCGCTCAAACAGATCATCGAACGCAAGCGCGAACTGGATTTTCCATGGTTCCCGGCGCGCGTGGTGTGCCATGACATTCTCGGGCAGACCGCTTTGGTCGACCTCGCCGGCCTGCGCGATGCGATCGCGGCCCAAGGCGGCGATCCGGCGATGGTGAATCCGGTCGTGCCGACGCAGTTGGTGGTGGACCATTCGCTCGCCGTCGAGTGCGGCGGTTTCGATCCGGATGCGTTCGCCAAGAACCGCGCGATTGAAGATCGCCGCAACGAAGACCGCTTCGACTTCATCAACTGGACCAAGCGCGCGTTCAAGAACGTCGACGTCATTCCGCCGGGCAACGGCATCCTGCATCAGATCAACCTGGAGCGCATGAGCCCGGTGGTGCAGGTGAAAGACGGCGTGGCCTTCCCCGATACGCTGGTCGGTACCGACTCGCACACGCCGATGGTGGATGCGCTCGGTGTGATCGCGATCGGCGTGGGTGGTCTTGAAGCTGAGAGCGTGATGCTGGGCCGCGCGTCGTATATGCGCCTGCCGGACATCGTCGGTGTGGAGCTCACGGGCAAGCCGGCTGAGGGCATCACGGCGACCGACGTCGTCCTCTCGCTGACCGAATTCCTGCGCAAAGAAAAAGTGGTTGGCGCGTACCTCGAGTTTTACGGAGAGGGCACGGCCAACCTGACGCTCGGCGATCGCGCGACCATCGCCAACATGGCGCCCGAATTCGGCGCGACGGCGGCGATGTTCTACATCGACGAGCAGACCATCAAGTACCTCAAGCTCACCGGCCGCGACGATGAACTCGTCAAGCTGGTCGAGACCTACGCGAAAGAAACGGGCCTGTGGGCCGATACGCTGAAGCACGCGGAGTATGAGCGCGTGCTGACGTTCGATCTGTCTACCGTGGTGCGTACGCTGGCGGGTCCGTCGAACCCCCATCGTCGCTTGCCGGTGTCCGAACTGGCTGCGCGCGGCATCAGCGGCAAGGTGGAGAACGAGCCCGGTTTGATGCCGGACGGCGCGGTGATCATCGCTGCGATCACGAGCTGCACGAACACCAACAATCCGCGCAACATGATCGCCGCCGGTTTGCTGGCGCGTAACGCCAATCAACGCGGACTGACCCGCAAGCCTTGGGCAAAGACGTCGCTCGCGCCGGGATCGAAGGCGGTCACGCTGTATCTGGAAGAAGCGGGCTTGCTGCCGGAACTGGAGCAATTGGGATTCGGCGTGGTCGCGTATGCGTGCACGTCGTGCAACGGCATGTCGGGCGCGTTGGATCCGGTGATCCAGAAGGAAATCGTCGATCGCGATCTCTATGCGACGGCGGTGCTGTCCGGCAATCGTAACTTCGACGGCCGTATCCATCCGTACGCGAAGCAGGCCTTCCTGGCCTCGCCGCCGCTGGTGGTGGCTTACGCGATTGCGGGCACGATCCGCTTCGATATCGAGAAGGATGTGTTGGGCGTCGATGCTAACGGCAACGAGATCAGGCTGAAGGACATCTGGCCGTCCGATGAAGAGATCGACGCGATCGTCGCTTCGAGCGTGAAGCCGGCGCAGTTCCGCAAAGTGTATGAGCCGATGTTCGCCGTCTCCGTCGATACCGGAGAGAAGGCCGATCCGTTGTACGACTGGCGCCCGATGAGCACGTACATCCGCCGTCCGCCGTATTGGGAAGGCGCGCTTGCCGGTGAGCGCACGCTGAAGGGCATGCGTCCGCTGGCTGTGCTGGGCGACAACATCACGACCGACCATCTGTCACCGTCCAACGCGATCATGGCGGACAGTGCATCGGGTGAGTACCTTGCCAAGATGGGCTTGCCGGAAGAGGACTTCAATTCGTACGCCACCCACCGTGGCGATCACCTGACCGCGCAGCGCGCGACCTTCGCGAATCCGACGCTGAAGAACGAGATGGTGCTGGAAGACGGCAAGGTGAAGGCGGGTTCGTTGGCCCGCATCGAGCCCGAAGGTAAGGTGACGCGCATGTGGGAAGCGATCGAAACCTACATGGAGCGCAAGCAGCCGCTAATCGTGATTGCCGGGGCCGACTACGGTCAGGGTTCGTCGCGTGACTGGGCGGCGAAGGGCGTGCGTCTTGCCGGCGCGGAGGCGATTGTTGCTGAAGGGTTCGAGCGGATTCACCGCACGAATCTGGTGGGCATGGGCGTGTTGCCGCTGGAATTCAAACCTGGCGTGAACCGCCTCACGCTGGCTATCGACGGCACCGAGACCTTCGACGTGATCGGCGAACGCAAGCCGCGCGCCGACCTCACGCTCGTGATTCATCGCAAGAGCGGTGAGCGCGTGGAGGTGCCGGTGACGTGCCGGTTGGACACCGCGGAAGAGGTGTCGATCTACGAAGCCGGCGGTGTGTTGCAACGCTTTGCACAGGACTTTCTTGAATCGACGAAGGCAGCGGCTTAAGGCTTTTAAGCTGCTCAAGTTGATTCTGCCGCTTGAACTGTCTAAGTCGAATGAGCCGAATCAGTCGGCTTAGTCGGTTCAGCGGCGAACGTAACGCAGGTTTGGGCGGTGTGGCGCAACGTGCGATGCCATTCCGCCCGCCCTCATCAGGACACTACTTTCATGGCCCACAAACCTCAGATCAAGATTCCGGCGACGTACATGCGCGGCGGTACCAGCAAAGGTGTGTTCTTTCGGCTGCAGGATTTGCCGGAGGCGGCGCAGGTGCCAGGCGCCGCGCGCGATGCGCTACTGATGCGTGTAATCGGCAGCCCGGACCCGTACGGCAAGCAGATCGACGGGATGGGCGGCGCGACTTCGAGCACGAGCAAGACGGTCATCATCGCGAAGAGCAGCAAGCCGGATCATGATGTGGATTATCTGTTCGGGCAGGTTTCTATCGATAAGGCGTTTGTCGACTGGAGTGGGAACTGCGGGAATCTTTCTGCTGCCGTAGGGCCGTTTGCAATTAGCGGGGGGCTTGTCGATGCGAGCCGGATTCCGCAGAACGGTGTGGCTGTTGTGCGCATCTGGCAGGCGAATATCGGCAAGACGATCATCGGACATGTGCCTATGACCGATGGCGCCGTGCAGGAAACGGGGGACTTTGAGCTCGATGGCGTGACGTTTCCGGCTGCCGAGGTTCAACTCGAATTCATGGACCCTGCCGCCGAAGAAGAGGGGGCCGGCGGCGCGATGTTCCCGACTGGGAACCTGGTCGATGACCTCGGGGTGCCGGGTGTCGGCACGCTGAAGGCGACGATGATCAATGCCGGTATTCCGACCATCTTCGTGGATGCGGAATCGATCGGTTATAAGGGCACCGAACTACAGGACGCCATCAATAGCGACGAGAAGGCGCTGGCCATGTTCGAGACCATTCGCGCGCATGGTGCGGTGCGCATGGGTCTGATCAAGCATATCGATGAGATCGCGACACGGCAGCATACGCCGAAGGTCGCTTTTGTCGCGAAGCCTGCCGACTACGTTGCTTCTAGCGGCAAGCGTGTTGCCGCGGGTGACGTCGATCTGCTGGTGCGGGCGATGTCGATGGGTAAGCTGCATCACGCGATGATGGGAACCGCGGCGGTTGCGATTGGTACGGCGGCTGCGATTTCGGGGACATTGGTGAATCTCGCGGCGGGTGGCGGGGCGCGGGATGCGGTGCGGTTCGGGCATCCGTCGGGAAC
>NZ_WOEY01000084.1 GCF_013177695.1 Paraburkholderia solitsugae | reverse complement strand
TGGGCGCCGCAAGACTGCCGCTGCGCCATTGCTTGCAGCCGAGATACACGAGATAGATCGCGCCGGCCCAGCGCAGCGCGATCAATGCACGTGCGTCGATCAGCAGCAACGAGTTAAGACAGAGCGCGGTGAACGCCAGTTGTAAAAGTACGGCGCAGGTGCCACCCCACACGCAAGGCAGCGCGGCGCGCCAACCGGCGCTGAGCGCCTGACTCATCGTCAGTACGTTGACCGGACCAGGTGAATAAACAAGTACGAGGGAAGCGAGGAGAAATGAAACATACAGCTGAATCGACATCGGTGGGCCCGGTAGCGGCTTGGCCGGCAGTGCGCGCCGCCGCCGCGCTCGAAGATCGTTCAAGGACAGCATACGGACGGTAGGTACCGGCAAGCATTCGGTTAGGAAAATGCGTCCATGCCCGGCGAGCGCGTCTTCCGGCGTGGGTGACGCCGGAATTCGCCCGCGTGCCGCCTTTCTGTGAAGGCAGCGAGACACCGGATGGCAGCTTGTGGCCGCGCAAGACCGCAGGCCTGGGGCCGGCGGCCCGGACGGTTGTCCCGGGCATGAATGCACCCTGAAAATATACCCAGGCGCAGGCTGGATATGCTTCCTAAAGCGATGCAGCCGCTTGCGGTTTGCAGGACAATATTCCTTTAGAATGGCATTTATCTGAACAAGCTTCCGAGAATGCCATGACCGCCCGAAATCGCCCACTGGATAACCAGGATCGGAAGATCATGCGCGAGCTGCAGAAGAACGCGCGCCTGAGCAACGCCGAGCTCGCCGAACTGGTCGGCATGTCGACCACGGCGTGCTGGAATCGCACGCGGCAGTTGGAGACGGAGGGGTACATCCGCGGCTACGTCGCGTTGCTCGATCAGCAGAAGCTTGGCTTCGCCGACGTGGTGCTGCTCGAAGTCACGCTCGACCGTCACGACGATGACGCCCTCGCCCGCTTCGGTGCAGAACTGGCAACGCTGACTGAAGTGCTGGAAGCGTATCTGGTGTCGGGCGATTACGACTATCTGGTCAAAGTGGCGGTCGACGGTACAGCGGGCTACGAGCGGTTTCTGCGCGAGAAGCTCTACAAGATCGCCGGCATCCGTCACAGCCGCTCGATGTTTGCCCTGCGGTGTATGAAGAGCATTCCGTCGGTACAGATTTAGTGCCTCGGTACCTTCCTGGCCTTGGCACACTAGTACACAGATGCATCGCTAAGCCGACTCAGACTCAGCGTAACGGCTTCTGCCAAGCCGCCAGCACCGCGCCGGCCGCAAGCAGCAACGCGGAATAAACCAAGCCGCGTGCGAGACCTGCGCCATCCGAGACCCAGCCGATCATCATCGGCCCAACGATCTGTCCGAACGCGAACACGATCGTGAATGCGCTGATGCCCTTGGCCCAGTGACTCGCGGGCAGATTGTGGCGCACGAACGCCGTGGTCGACGCGACGGCCGAGAGAAACGTCGCGCCGAACAGCACGCCGGAGACAAACGCCACCCACGGTTGCGTGAAGAGCGCGGGCAACAGCGTCGCCACCGCGAGCAACGCGTTGAGTATCGCGAGCGCGTGGCCGCCGCGCATGCGGTCGAGCAGACCGGACCACACGCGCGCCGAGACGACCGTCGCTACGCCGAGCAGGAGGTAGAAGCCCGTCACCACCGCGGCGCTCATGCCCGCATTGCGCAGCAGCGCAACGATGAACGTCATGTAGCCGATATAGCCGACACCGAACAATCCATAGCCCGCCAGCGCGGGACTGAAACGCGGCCAACGTGGCGCGTCGGCGGCATTGGAAACATGCGCGGTCGAAGGTCCAGCCGCATGCGCGCGTTCGATTTTCCTCGCAGCGCCGATGGCGATCGCGGCGAACACAGCGCACGCACCCGCCAGTGCGAACCACGCAAACTGCCAGCCATGCGCGACGTTGAAGATCGTCAGCGGCACCAGCACCGACGAAGCGACGATGCCCCAACCGGTTCCGCCGTAATACAAGCCGAGCACAAGCCCCGCATCGTGCGGTCTCGCCGACGCCAGCCGCGCCGCCAACACGCCGCCGCTGATGAAAATCGCCGCGCTGCTCGCGCCGGTGACGACGCGCAATGCGAGTAGCGAATGCGTGTCGGCAAGCAGACCGCTGATGGCCATCAGAACCGCAGTGGCCACGCAGCCGGCGCCGAACAACACACCGGCCGACCAGCGGCGCGCGAGTCGCGGAAAAGCCAACGCGCCCAGCAGATAGCCCAGTGCGTTAGCGGTATTCATCGCGCCGGCTTGAGCAAAGCTCCAGCCGAGGTCGAGTTTCATCGAAGGCAACAGCAACGCGTAAGCGAAGCGCGCAAGACCCAGCGCGATCGCACTGCCTAACGACAGGCCAGCGGCCAGCATCAAGGTGGGCAGGCGCTGCGCCGCTTCCGTGGACGTGGCGGACGATGCGGCGTCGAGAGATTTTGTCGGCATTGGCTAACGTGGGTGGACATGGATGCGGCAGGCTTGCTGCGGCATTTCGCCATCATATCTGTGGGCGCTCCATACGGCTGACCGTTAGTTGCGGACTAGACGTCCGAAACTCGACCGCAAGGCCTCCTGAGCGCTCATAGCCCGCGCAACCCGCGATGTGATGCCCTGTCAAATTCATTTTCTAAATGCGAATGATTTGCATTTACGTGCAAATTGACTCATCATCACGCTCATACCATCAGCCGAGCACCGAAATCATGAGCACACTCGACGTCAGCCGCCCTGAAACCGAAACCGAACGCACAGCAACCGCGACGCCTGACACCGCCGTCCGGTCCAAGGCGGCCGCCGCGCTCGAAGTGCTGCTGTCACGCCAGTCCCACTGGCCGCTCACCGAGCCGGGTCCGGCCGACGCCGAACTCGATCTGATCTTCGACGCCGCCTTGCGCGCGCCCGATCACGGCAATCTGCGGCCGTGGCGTTTCGTCACGATCCGCGGCGACGCGCGCGGCCACCTCGGCGACGTGCTGGTCGACCTCGCTTGCGCCCGCTCGCCTGGCGAGCCGCGCTCCGCGCATGCGCATCGGCGGCAGAAGGCTTACGCGGCGCCACTGGTGATCGCACTCGGCGCGGCGCTCTCGGCCCATCCGAAGGTGCCCGAGGTCGAGCAATTGCTGGCGGTCGGCGCGGCCACGATGAACATGCTGAATGCGATCCACGCGCTCGGCTACGGCGGCTTCTGGTCCACGGGACCGGACAGCTGTGAAGCGCAACTGCACGACGCGTTGGGCTTCGCACCGAACGAGAAACTGCTGGGCTTCCTCTTTGTCGGCACGCCCAAAAACCCCGGGCAAGAACCGAAACGTCCGGCACGCAGCGAACATGTGCGCGAATGGCTGCCACCGCAGTCGGCAAAAGGTTGAAGCAAGCACTGCGTCACCGCCGATCCGTCGCACGCGACATGCGCTGGCCTGCGACGTGGCCCTCCTCCGATCAGGCCGGCGCGACTCATTGGACCGTGTCCATCCAGGAGCAACGATGAACTTCCGCTCTCACTACAGCAGCCGTCCCGAACTGGTCGACGATCAAGTCACGGATACCCCCGACGCGCCTGACCGTACGGTCCTCAGCGCCGTGCGCACCTGGCTGCGGCCGGCGTGTGAATCGGCGCGCGGCGGCGTGCACTGGCGCGACATCTTAAGCGGCGTGGGCTTGCGGCAAGACGGCATCGAACATTTCGATCTGCTAATGCGTTCGCTGATGCACGTGTCCTATCGTCCGCTCGACATGCGATGCCGCTGCGCCAGTGATCTCGGCAAGGACGAAGCCGTGATCCTGCAAACCATCGCGTTGCTCCAAAAAACGCACAGCGGCGCTGCCTTGCGCATGCTGAGCGAATGGCTGCCAGGGCCGGCCGTCAGCGGCGTGTTGAAGCTGATCCGCTGGTTCGCCATCGATCTGCTCGACGCCGGTGTCGAACTCGACGTGCAAGCGCGCCGCGTCACGTATATGCATTGAGGAACCGAGCGTATGCCGTTGGAACTCGCTCCTCTCGCTCCGTCGCGTGTGCGTGACGGCATCGGCTCGCAGGCGACGAATAGCGCAAACGCCTTGCAAGCCGCTCAACCTGCTCAACCTACGCAACCTGTTCGAACCGCACACGCTATCGTCAGCGCGGCCCTGCCGCAATTCGTCTCGCATCCACTAACGCGCCACTATCCGCGCCGCGTCGCCGTGCCACGCGCGGGTGAGTTGCATCTGTGGCGGTTCCGCTGCGAATGGCTACCGGTGCCGGCGCAGGAAAGCGATGTGTGGCTGTCGAAGGGCGAGCGCGAACGCGCTCGGCTTCATCCGAACTCGGCGCTACGCAAACGCTTTGTTAGCGCACGCGTGGTGACGCGCTGGATCGTCGCGAATCTGTTCGACTGCGAGCCGCGTGCGGTCGATTTGCAGGACGACGGCAACGAGAAGCTGCGCGCGCGTCATCCGCACGATGGTCGCGGCATCACGATCGATATCGCGGATGCCGGCATCTGGATCGTGATCGGCATTGCGTCGGCGACGCTCGGTCTGAACGTCGTCGTACCCTCGCCGGGCGCTGCGCTCGACGAGACCCCGGAAGGCTCCCGCCGACGCGCGCGTTACGGCAGCTTGAGCAACGCGTTGCGCTATGCGCCCGTCGATGTCGATCTGGATCTGCTGTCGGGCGATGCCGCAGTCTGCGCGCTCGATCTCGCCGAGCATGGCCGCTGGCATGTGCTCGATCTGCCGATGTCGGGCAAGATTCGCGCGGCGGTTGCACTCGCGCAGCCGGTCACGCAAGTGCACGCCGTTGGATGGCCTAAGGCGTTGGTGTTTGGCGAATCGAGCGCCTAGGGCGCGAACGTTTTCGTCGACCACGCCACGCATGCAGCATAGCCTTCTGGCGCCGAGATCCAGCGCGCGGCAATCTCGCGCATGTCATCCGGAATCTCATTGCGGAGCGTCACCTGCATGCTGTCGCGCGGCAGCACCGTCAGATGCTGCAAACCGCGCGTGATGCCCACGCCCGTCGTTTTGACGAGCGCTTCTTTGGCGACCCACGCGTCGTAAAACGCACTGACCTGCTGCGTGACGTCCAGCCGCTCGATCCACACAGCCTCGCTCGCATCGAGCGTCAATGCCACGATCGAACGCCAGTCGAATTTATCGCTGTATTGCTCGATATCGACGCCGACACGCCGGCACGGCGACATCGTGATCAGCCCGTGCGAGCCTGCATGTGAGACGTTGAAGTCATATGCATCGGAATCGACGAGATGAGGCCGACGATTCCCATCAAGCTTGAACCGAACAGCATGTGCCGCGATGCCGAGATACCGCGCGAGTTGCTCGCGCAGCGCCACGCGCACAGACGCGAAACGAAGCGCATCTTCGTGGCGGCGAAAATTGCCGGCTCTCGCGCGCTCGTCGTGGCTTAGCTTAGCGAAGGCAGCATCGTCCAACGACGCGTCGAAAGCGAAATCAATCCGCCACAAGGAAACGTCGGGCGGACCGTCATGAGGTAACGCAAGAGCGTTCGATCGAATACATCGCGAAGGTTCGGACGTTAGACGCGCGGTCGCAAAAGGATATGCGCGACTCTACCCGATATGACGTCCGGACTCCTTCTATCTCCTGGTCCGATTGGGCACTCGCGCAGCGGAGTCGTTCAACGATGTTTGCGGCGTCTTTCTTTTTCGCGCGCCTCCAATCGCGCCAGATGCGGCGGCCTGCAGGATGCGACGGAACGTGGGACATTCCATGTGGCTCGGTGCGGGGCAGGCAGCGGCGTGTCGCAGGCCGTCACGCATGGCGCTCAGTTTGCGGATCGTCCTGTCCAGTTCGTCCGCCTTGGACACGAGCATCTGCCGGTCGATGCGCGGCGGGCCGTCCGTGGCGAACATCAGCGCGATCTCATCGAGCGAGAAGCCAGCGGCGCGCCCCAGCGCTATCAGTGCCAGGCGATCCAGCACGTCCGCATCGAACAGGCGGCGCAGTCCTCGCCTGCCGGTAGACGCAATCAGCCCCTTTTCCTCGTAGAACCGCAGCGTCGATGCCGGCATGCTGGATCGCTGCGCCACTTCGGCGATGTCTAGCTTGATCACCCCTTGACCTCAAGTCAGCTTGAACTTGCATAGTGTAGCTTCCGCTCCCGGGGACACACACAGGACAACGACCATGGATACCAAGCAGCAGACCGGCAACGAGCAGGCGGCACTTTGGAACGGCAGCGCCGGACGCGCCTGGGTGGCGGCGCAGTCGGTACTCGACCAGATGTTAAAGCCCTTCGAAAACCTGCTCGTCGACGGGATGTGCGCCGGGTCCGGGCAGAGGGTGCTCGACGTCGGCTGCGGCACGGGCAGCACGACACTGGCCGCGGCGCGGCGGCTCGGTGCGAAGGACCATTGCATCGGCGCCGACATTTCAGCGCCGATGATCGCCGCCGCCCAGCTGCGCGCCGAACGGGAGGGCTCGACAGCAAGCTTCATCTGTGCTGACGCGCAGACCTACGCCTTCGCGCCGGCGAGCTTCGACAGGATCATGTCACGCTTCGGCGTCATGTTCTTCGACTATCCGGTCGCGGCCTTTGCGAACCTGCGGCGCGCCGCCAGCGATGGCGCCGAACTCCGCTGCATCGTCTGGCGGAGCGCAGCGGACAATCCCTTCATGACCACCGCCGAGCGCGCCGCTGCACCGCTGCTGCCGAATCTGCCCGCCCGCCGGCCGGGCGCGCCTGGACAGTTCGGCTTCGCGGACCGGCACCGCGTGTCGTCCATCCTGGAAGAGAGCGGTTGGGCCGGGATCGACATCCGGCCACTTGATGTGAACTGCAGCTTGCCGGAGAAGGATTTGGTCGGCTACCTCACCCGGCTCGGCCCTGTCGGTCTGATCCTTCAAAACGCGGACGAGCGGACCCGCGCGCAGGTGATTGAGACGGTCCGCGCCGCCTTTGATCCCTACGTGCACGGCACCGAAGTTCGCTACACCGCGGCCTGCTGGATGGTCAGCGCCCGGGCGCCGTCTGCGCGCGCCGAGCCTCATGAGGCAGCCAAGGTTTGACGCAAGACACTATCTGATGAGCGCTCTTCTGATCGGCGCGGGCGCGACGACGGTGGTGGACGCTTGGTCGGCGGCCCGTATAAGTCTTAGATGTGCTTCGTTTCCTTCGGCACGCCGAGCAGCAACGCCACACCGCTGACGAACAGCAGCGCGGTCAAGAGATACAGCGCGTTGTCCATGCTGCCAGTGTGCGTCTTGATCAACCCGATCACCCACGGGCTGACAATCCCGCTCGTAATACCGATGCTGCTGATCAACGCAATGCCTGCCGCCGCCGCAGTGCCGGACAGATAGCCCGACGGCACGGTCCAGAAGATCGGCAACGCGGCAAAAATCAGCACGGCTGCCAGCGAGAGGATCGCGAGCATCGCCGGGAAGCTGCTCAGATGTAGAGTCAGCAGAGACAGCGCGATGCCGCCGCCAATCGTGCAAACCGCAAAATGCCGGCGTCGTTCACCACGACGATCCGAGTGCCGCGCGATCAGAATCAGGCCCACTGCGCCGACCGCATTCGGAATCACGGTGTACAGGCTGGTCGCCAGCACATCGTGAACACCGAAGTCGCGAATCATCAGCGGCATCCAGAAGTTCAGCGTCAACGACGCGCAGGTGAGCGAGAAATAGATGAACGCGAACAGATAAACCCGCGGATTGCGCAGCGCTTGCGTGACGGAGCGCGACGAATGCGCGTCCGATGAAACCTGACGGTCTTCATCGCGCTGCGCGATCAGTTGCGCCTTCTCGGCAGCGTTGAGCCACGTTGCATGCTGCGGACCGTCGACCAGATAAAACGCGGCGAGCAAACCAAGCACGATGGCCGGCGCACCTTCGATCACGAACATCCACTGCCAGCCGAACAGACCCATCACGCCGCCCATATCGCGCATGATCCAGCCGGACACCAGCCCGCCGAGCACACCCGCCACCGCGACGCCCGCGAAGAAAATCGACAGCACGGCCGCGCGCCGCCGCGCCGGATACCAGTAGGTCAGATACAGCACGATGCCCGGAAAGAACCCCGCTTCGAACACGCCGAGCATGAAACGCAGCACGTAGAAGTGAGTGGGTTTCGACACCAGCATCATGCCGACCGATGCGATGCCCCACAGCAGCATAATCCGCGTGAACGTACGGCGCGCGCCGAAGCGTGCGAGCAGCATGTTGCTCGGTACCTCACACAACACGTAGCCGATATAAAAGACCGCCGCGCCGAGCCCGTACATGGCGTCGCTGAACCCGAGGTCGTGCTTCATCTGCAATTGCGCGAAGCCGATATTAATGCGGTCGAGAAACGACACCACATAACAGAGGAATAGAAACGGAATAATCCGCTTCGAAACCTTGCGATATAACAGATCGTCGTGCGCAACGGCGGATGCGCCCAGCGCGGGGGCGAGGGATTGGCTCATCGGTTATCTCCAAACGTGAGGGTCCAGCGGACCCGCTAGGTCCGGCGTCTTGATGCGCCGCTTTTCTGTTTTCTACTGGGACGGCATGCGGCGGCACAGGTGCGCCGCGCGCCGTGGTGAATTGCGCGTGACTCGAACGGCCACGCGCGTGCAGCGTTTTATCGTTACCGTTCGCCGTGCCGCATGTTCAGGCGGCCAGCGGATGCGTCTGCGCGCCTCGCGCCGACGCGTCGGTCACGCCCTCACGTGCGTGCCGCATCGCTTCGAGCAGCGTCTCGTGATCGCCAATCTGGTTGGCGAGCAACAGGATCAGTTGCGCGTTGGCCGACTGACTCTGTGCATCGTCCAGATCGCGATGCATGTCGATCAGCGCCTCGTAGAAATCATCGGGGCGAGCGAGATTGGGTTGCGTGTTCAATGCCATGACTGTCTCCTGCTATTTTCTTTTGCCGATGTGCTGCGTTTGTCGGCCAGGCTGCGTGTACCGCATATTTAGCGCCTGCCGCGCTCGCCACGTGTTGGCCCTGTGCCATCTTCGCTGCGTTTGCCCTGCCCTCAGGCCGTGCCTTCAACGCACAACGCTCGCTTCAATGCGCCTGCCACAAAGCTCACGTCGAGTCGCCGCTGCCGCGCACAGACATGCTGGTCCGGGCGGATCAAATAGAACGTGCCGGGCTTGGCGTCGTAACGCGCGGCGGCAAGACCGTCGATGTCGTGCAACACATTGGCACCCGAAGCCGCCGCGACCTGCGCATCGCCACGCGTCACCACGACGAGCTTCAGCGGAATCGGACTGCTGCGCAACGCATCCAACGCAGCTTGCGTTGCCTGATCGATACCTTGCTCGCCGCAGAACAACACGCCCGTGAACTGCTGGCCGAGTTGCTGTAACAGCCAGGCCGGTTGCCCGGCTGCATGAACCGGCGCATCGACGCACGATGCCCCCGGCACCATCAGACCGTCGAAGCTGTCGCTGTCCGCTGTATTCAACGGGGAATCACGCAACACCGCCGGCACTGAGAGGCGGCCGCTATTCGTCAACTGCCGCGCAAACGGGTGATGCCGTGCGAGCTTCAGCACCGCATCGCGGAACACTCGGCTAACCGGGCTCTTCGGTGTGATGAAATCGGTCGAACGCGTGGAGTTGCGGATGTTTTCGTCAGCGGCGAATTCGCGCTCGCTCGCATACGTGTTGAGCAAAGCATCGGATGCTTTGCCTTCGAGCACCATCGCCAGTTTCCAGGCGAGATTTTCCGCGTCCTGCACGCCGCTATTCGCGCCGCGCGCACCGAACGGCGACACGCCATGCGCGGAATCGCCCGCGAACAGCACGTTGCCGTGCCGGAAACGGTCCATGCGCAAACACGAAAACGTATAAACGCTGACCCATTCCAGCTCAAACTTCGCATCCGATCCGAGCAACGCACGCACACGTGGGATCACACGTTCCGGCGTTTTTTCCAGCACCGGATCGGCATCCCAGCCCAACTGGAAATCGATTCGCCACACGTTATCCGGCTGACGATGCAACAGCACCGATTGATTCGGATGGAACGGCGGATCGAACCAGAACCAACGCTCAGTCGGAAACTCCGCTTCCATCTTGACGTCGGCGATCAGGAAGCGATCTTTGAACGTGACGCCGTGGCTGTCGAGTCCCAAAAAATTGCGCATCGGACTGCGCGAGCCGTCGGCGGCCACCACATAGCGGCCGCATAACGGGCACTGACCGTTGGGCGTATCGACGGTCAGCGTCACGCTGGCTTCTTGCGTACCCGGCGTGCCGTTCTGCTGCGCGCCGACCACTTTGCTCTTCCAGCGGATCTCGAGATTCGGCAGTTCCTGCGCGCGTTCGAGCAGAAAGCCTTCGACGTAGTACTGCTGCAGGTTGATGAACGCGGGCCGGTTGTGGCCCGCTTCCGGCTGCAGATTGAACGTGTACACCAGCTCATCTTTCAGGAACACCTTGCCGACATTCCAGCTGATGCCCTTGTCCACCATGCGCTGCCCGCAGCCGAGCCGGTCGAAGATATCGAGCGAGCGCTTCGAGAAGCAGATTGCCCGCGAACCGGTGGACAACGAACAATCGTCGTCGACCAGGACGACCGGCACGCCCTGCTGCGCGATATCGATCGCGGTAGCGAGGCCCACCGGCCCCCCGCCGACTACGATCACGGGATAGACCGTCCGATCCGCATCACCTTGCCCGCTTTGTTCACGGCAAGGTTGATACTCGAACGACAGCGTCTGGTAGTTGATACTCATCTTGTGTCTCCGTCCTTCTCTGCTCTGCTTGACGCTTTCCGGTGTTTCTATGCGGTGATCAGGATTGCAATCAGGCTTGCAGCGCGTCCCACATATCCTTATCGCGCTGCGCGGTCCAGATACGCGGATGCGTGATGCCGCTCGCTTCGTCGAAGGCACGTGAGACGTCGAACGGCAGGCAGTGCTCGTAGATGAACACGTGACCGAACTTCGGGTCCATGGCCTTGCGCGTGTGCGCCATCGCGGCCTTCAGATCGAGCTTCTGTTCGACCGCTTCGCGGCCCTGCTGCAGCAGCGTGGTGACGAAGTCTTTCGTGTAATCGAGGCCCTTGTTGACGTCTTCCGGCGTGGTCAAGGCAGGACCGCGGCCCGGTACCAGCTTGTCGGCTTTCAGCGCGCGCAGCGCTTCAAGCGTGGCGGGCCATTGTTCGAGCTGAGCATCGCCGCAATAGCAGGCCGCGTCGTATTCGACCAGGTCGCCGGAGAACAGCACTTTCTGCGACGGCAGCCACACCACCGTATCGCCCTTTGTGTGACCAGCGCCCAGATGCGCGATCCGCACTTCGAGCTTGCCGAGGAACAGCGTCATTTCCTTTTCGAACACGAGCGTCGGCCACGTCAGGCCCGGCACCGTTTCGACACCGGCGAAGAGACGCGGGAAGCGTTCGATTTCCGACTTCATGTCCGCTTCGCCGCGCTCGACGATCATCTCGTACGTGCCACGGCTCGCGATCACCTCTTGCGCGCCTTCTTCGAAATATGCCGACGCGCCAAGCACGCGCACGGCGTGGTAGTGCGACAGCACGACGTATTTGATCGGTTTGTCGGTGACGCTGCGGATCTTTTCGATGAGGTCTTGCGCCATGGCCGGCGTGGCGGTGGTGTCGACGATCAGCACGCCGTCGTCGCCGATGATCACGCCCGAATTCGGATCGCCCTCAGCGGTGTACGCGTAGGCGTTCTCGGACAGCTTGGTCCACGTGACTTTCTTGACTTCCAGGTCGGCCTGGGATGCGAATGCCTTTGCCATGCTTGTCTCCCTCAAAAGTTGGACGTGAGGCGAGACGGCCGGCTGCGCGTTCAAATACAGATGCGCGGGCTGGCGGTATTGGGGGTTGTCTCGCCCCGTTTTGACTCTGTGACTGCACCGGTATGTCGGGGTGAATGCATCTTATGGCTGGGCGAGTTTATTTGTCAATAGCGAAATGTGTCGCTATACGCAAATCTCAGAGCGTCTAAGATGAAGACAGGATGGCGCGGGCTTTCGCGCAGGGCTTCGGCTAACATGGACCCTTTTTACGGACGAGCGCGGGTGTGAGCAAAGCAGCGAAACCGGCCACCGGCAAAGGCGCGGGCGGCAGCGAGACGGCGGATGGCGGCAAGACGCAGCGCGGGATTCAGAGCGTCGAAGTGGGCGGCCGCGTGTTGCTGGCGCTCGCTCAGGCGCGCAGCCCGCTGGCTTTATCCGATCTCGCCACTGCCGCGCAGATCGCGCCGGGGCAGGCTCATGCTTATCTGGTAAGCCTGAGCCGCTTAGGTCTGATCAAACGTGACGAGCTGTCGGGCCGTTATGAACCCGGTCCACTGTCGTTGCGGCTCGGATTGATGCATCTGGAGAACCAGCCGGCGTTTCGCGCCGCCGTGCCGCGCGTGGCGGCGTTGGCCGAGGCGATCGGGTTCAGCGTCGCGATCTGTATTGCCGGACCGCAGGGGCCGACCATCGTCCGCTATGAGCATGCGGGCTTTCCGTTGCATGTGAATCTCCATGTGGGCACGGTGATGTCGCTGCCGGCGACGTCGACGGGTCGCGTGTTTTGCGCTTATCTGCCACGTGAGGCGTTGGACGGGATGTGGGCGAATCAGTCGGGCTCGACGGGTCGCGCGATGACGCCGCCTGATGAAAGCGCCGCGTTCGAAGCAGCTTTAGCCGCAATCCGCGCACGCCGGTTGGAATGCAGCGTCGATGCGCCGAGTCCGGGCATCAGCAGTTTGAGCGCGCCGGTGCTCGATGCGAACGGCCACTTGTGCCTCGCGCTGACGGTGATCGGCTCGCCCGGCGCGATCGACGTCGCCGCCGATGGCCCGACAGCTCGCGCGCTGCTAGCGACGGCCCATGACATCAGCGCCGAACTTGCGGCAGCGCCCTCCTTGTTAGCTTCTTCCGCATCGTGACTGATTCTCTCGACACTTCTTACGCTGCCCCCGGCGCTTCCGCCGCGTCCGCCGATGCAAAACCGCAGCGTGGCATCCAGTCGCTCGATAGCACTGGCGAGTTGCTCGGCGCACTGGTTGCGGCCTCGCGGCCGTTGAGCTTGCGCGATCTTGCGGCGGCTGCAGGCATGCCGCCGGCCAAAGCGTTTCCGCATCTGGTGAGTCTGCTTAAGATCGGCTTGCTGAACCGCGATGCCTCTGGTTGTTTCGAAGCCGGGCCTTTGGCGCTGGAGCTTGGCTTGATCGGCTTGCAGCGTTTGTCGCCGACGCGGGAGGCTGAGCCTGAAGTGGTCGAACTGGCAGCGTCGACGGGAATGAGTGTCGCGATGGCGGTGCTCGGGCCGCTCGGGCCGACCGTCGTGCGGCTCGAAGAATCAGCGCGGCCGCTGCATGTGAGCT
>NZ_WOEY01000083.1 GCF_013177695.1 Paraburkholderia solitsugae | reverse complement strand
AACCTTCCTTTAATACTAGTGTGAGACTTGATACTTTCGCTTCCAGCAGACCCCGAAGGATCCACTGCGCGTCGCGCATCAAGCGCCCACACTTATCGGCTGTTAATTTTTAAAGATCGATTACGCATTCACTACCGAACCTGCACCGTTTTGTCGTCAACTTCACAACCACCCGGCACCGCTTCGTTCTGCGTCGCTGCATCAGCAGCAGAGAAACGAGATTGTGAAGAACTTTCGCTACGTCGTCAACAGGTTTTTTTAACTTTCTCAACCCGCTCACTTCGCTGAAAGCCTTGCCACTGCTGGCTCTCCCGCCTCCCGCGCCCCGGCATCCGAAGCACGAAAGAGCGAGATTCTAGCGAGCCGGACCGTGCCTTGCAAGCGGTATCTGAAATTTATTTCAGGGCGCCTTTTCTATGCGCCCCGGGTCATCGACAACCGGCACTTTCACGTCGGCGGCCAGAGCACCCGCGGCCGGAGCGCCGATCGTCCAATCGTGCAGCACGGTATAGGCAACCGCCAGCAACGTCGGGCCGATGAATACACCAAGGAAGCCGAAAGCAAACGCGCCGCCCAGGATACCGAGCATCACCAGGATCAACGGCATGTCACTACTCTTGCCGATCAGGATCGGCTTGATGACATTGTCGGACATGCCGACGACCAACACGCCCCACACGACCAGAAAGATTGTCCAACCCGTTGCGCCGCCGTGATACAGCCAGATCGCCGCGGGCAACCAGACGACAACCGGGCCGCCCGGTATCACCGACAGGAAGAACGTGGCCAGCCCAAGCAACGCTGGCGCCGGGACGCCCGCAATCCAGCAACCGAAGCCGGCAAGAACGCCTTGCACAAGCGCCGTGCCGAGAATCCCATAGACCACGCCCTTTACCGTGCTGCCCGCCAGCGCCAGCAGGTAATCGGCGCGTTCGCCGGCGATGCGCCGCATGCCCGCCTTCAGCCAGGCCGCCGCGCCCTCCCCGCCGGTATAAAAGAAGAACGCAAGCACGATACTCAGCGCCAACAAACCCAGACCGTGCGTGACGGCAATCGCAGCCGCCAGAATCCACTTGCCGGCCGGCGCCGCAAGCGCACGCATTTGCGAGATCAGTTCGGAGTTGCTACTCGTTACATTCGCCCAAAACGCCTGAATGTTCGAGCCAACCAAGGGGATTCGCCCCACCCACGGCGGCAAATCCGGCAAGCCAGCCTCAAAGAGCCTTTGCACCAACGCGACGATCTCGTGAACGTGCGCACCGAAAGCAAAGCCCGCATAGACGAACGGGCCAAGCACCACAATCAGAATGATGAGCACGATCAACGTCGCGGCCAGTTTCCGTCGGCCCCCGACTGCCGAAGTGAGCCGCCGGTACAAGCCCCACGAGCTATAGCTGAGAATGGCGCCCCACAGCAGCGCGGTCGTGAAAGGCGCTAGCACCAGCAGGGAGCCGCCCACCAATATGATCAACGCGAACACTGCAGCGAGACGCTCAATCAGTTGGTCCGATTTCACCATGAATCTCCTGTTGTGCCAGACCACAGCGACGAATAGACATACGCTTGCCAAGCGTCCATTGAAGGCAGTCAGTATAGGAGCGAGTCACGCCCCCGGGCACGTCTTATATCATCTGGTCAAGACGCCACGCAACGCGCCTGGCGGCGCCTACAGCAGGCTTATTTATCATGTGGAAACGTCCTAATCCATCTGGCATAGTCAGCCAAATAATATGGCGGCATAGAAAAGACTAGAATATAAGGTTCTGTGCACCCCAACTTCCGGATTTATGCGCTCGCGAATCGCCAAACGTCTCCCCCCCGATGCCGACAAGCTTGTCGGTCTTTCGCTCGCGCTTTTCGCGTCGGGCAGCCGCACCGAAGACCGCTTCTGGGAAGCGAAGCTCGATGCGCTGCTGGCCAAGATCGTCCGCAACGCCAACCAGACTACGCTGGACGCAGCGCTCGATCATCTGCAGCAGAATCATCCAGATGCTTACGGCGCACTCGCTGACATGGCGGAAACGCACAGCGAGTCGTTCATCGTCGAACATGAAGGCGTTCCTTACGAAGCGCTGCTGATTGCCGCGCCCGTGCTGGCCTGGACTCGTTACATGATTCCTTCCGGCCCGCTTAAAGCAGACGCGGCCGACGCGCTGCGCGCGCACCTGCAGGCGCACGTGCTCGCGGCCAATACGCGTGTCGCCATGGCGCCGTTCCTGTACAGCATCGATCAGCTGCCACGTCACCACGTCGAAACCTGGCGCATTGCCCAGCAACTCGCTCAAGCAGCGATGGCTGGCGGCAACGTCAAACTCAATTTTGGCGAACTGCCGGAAACTTCGCCGATCCTGGCCGACCCGCGCTTTCTGCTGGCTGTGGTCGCGGCGCCGGTGGGCGAGCCGGCGTTTCGCTGGCAGGAAGAAGAAAACGGCAGCCGGATCGAGCGTGGCCAATGCCTCGAACAGTGGGCAACGCAAGGCGGCGCCAATCTGTCGCTGGTGCTGCCCGGCTGTGAATTCGAGTGTCTGCTGCCCGATGCCTATTATTCGGCCTGCCGCGACGCCGACGAACGCGTGCGCCCTCACACGGTACGTACCGCTGTGCGCTATCTGTTCGACACAATCGGCGCGGCGCCACAGGAGTTGCGCGCGGTTGTCGCGGGCTTCGGCGAGCGCCGTATCGACGAATACCGCGTGGGCTTCACGCGCCGGGGTAGCAATGACGTGATCTACGGCGTTGTGTGGCCACTTTACGGCCGCGAGAACGGCGAGCCCGGCATCGATGAAGAACCCCAAGAGACGCCTGCGTCAGACGACCCGCTCGAAGAAATCGTCGCATTGCTCAAGGAAACCGGCGTGACAGACGTGCGCCGCCACGCAGGGCGCTTCGAACCGGAATATTGCGATGACTGCGGTGTCCCCCTCTATGCGGACCCGCTCGGCGAAATCGTTCACGCCGAAATGCCGGAGGACGCGGAACCCGCGCAACCGCATTTCCATTGACCCATCAGCGCGTGCGTCATTGCGCCGCACCGTGACATCAGAAAGCCCCGCCGCGCGCGGGGCTTTTTTTACGTCATTCCTCCTATGCCTTTTGGACAGGCCGTCAAAACGAAGGGAATTTGTCATGATGGTGCCGGTGGCGCATCGTAATGCGCCCGGCACCCTCGCCGGCCAGCACGCATCGCGCCACCTCGCCCGATTCATCTGGAGACATGGCATGCGATTCTCAATACTCAACTCAGACGCGGAACGACGCGATGGACTCAAAGCGCTGCTGCGGCAAATCGACCGGTTAGCGCGCTTTAACGAAGCACAGGATTGGCGTCAGGTTGAGCGTACGCTCAAGCGCCTGCGGCCCGACTTGCTCGTGATCGACTGGCAAGACTGGATGTCTGTCGACGATACCCGTCATTTGCTCAGCCACTACCCGGACCTGCGCATTGCGGTGCTGACCGACTCGGTCACACCCACTGCCGTGCGAGACCTCATGGACGAAGGTGTGCTCGGCGTGGTTCCGCGCGAAACCGACCCGTGCCTGATCGTGCGCGCGTTCGAGATGGTTCTGCTGGGCGGTCACTATGTGCCGCCCGGCGCGTTGGCGCTCGATCCTCCGCTCCCCCCCGGATGCCGCCATCCGGCCGTTCGATGAAAAGAATCCGCCACCGCGCCGGACCAAACTGTCCAACGGCCTGTCGCCCCGCCAGGAGCAGATCATGCGCTGCGTCCACATGGGCAGCACCAACAAGATGATCGCGCGCACGCTCGGCATCAGCGAAGGCACCGTCAAGATCCATCTGACGAGCATCTTCCAGCAACTCGGAGCGCCCAATCGCGCAGCCGCAGTCGCGCTCTACAACGGCTGGCTATCGGCTCACTTGCAAGTGCTGCGCAACGATGACGAAGGTCCGGTTCGTCCGGTAATGGGGCAAGCCGGTGTGGTGCCATTGCGGCGCCGCACACTGCGGCGCTTCCAGTATCCGTTGCCCGCGAACGACACGGCCGACACGCTGCCAATGGCAGCCGAACCGAGCACGGCTTACGGCGACGCGCCCGCCGGGCCGACGACAGAACAGGTCGCGCAAGGTTCGTCATAACGTCAGCCGGCGCACGCGCCAGAATCGGAACGCGCGCTTTCTGGCAGCGTTCGCGCCGGCTGGCATGGAATCCGCTCACACCTTTTCTCGTCCAACGAGTAATATGAGATACATGGGTTTCCTCTACACACCGCTTCCGTTCTGGGTCGCTGTCGGTGGCTGGATCGCCACTGCGATAGTGGTCGCGCTCGCGCTGTGGAAAAATCCTTTCAAACGACTTCAGGACGGCACACTCCAGCATGTCTGGCTCGCGATCATCGTCGCGGTGTCGGTGCTGTGGGCGAGCAATGCCTGGCTCGACGACGGCACAGTCATGCATCTGCTCGGCGCCACGCTGGTCGTCACATTATTCGATTGGGCGTTGGCGCTGGTCGCCATGGCGATAGTCACCGGTCTCGCCGCTGTCGTCTTCGACGCCCCCTGGCAGGGCATTGCGCTGACTTTCCTCGTGTTCGGTGCGTTGCCTGTCGGCATCTCGACCTTGATCCAGCGCGCCAGCATCGCTTGGCTACCGCGTAACCTCTTCATGTTTATCTTCGGCCAGGGTTTTGTCTCACCCGCCATTGCCGTATCGCTCACGGCGGCCGCGGCACTCGGCGTTCACATCGCGCTCGCCGACGGTTCCATGACCGTGGTACCGGCCGGTTACGCGTTCAGCGTGCTTCTGCTAGCCACCGGCGAGGCCTGGTTCACGGGTATGTCGACGGCATTGATCTCGGTCTACCGTCCGGCGTGGGTCACCACTTATGATGTGCGTCGATATCGATTGGGTGGCCCTCGCACCTGACACGGGCGCGGCATCGAGCACGTATCTGCGGCAATCAGTCGTCTCGGCACATAAAACGCCTGAGTCCACGCACCACGACAGGACAAAATATTTGTGTCAGGATTGAACTCATCCCTCCCGCCGTGCATCTTACGTGCCCCATGTCTCATTAGCGTCTAACGAACTAGATGGATCGCACCAACGTACCGCGCCGATTGCTGCGGTTGGTCGGCCGGTTAGCAACATTTGCAGCGAGTCTCTCGCTCATTTGCACTGCTCCCGCATACGCCGATCAACTCGAACAGCACAATGATCTCGTCAACAAATTTGTCAATGACATGCATGCGGACCCGCTAGTCGCGGACTGCGCTGCTCATGGCGATTTTGTTGCAAGCACATCGACCGCCTTCGACCATGTCGAATTTCCACCCAGCTCCTTCGACAGCGCGCACGCGTCGGTCACCCCCTGGAACGATTCGTTCGACGAGGGCAAGCAGCGCGTCAAGGTAGACAACATCGTTACCGTCGAGGGACTCGGTATCCCCCAAAGCGGCGGAGACCCTGCTGATCTCAAATTTCGCTGCGGCTATGTGGGCGCCCAGATGCTGGCGTTCAGCTGGAACGATCCAGTGCCACCGGCCCGCGCGCATAGCTCCGGGTCCACGGGATCGCGAGCGTCCTCGGGCAAGCATAACAGTGTGAAGGGCAAGCACTCCGCTAGCGGCAAAACGACAAAGAAAGCGACCGGCAAGTCCTCGAAAGCAAGCTCGGGGAAATCTTCGCGAGCGACTTCCAGCAAGTCTTCGGGCAAGTCCTCGAAGAAATCGACCGCGAAGAAGTCTCCGGCGAAAAAGACTCAATAACGGGCAAGACTCACGGCCGCTTCAACTGACCCGCGCCGCGGGTCATGCTGGCAGCCCCAAAAAAAGGGGCACGCACTTTCAAAGTGTGTGCCCCTCTTTTTATGCAGCGTCCTGTTAGGCGAACGTCTCCACGTGCCGCAAAATCGCCTGCAGCATGGCAGCGCCCAGCGACGCGCTACGTTCGCCGTTCCAACCCACCCGCTCGTCCGGCAAATTGGCGTTGTCCTTGAACGGCATCTCCAGCGTCAACGACAGGCAGCCGAATTCGTTGCCGATGTACTTCGAGGCCAGCTTGAGTGCGTCCTCGCGATACTTGCTTGCGGCGTAGCCGTACTTGTCCTGGAAATCCGGGCTCGCATGCTTGAAGGCTTCGATGAACGCTTTCTGCTCTTCGCCCTGCCGCTCGGTGAAACCCGGCAGCATTTCGGAGCCGGCCACGAACACGTACGGCAGCGCCTCGTCGCCGTGGATATCGAAAAAGAGGTCGCAACCGGTCGCGTGAATTGCGTCACGCACCACCAGTACCTCAGGGCTGCGCGCGGCATCCGGCTCCATCCATTCGCGGTTCAGGTTCGCGCCCGTTGCGTTGGTGCGCAGATTGCCGTGCACGCTGCCGTCCGGATTCATGTTCGGCACGATGTAGAACACCGCGTGATCGTAGAGCTTGCGCGCCACCGGATCGCCCGCCCAATCGCCCCAGCCCGCGAGACGCTTGACGAGACCTTCGATAAACCATTCAGCCATCGTCTCGCCAGGATGCTGGCGCGCGATCAGCCAGATCTTCTTCTTTGGCGTGTCGCCGGTTTGCGGTGTGCCCAACGTCAGCAGCGACATCGGCCGGCCTTCGACGGTCTTGCCCAACTCCGTGAGCGTGGCCTGCGGCATCTGCTGAACCGCGCCGAGAAACTCCGAGTGACGTTCCTCACTATACGGCTCGAAATACGCGTAGTAGATGCGGTCGAAATCCGGCGTGTGGTCGATCGTCAACACACGGCCGTCGTAAGAAGTCGGCACGCGGAACCAGTTCACCCGGTCATAGCTCGCTACCGCCTGGTAGTCGCGCCAGCCTTCGGCGAATGCGCACGCGGCGGCATTTTCGAAGGTCATCACGCAGCGCTCGCCGGCCGCGCCGGACAATCCGAAATAGAACCACTGCGCGAACTCGGCGTGGCTGTCCGGCCGCACGCGCAGACGGATGTTGCCAGCGTCTTCGCAGGCCAGCACTTCGATCGCGCCCGCGTCGAAGTTGCTCGTAATGGATAACGTCATGAGGTTCTTCCCTGCTTGTGTGCGCGGCAATCGCCTAGTCAGCGATGCGGCGGCGGAATACGTAAGTGGAATCATTCGAGGCTTCAGCGTCGAATGCGTAGCCTTCAGAGTCGAAGTCCTTTAACTGCTCGGGCTTGTCGAGACGGTTTTCGACCGCGTAGCGCGCCATCAGCCCGCGCGCGCGCTTGGCGTGGAAACTGATGATCTTGTAGCGGCCACCCTTCCAGTCCTCGAACACTGGCGTGACGATCGGCGCTTCGAGCAGCTTGGGCTTGACTGACTTGAAGTACTCGCCCGAAGCGCAGTTGACCAGCACGCGCGAGGCAGTAGCACGCTTCTTCAGTTGCGCGTTCAAAGCCTGCGTGATCCGTTCGCCCCAGAACGCGTACAGATCCTTGCCGCGCGTATTGGCAAAGCGCGTGCCCATTTCCAGCCGGTACGGTTGCAGCAGATCGAGCGGGCGCAGCAATCCATACAGACCGGAGAGCACACGTACGTGGTTCTGCGCGTAATCCAGATCGGCCGACGACAACGTCCTGGCGTTGAAGCCTTCGTACACGTCGCCATTGAACGCGAGCACCGCCTGCTTGGCGTTGTGCGTGCCAAAGCTGGGCGACCATTCTGCGTAACGCTGAAAATTGAGGTGCGCGAGCTGATCGGAAATGCTCATCAACGAACCGATCTGCTGCGGCGACAAAAGACGCAAGCCGCCGATCAACTCGGCCGCATCATCGACGAAATCGGGGATCGTGTGCTTTTTGACGTGCGGAGGGGTTTCGTAGTCGAGCGATTTCGCCGGCGACAGAACGATTATCATAGAGGCTTGCAGGCACGCCGTGCCTGGTGGTCAAAGACGAAAGCCAGATTGTAACGAATGCCCGGTTCCCACGCCTCACACAGCGCTTTGCGCGTCGTCCTCGATTCCAACGTATGGATCGATATTCTCGTGTTCGACGATCCCCACACGCGGCCGATCCGTGCCGCACTCGAACGTGGCGCGCTGGCCGCGCTAATCGACGCGCGCTGCCTCGCCGAACTCACTTACGTACTCGACTATCCGCAATTCGTGCATCGCAATGTGGACAAGGCGGCGGCGCTTGCCGTCGTCGCACGCTTGGCGCACTTGGTCGAACCCGCTGCACCCGCGGAAGATGCCAGTCCGTTGCCCAAATGCAAAGACCGCGACGACCAGAAATTCCTCGAACTCGCGCACGCCGCACAGGCCGACTGGCTGGTGTCGAAAGACCGCGCGGTGTTGAAACTCGCCAAACGGATTGCGCGTGACTTCGGCTTCCAGATTGCACAGCCGGCGCCGTTCGTTAGCGCCTGTATGGCAATCGCAGACGAGCCCGCATCGGTATGACCCTTGTGGCCGGATGGCCAACGTCGGGCCGGCCGCGCGCACGCTGCGCCACGATTCCCTACAATCAGGCTTCGTCCTTTTGGAACGACGCTCCCTGTCAATTTCGCCAACTCACTCGACCACGCTCCGGACAGCGCCATGAATGCACCGCACGACACGCCCATGAGTCCCTCGTTTCCGTCTCGCCTGCCGGATGTCGGCACGACGATTTTCACCGTGATGAGCGCGCTCGCCGCCGAAAAAGGCGCGGTAAATCTCGGCCAGGGCTTTCCCGACTTCGGCTGCGATCCCCGCATTGTCGACGCGGTCGCGAACGCCATGCGCGACGGCCACAATCAATACCCGCCAATGGCCGGCGCCGCACCGCTGCGTCAGGCGATTTCGGACAAGATCGCCAACCTGTACGGCCGCCGCTACGACGCCACCAACGAAATCACCGTGACAGCAGGCGCCACGCAGGCGCTGCTGACCGCGATTCTCTGCACGGTGCATCCGGGCGACGAAGTGATCGTGGTCGAGCCGAACTACGACAGCTACGTGCCGTCGATCGAGCTGGCCGGCGGCAAGCCAGTATTCGTCACGCTCGACGCGCCCGACTACACGATCCCGTTCGACAAGCTCGCCGCCGCGATCACACCGAAAACGCGGCTCCTGCTGATCAACACCCCGCACAACCCGACCGGTACGGTCTGGCGCGCGGAAGACATGCGCAAGCTCGAAGAAATCGTGCGTGGTACCAACGTGCTGATTCTGTCGGACGAAGTGTACGAGCACATGGTGTACGACGGCGCGCCGCACGAAAGCGTTGCGCGTTATCCAGAACTGGCGCAGCGCAGTTTCGTGGTATCGAGCTTCGGCAAGACCTATCACGTCACCGGCTGGAAGGTCGGCTACGTCGCCGCGCCCGCCGCGCTCACGGCTGAATTCCGCAAAGTGCACCAGTTCAACGTGTTCACGGTCAACACGCCGATGCAGGTCGGCCTCGCGGACTACATGAAGGATCCGGCACCGTATCTGGACCTCCCCGCGTTTTATCAGAAGAAACGCGACTTCTTCCGCGCCGGCCTCGCGAATTCACGCTTCAAGCTGCTGCCTTGCACGGGCACCTACTTCCAGTGCGTCGACTATTCGGCGATCAGCGATTTGCCCGAAGCCGAATTTGCGCAATGGCTGACCGGCGAGATCGGGGTCGCGGCGATTCCAGTGTCGGCGTTCTATCACGAGCCCCATGAATCAGGCGTGTTGCGTTTCTGCTTTGCCAAGCAGGAAGCCACCCTCTCTTCCGCGCTCGAGCGGCTGGCGCGGCTCTAGGGTGCCCCGCGCGATGCTGCGAACGAACCCGCGTTCCTCGCCATCGCGCGCAGCGGCCCACGCGTGCGTTGCACGCCCGAATTCATGTCACCCGCGATACACTCGGGCGTTAAGCCGGACGCGAGGCCGCGATGTACGCCTTGCGATCTTCGGTCACGCGCTGCGCGGCCGGCCGGGCGTTGACCGCCTTCACATAGCTTTTCCAGTCCACGCCGGCGTCGAGCAGCAAATCACGACCGTAGATGGTCTGCGTGGCCATGCCCACCAACGGCAAGCTCACAAAACCTGCCGCGTCGGCGACACTGAAACGCTCACCGCGCAAATACGGCCCGAACTTCGCGATCCGCTTGAAGCCGGCAATGTGATGGGCGAGCAGCTTCTCGACACGCCCCTTGGTCGCGTCAGTCACGGTGCCGCCGAAGAATGCTTCCTTGTAGAGATTGCGTGCGGTCAGTTCAAGATGCACATCCACGAACATGATCAACTCGCGCTCCTTGGCCGCTTCCCATGGGTCAGCGGAAAAAATCGCCTTGTCGGGAAAACGCGCAGCCAGATACTCGACGATGCTTTGCGATTCGCACAGATCGCCATGCTCGGTCTGGATATAGGGGACCTTGCCGAGCGGAGAATGCTCGAGCATCGCCTCTTCCTGGCTCGGCATCACGAGCACTTCCTCGAACGGAATGCCGTGTTCGAGAAGCACAAACTTTACCTTGTTGTAATAGTTAGAAAGCGCGAAGCCGCACAGCTTGATCATCGGGTGTCTCCATCCTTCGGGTTGTTTGAGACCGCTCGTCAAAGTCAAAGCAGCGGCCTGCGATCAATCATCCAGTAAATTGCACGATCGTGCTATTCTAAAATAACCATGGAGTCGAGTATCACAATGACCTCTCGCAATTTCAGCATCGAGACTATCGGCATTGTCGGAACCGGTGCAATGGGCCGTGGCATCGCCCAGATTGCCGCACTGGCGGGCCTCACCGTGCGTCTTTACGACACCAACCCCGCTGCGATCGGCGCCGCACGCGACTACCTTGCCGAGACTTTCGCCAAATTGACCGCCAAAGGCAAGCTCGATCAGGCCCGCTCGCTCGCCGCGCTGGCGAACGTAAGCGGCGCGCAGGTCATCGGCGATCTGGCCGATTGCGATATGGTCGTCGAGGCGATCGTCGAAAAACTCGACGTGAAGCAGGCGCTCTTTCGCGAGCTCGAAACGGTGGTGAGCGGCCGTTGCGTGCTGGCGTCGAACACCTCGTCGTTGTCGATCACGGCGATTGCGGCCGGTTGCACGAATCCGTCACGCGTAGCGGGTTATCACTTCTTCAATCCGGTTCCGCTGATGAAGGTCGTCGAAGTGATCGACGGCCTGCGCAGCGATCCCGCCGTCGGCGATGCGCTGATGGAACTCGCGCGCCGCATGGGTCACACGCCGGTGCGCGCGAAAGACATGCCCGGCTTCATCGTCAATCATGCCGGTCGCGGCATGAATACAGAAGGCCTGCGCGTCGCGGGTGAAGGCGTTGCGAGCTTCGCCGACATCGATCGCATCATGCGCGAGCAGGCGGGTTTTCGTCTCGGGCCATTCGAACTGCTCGACCTGACCGCGCTCGACGTATCGCATCCGGTGATGGAATCGATCTATCACCAGTTCTATGAAGAACCGCGCTTCACGCCCTCGCCGATCACGGGCACGCGGCTCGCGGGCGGACTGATCGGCCGCAAAACGGGCGAGGGCTTCTACCGCTACGAAGACGGCAAGCAGCAAGTGGCCGCCGAAGCGCCCGCGCCGACTCAACTTCCGCACAGTGTATGGGTCAGCAAGCGCTATCCGCAAGCGCACGAAGCGGTCGTGCAACTCATCGCCAAGGCTGGCGTAAAACTCGACGAAGGCGCCGCGCCCACAGCGGACTCGCTGATCGTCGTGACACCGTTCGGTCATGACGCAACCACCGCCGCCGTCGATGAAGCGCTCGATGCAACCCGCGTTGTCGCTATCGACGCCCTATTCCCGCTGGCCGCCGCGCAACGCCACACGCTCATGACGACGCCCGCCACCAGCCGCGCAGCACGCGAGACCGCGCACGCACTCTTTGCCGCCGACGGCGTTCCCGTCACCGTGATCCGTGACTCGACCGGCTTCGTCGCGCAACGCGTCGTGGCGACCATCGTCAACATTGGCTGCGACATTGCGCAAAAACAGATCGCGACGCCAGACGATATCGACCTCGCCGTGACGCTCGGCCTCGGCTACCCACGCGGACCGCTCGCACTCGGCGATGCGCTCGGCGCGAAAACGATCCTCACCATCTTGCGCAATATCTTCAGCGTGCTCGGCGATCCACGCTATCGTCCGTCACCCTGGCTTGCACGGCGCGCGCAACTTGGTCTGTCGCTGACACAACGCGACGCTGCCGACACTCAAACGGAGACCCAACAATGAGCGCCGAACTCCTCACCTCGCGCCCGACCGAAAGCGAATCGACGCTGGTCCTCACGCTGTCGAACCCCGGCGCACGCAATGCGTTGCATCCGGACATGTATGCCGCGGGCATCGAAGCGCTCGATTCGGCGGAGCGCGATCCGTCGATCCGCGCCATCGTGATTACCGGCGCCGACAATTTCTTTTGTGCTGGCGGCAATCTGAACCGCCTGCTGGAAAACCGTGCTAAAGATCCGTCGGTGCAGGCGGAGAGCATCGATCTGCTCGGCGAATGGATTTCGGCGCTGCGTCTGTCGTCGAAGCCGGTGATCGCCGCCGTTGATGGCGCCGCTGCCGGTGCGGGGTTTTCGCTAGCGCTCGCGTGCGATCTGATCGTCGCCGCGGAAGACGCCAAGTTCGTCATGTCGTATGCGCGCGTTGGTCTCACGCCGGATGGCGGCGGCTCATGGTTTCTCGCACGCGCATTGCCGCGTCAACTGGCGACCGAGGTGCTGATCGAAGGCAAGCCGATCGGCGCCAAGCGTTTGCACGATCTCGGCGTCGTCAACAAACTGGCGAAGACCGGCGCCGTGCGCGACGCCGCGGTCGTCTGGGCTGACGAGCTCGGCAAGATTTCGCCGAATTCGGTCGCGCGCATCAAGGGACTCATCGGCGCGGCCGGCGCACAGCCGCTCGCTGAACATCTGGTTGCCGAACGCGACTGCTTCGTCGCATCCCTGCATCATCGCGACGGTCTCGAAGGGATTTCCGCGTTCCTCGAAAAACGCGCGCCAGTCTACAAGTGAACCTAAGTGAACGAAGGGACGATGCCTGAATATCAACTCCCCAAGCGCCGCCGCATCTTCCTGATGCGTCACGGCGACGTGACCTACTTCGACGACAGCGGCCGCGCGATCGACCCTGAAACCGTGCCGTTGAACGCGAACGGCCGCGAGCAGGCAAGTGCAGCAGGCCGCGTGTTCGCCGAGCAGCAAGTGCGGTTCGACCGGGTGATGGTGAGTGGCTTGCCGCGCACGGTCGAAACCGCGCAGCGCGTATTGGCCGAAACCGGTCAGCAGATCGAACTCGAAATCGAACCTGCATGGCAGGAAATTCGCGGCGGCAAGCTTGGCAACATTCCCCCGCAGGATATCGAAGCGGCATTTCTCGGCGTGTTCGACGGCATCGTGCCGGAATGCACGCGTTTTCTCGACGGCGAAACCATCGGCGAGTTGTTCGACCGCGTGTTGCCCGCGGTAGCGGCGTTGCGCGAGGACACGTCGTGGGACACCGTGCTGCTGGTGCTGCACGGCGGCGTGAATCGCGCGATTCTGTCGCACGCGCTCACCGCCGGCGGCCGCACTTTCTTCGGCCATCTGGCGCAGGCCACTGGTTGCATCAACGCGCTCGACGTCGGCGCCGAGTCGCGCGACTGGGTGCTGCGCACGATCAACTATTCACCGCCGTCGCCGCTCCATCGCGACGTTCGCAATACCACGATGGAAATGCTCTACGCACAATTCATTCAATACAAGCGTAGCTGAACCCGAACTGGAGGAGACATATGGTGCAAGCCACACAGACCGGCGAACCAGAACACAAACCGGATTATTCGGCCTTCGAGGGCACGCGCCCGGTCAACGAGCGGCAACGCTTCGACAGCGACGCGCTCGCCGCGTGGCTAGCCCAGCATGTCGACGGATTCTCCGGCCCGCTCACGCTGGAGCAATTCGCCGGCGGCCAGTCCAACCCCACCTTCAAACTTGTCACGCCGTCGCGCTCGTACGTGATGCGCGCCAAGCCCGGGCCGGCCGCGAAGCTACTGCCCTCAGCGCACGCCGTCGAACGCGAATACCGCGTGATGCATGCACTTGCCGATACCGACGTGCCGGTCGCGAACATGCTCGCCTTGTGCGACGACGAAAGCGTGATCGGCCGGGCGTTCTACGTGATGGAGTTCGTCGAGGGCCGCGTGCTGTGGGACCAGTCTTTGCCTGGCATGACGCCTGCGGAACGCACGGCGATTTACGACGAAATGAATCGCGTGATCGCCGCACTCCATAGCGTCGACGTCGCAGCAATCGGTCTTGCCGACTACGGTAAACCGGGCAACTACTTCGCACGTCAGATCGGCCGCTGGAGCAAGCAGTACATCGCGTCCGAAACCGAACCGATCGACGCAATGCAGCGCCTGATCGAATGGCTGCCGCAACATATGCCAGCGGAAACGGGCGAGCGCGCCTCGGTCGTGCATGGCGACTACCGGCTCGACAACCTGATCTTCCATCCCAACGAGCCGCGCGTACTGGCCGTACTCGACTGGGAGCTGTCAACGCTCGGCGACCCGCTCGCCGACTTCGCCTATCACTGCATGGCGTGGCACGTCGACCCGGCGCAATTCCGCGGCATTGCGGGCCTCGACTGGGCGGCCCTCGGCATTCCTGACGAAGCGCAGTACGTCGAGCGCTATTGCAAGCGCACCGGCTTCGAGATCCACGGCGACTGGAATTTCTACCTGGCTTACAACATGTTCCGCATTGCTGCGATCCTTCAAGGGATCATGAAGCGAGTGGTCGACGGCACGGCGGCCAGCGCTCAGGCGCTCGATGCCGGCAGTCGTGCGAAGCCAATGGCAGAACTCGCCTGGCGCTACGCACAGAAGGTGCGCTAAGCGAATCGGCGCACCGAGTTGCGCTCCTGAACAAACGTCATTCGTCATCCGCGAGGTCATACATGAATTTCGATTACACCCCGAAGGTTCAGGCACTGCGCGAGAAACTGCTCGCCTTCTTCGACGAACACATCTATCCAAACGAGCAGGCGTTCTACGCCGAGATCGCGCGCAATCGCCAGAACGGCAACGCGTGGGTACCGACCGAACTAATCGAACAATTGAAACCTAAGGCGCGCGACGCCGGCTTGTGGAACCTGTTCCTGCCTGAATCAGTACGCGGCGCCGGTCTGACGAATCTTGAGTATGCGCCGCTGTGCGAGATCATGGGCCGTGTGCCTTGGGCGCCAGAAGTGTTCAACTGCAACGCGCCCGACACCGGCAACATGGAAACGATCGAGCGCTACGGCAGCGAAGACAACAAGCGCGAATGGCTCGAACCGCTGCTGCAAGGGCACATCCGTTCGGCGTTTCTGATGACCGAGCCGGAAGTGGCGTCGTCGGACGCGACCAATATCCAGACCAGCATCGTGCGCGATGGCGACGCCTACGTGATCAACGGCCACAAGTGGTGGTCGTCCGGTGCGGGAGATCCGCGCTGCAAGGTCTACATCGTAATGGGCAAGACCGACCCTGACGCGCCGCGCCATGCGCAGCAATCGATGATTCTGGTCCCCGCCGATGCTGCCGGCGTCACCGTGCACCGCCCTCTCACCGTATTCGGCTACGACGACGCGCCGCACGGCCATATGGAAATCACGCTCGAAAACGTGCGCGTGCCGGCCACCAACTTGCTGCTCGGCGAAGGTCGCGGCTTCGAAATCGCCCAGGGCCGTCTCGGACCGGGACGCATCCATCACTGTATGCGTTTGATCGGCCTCGCCGAGCGCGCGCTCGAACTCATGGCGAAACGCTCCATGCAACGCGTCGCTTTCGGTAAGCCAGTTGCCGCGCAAGGCGTCACACAGGAGCGCATGGCCGAAGCGCGTTGCATGATCGAACAAGCGCGTCTATTGACGCTGAAGACCGCGTACATGATGGACACGGTCGGCAACAAGGGCGCGCGCGGCGAGATCGCCATGATCAAGGTGGTCGCGCCGAATATAGCATGCCAGGTGATCGATTGGGCGATCCAGGCGCACGGCGGCGGCGGTGTCAGCGACGATTTTCCGCTCGCGTATGCGTATGCATCCGCGCGGACGCTACGCTTCGCCGATGGCCCGGACGAAGTGCACCGCAACGCGATCGCGAAACTCGAACTGGCGCGCTATATGGATGCGGGTGCCGCGGCTCGCGTGGAGACGCCGATTACGCGGTTTTGAGCGTTTGATCGCCTGAGCGCGCGTTCGAGGTTAGCTTCGCGGCGGTTGATTGCGCCGCGAAGTCGAGACTGGCTCATGATGGCACGGCCAGCAGCATCGTTCGATCTGTGCTCTAATTTTCGTCAATTGCGGCGCCCTCTGCGGCGCCGCTTTCACGAAACAAAAGGAGCCAGGATGATCGACGTCTATAGCTGGGCCACCCCGAACGGCCACAAGGTTCACATCATGCTCGAGGAAACGGGCCTCGCGTACACGGTGCATGGCGTCGATATCGGCGCGGGTGACCAGTTCAAACCCGAATTCCTCGCCATTAGCCCTAACAACAAGATTCCGGCGATCATCGATTCCGAAGGTCCTAAAGAAGCCGACGGCAAGCCGTTTGCGCTATTCGAATCGGGCGCGATTCTGATTTATCTCGCCGAGAAAACCGGCAAATTCCTGCCGGCCGATCCGGCTAAACGCCATGCGACGCTGCAATGGTTGATGTTCCAGATGGGCGGCCTCGGCCCGATGCTTGGGCAAACACATCATTTCCGTGTTTATGCGCCGGAGCCGATCGAATACGCGATCAACCGCTACACGAACGAGACGCGTCGCTTGTACGGCGTGATGGACACGCAACTCGGCAAGACACAGTACCTTGCGGGCAATGACTACACGATCGCTGACATTGCCGCCTTTCCGTGGACACGCTCGTGGCAGAACCAGGGTATCGAACTGGACACGTTGCCGCATGTGAAGCGGTGGCACGAAGAAATTGCCGCGCGTCCGGCAGTGGTGCGCGGCGTTGAAGTGCTGGCGTCAGCCCGCAAGCCGCTCATGGACGATAAAGCGAAAGAGATGCTGTTCGGTGCGACGCAGTACGCGAAGCGGTAGTTGCGCCGTCGTCCCGTGGCATCGACGCCTGTTCGCGTTGACATTGCGAATTGACCGCAGCATTGGCATCCGTAGATGCGTCGGCATAAAAAAGCGCGAGACGGCATCACTGCCACTCGCGCTTTTTTGCCAACCCGCCGGCTATGACCGGTTAGAAATAGTGCCGCGTGATGAACTCCGCGACACATACCGGCCGCTCGCTGCCCTGCCGCTCCAGTGTCACGTTCCACTCAACCTGCACACCGGCGTTGTCGACGTCGGTGACGGATTCAACCGCAAACCGTGCACGCAGTTGCGAGCCGACCAGCACCGGCGACGTGAACCGCACGCGATTCAATCCGTAATTGACGCCCATGCGCTGCTTGAGCACCACCGTCTTTCCGAGCAGCACCGGAATCAACGACAGCGTCATAAACCCATGCGCGACCGGACCACCGAACGGCGACTCACGCCGCGCCCGCTCGGGGTCGACGTGAATCCATTGATGATCGCCGGTGGCCTCCGCGAAACGATCGACGCTCGCCTGATCGACTGTCAGCCAGTCGCTAACGAGCGGTTCGGAGCCAACCAGCGCACGCAACGCCGTTGCATCGCCAAACTCCGCAGCGGCCACCGCGCTACTGGCCGTCATGACGCGGCTCCCGGATGGCGTAGTCCGAACAATCCCTTCGAGCGCACCGTAATCACCGTTTCGCCGTGCTGGTTGATACCTTCCCACTGCGTCGAAACGATGCCGCGATCCGGCTTACTCTCCGAAACACGCTTGTCGAGTACGGCGTTCGTCATCGTGATCGTGTCGCCGACGCGTACCGGCTTCAACCAGCGAATCTCGTCGATACCGGGCGAGCCCATCGACGTGGAACCTGCGATCGTGTTGCGCACCAGCATGCCCATCATGACCGAACAGGTATGCCAGCCGCTTGCGACCAGTCCACGAAACGGCGACTCCGCGGCTGCCGCCTCGTCGAGGTGAAACGGTTGCGGATCGAACTTCTCCGCGAACTCGACGATCTCCTCACGCGTGAAAGTATGCTTGCCGATTTCGGTAGTCGTGCCGACTACCATGTCCTCATAACTCAGACCCATCGTCACACCTCTTTCTTATCCGACTCGACCGGCTGATCAGGCTTCGGCGGTGACAAATCCGGGCAGCGCAGCGAACCGCGCGAGATGGTGATCGACATCGCCCAATGTGGTTTCGATGATAGCAAGACGTTTGAACAGATGCGCTGCGGCCACTTCATTCGTGACGCCCATGCCGCCGTGCAATTGAACCGCCTGCTGACCGACGAAACGGGCGGCCTGACCGACCCGTGCCTTCGCCGCGGAGACCGCGCGGCGACGTTCGTCGGCGTCTGCGCTCGTGTAACGCACGGCCGCGAGATAAGTGACCGAACGCGCCTGCTCGGCGTGAATCAACATCTCGACCATGCGATGCTGCAAGGCCTGAAAACGCGCGATGGGCTGGCCGAACTGCTGGCGCGTTTTGGTGTACTCGAGCGTTGCGTGGTTCAGTGCGTCGAGCGCGCCGACCGCTTCCGCACACAGCAATACCGTGCCGTAGTCTGCGATGTGCTCGAGGGCCGCAGCACCAGCGTGTTTGCCGTTGAGCTGGCGTGCCGGCGTGCCATCGAACTGGAGTGTCGCAGCGCGCTGGCCGTCGATTGTGCGGTAGTCGGTGACTTTGACGCCGGCCGCATCGCGAGCGACGACAAAGAGCGCGATCTCGCCATTCAACCGCGCCGGCACTATCCAGTAATCCGCTTGCGCGCCGTGCAGTACAACCGACTTCGTGCCGGTCAACGTCTGCCGATCGCCCTGCCCGTTTGCAACGGTCTCGACCTCGAACAGGTCGTAGCGCGCGTGCGGCTCGTGAAACGCCACCGCGAGCTTGATCTCGCCCTGAGCCGCGCGTTCGAGCAGCGAAGCGTCTTCGCCCTGCCCGGTGCCCGCAATCCGGAGTGCTTCGACACCCACAGCGGTCGCCCAATACGGCTCGATCACCAAAGCCCGGCCAAGCTCCTGCATGACCACCAGCATGTCGATCGGGCTGCCATTGAAGCCACCCTGCGCTTCCGGCACCGGCAACGCGGTCAGACCCAGTTCGGTAAAAGCTGTCCAGTGAACATCCGACACACCGGATTCCGATTGCACGATCGCATGGCGCGCTTCGAATCCGTAGCTCTTGTCCAGATAGCGGCGCAGCGCGTCAGCAAATTGCTGTTGTTCGTCGTTGAAAGTGAAGTCCATGCGCCGCTCCTCAAAGTCCCAGAATCATCTGCGCGATGATGTTCTTTTGAATTTCGTTCGAGCCGCCGTAAATCGACGTCTTGCGGAAGTTGAAGTAGTACGCGGCCAGCGGCGCTGCGTCATCGTCGCCGGCGAGGCTATGTTCGCGTTCGCCTTCGAGGAAGGGCACGTCGAATGGCGCGGCGAGCGGCCCGACTGCTTCGAACATCAGTTCGGTCAGCGCCTGTTGCACTTCCGTGCCCTTGATCTTGAGCATCGAGGCTTCCGGTCCAGGCCCACGTCCGCCCGTTTCATTGGCGACCACGCGTTGCACGGTGACTTCGAGCGCCATCAGTTCGATCTCGAGGTTCGCGACTTTCGCGGCGAACACAGGATCTTGCAGCAACGGTTTGCCGTTCTTCTTCTGATCCAGCGCGAGGCGCTTAAGGAAGACGAGTTCGCGCTTCGATTGCCCAACGCGCGCGATACCCGTGCGCTCGTGCCCGAGCAGGTACTTCGCATAGGTCCAGCCACGATTCTCTTCGCCGACCAGATTGTCGACCGGCACCTTCACGTCTTCGAAAAAGACTTCGTTGACTTCGTGGTCTTCGTCGAGCGTAATGATCGGGCGCACGGTAATACCGGGCGTTTTCATGTCGATCAACAGGAACGAGATGCCCTCCTGCTTTTTCGCGCCGCTGTCGGTGCGCACGAGGCAGAACATCATGTCGGCGTACTGGCCCAGCGTAGTCCAGGTTTTCTGACCGTTGACCACATAGTGATCGCCGACGCGCTCGGCACGCGTGCGCAGCGAGGCCAGGTCGGAACCGGAGCCCGGCTCGGAGTAACCCTGACACCACCAGTCTGTACCGTCGAGAATGCGCGGCAGATAGTGGCGCTTCTGCGCCTCATTGCCGTACTTCATCAGCACGGGCGCCACCATCGAGACGCCGAACGGCAACACGGACGGCGCACCGATACGCGCGCACTCTTCGTCCCAGATATGCCGTTGGGTCGCGTCCCAGCCTGGACCGCCGTATTCTTTCGGCCACGCGATGACCGACCAGCCGCGCGTGCCGAGCAGCTTGTGCCAGCCTGCGAAGTCTTCGCGGCTCAGACGCTTGTGGTTGAGTACTTTGTCGCTCAACTCGCGCGGCAGATTCGCTTCGAGCCAAGCGCGGATGTCGGCGCGGAACGCGTCGTCAGCGGGGGAATAGTCCAGATTCATGCGTCGTGTCTCCTGGCCGCAACCACCCGCTGCCAGTGAGCCACTGCGCTATTGCAGCGGTTCCTTCAAGGCAGCCGGGACCGGTAGCGGCATCACTTCGATGCCTTCTTCGACCAAGGCTTTCGCGTCTTCCGGTGTCGTGACACCGCGAATGTTGCGTGCGGGCGCTTCGTTGTAGTGAATGCGCCGTGCTTCCTCGGCGAAGCGGTCGCCTACGTTCTCAGTCTTTTCCAGTACCTCGCGCAGGGCGCGCATGACGCGCGCCTGCATTTCTCCCGTATCCACAGGGACTTTCGCCTCGGTCGCGCCCGACAGATTCAGGCGCGGCGCCGACGGCAAACGGCTCACTTCATTCGCACCGCAGATCGGACATTCGACGAGCTTGCGGGACTGCTGCGACTCGAAGTCATCAGCCGAAGCGAACCAGCCTTCGAACCGATGGCCAAGCGGACACTGTAAATCGAGGACCTTCATGTGGAATCAGGGCTTGCGTGCCAGTTTAGCGCAAAATGGAAATTTGTGAACGGTCGTTCGTAAATTTTTACGGACGGCGCGTTGACGCCAGGCGCCGGTGACAAATCGAACGCGGTGGGCGATTTTAACGCTTTGCGCAACTGACTGCCGAAGATGGCTCAGCCGGCGAACGGCACACCGGACCCGCAGATGAAAGGGAGCGCTGATCGTATGGGGTTCATGGGCCTGCGCGCTTGCCACTGCGTTCCTTCTTTTAAGCCACAAGCAACTCGAGCCGGCGATTAAGCCGCGGCTCGAGTTCGAGCGCCTCTTTGGCAAGGTTAATCTGCTTGGCCGATTTCGCGACGTCGAATATGTCCGCCTTGATGTCATACCCGCCGCGCGCGATCAGCCAGTCAAGAATGTCCGATAGATGCCACACCGACGCGCTGCCCTCGTGAACCGGTGGCGGAAAATCGATTGCATGGCTCAGCATCAGCTTGCGCATGTTTTGCCGTGACACGCCCGCTACCTCAGCGGCATCCGTGAGGCCGACGAAATCCGGCCCTGCCTCGACAAGACGCGCAGACGGCACTGCCTGCTTGATATCTTTGAGTGCGCTGACAAGTGCTTCAAACGCCGACGCGCCTTCGCGAGCAAAAACCAGCGCAATGCGCCCCGGTTGCCCCACGCCGATAGTCGCGTCGTCGCATCCGGCTTCGCCCAGCCGCTCGACAATCCCGTCAAGATCGCAATCTTCCGCAGCGAGCCGGTACTTCAAGGTGAACACATATTCCATAAGCTACTCCTGCCTTCATTCAGCTTCGGGCTTTTGCCCTTTGAACACTTTTACTGCCGGCGCGTCGTGCAGTTGTCGACGATGCGCCTGAGGTGCTTTGCGTGATTGCCGGGACTCTTGGGCGTACTCCACACACTCGAAATACAGAACTCGCCGCAACGACATTCCGCGTCGTTGTAAGGACAGTACATCTTTCCCCAAGCGTGACCTTTACCGCCGCCCTGGACACGCCAGCCGTTTCTTTCCGCGTAAGCCAGCGCGGCCTCGACCTCTTTCTTGGAATGGATCCCACGAACCATCTATACCCTCCAATTTAGAGCACGCGCGTATGGTTGTCAAATGACAACCATACGCGCGTGCAACCACAATCGAATCCATCTCACACCCTTCGTTATCCAAAATAAGTTTGATAACAAACCCGGTTGCCAGACTTCGATACTAGAGCGGCAACGGCCGTGAGGCGAGACTGTCAGATGGCATAGGACGGGACCCACTTTTCAGACATGGGGGTAACGCTTTGAGTCGATTTCATGGCTGCAATGACAAAGCCCCTGACGGTCGTAGACCAACAGGGGCTTTTTGCGAATTTTGCAGTCGGCGCCTGACTCGCGCCCGCTCTGCGTTCTGAACCGAGCGCTCTATTGCGACTCGGCCATCGGCCAGGCACCCGACAACACCTTCTCCAGCCAGAACGTACCGATGATGGTTTTCACGTCCGTCACCTTGCCCGTACGTACCCATTCCAACATATCGGTCACGCTGGCGGTGAACAGTTCAAGGAATTCACCGTCGTCGAGTTTGCGCTCGCCGGCAGTCAGCCCACGCGCCAGGTAAATATCGATGAACTCCGTCGAGTAGGAAATGATCGGATGAATGCGCGTCAGATAAACATACTCGCGCGCCGTATAACCTGTCTCTTCCTGCAGTTCGCGTTTCGCGCAGGCCAGCGCGCCTTCGTTCGGATCGAGCTTGCCCGCCGGATACTCGACCATGACCTTGCCCATCGGATAGCGGTACTGGTTTTCCAGCAACACGCGGCCGTCGTCGAATAACGGAATCACCATCACGGCACCCGGATGCTGAACGTACTCGCGCGTGGCCTGCTTACCGTCCGGCAAGCGGACGGTATCGCACTTGAGCGTGAGGAACGGCCCCTGGTGGATCGTTTTGCTCTCGAGACAGGTCTCGGTGAGCGCGGCGTCGTGATCGGGAAGTTCAGCCATATGCGACCTCAGGACAGCTTGGTGCGCGACGGCGAGACGCCGTCAGCGACGTTTGACGAGATACTGGAAGGTAAAGCCGGGGAATGCGAACACAACGAACAACGCGAACGTGATCGCGTAGAACTGCCACCCCTGTTCGAAGCGGTTACCCGCGCGCGCTTCCAGCAGAAAACCGAGCGTGCCGACCACAAAGTACAGCACGATCAACTCGGCGATCCGGATCCAGGCGCTCTTCTTCGCCGCTTTCAACGGCACGGCGGCGAAGAGGCGCTGATTCAGAAACGGCAGATTGGCGCCGACCAGCGCCAACAACACGATAAACCAACCCGCAGCCGACATCAGAGCAGCAGCGTGTGCTGGATAGCCTGCAGGCAGGCCTTCAACAGCGGATCCGGCACGATACCGAGCACCAGCACGGCAACACCATTGAGCGCCAGCAAGGCACGCGTGCTGGTGTCAGCAACGATCGGCGACTTGTCTTGCGGTTCGTCGAAATACATCAGCTTGACGATACGCAGGTAGTAGAACGCACCGAACAGCGAAGTGATCACGGCCAACACGGTCAGCCAGGTCAAACCGGCATTCATGGTTGCCTGCAGCACCGCGAGCTTGGCGTAGAAGCCGACTGCAGGCGGGATGCCGGCGAGCGAGAACATCATCACCATCATGACGAACGCGAACACCGGGCTGCGTTGATTCAGGCCCTTGAAGTCTTCGAGCGTGTCCGCCTCGAAATCGCGGCGTGCCAGCAGCATGACGACGCCGAAGGTGCCCAACGTCGTAATCAGGTAGACGATGCTGTAGTACATTGCCGAACCGTACGCATTGGCCGCGCCGGTCGTCTTCTGATCCACCACGCCGGCCAGCAGGCCGAGCAGCACAAAGCCCATGTTCGAAATCGCCGAGTACGCGAGCATACGCTTGACGTTGCGTTGCACGATACCGGTGATGTTGCCGACGATCAGCGACAGCGCGGCCAGGATCACCAGCATTTCCTGCCATTCGACCGCCAGCGGCAGCAGGCCCATCACGAGGAAGCGCAGGCCCCACGCGAATGCCGCCACCTTCGGACCGCCGCCCACCATCAGCGTCATGGCCGTCGGAGCACCCTGATACACGTCAGGCACCCACATGTGGAACGGCACCGCGCCCATCTTGAACGCCACGCCTGCCACGATGAAGATCACGCCAAACAGCAGCACGCTCGGATCGTAGTGGCTCGTGCCAATCGCCTTGAATACTTCGTTCAGGTCGAGCGAACCGGTCGCGCCATACAGCATAGAAATGCCATACAGCAGGAAGCCGGAAGCCAGCGCACCAAGCACGTAGTACTTCATTGCCGCTTCGTTCGACTGCGCCGCGTCACGACGCAATGCAATCGCAGCGTACAGCGACAACGACATCAGTTCCAGACCAAGGTACAGCGTCAGGAAGTTGTTGCCGGAGATCATCACGAGCTGGCCGAGCAGCGAGAACATGCCCAACAGGAAGAAGTCGCCGCGGAACAACCCGCGATCCTCGAGGTACCGGCGCGAATAAACGATCGACACGGCATAGCCGAGCGTCACCACTGCTTTCATCACATTGGCGAACGAATCCACCACATACATGTGACCGAAGAAGTAGTGCACCTGCGGGTCGAACGCGTTCACCGCAAACCAGATGCCGGCAATCAGCGTCGAGAAGAACGCGATGAAATACGTGGTACGGCGACCGGCCTGGCCGACGAACGTGTCGTTGAGCCACGCAACGACAACGGCAAGCATCACCAGTGCGTCGGGCAACAAGGCAGTCATAGGGGCGTTTTGCATGATCTTTAGATTCCTCCGCTCTGCATTACTGTGGCAACGGCAGCTTGGACTGCGCGACGTGGGAGAGGAGGTTTTCCACGGATACGTGCATCACATCGGTAAAGGGCTTCGGATACAGGCCCATGAACAGCGTCAGTGCAGCGAGCACTGCCAGCATGAAAAATTCGCGACGGTTGATGTCGAGAAGACCCTTCACGTGATCGTTGGCAACTGCGCCGAAGTACACGCGCTTGTACATCCACAGCGTGTAGGCCGCACCGAGAATCAGCGTGACAGCCGCACCGCCTGCGATCCAGAAGTTGTACTGGACAGCAGCCAGAATTACCATGAACTCGCCGACGAAACCGGAAGTACCCGGCAAGCCGCAATTGGCCATCGAGAACAGCATCACGAACGCTGCGAACTTCGGCATCACGTTGACGACACCGCCGTAATCGGCGATCTGACGCGAGTGCATACGGTCATACAGCACGCCGATACACAGGAACATCGCGCCCGACACGAAACCGTGCGAGATCATCTGCACGATCGCGCCTTCCATGCCGAGTTGGTTGAAGATGAAGAAGCCGAGCGTCACGAAACCCATGTGCGCGATCGACGAATACGCGACCAGCTTTTTCATGTCCGTCTGCACCATCGCGACCAGACCGATGTAGATCACCGCGATCAGCGACAGCGTGATGACGACCGGGGCGAGAAAGTGGCTTGCGTCAGGTGCGATCGGCAGCGAGAAGCGCACGAAACCGTATGCACCCAGCTTCAGCATGATCGCGGCCAGCACGACCGAGCCGCCGGTCGGCGCTTCCACGTGGGCGTCAGGCAACCACGTGTGAACCGGCCACATCGGCACCTTCACCGCGAAGGCCAGGAAAAACGCTATGAATAGCAATATCTGCGGCGTCATGCCGATCTGCGCGTTCTGCCACGTAGCCAGATCGAACGTGCCGGTCTGAACGTACAGGTACAGCAACGCGACCAGCATCAGCAGTGAGCCCATCAGCGTGTACAGGAAGAACTTGAACGCCGCATACACGCGGTTCGCCCCACCCCACACGCCGATGATGATGTACATCGGGATCAGCGTCGCTTCGAAGAACACGTAGAACAGCATGCCGTCCGCTGCGCTGAACACGCCGACCATGATGCCGGACAGGATCAGGAACGAAGCGAGGTACTGGGCCACGTTCTTCGTGATGACTTCCCACGCGGAGATCACGACGATCACCGTAATCAATGCGGTCAACACAACGAACCACATTGAGATGCCGTCGACACCCAGGTGGTACGTGATATTGAAGCGCTCGATCCAGTTCGCCTTTTCGACGAACTGCAGATCGGCCGTGCTCGAATCAAAACTCGTAATCAGCGGGATCGTCACGATGAAGCTGACGACCGAGCCGATCAGCGCAATCCAGCGCGCCGGAGCAGGGTTCCGGTCGGAACCGATAGCCAGGACCAGGAGACCTACGAGGATCGGTAACCAGATCGCGATACTGAGAATCGGATAAGCGTGCATTAGTGTCCCTCGCCTTATTTGCCGCCGAGCGTTACAAACAGGGTCAGGAGCCCCAACATGCCAATAATCATGGCAAACGCGTAGTGGTAGATGTAGCCGGATTGGAGGAAGCGGATCACGCCGGCAAACCAGCCGATAAAGCGTGCACTGCCGTTGACGATGCCGTCGATAACCACGACGTCGCCTTCCTTCCAGAGACCACGGCCAATTGCCACAGCGCCCCGTGCGAACACGACTTCGTTGATCTTGTCCATGTAGTACTTGTTGTCGAGCAGCGTGTAGATCGGACCGAACGCACGCTTGACGACAGCCGGCAGATCAGGACGAACCAGGTACAGGAACCACGCGACCACCACACCCGCGAGCGCCAGCCAAACCGGCAGACCTGAGACGGAATGCAGGCCCATCGACGCCCAGCCCTGGAATTCTTCAGCCATGTCATGCAGCGCCAGATGGTTTTCGCCGACAAAGATCACCTTGTCGAACGCCACACCGTGCTGGAAGAAGTCACCGAACAGCAACGGACCGATAGCGATCGCGCCGATCACCACCGACGGAATCGCCAGCAGCACGAGCGGCAGCCACACCACCCACGGCGTTTCATGCGGCTCGTGCGCGTGGTCGTCGTGACCATGACCATGGCCGTGTGCGTCATGGCCGTGACCGTCATGCGCATGCGCTGCGGCTTCGATGCCCATCGGCGATTCCGGATGCTTAGGATCGCGGAAGCGCTCCTTGCCGTGGAACACCATGAAGTACATACGGAACGAATACAGCGCAGTAACGAACACGCTCGCCACCACTGCGAAGTACGCGAAACCCGAACCCGGCAGATGCGAGAACTTCACTGCGTCGATGATCGAGTCTTTCGAGTAGAAGCCTGAGAAGAACGGCGTACCGATCAGCGCCAGCGAACCGACCAGCGACGTGATCCACGTGATCGGCATGTACTTGCGCAGGCCGCCCATGTTGCGCATGTCCTGATCGTGGTGCATACCGATGATCACGGAACCCGCGCCGAGGAACAGCAACGCCTTGAAGAACGCGTGCGTCATCAGGTGGAAGATGGCGACCGAGTAAGCCGATGCGCCAAGTGCGACCGTCATGTAACCGAGCTGCGACAGCGTCGAGTAAGCCACCACGCGCTTGATGTCGTTCTGGACGATCCCGAGGAAGCCCATGAACAGCGCCGTGATCGCACCGATCACCATCACGAACGACAGCGCCGTATCCGACAGTTCGAACAGCGGCGACATGCGCGCGACCATGAAGATACCGGCCGTCACCATGGTTGCCGCGTGAATCAGTGCGGAGATCGGCGTCGGGCCTTCCATCGAATCAGGCAGCCAGACGTGCAGCGGGAACTGCGCCGACTTACCCATCGCGCCGATGAAGAGGCAAATGCAAGCGACCGTCAGCAGACCCCAGTCTGTGCCCGGGAAGCTCAATGCCGCGAGTTCGGTGCGCTTCGCGAACACGTCGCCGTAGTTCATCGAACCGGCGAAAGCGAACAGCAGGCCGATACCGAGCAGGAACCCGAAGTCGCCGATGCGGTTCACGATGAACGCCTTCATGTTCGCGTAGATCGCGCTTTCACGGGTGAAGTAGAAGCCGATCAGCAGGTACGACACCAGACCCACCGCTTCCCAACCGAAGAACAACTGCAGGAAGTTGTTGCTCATCACGAGCATCAGCATCGAGAACGTGAACAGCGCGATGTACGAGAAGAAGCGCTGGTAGCCGTCGTCGTCGGCCATGTAGCCGATCGTGTAGATGTGCACCATCAGCGACACGAAGGTCACCACGCACATCATCATCGCCGTCAGCGAGTCGACCAGGAAGCCGACCTCGAACTTCGTCTTGCCGATCGCCATCCATTCGTAGACGGTCGCGTTGAAGCTCGCGCCGTCCATCACCTGGAAGAAGACGATGACCGAGAGGATGAACGAGATCGCGACGCCGAGGATCGTGACCGAATGCGCGCCGGCTCGCCCTACCGCTTTCCCAAACAGCCCCGCAATCAGGGAGCCGGCCAGCGGTGCCAGCGGGATCGCCAGCAGCAGGTTTTCATTGAGTGTCGTTGACATAACCGCTTTACCTGAAATTAACCTTTGAGCTGATCGAGGTCCTCGACATTGATCGTGTCGAGGCTACGGAACAGGGTCACCAGAATTGCGAGTCCGATCGCCGCTTCCGCTGCTGCAACCGTCAGCACGAAGAAGACGAAGATCTGGCCATGCACGTCGCCGAGGTAATGCGAGAACGCGACGAAATTGGTGTTCACCGCCAACAGCATCAGTTCGATCGCCATCAGGATGATGATGACGTTGCGGCGGTTCAGGAAAATACCGACGACGCTGATCGCAAACAGGATCGCGCCGAGGACAAGGTAATGAGCAAGGGTCAACATGATTTTTATCTCCTGTCCGCTCAGCTGTTTTTAGCGGGTGCCGAGTCGGCCGCTGCGGCGGCTTCTTCCGCCGCGACAGTTGCCGCGGTCTTTTCAGATGCCATCTTCACGATGCGCACGCGGTCTTGAGCACGCACCTTGACCTGCTCGCTGACGTTCTGGCGCTTGCTGTCTTTCTTGTGACTCGTGGTCAGCGCAATCGCCGCGATGATCGCCACCAACAGCACGAGGCCGGCGACTTCGAACGCGAAGATGTAGTCGGTGTAGATGACCTTGCCGATGATGCGGGTGTTCGACCAGCCCGCCATCCCGTTGGCCGCAGCCGTGGTGTCACGCAGCACCGTGGTGGTCGCGCCGTAGCCGTGCCACAGGATCAGCGCCGTCTCGATCACGATGATCGCGCCCACTAGCGTAGCCATTGGCACGAAGCGTTTGAAGTCTTTTCGCAGCACGTCGATGTTGATGTCCAGCATCATCACGACGAACAGGAACAGCACCATCACCGCGCCAACGTACACCAGCACCAGCAGGATCGCGAGGAACTCGGCTTGCAGCAGCATCCAGATCGCGGCTGCGTTGAAGAACGCCAGCACCAGAAACAGTGCGGACGAAACCGGGTTGCGCGAGGTGATCACCTTCAGCCCTGAAACCACCAGGAGCAGCGCGAAGATGTAGAACAGTACGGTCGTGAATTCCATGATTACCGGTTCATCGTTAGGCCATCGTCAGGCATTGTTCTTTGGCACGTGTGGCGGATAAAAGCGGCCGAAACCGCCAGAACAACCGCACAAGTGCGCCGTGCCGCGGCGGTCAGACCGCGGCGCTCGGCCCGACAACAGGCCGTGTTACTGCTGCATTTACTGCTTCAACAGAAGCGCTTCAACGATACGGTGCGTCGGCTGCCTTGTTCGCAGCGATCTCCGCTTCGTAGCGATCGCCCACGGCCAGCAGCATGTCCTTCGTGAAATACAGGTCGCCGCGCTTTTCGCCGTGATATTCGAGAATGTGCGTCTCGACAATCGAATCGACCGGGCAGCTCTCTTCGCAGAAACCGCAGAAGATGCACTTGGTCAGGTCGATGTCGTAACGCGTCGTGCGGCGCGTGTTATCCGCACGGGTTTCCGATTCGATCGTGATGGCGAGCGCCGGGCACACCGCTTCGCACAGCTTGCACGCGATGCACCGCTCTTCGCCGTTTTCATAGCGGCGCAGCGCATGCAGGCCGCGGAAACGCGGCGAAATCGGGGTCTTCTCTTCCGGAAACTGCACCGTGATCTTGCGCTGGAACGTATAACGTCCGGTCAGCGCGAGGCCTTTGAGCAGTTCCGTCAGGAAGAAGGTCTTGAAAAAATTTTGGATTGCGGTCATGGGTTCATCCGCCCTTTATTTCCAGATATTCAACGGCGACATGATCCAGAAGCCGACCACGATGAGCCACACCACGCAAACCGGAATGAAAATCTTCCAGCCCAGACGCATGATCTGGTCATAGCGATAGCGCGGGAACGTGGCACGCGCCCAGATGAATACCGACAGCAGCAAGAAAACCTTGGCGACGAGCCAAACGATGCCCGGGACAAACGACAGGAAGCCGAACGGTGCGCTCCAGCCGCCGAGGAACAGTGTTGCAGCCAATGCCGAGATCACGATCATGTTGATGTACTCGGCGAGGAAGAACAGCGCAAACGCCATCCCCGAGTAATCGATCATGTGGCCCGCGACGATTTCCGACTCCCCTTCCACCACGTCGAACGGGTGACGGTTCGTTTCGGCGATGCCCGAGATAAAGTACACGACGAACATCGGCAAGAGCGGCAGCCAGTTCCACGACAGGAAGTTCAAGCCGTAGCCGGCGAAAATGCCGCGCTCTTGCGACGTCACGATATCCGACAGATTCAGGCTGCCCGAGGTCATCAGCACGACGACGAGAGCAAAGCCCATCGAAATTTCGTACGAGACCATTTGAGCGGCCGCGCGCATGGCACCGAGGAACGCGTACTTCGAGTTCGACGCCCAGCCGGCCAGGATCACGCCGTACACGCCGACTGACGAAATCGCGATCGCGTACAAGAGACCCGCGTTGATGTCGCCGAGAACCGCGCCAGCCTGGAACGGAATCACCGCCCAGACCGCGAAGGCCGGCACCACCACCATGATCGGCGCGATCATGTAGATCCAGCGGCTTGCCTGAGCCGGCTGAATCACTTCTTTCAGCAACAGCTTCAGCACGTCGGCGATCGGCTGCAGCAAACCTGCGGGGCCCACGCGGTTCGGGCCGAGACGCACGTGCATCCAGCCGATCAGCTTACGCTCCCAGAGAATCAGGTAAGCCACGCACAGCAGGATCACGACGGCCACCACCAGGATGCGCACCAGTGCCCACACCGTGGGCCATGCCACACCGAGAAGCTGGGTGCCGCCCGAGTTGATCGTATCGAACAAGCTCATTTACGCCTTCTCCACCAGCAGTTCACCGAACAGGCTGCCCAGCGCGGCACCGGCGGGCGTAGCCGCCGATACGCGGACGACCGTCTCCGCAAGATTCGCGTCGCGCACGGCCGGCAACTGCACCGATTGCTCGCCCTGGCGCACGCGCACTGCGTCGCCTTCCTTCAAACCCAGTTTGTCGAACAGCGCAGCCGGCAGACCGACCGAATTCGCTGCGCGCGCCGCTGCCGTCAGGTGCAGCGACTCAGCGCGACGCACCAGCGCGTCGGCGTGATAAATCGGCACGTCGGCGATACGCTCGAACTTGCCTTCCGCTGCCTTCGCTGCCTTGCCGCATGCAACCGTGACACCCGTCTTGTTCGACAGACGCGACTTGATCTCGCCATCGCCGAGGGCTGCCGCGCGCACTTCTTCCGACGTGTCGAATTCGAAGCCAGGTACGCCGAGCAGGCTGCCCAACACACGCAAGACCTTCCATGCCGGACGCGTGTCGCCGAGCGGGCGCACGACGCCGTTGAACGTCTGCACGGTACCTTCAGCATTGACGAACGTGCCGGCCGTTTCCGTGAACGGTGCGATCGGCAGCAGGACGTCAGCGTATTCAGCACCCATCTGGAACGGCGACATCACGACGACCATTTCAGCTTGCTTCAGCGCGGCCAAAGCCTGCGCCGGATTGGCCGCGTCGAATTCCGGCTCGACGTTCAGCAACACATAACCCTTGCGCGGTTGCTCGAACACTTCGCGAGCGTTCAAACCACCCTCGCCCGGCAACGCGTTCACGAGATGCGCACCGACCGTGTTGGCCGCTTCCGTCAGGAAACCCAGCGTTGCGCCGGTCGCGCCTGCAATCCATTGCGCCGCAGCGTGAATCGCGGCGAAGTCCGGATGACGGACCGCGCCGTTGCCGAGCAGCACCACACGGTGTTCGCCGGTGGCGAGCGACTTCGCGACTTGTTTGTTGGCGTCCGTCGGCTGCGTGCCGGCGAAGGCTTCCGGCAGTGCCACGCCGTTTGCTTCCGACACCGCGCCGGCGATGCCGGCCAGTGCGTCGAGCCATGCCGACGGCGCAGCAACGACACGTCGCGCTTGCGGGATCATCGCGTCGTCGTTGGTGGCTTGCACCAGCGTGAGCTTCGTACCGCTCTTGGCGGCTTGACGCAGACGCGCGGCAAACAGCGGATGATCGCGGCGCAGATCCGAACCGATCACGAGCGCCGAATCCACGTTCGACAGATCGGCGATCGTCGTGCCAAGCCACGGCGCACCGTTGACGGGCGCGGAGAAATCCGACTGACGCAGACGGAAGTCGACGTTAGGCGTACCGACCGCTTGCGCCAACTGCTTCAACAGGAAAAGTTCTTCGACGGTGCTGTGGGCGCTACCGAGAACGGCCAGCGCGTTCGCGCCGTGGTCGCCCTTGATGCCCTTCAGCCCCTTGACCACATATTCGAGCGCGGTTTGCCAGTCAGTCTCGACCCACTTGCCGCCTTGCTTGAGCATCGGCTGCGTGAGACGTTCCGGGCTATTCAGCGCTTCGTACGAGAAGCGGTCCTTGTCCGAAATCCAGCATTCGTTGATGGATTCGTTTTCGAACGGCAGAACCCGCATCACGCGGTTGTTCTTGACTTGCACCACAAGGTTCGCGCCGACGGAATCGTGCGGGCTCACCGACTTGCGGCGCGACAGTTCCCACGTGCGGGCGCTGTAACGGAACGGCTTGCTGGTCAATGCGCCGACCGGGCACAGATCGATCATGTTGCCCGACAGTTCGGAGTCGACCGTCTTGCCGACGAACGACGTGATTTCCGAATGCTCGCCGCGGCCCAGCATGCCGAGTTCCATCACGCCGGCGACTTCCTGGCCGAAGCGGACGCAACGCGTGCAGTGAATGCAGCGCGACATTTCTTCCATCGAGATCAGCGGGCCGACGTTCTTGTGGAACACCACGCGCTTCTCTTCGCTATAACGCGACGACGATTTGCCGTAGCCCACGGCCAGATCCTGCAGCTGGCACTCACCGCCCTGATCGCAGATCGGGCAATCCAGAGGGTGGTTGATCAGCAGGAATTCCATCACGGCTTGCTGGCCCTTCACCGCCTTCTCAGACTTGGTGCGCACGATCATGCCGGCCGACACCGGCGTGGCGCATGCAGGCACGGCCTTCGGCATCTTTTCGACATCGACTAGACACATCCGGCAGTTGGCCGCAATCGACAGCTTCTTGTGATAGCAGAAGTGAGGAATGTACGTGTCGACCTTATGCGCAGCCTGGATCACCATGCTGCCTTCAGGCACCTCTACTTTCTTGCCGTCTATTTCAAGTTCAACCATGATGGTCAATCTTCCTTAACCTGTTACCGCTCAATCGTTCGCCCTGTTCAGCGCCCGTTTCAGGCGATGAATCCCGCGGTTGACGTGTTCTGGTGCGCTGTTCGGCGTACTCAGGCAGCCACTGTTTCTGACGCCGTTGCCGCACCAGCGTGACCGCCGACGAGGCAATGCTTGTGGGCGACGTGGTATTCGAATTCGTCCCAGTAGTGCTTGAGCATGCCGCGAACCGGCATGGCCGCTGCATCGCCGAGCGCGCAAATCGTGCGGCCCATGATGTTCTCAGCAACCGAGTTCAGCAGATCCAGATCTTCCGGACGGCCGAGCCCGTGCTCGATACGATGCACGACGCGATACAGCCAGCCGGTGCCTTCGCGGCACGGCGTGCACTGACCGCACGACTCTTCGTAATAGAAATACGACAGACGCAGCAGCGAACGCACCATGCAACGCGTCTCGTCCATCACGATGACCGCGCCGGAACCGAGCATCGAGCCAGCCTTGGCGATCGCGTCGTAGTCCATGTCGGTCTGCATCATGATGTCGCCCGGGATCACCGGCGCCGACGAGCCGCCAGGAATCACCGCCTTGATCTTCTTGCCGCCGCGCATGCCACCGGCGAGTTCCATCAGCGTTGCGAACGGCGTGCCGAGCGGAACTTCATAGTTGCCCGGACGCTCCACGTCGCCTGCCACCGAGAAAATCTTCGTGCCGCCGTTGTTCGGCTTGCCGATCTCGAGGTAGTTCTGCGGACCGATCGCGAGCAGGAACGGCACGGCCGCGAACGTCTCGGTGTTGTTGATCGTGGTCGGCTTGCCGTACACGCCGAAGCTCGCCGGGAACGGCGGCTTGAAGCGCGGCTGACCTTTCTTGCCTTCGAGCGATTCGAGCAGCGCGGTCTCTTCGCCGCAAATGTAGGCGCCGTAACCGTGGTGCGCATGCAGTTCGAACGAGAAGCCCGAACCCATGATGTTGTCGCCGAGGAACCCGGCGCGGCGAGCCTCTTCCAAGGCTTGTTCAAAGCGCTTGTAGACTTCCCAGATTTCGCCGTGGATATAGTTGTAGCCGACCGTGATGCCCATCGCATACGCGCCGATGGCCATGCCTTCAATCAGCGAGTGCGGATTGAAACGCAGGATGTCGCGGTCTTTGAACGTGCCCGGTTCGCCTTCGTCCGAATTGCAGACGAGGTACTTCTGCCCCGGGAACTGACGCGGCATGAAACTCCACTTCAGACCGGTCGGGAAGCCCGCACCGCCGCGGCCGCGCAGACCCGACGCCTTGACGTCGGCGATCACCTGTTCGGGCGGAATCTTTTCTTCCAGAATACGGCGCAGCTGAGCGTAACCGCCGCGCGCCACATAGTCTTCGAGATGCCAGTTTTCGCCGTTCAGGCCGGCAAGAATCAGCGGTTTGATGTGACGATCGTGTAAAGACGTCATTTCGAAAGTTCCTCGAGCAGCTGGTCGATCTTCGCGCGGCTCATGAAGCTGCACATGCGATGGTTGTTCACCAGCATCACCGGCGCATCGCCGCACGAGCCCATGCACTCACCTTCTTTCAAGGTGAACTTGCCGTCAGCCGTGGTTTCGCCGAAGTCGATGCCGAGCTTCTGCTTCAGATATTCAGCGGCGCTGTCAGAGCCGCCGTCCGGGCCGAGCTGGCACGGCAGGTTCGTGCAGAGCGTGATCTTGTACTTGCCGACCGGCGAGGTCTCGTACATCGTGTAGAAGGTAGCCACCTCCTGCACGGCGACCGCCGGCATGCCGAGATAGTCCGCGACGAACTGCATGAGTTCGGGCGACAGCCAGCCATGCTCTTCCTGAGCAGTAGCCAGCGCCGACATCACGGCGGACTGTTTCTGATCGGCGGGATACTTCGCGATCGCACGATCGATTTCTTTCAGGCCTTCAGCTGAGATCATTTTCAGACACGACTCTTTCAATTCCTACCGAACGAAAACCCGTCGCTCACATCATGCTGCGACAGACCCGGCGTTCCTTTTCTTGACGCGCGCTTCGGTGCAATCTGAAGACGCGCGCCGATGAATACGTCCTAGCGATCCACTTCGCCGAACACGATGTCCTGCGTACCGATGATCGTCACAGCGTCGGCGATCATGTGACCGCGCGCCATTTCATCGAGCGTGGACAGATGCGCATAGCCCGGCGCGCGAATCTTCAGGCGATACGGCTTGTTCGCACCGTCCGAGATCAGGTAGATACCGAACTCGCCCTTCGGATGTTCGACGGCCGCATACGCTTCGCCTTCCGGTACGTGGAAGCCTTCCGAGAAGAGCTTGAAGTGGTGAATCAGCTCTTCCATGTTCGACTTCATGCCGACCCGCGAAGGCGGCGCAACCTTGTGATTGTCGACCATCACCGGCCCCGGATTCTTACGCAGCCACTCAATGCACTGTTTCACAATTCGCGTGGACTGGCGCATTTCTTCGACGCGAACCAGATATCGGTCATAACAGTCGCCGTTAACGCCGACCGGAATGTCGAAATCGAGCTTGTCGTAGACTTCGTACGGCTGTTTCTTGCGCAGATCCCACTCGATACCCGAGCCGCGCAACATCGCGCCGGTCATACCGAGGTTCAGCGCGCGTTCCGGGCTAACCACACCGATACCGACCAGACGTTGCTTCCAGATCCGGTTGTCGGTGAGCAGCGTTTCGTATTCGTCGACGCACTTCGGGAAACGCGTAAAGAAATCGTCGATGAAGTCGAGCAGCGAACCTTGACGGTTCTCGTTCATCCTCGACAACGCCTTCGCATTGCGGATCTTCGACGCTTTGTATTGCGGCATTGCGTCAGGCAGATCGCGGTACACGCCACCCGGACGGTAGTAAGCCGCGTGCATCCGCGCACCGGAGACCGCCTCGTAGACGTCCATCAGGTCTTCGCGCTCACGGAACGCATACAGGAACACCGCCATCGCGCCGACGTCGAGCGCGTGTGCGCCAATCCACATCAGGTGGTTCAGCACCCGCGTGACTTCGTCGAACATCACGCGGATGTACTGCGCGCGAATCGGCACTTCGATGCCAAGCAGCTTTTCAATCGCCATCACGTAGCCGTGCTCGTTGACCATCATCGACACGTAGTCGAGGCGGTCCATATACGGCACGGACTGGATGAAGGTTTTGGTTTCCGCGAGCTTTTCAGTCGCGCGATGCAGGAGGCCGATGTGCGGATCGGCGCGCTGGATGACTTCGCCGTCGAGTTCGAGCACGAGGCGCAGCACGCCGTGCGCGGCCGGGTGCTGCGGACCGAAGTTGAGCGTGTAGTTCTTGATCTCTGCCATGGCGTTCTCTTAGTGTTTCAGACCGCCATAGCGATCCTCGCGGATCACGCGCGGCGTGATTTCCCGCGGCTCGATCGTCACAGGCTGATAGACGACGCGCTTCTCTTCCGGGTCGTAACGCATTTCGACGTAGCCGGAGACAGGGAAATCTTTACGGAACGGGTGACCAATGAAACCGTAGTCGGTCAGGATGCGGCGCAGGTCCGGGTGACCCTCGAAGACGATGCCGTACAGGTCGAATGCTTCGCGCTCGTACCAGTTGGCCGAACTCCAGATATCGACGACTGACGCGACGATCGGCACTTCGTCGTCGGGTGCAAACACACGCAGACGCAGACGCCAGTTGTTCTGCACCGACAACAAATGCAGAACGGCCGCGAAACGCGGACCGTCGTATGCGCCATCGCCGTAGGTCTGATAGTCGACGCCGCACAGATCCATCAACTGCTCGAAACCGAGCGAGCGGTCGTCGCGCAGACGCGTTGCCACGTGAATGTAGTCGCTCGCCTTCACGACGATCGTCAACTCACCGATTGCCTCGGTGGTGCTCAGCAGGAGGCCGCCAAAGGCCGCCTCGAGGTTCGCTTTCAGGGTCTCGAGTTTGCTTGCCATATTGTGGGGGAGGCGTTGGCCTTATTGACGGGCGATGGTGTTGGTGCGACGGATCTTGGCCTGCAGCTGGATCACGCCATACACCAGCGCTTCCGCCGTAGGCGGGCAACCCGGCACATAGACGTCGACCGGTACGATCCGGTCGCAGCCGCGCACTACCGAATAGGAATAGTGGTAGTAGCCGCCGCCGTTCGCGCACGAGCCCATCGAAATCACCCAGCGCGGCTCGGCCATCTGATCGTAGACCTTACGCAGAGCCGGCGCCATCTTGTTGCACAGCGTGCCGGCGACGATCATCACGTCCGACTGACGCGGACTCGGACGAAACACCACGCCGAAACGGTCAAGGTCATAACGGGCAGCGCCCGCATGCATCATCTCGACCGCGCAGCACGCGAGACCGAACGTCATCGGCCACAACGAGCCGGTGCGCGTCCAGTTGATCAGTTTGTCTGCCGTCGTGGTGACAAACCCTTCCTTCAAGACCCCTTCGATACTCATTTGCTTTCCACTCCAGACGGGGTGGCAAGCCTTGGCCACCCACGCAAACCGGCGATTAATCCATCATTCCCAGTCGAGGCCGCCCTTCTTCCAGATATAGGCGAAGCCCAACAGGAATTCGAGCAGGAAAATCATCATCGCCATGAAGCCAGGCCAGCCGATGTCGCGCAGGGCCACACCCCACGGAAACAGGAACGCGGTTTCAAGGTCGAAAATGATGAAGAGAATGGCGACGAGGTAGTAGCGCACATCGAACTTCATGCGCGCATCTTCGAATGCTTCGAAGCCGCACTCGTATGGTGCGTTTTTCTCGGTATCGGGCTTGTTGGGACCGAGGATCTTGCCAATGCTGACCAGTGCTACGCCTAAACCGGTGCCCACAACGAGGAACAACAAGACGGGGAAATAGGCTGCGAGGTTCAAGACTATCCTCTATCGGTTGGTTCTGAATGCCGCCAAGAGCATAGCACTCCTGACGCGAAATCACTTCGGCAACGCACATGCCGCAAGCCCAACGCAAGCCGCGCGTCAGAAGTGAAAATGCCAGCCGAAGCGAAGCAAGCGGCTGGCATTTAGATAACATTTGGTGCCGACGGCGAGACTCGAACTCGCACAGCTTTCGCCACTACCCCCTCAAGATAGCGTGTCTACCAATTTCACCACGTCGGCACTAACTGCAATCCGGGAAAACAACTTATAAAACCCGCGAATCGCTTCAAGACTTAGATTGTAACTGGTCTAAACAGTTTGTTCAACGCACAAAAGCACTTTGAACGAAAATTTATTTCGGTACGTCCGTAGCGGGGACAGATGCAGCCGACGCCGGCAATACAGCCGAGCCACCTACCGGCGCGGCCGCGGCGGAAGCTGCGACCGGCGCAGTCACAGCCGTGCCCAGCAAGCCTGCGGACGGTTTTGCACGATACGCACCGAGGTACGTGAGCGTCAATGTCGTTACAAAAAACACGGCTGCGAGGACGGCCGTGGTACGCGACAAAAAGTTGGCCGAACCGGTCGCGCCGAACAGGCTGCCCGATGCGCCGCTACCGAAAGCAGCGCCCATATCGGCGCCTTTGCCGTGTTGCAGCAAGACAAGGCCGATGACCCCGAGTGCCGACAACAGCTGAACGACGATAATCAATGTTTTCAAATACAGCATCACACTCACCTGAGTCTTTATTTAACCGCGCCACACAAACTGTGCCGCGCGGGATTGGGTCATCCTCGCCGAGGCGCCCTGCTTAACCGGCGACGCTCGTCGCGGCCGCCGCCTTGCAGATCGCCAGGAAATCCTGGTCTTTCAACGACGCGCCGCCGATCAGGCCGCCGTCGATATCCGGCTCGCGGAACAACTCTTCCGCGTTCTCCGGCTTCACACTGCCGCCGTACAACAACGGCACATCCGCCACCGCCGCGCCCTTTGCCGCCAGACGCGAACGCAGGAACGCATGCACTGCCTGCGCCTGGTCCGACGTAGCGCTCTTGCCCGTGCCGATCGCCCAGACCGGCTCATACGCGACAACGATACGTGCCGCGTCCTCCACCGACAGCTTAGCCAGCACTTCATCCAGTTGCGCGCCGACCACCTGCTCGGTCGAACCGGCCTCACGCTCTTCGAGCGTTTCGCCGACACACACGATCGGGGTCAAACCCGCTTCCAACGCCCGCTGCGTCTTCACCGCCACCAACTCTGAGCTTTCACGATGGTAAGCACGGCGCTCCGAGTGCCCAACGATCGCAAGGGTGGCGCCGAAATCCACCACCATCTGCGCCGCCACTTCGCCGGTATAGGCTCCATGCGTGAACGCGGAAACGTCCTGCACGCCCCACACGACCTTGCTGTCTTCCAGCAACGCTTGAGTCTGCGCAAGATAAGGGCACGGCACACAGACACCGACGCGCACATCAGCCGGCAATTCGCCCGCGCCTTGCGCCACCGCCTGCAACAGCGTTGTGTTCGCGGCGAGGCGCCCGTGCATCTTCCAGTTACCGACTACCAGCTTGGCTCGTTGTTTCGACATCGTCTCGTCGTCTCATCTTGTATTGGCGGCGGACTTGGTTTGCGCTTACAGCCCGCCTTTCGGATTCATGCGGCGTGCGCAAAACGCGCAATTTTACTGCGTGGGGTGGATCGGGTCAAACCGACCGTGTCAAGCGTCCTGACCCCAAGTCAATACGATCTTGCCGACGTGCGTGCTGCTTTCCATCAGCGCGTGCGCTTCGGCGGCCTGCGCGGCCGGAAACACACGATGCACCACCGGCTTGATACGGCCATCTTCGAGGTGCGGCCACACGCGCTCTTTCAATTGCGCGGCGATCTTCGCCTTGAACTCGATCGGCCGCGGGCGCAACGTCGAACCCGTCACCGTCAGACGGCGGCGCAGCACTTCGTTCAGATTCAGCTCCGCCTTCGCGCCGCCCAGCAAGGCGATCAGCACGATGCGGCCACCGTCGGCCAACGCCGTCAGCTCGCGCGGCACATAACTGCCCGCCACCATGTCGAGGATCACGTCGACGCCGCGATCGTTCGTCAGCGATTTGATGACCTCGACGAAATCTTCAGTCTTGTAGTTGATCGCACGTTCGGCGCCGAGCGCTTCGCAGGCGCGGCACTTTTCGTCCGATCCGGCCGTGGCAAACACGCGAAAACCGAGCGCATGCGCGATCTGGATCGCCGTCACGCCGATACCGCTCGAGCCGCCCTGCACCAGCAGCGTCTCGTTCGGAGCGCCTTCGCCTTTGCCGAGCTGCGCGCGGTCGAACACATTGCTCCACACCGTGAAGAATGTTTCCGGCAGCGAAGCCGCCTCGACGTCCGACAAGCCCGTGGGCACCGGCAAGCACTGCAACAGCGGCGCGGTCGCATATTCCGCGTAACCGCCACCGGCGAGCAATGCACACACGCGGTCGCCCACTTTCAGACCGAACGGGTTGTTCTTCTCGTCGATAGTGCCGCCGACGATCTCACCCGCCACTTCCAGCCCCGGCAGATCCGAAGCACCCGGCGGCGGCGCGTAGCCGCCTTTGCGCTGGAACACGTCCGGACGGTTGATGCCGGATGCCGCCACCTTGATCAGTACCTCGCCCGCTTTCGGCTGCGGCATGGGCCGCTCCGCCAGCTTGAGGACTTCCGGCGCGCCGAATTCGGTGATTTCGATCGCTTTCATCTGCGTCTACTCCAAGATTGGATTGCGTTGCCGACTGACGGAAATCGTCTGAGCTGCGACGAAGCGCTTCAGGCAAACAGAGTACCCGCTTATGCCGGTTTGCACCTGCTCGCGTCTGTTTGCGCTTGCCTGCGCCTGTTCGCAACGCAATCCACCCTGCACCCTTCATGAAAAACGGCCGGCGCGCATTTGCGCTGCCGGCCGTCGCCCTGCTACCGCATTACTGCGGCGTCGGTTCGCCTTGCGGCGCGCCGTTCGCGGCGTCGTTCAGCAACGCCTTGGCCGACAAACGCACGCGGCCCTTTTCGTCCGTCTGGATGACCTTGACCTTCACTTGCTGGCCGTCCTTCAGGTAGTCGTTGATGTCCTTGATACGCTCGTTGGCGATTTCGGAGATGTGCAACAGACCGTCCTTGCCCGGCAGAATGTTCACGATCGCGCCGAAATCGAGCAGCTTGAGCACGGTGCCTTCATACACCTGGCCCACTTCGACTTCCAGCGTGATGTTCTCGATACGCTTCTTCGCTTCGGCCATCCCTTCGCTGCTGGTGCTGGCGATGGTGACGACGCCGTCGTCCGAAATATCGATCGTCGTGCCGGTTTCTTCCGTCAACGCGCGGATCACCGAACCGCCCTTGCCGATCACGTCGCGGATCTTCTCCGGATTGATCTTGATGGTGATCATGCGCGGTGCGTAATCCGACAGCACCGTGTTCGCGCCCGACACAGCCGAGGTCATCTTGCCGAGGATGTGCATACGGCCTTCCTTCGCTTGCGCGAGGGCGACCTGCATGATTTCCTTGGTGATGCCCTGGATCTTGATGTCCATCTGCAACGCGGTCACGCCTTGCTCGGTACCTGCCACCTTGAAGTCCATGTCGCCGAGGTGATCTTCGTCGCCGAGGATGTCGGTCAGCACGGCAAACTTGTTGCCTTCGAGGATCAGGCCCATCGCGATGCCGGCGACGTGCGCCTTCATCGGCACGCCGGCATCCATCAGTGCGAGGCAGCCGCCGCACACCGAAGCCATCGACGACGAACCATTCGATTCGGTGATTTCCGACACCACGCGAATCGAGTAGCCGAATTCGTCGGCGCTCGGCAGGCATGCAGCCAGCGCGCGCTTGGCCAGACGGCCGTGACCGATTTCACGGCGCTTCGGCGAACCGACGCGGCCCGTTTCGCCGGTCGCGAACGGAGGCATGTTGTAGTGGAGCATGAAGCGTTCGCGGTACTCGCCTTCGAGCGCGTCGATGTTCTGCTCGTCGCCCTTCGTGCCCAGCGTTGCGACCACCATGGCCTGCGTTTCGCCACGCGTGAACAGTGCCGAACCGTGCGTACGCGGCAGCACGCCGGTACGGATTTCGATCGGGCGCACGGTACGCGTGTCGCGGCCGTCGATACGCGGCTCGCCGTTCAGGATCTGGGTACGGACGATCTTCGCCTCAATGTCGAACAGCACATTGCCGACGCTAGCCTTGTCGGCTGCAACCGTGCCGGCTGCCGCGGCTTCTTCTTCCAGCTTGGCCGACGTCGCTGCGTAGACTTCCTTCAGCTTGGCCGAACGCGCTTGCTTGTCGCGGATCTGATAAGCGGCGAGCAGATCGGCTTGCGCCAGTTCCGACACGCGGGCGATCAGCGGCTCATTCTTGGCGGCCGGCTTCCAATCCCATTCCGGCTTGCCACCTTCGCGAACCATCTCGTGGATCACGTCGATCGCGACCTGCATTTGCTCGTGGCCGAACACCACTGCGCCGAGCATCACTTCTTCGCTCAGTTGTTGCGCTTCCGATTCCACCATCAGCACCGCGCGTTCCGTACCGGCGACGATCAGGTCGAGTGCCGATTCCTTCATCTGCGGACGCGTCGGGTTCAACACGTATTCGTTGTTGATGTAGGCCACGCGTGCTGCGCCGACCGGGCCGTTGAACGGCAGACCGGAGATGGCGAGCGCCGCCGACGCGCCGATCAGCGCGGGGATGTCAGCGGGGATTTCGGGGTTCAGCGACAGGACGTGGATCACGACCTGGACTTCGTTGTAGAAGCCTTCCGGGAACAGCGGACGCAGCGGACGGTCGATCAGGCGCGAAATCAGCGTTTCGCCTTCCGACGGACGGCCTTCACGGCGGAAGAAACCACCCGGGATCTTGCCTGCAGCGTAGGTCTTTTCGAGGTAATCGACGGTCAGCGGGAAGAAGTCCTGGCCCGGCTTGGCGGTCTTGGCGCCGACCACAGTAGCCAGCACAACGGTGTCTTCGACGTCGACGATCACCGCACCGCTCGACTGACGAGCGATTTCGCCCGTTTCGAGGCGAACGTTGTGTTGGCCCCACTTAAATTCTTTGACGATCTTGTTGAACATAGTCATTGCTTTTCCTCTTCGTTATGCCGCGCGGACCAGAAGCGGCGCGGCAACGCCAGGACCGGCGCCACATGGGAAGAGTAGTGTTATGCCATTCCAGAGAACCACGCTCTACGCGCGCGAACCGCTGGAATGACACAAAGCTCTGCCCTGAGGCCCGGCCATATTTCTGCTTTTTTGCTGCTTTTTTACTGCTGTCTTCCTGCTAGCCGCCGCATGAATCGTCACGCTACCGCGACCGGCAGGCAGTGCGCATCACATGAAGCGCACCGTGCAAAAACAAAATGCCTGTATCAGTGGAACTGACACAGGCATCTTGCTGAACGACTGGCCGATTACTTACGCAGACCCAGCTTCTCGATCAGTGCGCGGTAACGATCCGCGTCCTTACCCTTCAGGTAGTCGAGCAGCTTACGACGGCGGCTCACCATGCGCAGCAGACCGCGGCGGCTGTGGTGATCTTTCGTGTGTGCCTTGAAGTGAACGGTCAGTTCGTTGATACGGGTCGTGAGCAGCGCGACCTGAACTTCGGGGGAGCCGGTGTCGTTAGCTGCGCGTGCGAATTGCGCAACGACTTCGGACTTCTTGCTTGTTTCAACTGCGGACATGTCGATTTCCTTAAGAACTAGACAGGCGGTCACGGAAGAAAGGCCGTGCCGTGGGTTACCCGTGTGTGCTTTCGCATTCAATCGCGCTGCAAGCATTAAAAACATGCAACACGCCTAACAACGGGACGCGTATTGTAGCACAGCCCGATCCGGCCGCGAACCCCGCTGTGCCGGGGGATCGTGGGTGGCTTGTGTTTGCTCAGGGTCCGCTTTACGGCCGTTTCATCTTGCACACGGTTGGCGGCACAGTGCGCTCGGGCGGCAAAGCCAGCACCGTGCGAAAACCGTAGCCTGAACCTTCGTTATCGAACTTGACGCCCGGCGTGCCGGCCTTGTCCATCTCCATTACGTAAAGGGGCTGGATCAGCTGGTGGTCGTCGGCCCGCATCCACGAAGCGTGGAAACCGTTGTCGAACTTGATACCCTCCAACGCCCGGGCGACGGCCGTCGGGTCGGCACTGCCGGCGCGGCTCATCGCCGCGGCCAGGGTTTCGATCATCAACGGCATGCGCAACACCGGGTAATCGTCCTGCGCGGCCGGGAACCGGGCTCGAAACGCCGCATACCAGGCGTCGGAGGCCGCGCCGCCGGCGTTCGGGTGCCAGTCGGCTACCGCGATCACGTGTTTGACGCCGGCATCGCCTAAAGCAGCAGGCGCGCCGAGGCTGTTACCGTAGAAGGTGTAAAACTTGGTGTCCAGGCCCTGCTCTCGCGCAGCCTTGACCAAAAGCGTCAAATCGTTACCCCAGTTGCCGGTGATAACCGCGTCCGCGCCGCTCGCGCGGATCTTGGCGATGTACGGCGCGAAGTCCTTCACCCGGCCGATCGGATGAAATTCGTCGCCGACGATGGCAATATCCGGGCGCTTTGTCGCCAGCGTCGAACGCGCGAGACTGCTGACGTCGTGGCCGAAGCTATAGTCCTGGTTCAGCAGATAAACTTTCTTCACCGCTTTGTCGCGCTGGATCACATCAACCAGCGCATCCATCCGCATGCCCGCGTGCGCGTCGAAGCGGAAGTGCCAGAAACTGCAATTAGCGTTGGTCAGCGCGGGATCGTCGGCGGAATAATTGAGGAACAGTTCGCGATTGCCCGGCTCGCGGCTGTTTTGCTTATCGATCGCGCCGATCAGCGCGGCCGCCACCGCCGAGCTGTTGCCTTGCATGATGTAACCGATGTGCCGGTCCGCGGCGGCGCGCAGTTGCACCAACGCCTCCTCGGCGCTGCCCTTGCTGTCGAGCACGACCAGCTCGAGCGGATGCGCGCCGTCGGCGAGCTTCACGCCGCCTTGCGCATTCACCTGTTCGACACCGAAGCGCAGATTGCGCTCCACCGCCGCGCCCGCGTTCGCGAATGGGCCGGACATGCCTTCGATCAGCGCCAGCTGGATCGGCGTGCCCGTGGGCTGACCTATCGGCTTGCTTGCCGGACCAGACGCCGTTTCTCCCGCGGCGTAAGCCGCAGCGGCCATCGAAATCGCCGCCAGCGCCACGACTGCCGCTGCTGTCACCCGTTGCCACTTCGCCATCATCATTGCCCCGCTTGATTCGTCGAAGCGCGGATCATAGGGCGTTCCAGACGGAATAAGCAAGCCGGCAAATCCGTTACTGTGATTCCAGCGACGCCTTGTACGAAGCGCCAAATCTTTTGCTGCCGCCCGTGTCAAAATAATGCGTCTCGATGATAAAAACCGCTACTCAAATGCCATCGGAGGAATTCATGTTCAACCGCCACCCATCCCCGGCGGCCTCGATCGAAGCGCCGCCCGCAGCACGCCTGCGCCGCGCCGCGCTCGTCTGCCTGAGCGCGCTCGCGCTCACGGTGACGCTCGCCGGCTGCGTACAGCCTTGGCAGCAATACAGCCAGGGCGCGGACGAATCGACCATCATCGCCCGCCTCGGCGCGCCGCGTGAAAGCTACGACCTGCCCAACGGCGGCAAGCGGCTGATGTGGCCTACCCAGCCGATGGGCGAAACCACCACCGCCGCCGACATCGACGCATCCGGCAAGATCGTCACCGTGCGCCAGGTGCTTCAGCCCATGGAGTTCTACCGGGCGGAAATCGGCAAGTGGACGAAGAGCGACGTGCTGGTGAACTTCGGCCGCCCCGTCGAAACGTCGTACTTCCCGTTGATGAAGCGCGAGGTCTGGACGTATCGGTATATGGAAGACAACGTCTGGTACATGATGTACAGCTTTTATTTCGACGATCAGGGCATTGTGCGGCTCACGCAAAAAACACCTGATCCGCTGCACGATCCGGATCGCCGCAGCCTGTTCTGAGCACCCGCTCGAACCCATTGCGCATGGATTGAAAAAACCGCCTCTTCAGGCGGCTTTTTCTATTTATTGCGCAACGGCGGCGAGTTTTATCTCGCGCCCCGCCTCTGCGTCACTCCGAACGTTGCGGATTCAACTTATCGAAGTTCGAATGCAGCTTGTTCAGCGCCGAGATATACGCCTTCGCGGAAGCCGCGACGATATCCGGATCGGTGCCCACGCCGTTGACGATGCGCCCGCCCTTCGACAGCCGCACGGTCACTTCGCCCTGCGCCTGCGTACCGGTTGTAATGGCGTTCACCGAATACAGCAGCAATTCCGAACCGCTGCCCACTTCCGTTTCGATCGCATTGAGCGTGGCATCCACGGGACCGTTGCCGCGTGCTTCCCCGGTCACTTCCTTGCCCTCGACCGCGAACACGATCTTCGCGTGCGGCTGCTCGCCGGTTTCCGAATGCTGCGACAGCGACAGGAACTTGTAGTGCTCCTTCTCCTGCGCCTCAGCCGATTCCTCAGTGACGATCGCGATAATGTCTTCGTCGAAGATTTCCGACTTGCGGTCCGCCAGTTCCTTGAAGCGTGCGAACGCGGTATTCAACTCGCCTTCGCTATCGAGCGCGATTCCCAACTCCTGCAGACGCTGCTTGAACGCATTGCGGCCCGACAACTTGCCGAGCACGATCTTGTTCGCGCTCCAGCCCACATCTTCGGCACGCATGATTTCGTACGTGTCGCGCGCTTTCAGCACGCCGTCCTGGTGAATGCCGGACGCGTGCGCAAATGCGTTCGCGCCAACCACCGCCTTGTTCGGCTGCACGACGAAACCGGTGATCTGCGACACCAGTTTCGACGCGGGCACGATCTGCGTCGTATCGAGACCGATATCGAGGCCGAAGTAATCCTTGCGGGTCTTCACTGCCATCACGATTTCTTCGAGCGACGTATTGCCCGCGCGCTCACCGAGACCGTTGATCGTGCACTCGACCTGACGCGCGCCGCCAATCTTCACACCGGCCAGCGAGTTCGCCACCGCCATGCCGAGGTCGTTATGGCAATGCACCGAGAACACCGCCTTATGCGAGTTCGGAATACGCTCACGCAGCGTCTTCACGAGCTGGCCGTACAACTCCGGCACGCCATAGCCGACCGTATCCGCGATGTTGATCGTGGTCGCACCTTCGGCGATGACCGCTTCCAGCACACGGCACAGGAAATCCATGTCCGAACGGCTGCCGTCTTCCGGCGAGAACTCCACGTCGTCCGTGAACTTGCGGGCGAAACGCACCGCCAGCTTTGCCTGTTCGAACACCTGATCCGGCGTCATGCGCAGCTTCTTTTCCATATGCAGCGGCGACGTTGCGATGAACGTGTGGATGCGGAAATGATCGGCCGGCTTGAGTGCGTCAGCAGCGCGTTGAATGTCTTTGTCGTTTGCACGGGCCAGCGAGCAGACTGTGCTGTCCTTGATCAGGCCCGCGATAGTGTGGATCGAATCGAAGTCGCCATTCGAGCTGGCCGCAAAGCCTGCTTCGATCACGTCCACTTTCATCCGTTCGAGTTGCTTCGCGATACGGATTTTTTCTTCCTTCGTCATCGACGCGCCGGGCGATTGCTCGCCGTCACGCAACGTGGTGTCGAATATGATCAGTTTGTCGGCCATGTCGGGTCTCCTGAGGAGTCGTTCAATTGTGGGGATCGGATATTTGAATTCGGGCGTTTGCGCCACCGCTGGCGACGCTATAAACCACAGACGAGGCGGACGCGGAGGGCGGAAACGGTCAGCGATCAGCGCGGTGACGCGCCAGCACTAGCACGCCTGGCTGCGCACCGGCTTATTGAGGCTCGCCTCGCGGCTCAAATGGGAACGTGAACGCATTTATCAAACGACTATAGCGGCATTCCCGTCAACGTGCAATTGGCGTCAGACCTGCCTGCCGCGCACCGCCGGACGGGCTCCGCAAACGAAAAACGGCAGCCCGAAAGCTGCCGTTTCTTTGTGTCATTTCCATGCAAAAGCGGTGCGCAATTATCTGTCCCGCGCCACCGATCGAGCCGGATTCGCCCTGCCCCGCAGCGTCTGGTAGCCCCAGAACACATAGCCCGACAGACCGTACAGTACGAACAGGCCGAACAGCATGAGCGGCGGATCGGACGACACCAGCACGAACGCCACCACGACCAGCAGAATCACGCCGAACGGCACGCGGTGCCGCACGTCGAGCGCCTTGCCGCTATAAAACGGCGCGTTCGACACCATCGTCACACCGGCGTAGATGGTCAGCACGAAAGCGACCCACGGCAGCCACACCAGCTTGAGCGGCACACGGTTATCGGTGGCGAGCCACACGAAACCGGCGATCAACGCCGCAGCCGCCGGACTGGGCATGCCCTGGAAGAAGCGCTTGTCGACCACACCGATGTTCGTGTTGAAACGCGCAAGACGCAACGCCGCCCCCGAACAGTAGACGAACGCTGCGAGCCAGCCCCAGCGGCCGAGATCTTTCAGGATCCACTCGTACATCACGAGCGCCGGCGCCACGCCGAACGACACCATGTCCGACAGGCTGTCGAACTGTTCGCCGAACGCGCTTTGCGTATGCGTCATGCGAGCGACCCGGCCGTCCATACCGTCCAGCACCATCGCCACGAAGATCGCGATCGCCGCGATTTCGAAGCGCACGTTCATCGCCTGCACCACGGCGAAGAAGCCGCAAAAGAGTGCGGCGGTAGTAAACGCGTTCGGCAGCAGGTAAATGCCACGCTTCCTCAGAAACTGCTGACGCTGAGCGCGCCGGCTATCGACTGCCGGCGACTCCGCCACGATCGGCTTGTTACGGCGGAACGGACGCGGGAGCTGTCCGCTGTTGCGGGGTCGACGCGGTTTGAATGCGGCCATTCGGAAAACCTCCTTGATGCCGCTTTATAGTTCAGCGAGGATCGTGGACGACGCGGAAACCTTCTCGCCAATCGACACACGCGGTCGGCTGCCAACCGGCAGATAAACGTCGACACGCGAACCAAACCGGATAAATCCATAACGCTGGCCACGCGTAAGCGGCTCACCCGAACGAACGTAGCAGAGAATACGCCGCGCAATCAGACCGGCGATCTGCACCGAGGTCACCGTCTGGCCGCCGGCCATTTCGATCACTACCGCATTGCGCTCATTTTCGAGCGAAGCCTTATCCACGGCGGCATTCAGATACGCGCCCGGAAAATATTCGACCTTGGAGATCGCACCATCCACCGGCGAGCGTTGCGAGTGGACGTTGAAGACGTTCATGAACACGCTGATCTTCAGCGCTTCACGGTTGGCATACGGGTCATGCGCTGTTTCGACTGCAACGATACGGCCGTCTGCCGGGCACAGCACAGCGTTGGCCTGAGTCGGAATCGGGCGGGCCGGATCGCGGAAGAACTGCACCACGAAGGCCAGAATCAGCCAGAACAGCCATGCCAAGCCGAACCCCGCGAAGAATTGAACCAGTAATGCTACGACGGCTGCGATGGCGATGAACGGCCAGCCTTCTCGCGCGATGATCGGATGAGGGTAATTCATGGATGGCTTCAGTATTTTTGTAAAACCGTAGGATAGCAAAAGCCGCCCAGGGTTCAGCACCCTTGGACGGCTTTTTGCATTACCGGCTGCCGCGACGATGCGCCGCGCCGGTCAGAGGCTGTAAAGCGGGCCTCTTAGTTCTTCGACTGGTCGACCAGCTTGTTCGCAGCGATCCACGGCATCATCGAACGCAGCTTGGCACCGACCGTTTCGATCTGGTGCTCAGCCGTCAGACGGCGGCGCGATTGCAGCGTCGGTGCGCCGGCCTTGTTTTCGATGATGAAGCTCTTTGCGTACTCGCCGGTTTGAATGTCGGTCAGCACTGCCTTCATCGCCTTCTTCGTTTCAGCCGTCACGATACGCGGACCCGTCACGTACTCGCCGTATTCGGCGTTGTTCGAGATCGAGTAGTTCATGTTCGCGATGCCGCCTTCGTAGATCAGGTCGACGATCAGCTTCAGTTCGTGCAGGCACTCGAAGTACGCCATTTCCGGCGCGTAGCCCGCTTCCACCAGCGTTTCGAAGCCGGCCTTGATCAGGTCGACCGTACCGCCGCACAGCACGGCTTGTTCGCCGAACAGGTCGGTTTCCGTTTCTTCGCGGAAGTTCGTTTCGATGATACCAGCACGGCCGCCGCCGTTCGCTGCCGCGTACGACAGGGCGATGTCACGTGCTGCGCCCGACTTGTCTTGCGCAACGGCGATCAGGTGGGGCACGCCGCCACCTTGCGAGTACGTACCGCGAACCGTGTGGCCCGGGGCCTTCGGCGCGATCATGATGACGTCCAGATCCGCACGCGGGATCACTTGACCGTAGTGCACGTTGAAGCCGTGCGCGAAGGCCAGCGCCGCGCCTTGCTTGATGTTGGCGTGCACTTCTTTTGCGTAGACTTCAGCGATCTGCTCGTCCGGCAGCAACATCATAACGACGTCCGCGCCCTTGACGGCTTCCGCCACTTCCTTGACTTGCAGGCCAGCGTTTTCAGCCTTGCTCCACGATGCGCCGCCCTTGCGCAGACCGACCGTGATGTTCACGCCGCTTTCCTTCAGGTTCAGCGCGTGAGCATGGCCTTGCGAGCCATAGCCGATGATGGTGACTTGCTTGCCCTTGATGAGGGAGAGGTCGGCGTCCTTGTCGTAGAAAACTTTCATGTCGGTTCCTTGGCTAAATTCGGTGAAATCAGTGAAATACAAATACTGCGAATGGTGTGTTGCTTGGCCGGGTTCTTAAACAGACTGCCCGGCTTCGATCGAGACGGTGGATAACGCAACTTCCAACCGCTACTCAGCGCGCGCGTCAAACCTTCAGAATGCGCTCGCCGCGGCCGATGCCCGAACTGCCCGTACGGACGGTTTCGAGAATCGCAGTCGCGTCGATCCCTTCGATGAAGGCATCGAGCTTGTCGCTCGCGCCCGTCAGTTCGATCGTGTAGGTCTTTTCGGTGACGTCGATGATCCGGCCGCGGAAAATATCCGACATCCGTTTCATCTCCTCACGTTCCTTGCCGACCGCCCTCACCTTGATCAACATCAGCTCGCGCTCGATGTGGGCGCCCTCGGTAAGGTCGACCACTTTCACCACCTCGATCAGGCGGTTCAGATGCTTCGTGATCTGTTCGATCACGTCGTCCGAGCCAATGGAGACGATGGTCATGCGCGACAGCGAACGGTCTTCGGTCGGAGCCACCGTCAAGGTTTCAATGTTGTAGCCGCGTGCCGAGAAAAGACCCACCACGCGTGACAGCGCGCCCGGTTCGTTTTCCAGCAGGACAGAAATAATGTGTCTCATGTTTCGCTTCTTCCAGATGTTTTGTCGATGTATGCGAGCGGCTTCGCGCCGCTTCGTCCGCTTTCGCCCTTTGTGGAGGCGCGCATGACGAAGCCAACGCAGATGCCGTCGTTATAGATCTTCCGAACCCATGAGCATCTCAGTGATGCCCTTGCCGGCCTGGACCATCGGCCAGACGTTTTCGGTCGGATCGGTCTGGAAATCGAGAAACACCGTGCGATCTTTCAGGCGCAGCGCTTCCTTCAGCGCCGGCTCCACATCGGCCGTGCGTTCGATACGCATGCCGACGTGACCATACGCTTCGGCGAGCTTCACGAAATCAGGCAGCGCATCCATGTATGAATGCGAATAGCGCTTGCTGTATTCGATCTGCTGCCACTGGCGCACCATGCCCAGATAGCGGTTGTTCAGCGAAATGATCTTGATGGGCGTCTCATACTGCTTGCAGGTCGAGAGTTCCTGAATACACATCTGGATCGAACCTTCGCCCGTGATACAGAGCACGTCGTCGTCCGGGTGCGCCATCTTCACGCCCATCGCCGCCGGCAGGCCGAAGCCCATCGTGCCGAGGCCACCGGAGTTGATCCAGCGGCGCGGCTTGTTGAAGCGATAGAACTGCGCTGCCCACATCTGGTGCTGGCCGACGTCGGAACACACGAAGGCATTACCGTCGGTCAGTTCCCACGCCTTTTCCACCACGTACTGCGGCTTGATGATGTCGCTCTTGCGGTCGAACTTCAGGCAGTCTTTGGCGCGCCAGGCTTCGATGTCCTTCCACCAGTCGGCGAGCGCCTCGGTGTCGGGGCCATGCTCGGCCGTTTGCAACTGCTCGATCAGCTCCTTCAGCACTTCCTTCACGTCGCCGACGATCGGAATATCGACCTTGACGCGCTTGGAGATGGAAGAAGGATCGATGTCGATATGGATGATCTTGCGCGGACGCGACGCGAAGTGCGCCGGGTCGCCGATCACACGGTCGTCGAAGCGCGCGCCGATCGCGATCAGCACGTCGCAGTGCTGCATCGCCATGTTGGCTTCGTACGTGCCGTGCATGCCGAGCATGCCGAGGAATTTCTTGTCGCTCGCACGGTAGCCGCCCAGACCCATCAACGTATTGGTGACGGGATAACCGAGCAGATCGGCGAACTGGTTCAGCTCACGCGATGCATCCGCGAGGATGATGCCGCCGCCGGTGTAGATGTACGGACGCTTGGCCGACAACAGCAGGGCAACCGCCTTGCGAATCTGGCCGGAGTGCCCTTTCGTGACCGGGTTGTACGAGCGCAGCGAAACGGTCTTGAGCGGTTCGTACTGGCACGGCGTCTTCGACACGTCTTTCGGAATGTCGATCAGCACCGGGCCTGGACGGCCGGTACGGGCGATATAGAAAGCTTTCTTGACGGTAGCGGCGAGGTCGCGCACGTCCTTCACGAGGAAGTTGTGCTTCACGCAAGGACGCGTGATGCCGACCGTATCGCACTCCTGGAACGCATCCTGACCGATCGCAGCAGTCGGCACCTGGCCGCTGATGATCACCATCGGGATCGAATCCATGTAGGCCGTCGCGATGCCGGTCACCGCATTGGTGACGCCGGGGCCGGAGGTCACGAGGCACACACCCACTTTGCCGGTGGAACGCGCATAGGCGTCAGCGGCGTGGACTGCGGCTTGTTCGTGGCGCACGAGGACGTGCTGGAATTTGTCCTGCTTGTACAGCTCGTCGTAAATGTAGAGTACCGAGCCGCCGGGATAGCCCCAGATAAACTCGACGTCTTCGTCGGCCAGTGCCTTCATGAGCACGGTGGCGCCGATAGAGTCAGCTTCGGGATGGGGGGTCGTATCCGACGTGGAGAATTCCGCGCTGGGCATATTCATTTATTCACCTTTCGAATTTTCGGCAAAAAATTGATCGGGTGCTCTCTGCCGGGCTTGTGGCTCGGGTTCAAGCGGCGCGTCCAGTTGACAGGTGAGCTTCTTGGGCCACACCTCAATTGAGACAAGTCACTTATGTTGCGAACCAGCGACGATATCTGCAGATGTCCACGCGGTCAAGCAAATATTGCCCTGGCGCCCTGCCCCTGAATCTCGCCACTGGCTAAAAGTGACCGAAACCTTGTTATATAGATGCAAGTTAGGGCGGGTTTCGCCCCAGCGACGCGAAAGTTTGTTAGCATCCGCGAGTTTTACGACATTTTTCGACCGATTACGCGCACGCACGCTGCGCCGACCCCCAACGGATGGCATCAGACAAGGAACTCGCCGATTTTTTGGCGGGCGTCGAAAGGCGCGCATTCAAGCAGACGGTCTACGCCGTGCGGGACGACGACGCCTCGCTCGATATCGTGCAGGACGCGATGATCAAGCTCGCCGAAAAATATGGCGACCGTCCTCCCGCCGAACTTCCGCTGCTGTTTCAGCGTATTCTTCAGAATGCGATGCACGACTATTTTCGTCGTGCCAAAGTGCGCAATACTTGGGTTAGTCTATTCTCGTCGCTCGGCAACGCCGACGACGACGAATTCGACCCACTCGAAACATTCGAGGCGCAACAAGGTTCAGCGGGCTCAGAAAGCAACGAACAGAAACTCGAACGCGAACAAGTCTTACAGTTAATCGACGACGAGATCCAAAAGTTACCGGCACGTCAACGGGAGGCGTTTCTCATGCGTTATTGGGAAGATATGGATGTCGCCGAGACTGCCGCCGCGATGGGCTGCTCCGAGGGCAGCGTGAAAACGCACTGCTCGCGGGCCACCCACACGCTGGCGCAAGCGCTCAAGGCTAAAGGAATCACGCTATGAGCTCCCTAGAAACCAAAGAACTCGAGTTCGCCCGCCAGGTGCGCCGCGCGCTCGACGAAAACGCCGCCAGCATTCCGTCCGCCACGGTCGACCGGCTCGCCGTGGCGCGCCGCGCCGCGCTTGCTCGCAAGAAGCCCGAAACCGTGAGCGCGCCGGTGTTCGTGCCCGCCTTCGCCGGCGCCGGCATGCCGGCCGGTATGCCGCAAGTCGACATGCCGCAGCGCCGCCGCTCGCCGCTGCGTCGCTTTGCGCTCGCCTGGCCGCTTGTCGCACTGGTCGTTAGCCTCGTGGCCATCGCCTACTGGGAAGACCAGCAACGCACCGCCGAACTCGCCGATATCGATGCAGCCATGCTAAGCGACGACCTGCCGCTCAATGCCTATCTCGACCACGGTTTCAACGCGTACCTATCACGCGCCCACTGAGCGGGAGATTCTTCGGGTGAGTTACAAGCGCGGCTTGGCCGTTGTTTTCGGATGCACGATCGCGGCGCTCGTGTCGTTTGCCGCGACGTATCCGCGCTTTTATCCGAGCCCGTCGACCGCCAATGCGCCTGCCGCTGGCGGCAACGCGACCGCCAAGGCGCCCGCACCTACCCTCGCCGTCGATCTGCCGGGCCTGTCCGACAGCAATAGCCCGATGGCATGGTCGCGCCTGACCTCGGCCGAGCACGTTGCGCTTGCACCATTCGCCGGCGAATGGGATTCCTTCAGCGACGAACGCAAGCGCAAATGGATCAAAATCGCGGCGCGTTACCCGAAGTTATCGCCCGATGCGCAAAAACGCCTGCATGATCGAATGACTGAATGGGTGCGCATGACACCCGATCAGCGGCGCGTTGCACGCGAAAACTACCAGGTGTCGAAGGAATTGCCGCGTGAGACCCGCCAGAATGCGTGGAAGGCGTATCAGCAATTGCCGGAAGAACAGAAGGAGCGGCTCGCCGCGAGCGAGCGCAAGAGGCGGCCGAGCGTCGTGAGTGCGCCGCCATCCGGCAAGACCGAGATCAAGGGGCTCGATCGTCTGGTCAATGCCCGGGAGCACGGCGCGAGCGGTACCGCAGCGGTGAGCGCCGCGGCTGCCGCTTCATTGCCGAGCCCGGCCACCACACCGGCAATTCCCGCTACGGGCAGCTTCGTGCCCGCCACGCCGCTGCCGGTTTCGCCGGCCGAGGCGCCGTCGATCTTCAACGGCTCCTGATCCGGGCCCGACTGTGTCCCAGCCGCTCGCCACCTCGACACTGCCCGCCGATTCAGCCGGCACCGCGCCCACCGTGCGCCGGCGGCTTGCCGCGCTGCTCTACGAAGCCGTGATCCTGTTCGGCGTGGTGTTCATTGCGGGTTATCTGTTCAGCACGTTGACGCAGCAGCGCAACGGCCTCACCCATCACAACCTGCTCGCCGCGTGGATCGGCCTCGTGGTCGGTCTGTATTTCGTCTGGTTCTGGACCCACAGCGGCCAGACGCTGCCGATGAAAACGTGGCGCCTGCGCGTCGTCGCGGCTGACGGCGCGCCGCTGTCCACGGGCCGCGCGATCGTTCGTTACGTGCTGGCGTGGCTGTGGTTTTTACCGCCGCTCGCGCTGCATCCGCTGCTCGGCCTCACCGTGCCGCAGACGCTGCTGATCGCCGCGATCTGGTTCGTGCTGTGGGCCGCCACGGGCCGTTTCGACCCGCAGCGTCAATTCCTGCACGACCGCCTCGCCGGCACGCGCGTCATTAGCGTCGCAACCTGAGCAAACCGGCCACCCGGTCATTCATCCCGCCGCGCCCGCGTTTCGTACCTGCCTCACCGCGGTTGCCGCTCGCCACGGCCCTTCTCCGCGCGCCGCCGCTGCCGTCCCGCTGCCTCCCTATCCCGACACAGTAATAAGAACTTCTCGTGACTGTCACGGCAGGGTCACGCGCGGCTGGCGCAATACGGGCACCGCAACTCGACGCGTGAGCCATGGACCCCAAAACGTCCGCGACTTCCCTGTTCCGCCAGACCGGCCCGAGCGTCGACCCTGTCGCGTTCCGCCCGGAACCCAACCCCAGTCACGGCTTGCCGCTGCCTGTGCCGTCACTGCCACTCGACGCGCACGCCGGACATCACGACGACGAGCACGCCGAACCGCACCGCTATCGCACCATCTGGCTGTCCGACATCCACCTCGGCTCGAGCGGCTGTCAGGCGCCGTATCTGCTCGACTTCCTGAGGCACAACGAGTCGGAATACCTGTACCTCGTGGGCGACATCATCGACGGCTGGCAGTTGAAAAAAGGCTGGTACTGGCCGCAGGCGCACAACGACGTCGTGCAGAAGGTGCTGCGCAAAGCGCGCAAAGGCACCCAGGTCATCTACGTGCCGGGCAATCACGACGAAGCCGCGCGTCAGTTCTGCGACCTTGCGTTCGGCGACATCCATGTGCGCGGTGAAGCGTTCCACACGACGCTCGCCGGCAAGCGCCTGTGGATCGTGCACGGCGATCTGTTCGACGGTGTGATCCAGCACGCCAAGTGGCTCGCCTATCTCGGCGACACGCTCTACACGATGATCCTGATCCTGAACCGCTGGTTCAACCGGATCCGCAGCCGCCTCGGCTTCCCCTACTGGTCGCTGTCGCAATACCTGAAGCATCAGGTGAAGAACGCGGTGAATTTCATCTCGTCGTTCGAGCGCGTGATGACCGACGAAGCACGCCGCCGCGGTTGCGACGGCGTGGTCTGCGGACACATTCACAAAGCAGAAATTCGCGACATCGACGGGGTGCTGTATTGCAACGACGGCGATTGGGTGGAGAGTCTTTCCGCACTCGTCGAGACGTATGAAGGCGAACTCAAAGTGATCTACTGGACCGTGATGCGCGCACCGGAAGTCGGCGTGCAAAAGGCCCGGGCGACCGCGTAGTCCCTCTCCACTTCTATTGGGCCGAAACCGATGAAGATCATGATCGTCACCGACGCATGGGAACCGCAGATCAATGGCGTCGTGCGCACGCTGAAAAACACCACGCGCGAGCTCACCGTACTCGGCCACCACGTCGATCTGCTGACGCCGCTCGAATTCAAGACGATTCCGTGCCCAACCTACCCTGAGATTCGCCTGTCGCTGCTGCCGCGCCGCAAGCTGCATCGGCGAATTGACGAATTCGCGCCCGACGCGCTGCACATCGCCACCGAAGGCCCGCTCGGCATGGCCGCACGCTCCTATGCGATCCGCCACAAGCTGCCGTTCACGACCGCTTATCACACGCGCTTTCCCGAATACGTGCAGGCGCGTTTCGGCATTCCGATCGCGGCCACCTACAAATTCCTGCACTGGTTCCACAAGCCGTCGCTGGCGGTGATGGCGCCCACGCCCGTGGTCAAGACCGACCTCGAAAAATTCGGCTTCACCAACGTGGTGCTGTGGACCCGTGGCGTCGACCTCGACATCTTTCACCAGATGGACTCGAAGGTTCTCAACACCGCGCGGCCGATCTTTCTGTACGTGGGACGTGTGGCGGTCGAAAAGAACGTCGAGGCGTTTCTGAAGCTCGATCTGCCCGGCTCGAAGTGGGTTGCCGGCGAAGGCCCGGCGCTGGCCGAACTGAAGTCGCGCTATCCGCAAGCGAATTACCTGGGCGTCCTGACGCAAGCTGAACTGGCCAAGGTCTACGCGGCCGCCGATGTATTCGTGTTCCCGAGCCGCACCGATACCTTTGGGCTCGTGCTGCTCGAAGCGCTGGCCTGCGGCACGCCGGTCGCGGCGTATCCGGTGACCGGTCCGATCGACGTGCTCGGCGACGGTGGCGCGGGCGCGATGCACGAAGACTTGCGCGAGGCTTGCCTCGAAGCGCTCAAGATCGATCGCAGCCATGCACGCGCGTGGGCCGAACGCTTCTCGTGGGCAGCGGCGTCCGAGCAGTTCGCGGCGCATCTGAAGCCACTGCCACGCACCTCGTACAGCGAGGAAAGCGCCGCCGCATGATGCGACGCGCCGAGCCGTCTATGCGAACTCGACATTCCACCGCGGCACGCGCGTCGAACAGCGCGTTGCACGCCGTCGATGCCAACACCGACACCGACGCCACCAACCGCGAGCCGTTCGACGACGTGAGCGAGCACGGCACGCCGAATCATGTCGATCACGCGAATGGTTTTCACGGCGTGAACGGCGCGAGCCTCGGCAACCCCGAGAGCGAAACCCACAACGAACCGCTCAGCCCCGACGACCCGTTCGCACCGCTTCCCTTCAACCCGTACAAGGGCAATCGCGGCCTGACCCGCGCGTGGCACGCGATGAAAAATTCGCTTGCCGGTTTTCGCGTCGCGATCCGCGAAGAAAGCGCGTTTCGCCAGGAACTCACCCTCGCCGCGATCCTGATTCCATGCGGCGTGCTGGTGCCTGTCGATCCCGTGTCGCGCGTACTGCTGCTCGGCTCGGTACTGCTGGTGCTGATCGTCGAGTTGCTGAATTCGAGCGTCGAGGCGGCCATCGACCGGATTTCGCTTGAACGCCATGAGTTGTCGCGTCGTGCCAAGGACCTCGGCAGCGCGGCGGTGATGGTCGCGCTCGGCATGTGTCTGATGACGTGGGGGCTGATCGTGGGGCCGCTCGTCGTGCATTGGGTCAAAGCATGGCTATGAGCGTAGCGATGGAATCCACCCTGCAGCACCGCCTGGCGCCCTTTTCCTGCGTCCCAAAGAATGAAAACCCTGAGTATCCGCTTGGTATAAGAACGGTCGGTTTATAATCGGCCGATAGTCTCACGGGAAACCGTGGGGCGCTCAATATACCAACCGCGTCCGGGTGGATCACGCAGTAGCGGCACGCCGCCATGCGTCCAGCCCGGCGTAACCAGGGCCGGACGACATGGAAGCCAAACCTCCCCGCCGCACCCGCGAACGGATCCTCGAACTGTCGTTGAAGCTGTTCAACGAGATCGGCGAGCCGAACGTCACCACGACGACGATCGCCGAGGAAATGGAAATCAGTCCAGGCAACCTGTACTACCACTTCCGCAACAAAGACGACATCATCAACAGCATCTTCAGCCAGTTCGAGCAGGAGATCGAAAAGCGTCTGCGTTTCCCCGACGACCACCGCGCGACCATCGACGAAATGTGGTCGTACCTGCAGTACATGGTCGATTTCACCTGGCGCTATCGCTTCCTGTATCGTGATCTGAACGATCTGCTGGCGCGCAATCGCACGCTGGAAACACACTTCAAGCAGATAATCAGCCACAAGGTGCGCTTTGCGAGCCAGTTCTGCGAGCAATTGGTGGCGGACGGCGAAATGGTTGCGACGCCCGAAGAGTTGCACGTGATCGCCACCAATGTCGGCGTGATCGGCACGTACTGGCTGTCGTATCAGTTCGTGATGAACCCGCGCAAATACAACGAGCAGGAAACGATTCGCGCTGAACTGCATCAGGTAAGCGTGCAGATCGTGTCGCTGATGGCGCCTTATCTGCGCGGCCGCTCGCGGCAGATTTTCGACGACCTCGTCTCCGGCAAGCTGCCCAAGCGCGAGTTCTACGACTACCTGCCGCCGAAAGAAGGCGCCGCGCCCCGCAACGAACCGAAGGACGTTTGAGTATGAAGTCGGTGTGTGTGTATTGCGGCTCCTCCGACGGAGCCAAACCGTTGTACGCCGAAGCCGCGCGCGCTTTCGGCCGCGCGCTGGTGCAGGCCGATCTCGCGCTGGTCTATGGCGGCGGCAAGGTGGGCCTGATGGGCGTGATCGCCGATACGGTGATGGCCGAAGGCGGCCGCGCAATCGGCGTGATTCCCGAACTGCTGGTCAACAAGGAAGTCGGCCATAACGGCCTGACCGAGCTGCATGTGGTACCCGACATGCATCATCGCAAGAAGATGATGGCCGACCTGTCCGACGCGTTCGTCGCGATGCCGGGCGGCGCGGGCACGCTCGAAGAGCTGTTCGAGGTCTACACGTGGGCGCAACTCGGCTATCACCAGAAGCCGGTGGCACTGCTGAATATCGACGGCTTCTACGATCCGCTGATCGCGCTGCTCAAGCATACGGTCGAGGAAGGCTTCATGCGGCAGACTTATTTCGACATCCTGCAAGTGGATGCCGATCCCGTTGAGCTGATCGACAAGCTGCAACGCTATCAGCCGCCTGCCAATGACAAATGGGCCATCAAACGCGACGCCGTTTGATCTTCGATTGATCTCCGCTTGATCCCCGTTTGTTACGCTTCTTCGGCCTTCTGAACACCCGCCGCACGCTCCCTGCGGGCAATTCACCCGAACGATGAGATTGCAATGACGAAAACCGTTCTGATCACCGGTGGCAGCCGCGGGATTGGCCGCGCGACCGCGCGTCTGCTGGGCGCACGCGGCTGGTCGGTCGGCGTGAATTACGCGCAAAACCTCGCCGCAGCACAGGAAACCGTGGCTGAAGTGGAACGTGCCGGCGGCCATGCACTGCCGATTGCCGGCGACGTCGCCAGCGAAGCCGACGTGATCGCGATGTTCGACACGCTTCAGCAGAAATTCGGCCGGCTCGATGCGCTCGTCAACAATGCCGGGATCGTCGCGCCGTCGAGCCAGCTTGCGGATATGGACCTCGCGCGTCTGAAGCGCATGTTCGACGTCAACGTGCTCGGTGCGTTTCTGTGCGCGCGCGAAGCCGCGCGCCGGATGTCGACCACGCGTGGCGGCGCGGGTGGCGTGATCGTGAATATCTCGTCGGCGGCTGCGCGGTTGGGTTCGCCGAACGAATACGTCGACTATGCCAGCTCGAAAGGCGCCGTCGACACCATGACGATCGGCCTCGCCAAGGAACTCGGCCCGCAAGGCGTGCGCGTGAATGCGGTGCGTCCGGGCCTGATCGATACCGACATCCACGCCAGCGGCGGCAAGCCCGAGCGCGCCGCCCAACTCGGCGCGACAACGCCGCTGGGCCGCCCCGGCAGCGCCGACGAAGTCGCCGAGTCGGTCGTCTGGTTGTTGAGCGACGCCGCCTCGTACGTGACGGGTGCGCTCCTCGACGTCACCGGCGGACGCTGACTCCCGCTCTTCTGTTCCTGCGTCCGGCCGTTTCAGGCGGCCGCCTTCTCCTTTCCGGACTTCGAATTCCCGTCAATTTGACGAGGAATCAGCACGATCCGGCCGACCAACTGCGACATTCCCCGCATTTTCTGTAATCGGCCGTAATAAACTCGGACTACAATCGCAGCGTCCGCATGCACCCGCATGCGGCGCATAGCCAGAGCATAAGTCCGCGGCCCACGTCGCCGCGTACGGTGATCCGAGATTCTCATGTACGAAAACCCATCCGCGCCTTGGCGCACGGGGAACGTCGCGGTTGCGACGCCAGCGCCGGCCGTCTCCGCCGACGGTGCGCCGGACACACACACCGGCTCGGCACACGTTGCCGAATCCGGCGCGGCCTGGCCAGCCGGCCACATTGCCGAAGCCGAAGCCGCCGAGCCCGCAAGGCCCACCGCCCCTGCCGGTCCCACGGAGCCCACTGCTCCGGCTCCCGTTTCGCGTGGCGCCCAGCGCTTGCGCGCGCTCACGGCTGCCCGTCCGTTGATGTGGCTGGTCGCGCTGGCGATCCTGTGCGCGTGGCTGTTGCCTGGCACCTTGGGCCACGAGCCGTGGAAACAGGACGAGACCTACACGTTCGGCATCATCCAGCACATGCTCGACACCGGCGATCTGGTCGTGCCGACCAACGCGGGCCAGCCCTTCGTCGAAAAACCGCCGATCTACGACTGGGTCGCCGCCGGCCTCGCCTGGATGTTCGGCCGCTATCTGCCTTTACATGACGCTGCACGCCTCGCGAGCGCGCTCTTTGCCGGACTGACCGTCTACTACACGGCACGCGTCGCCCGCCGTGCGGTAGCCGCGTCGAGCTGGCTGGACGTCCGCGTGATCGGCACGCTTGCGTTGTTCGCGAGCACACTCGTCATCATTAAGCACGTGCACGACATGATGACCGACGTCGCACTGATGGCCGGCGCCGCGATCGGTTTCTGCGGACTGTTCGAACTCGTACTCGTGCATCTGCGCGACGAAGCGCGCCTGCTGCCGGTCGACGCACGCCGCCGGCGCCACGCGATTCTGAGCGGCGCGGCAATGTTCGGCGCGGGTGTGGGCGTGTCATTGCTGGCCAAGGGCCTGTTCGTGCCGCTCGTGTTCGGCGCCACCACCGTCGCGGTGCTGGTGCTGTATCCCCCTTGCCGCACCCGCAGCTTTGCAGGGGCGCTCGGCATCGCCGCGCTGGTCTGCGCGCCCTTCGCGCTGATCTGGCCGATCTGCTTCTATCTGCGCTCCGAAGCGCTCTTCAAGGTCTGGCTGTGGGACAACAACATCGGCCGCTTCTTCGGCTTTTCGGTGGCGGAACTCGGCTCTGAAAACGAAAGCCGTTGGTTCGTGCTGCGCACCGTGCTGAGCGTCGGCTTTCCGGTGGTGCCGCTTGCATTGGCCGCGCTCGCCGGCGGCGGGTGGCGCCGCTGGCGCGATCCGCGCGTGGCGCTGCCGGTGATTTTCGCGGGCACCGGTTTCGCCGTATTGCAAAGCTCGGCAACGGTGCGCGAACTGTACATCCTGCCGTTCATCGCCCCGCTCGCCTTGGTGGCGATGCAAGGCATCGACAAGCTGCCGCGGCGTCTGCACGCGAGCTGGGACATCGCGAGCCGCGTGCTGTTCGGCGGCACGGCCGTACTCGCGTGGATCATCTGGTCGATCATGAGCGGTCCGGCCAACACGCATGCGTCGCTGCACTGGCTCGGCCGCTGGTTGCCGCTCGACTGGGTGATGCCGGTCAAGCCTGCGCTGATCTCGGCCGCGCTGTTGATGACGCTCGGCTGGCTGTGGCTGCTGCCGGTCTTCAAGCACACCGGCAAATGGCGCGGCGCGCTGAGCTGGTGTGCGGGCGCGATTCTCGCGTGGGGACTGGTGAGCACGCTGCTGCTGCCGTGGCTCGACTATGCAAAGAGTTACCGCTCCGTGTTCGAAAATCTCGGCGCCAGCATGAATATCGAATGGAACGACGGCGATTGCATGGCCAGCACAGGGCTCGGCGAATCCGAAGCGCCGATGCTGTACTACTACACCGGTATCGAGCATCAACCGGTCGCGAACACCGCGACGACCGGGTGCACGTGGCTTATCGAACAGAGCCGCCGCGACAACGCACGCACGCCAGCGGGCGATTGGCGGCTGTTCTGGTCAGGCGCGCGCCCAGGTGACACCGACGAACTGTTGCGGGTGTTCGTGCGGACGCCGGCGACGCCCGCGCGCGGCGAGTAGCACGTCGCGTACGGACGGCACCTGGCCGGTGTTGGCGCGTTTTCCTTGCGCCTAGAACGACGAGCGGGGTTTTGTCAGGAAGGCCGTCTCTTCAGCCGTCGACTGACGCCCGAGCAGCGCGTTGCGATGGGGAAAACGCCCGAAACGCTCGATGATTCTGGCGTGCCTGACCGCGGAGCCGTAGTAGGACGCACCGTCCGGCTCGGCCTTCAACTGTTTGAACAGGCGCAGCGACTCGTGCTGGCTGGCGAGCGTTTCATCGTGTTCGAACGGCAGATACGCGAACGCGCGGTGATGCGCGGTCGGCAATAAAAGATCAGCGCCGCTTGCGATCATCTGTTGCGCGATGCGCAGCGCTTGATGATCGGCAGCGAAAGCGCGCGGTGTACCGCGATAGCAATTGCGAGAAAACTGATCCAGCACGATGACCAGCGCTAACGCGCTGAGCGGTGTGTCCGTCCAGCGGTCGAGGGACCCTTCGCGCGCTGTGTCGATGAGTGTCCCGAAGCGTTCCAGCAGCATCGCATCAAAGGCCTTGTCGCGGGAGAACCAGAGCTTGCGCGCACGGCCGAAGGTGGGTGCATCAGGAGCGCCGAACCAGCAGTCGAGGACTGCGTGTGCCGCTGAGCGCTCAGGCCCCACGGCCCCCTCAACCATTGCGATTGCGCATCCAATCCGCAGTCTCGAAGAACGACGCCAGCAGCCGCTCCCTCAACGCTTCCGAAAGCCCGACGTCTTCCATGGCCCATGCCATGCACCGAAGCCACTGGTCCCGCTCGCTGGAAGCGATCGGAAACGGCATATGCCTCGCCCTCAACCTCGGATGGCCGAACCGGCTGATGTAATGGTCGGGCCCACCCATCCATCCGCACAAGAACCAGAAAAACTTATCGCGAGAGCCGTCGAGCGATTCCGGATGCAAAGCCCGGATCCCGGCGAAATCCGCTTCGAGATCCATCAAGTCATAAAACCGGTCGACCAGCTCGCGCACGCGCGCCTCACCACCCACCAGTTCGAAGGCCGTCGGCTGTGCGGCGGAGACTTCGTCGTTAAGATCGCTCATACCCAATCACAAAAACAAGAAAGAAAAATCACGCATCCCGCAGTGACTGCAACGCCGGCCGCGCCAGCACATGCCGCAAGCTAAGCCAGCCGCCCACACCCGCGCAGACGATTCCGGCTGCGATACCCGCGGGCAGCAGCCACGGATCGAACGCCAGATAAAACTCGAACACGCGCGTCGCCAGTTGCCAGCCGATCACCTGCGCACCGAGCGCCGCCATCAACCCGGCCAGCGCGCCGACCGCCACAAACTCGGCGATCTGCACCGCGCGCACCTGGCGATGCGAGGCCCCTAGCGCGCGCAACAGCGCGGATTCTCGCATACGCTCATCGCGGGTGCCGGCAAGCGCCGCGTAGAGCACCAGCACGCCGGCCGCAAGCGTGAACGCGAACAGGAACTGCACCGCGCCGATCACCTGCTGCAATACGCGCTGCACCTGCGCCAGAATCGGACCGGTGTCGATCGCCGTGAGGTTCGGATAGGCGGCGATCAACCCGTCGATGGTCGACTGTTGTTCCGGCGGCAAATGGAAACTCGTGATGAACGTCGCCGGGAAATCCTGCAAGGCGGCCGGCGGCATCAGCACGAAAAAGTTGACCTTGAACGAGCCCCAGTCGAGCTTGCGCACACTCGTCACCGGCGCATCGATTTGCAAGCCCGTCACGTCGAAGCGCAGCGTGTCGCCGGGCTTCACGTTGATCAGCTTCGCGAGCCCCTGCTCGATCGAAATCTGCGGTGTCTTCGTGTCGCCGTACCATGTGCCGGCAGAAAGGCGGTTGTCGTCGGGCAACTCAGTCGTGTACGACAGATTGAATTCGCGGTCGACGAGCCGCCTGGCATCGTCGCCCTTGAACGAATCCGGATTGACCGGCTTGCCGTTGATGGCGATCAGCCGGCCGCGCACCATCGGCGCGAGCACCGTGCCGGGCACGCCGTGCGTGCTCAGGTAGTGCGTGACGGCGTCGCGCTGGTCGGGCTGGATGTCGATGATGAATTCGTTCGGCGCATCGGGCGGCGTCGATTTGCGCCAGCCGGCCACCAGGTCGTTGCGCGTCATCGCGATCAGCAACAGGCACATCAGGCCGATGCCAAGCGCGGTGATCTGCAATGCACTCGCGCCGCTGCGCCGCTCCAGCGACGCCAACGCGTAGCGCCAGCCGATTCCCGCGTTCACGCGCTCGCTGCGCACGACACGCGAAGCGCCCCACAACGCCAGCCGCGCGATGCACGCGAACACCAGCATTCCGCCGGCGAAGCCGCCCGCGACGATGCCGCCGAGCTTCAACTCACCGGCTGCGACGATCAGGAGTGCGGCGAACAGTACGATGCCAAGCGCATAAGCGGCCCAGGCGGTGCGCCCCGCTTCGCCCCATTCGCGACGCAGCACGCGCACCGGCGGCACGCGCGTCAGCGGCAACAACGGCGGCAAAGCGAAGCCGAGCAGCAGCACGAGACCCGCCGCGATACCTTCGAGCGCCGGCCATACGGTGGGGTACGGCAGCGTGACGTCGATCAGACTACCGAGCCACGTCAGCAAAGCCATGTGCCCCAGGTAACCGAGCGCCACGCCGAGCGCGCCGCCGATCAAACCCAACCCGACGAATTCAAGTGTGAACAGCGCGCGTAGCGTGGCCTGGCTGACACCCAGACAGCGCATCGCCGCGCAGCCATCCAGATGCCGGCGCATATACCGATGCGCGGCCATCGCGATCGCCACCGCCGCGAGCAACGCGGTGAGCAGCGAGACCAGCGTGAGGAAGTGACTCGCGCGATCGAGCGTCTGGCGCACTTGCGGCTGGCCGTCCTGCAACGATTCGAGCGCAACGCCGCGCATCTTGCCGCCGTCCACCTTGTCATGCGCGAATTGCGCGAAGCGCGCCACCGCAGCATCCGTGCCCGCGACCAGCAACCGATAGGTCACGCGGCTGCCGTAGGTGATGAGGCCGGTCGACTGGACATCGTCGGCACGCAGCATCAAACGCGGCGAAAAATTGACGAACGAGAAACCACGGTCGAGTTCGCGCGTGATGACCGCGCCGATCGTGAAGCTGCGAGACCCGACCTTTACGGCGTCGCCGACATGCAGCTTCAACGCGTCGAGCAGGGCCTGATCGACCCATACCGTACCCGGCGCCGGAATCGATTGCGTGGGATGGTCCGGCGCGCCCGGCGCCGCAGCGATCCGCAACGCGCCGCGCAACGGATAACCCGGCGACACCGCCTTGACGGCGGCCAGCCGTGAGACCGGCTGCGCGCCGGTCGAGTTGATCATGCTGGGAAAGATCGCCGTGCTGGCGGTATTCAGACCGAGCGCTCGCGCTTGCTGCGCGAACTGAGGATCGACCGGATGATCGGCGCGAACGATAAAATCAGCGGCGATCATGCGCCGCGCATCGCGCTCGAGCCCCTGATGCAAACGGTCAGCCAGAAAGCCGACACTCGACAACGCCGCGACGGCCAGCACCAGCGCCAACAGCAGCATCGTCAGTTCGCCGGCGCGCCAGTCGCGCGCCGTCATGCGGATGGCCTGGCGCAGCACATCCGCGCCACCCAGCCGGCGCGTTGGCCGTGTGGCCGCCCGTGCCGTCACACCCCTTACCGTATCGCTCAATCGTGCCTGCTCCTGGCAAACCGCGACACCATATGTGTCGCCATCCCGCGAAAACCACCCTGCACGCCGCGCCAAAGGCGCGGCAACGCCCAAGCGGCCAGCATCAGGAAGCCCACCATCAACACCAGGAACAGGACCGGCACAAACAGCGCGAGCAGCATGCCGCCGAACACGAGACCGTCTTCAGCGGTCGACGTCACGACATTCGACACCGGTTCCGGCGACAAATTGATCAGCGCGCGCGTGCCCGCTTTCGCCAGATGCGCGGTGCCCGCCAGCGTGCCGCCCGCGAGTGCCGCGACCGTCAGCAGCGCAGGATCGGCATGGCCGAGCGCGCCGGCCGCCAGCACGGCGCCGGCCGGAATACGGATAAAGGTATGGACCGCGTCCCATAAGGAATCGAACGCGGGGATTTTGTCGGCGAGAAATTCAGTGACCGTCAGCACGCCGGCTACACCGATTACCCACGGCGACGACAGGGCGGACAGCGTATCGGGTAGATGGATGAGGCCGAGACGTGCGAACACGCCGGCCAGCAGGACTGTCAGATAGAGGCGCAGACCGCTGCCCCATGAGAGGCCCGCAGCGAGCGAAAGTGATTCAAGCATGGCCGCCTCCAGGCGCGCTGTGCGTGCCAGGCGCTTCGACGGGCAATGGGAAGGGAGTCGCCGCACCGAAGTCGTCAGACCCGCGCCAAGCCGGCCGCGCCAAATGGGCCGCGGGCAAATTCAGGTTGGATTCCATCCCATTATAGCCACGTTAATTCGCAGAACGCAGAGCGGCGAACAAATGGCGGACTCTAATGGTGGATAGTGCGAGCGCACGCGGACACGATAATCGGGCTCGCCAACGGGGCTCAATGCCCCGACGACAGCTTCAACCCGATCAAACCGATCACGATCAGCGCCGCGCTCGCCACCCGCGCGACCGTCAGGGCCTCGCCCATCATGACGATGCCGAAGATGAACGCGCCGACCGCGCCAATCCCCGTCCACACGGCGTAGGCCGTGCCAAGCGGCAGTTGGCGCATCGCCATGGCGAGCAGAACAAAGCTACCGAGCGCGGTCACGGCCGTGAACACGGAGGGCCAGAGCCGGGTGAAGCCATCGGAGGTTTTGAGACCGGCCGCCCACGCGACTTCGAGCAAACCGGCAATCAGCAGAAGAATCCAGGACATGAGACAGCTCCATGGTCAGATGGGGCCGTCCCCGTTTGTAGCAGATGCGCAAGGCCGTCCTTACGATCTTGTAATTATACCAAAATAGCGCGCCGCCTTGCTGCGGCGAGCAGCCGCAAGGGCACGGCGGACGCCTCGGACAGGCTCAAATCGCGCCAACCAGCCGGTATCCCACGCCCGTTTCCGTAATGATATGTTCCGGTTGCGCCGGGTCACGCTCCAGTTTCCCGCGCAGATGCGCCATATAGATACGCAGATAGTGATGGCTCTCGACATGCGACGGCCCCCACACGTCGCGCAGCAATTGCCGGTGCGTCAGCACGCGGCCGGCGTGGCGCACCAGCGTCGCCAGCAGGCGGTATTCGATCGGTGTGAGATGGACAGCGGCGCCGTCGCGGCTCACCTGGCGCAAGGCCAGATCGACCGTCACCGCGCCGAAGCGCACCAGCGGCGATTCATTCGCGCCGCCCTGATTGCGGCGCCGCATATGCGCGCGGATCCGCGCAAGCAGTTCGGAGACGCCAAACGGCTTGGTGAGGTAATCGTCCGCCCCGGCATCGAGCGCGGCGACTTTCTCGGTTTCCTGGGTGCGCGCCGACAGCACGATGACCGGCAACTCACTCCAGCCACGCAGCTCACGGATCACGTCGAGACCGTCGGTGTCGGGCAAGCCGAGATCGACGATGACGAGATCGGGCTTGCGCGTCGCGGCTTCGACGAGACCTTGCTTGCCGGTCTCGGCGTCGTGCACGACGATGCCCTCGCCTTCCAGCGCGGTTCGCACGAAACGGCGAATCTGCTTTTCGTCTTCAATCAGGACGACGGTGATGCTCGGGTCACTCATGGCTAGGCTTGGAAAGCAGGTTAGGAGTTGAATCGCGGTCGGGCAAAGCGTCGGCGCCTTCGTCTTCCAGCGCATCGGGTGCTTCGGGCGGCGTTTCCACCGGCAAGGTGAACCAGAAGCGCGCGCCTTCGACGCGACCGTCCGGTGACAGACGATTGAGCGCGCCGATTGTACCGCCGTGCGCTTCGACGATTGCGCGGCAGATCGCGAGGCCGAGGCCGATGCCCGGCTTGGCCGACTCCTTCTCGCCGCGCGTGAATTTCTCGAACACCCGCGCTTCCATGCCGGCCGGCAGGCCCGGCCCGTTGTCGTCGACAGCGACACGTACGAACGACTTGCCGTCCGCGTCGAGACGTTGCGCGCCGATCGTCAAGGGTGTGTCCGGCGGGGTGTATTTGGCCGCGTTCTCGAACAGGTTCGAGAAGAGCCGCTCCATCAGCACGGCATCGAGGTGCAGCAGCGGCAAATCCGCGGGCAGCTTCACCTGCACCGGATGACTCGCCAGCACGCGTTTGCATGCGCGCAGCGCCGCGCCCACCGTTTCTTCGAGGAGCGTCCACTGCTGGTTCAGTTGCAGGCTACCTGCCTGCAAGCGCGCCATGTCGAGCAGATTGGTGACGATGCCGGTCATACGCAGCGCTTCTTCGTGGATCGCGTCGACCAGATCGTCGCCGGGTTGCGCACCGGGATGCGCCTCACGCGATTGCGCCAGCATCGACGAGAAACCGACAATCGTGGTCAAGGGCGTGCGCAGATCGTGCGATATCGCCGACAGCAGCGAGTTGCGCAAGCGCTCCGATTCCATATTGACGAGCGCATCGCGCGCGATGTCGACGTAGTGCACACGCTCGAGGGCCAGCGCGATTTGCGCGGCGAACGCGTCGAGCATGCGCTGCTGCTCGGGCACGTCCAGCTCGCGCTCGTCGCGCATCACGACCGCAAGCACGCCGCGCGTGCGCATCGGCGCCTTCAGCGGCAGGTACAGCGCGGCAGCGGCCGGCAGCGTATCGGTGCCGTGCCCGGCTGGCTTCTGCTGATCGTAGACCCATTGGCCGACGTCGATGTCGAGCATCTCACCTTCGAGCGTGATCGTTGCATCCGGGTCTTCGATCTTCTGCTTCACCTGATCGACGCTGTCCGGCAACAGGATCGCGACGCGCGCGCCGAACACTTCGCTGACATGCCGGCTGCCGATGCCGACGATCTGCTCCATGGTAAGCGCCGCCGCCAGCTCACGCGCCATCGCATACATCGCGCCGGTGCGTTGCTCCCGACGCCGCGCAACACTCGCCTCGCGGCGCAAGCTCGACGTGAGATGGCTGATGACGAGCGACGTCAGCAGCATGCTGAAGAAGGTCAACAGATACTGCGTATCGGACACCGACAACGACATGCGTGGTGGCACGAAGAAGAAATCGAATGCCGCCACGCTTATGAACGACAGCACGACGCCCGGCCCGCGCCCCAGCTTCACGGCGGTGAAGATCACGCCGAGCAGGTACAGCATGACGAGGTTGGTCAGATCGATATGGTCGATCAGCTGGCTCGACAGCAGCGTAATGGCCGCACAGATCGCCAGCGCGATGCCGTAGGCGCGCGGCGGCGAACGGCGTTCGCGCGCCGTGCTCAACGCCTCGCGCCACGCGTTGGCGGTGGTGTTCAGTAAGCGGCGATGTTCAGCGCCATCACGTTCCGACGACGCGCGAATCAGCGTGAGATCGAGATCGCCCGCGCGTTCGGCGATGCGCTCGCCAAGCGGTCGGCGCAGCCAGCGCTTGAAACCGGTGCGCGCCGAAGCGCCGGCTACCAGCTTCGAGACATTGCGAGCCTGCGCGTAACCGATCAGCGCGACAACCGCATCGGTACCGGCGAGCGTCGCGGTTTCGGCGCCGAGTTCGGCGGCGAGCTTCAAGGCGTTCAGCGTGCGTTCGCGACGCGCGTCGGGCAGGCGCTGCAGTGCGGGCGTTTCCACATAGACGGCGATCCAGTCAGCCTTCAGGCTGGCGGCGAGGCGCGCTGCCGCGCGCACCAGCATCGGCGCTTCCGGGCCGGGGCCGACGCACACCAGCAAGCGCTCACGCGCCTGCCAGATCCGCTGGATCGAACGATCGGCGCGATATTCCCGCATCTGCGCATCGACACGGTCGGCGGTACGGCGCAATGCCAGCTCGCGCAGCGCGATCAGGTTGCCCTTGCGAAAGAAGTTGCGCACCGCGCGCTCGGCCTGCTGCGGCAAATACACCTTACCGTCGCGCATCCGGTCGAGCAGTTCTTCGGCGGGCAGGTCGACCAGCGTGACTTCGTCGGCGCGATCGAACACGCGGTCGGGCACCGTCTCCCAGACGCGGATGCCGGTGATCTGGCCGACGACGTCGTTCAGGCTTTCGAGGTGCTGGACGTTGACCGTGGTGTAGACGTCGATGCCCGCATCGAGCAGTTCGTAGACGTCCTGCCAGCGCTTCAGATGCCGTGCGCCCTGCACGTTCGAATGCGCGAGCTCGTCGACGAGAATCAGTTGCGGTTTGCGGGCGAGCGCGGCGTCGAGATCGAACTCGCCAAGCTTGCGGCCGCGATACTCGATCACCGCGAGCGGCAGCACGTCGAGCCCTTCGAGCAGCGCAGCGGTTTCGCTGCGGCCATGCGTTTCGGCGATGCCGACCACCACGTCCGCGCCTTCATCGGCTCGGCGCCGCGCGGCCTGCAACATCGCATAGGTCTTGCCGACGCCCGCCGACGCGCCGAAGAAAACCTTCAGCCTGCCCCGCTGACGCTTTTCTTCGTCGCGTTGCAGCTTGTCGAGCAGTTCGTCAGGATCGGGTCGGTTCATGCTTTCTGTTTATGGGTCTGTTCGATGACAGCCTGCGTGGGTCCACGGGGCTGCATCAGGTACATGGTGGCACGGTAGTGGCTTCACCGCAAATGGCGGCCCCGTCAAATGGCGGCCACAAAACGCCGCGCCACAAAAGGCAAAGACGGCGCCGCACCGGGCGCCGTCCTTGTCCTCCCCACTCGCTTAGCCTTGATGCGCAGCGTCGAGTGCGAGATTCAACTGCAGCACGTTGACGCGTGCTTCACCAAGTACACCGAACTGGCGGCCGGTGGTGTAGCGGTCGACCAGCGCCTGCACGTCGTTCGGCGACATCTTGCGCGCCTTCGCGACACGGTCGATCTGGTAAGCCGCCGCAGCCGGGCTGATTTCCGGATCGAGGCCACTACCCGACGACGTCACGAGGTCGATCGGCACCGGCTTCGACATGTCGGTACCCGCCGCTTTCAACGCGTCGAGACGGCCTTTGACTTCATCCGACAACGCCGGGTTGGTCGGCCCGAGGTTCGAGCCACCCGAGTTCGTCGAGTCGTACGGTTTCGGGCTGATGGCCGACAGACGGCCCCAGAAGTACTGCGGCGCATCGAACTGCTGGCCGATCAGCTTCGAGCCGACCACCTTGCCGTTCTGTTCGATCATGCTGCCGTTGACCTGATCGTGGAACGCGGTCTGGCCGATGGCGGTCATCACGGCCGGGTAAGCGAGACCCGTGATCGCCGACAGCACGACAAAGATCACGATAAGCGGACGAAAAAGTTTCATGATTGGCAATCCTTTTAGACGCGTCCGGCAGCCAATGCCGCCGGACACAGCCTGTTAAACCCAGCCGAGCGCGGCCAGCACCATGTCGATCAGCTTGATGCCGATAAACGGCACGATGATCCCGCCAAGGCCATATACCAGCAGATTGCGGCGCAGCAGGATCGAGGCACCGAGCGGCCGGTACTTCACGCCCTTCAGCGCCAGCGGAATCAGCAGCACGATGATCAGTGCGTTGAAGATCACCGCCGACATGATCGCCGAGGCCGGTGTGGCCAGATGCATCACGTTCAGCCTGTTCAGTGCCGGATAGGTGCTCGCAAAGGCAGCCGGGATAATCGCGAAGTACTTGGAGACGTCGTTGGCAATCGAGAACGTCGTCAGCGAGCCGCGCGTCATCAGCATCTGCTTGCCGATTTCGACGATCTCGATCAGCTTGGTCGGGTTCGAATCGAGGTCGACCATGTTGCCGGCTTCCTTCGCCGCCTGCGTGCCGGTATTCATCGCCACTGCGACGTCGGCTTGCGCCAGCGCCGGAGCGTCGTTGGTACCGTCACCGGTCATCGCCACCAGCTTGCCTTCGGCCTGGTGCGCGCGGATCGTTGCAAGCTTCGCCTCCGGGGTGGCTTCCGCGAGGAAGTCGTCAACGCCCGCTTCCGCGGCAATGGCGGCTGCCGTCAGGCGGTTGTCGCCCGTCACCATGATGGTCTTGATACCCATCTTGCGCAGTTCGGCGAAACGCTCCTTGATGCCGCCCTTGACGATGTCCTTCAGCTCGATCACGCCGAGCACGCGTGCGCCATGCTCGCCCTTCTCGGCCACCACCAGCGGCGTGCTGCCACGACGCGCCACTTCAGCCACGGCGTTGCTCACTTCCGTCGGATAACGGCCGCCGTTCGCTTCGACGTAGTTCTTGACGGCATCGGCTGCGCCCTTACGGATCTCGCGGCCCGGCAGGTCCACACCGCTCATCCGCGTTTGTGCGGTGAAGGCGAGGAAGACTGCATGCAACGACGCCATGTCGCGAGCGCGGATGTTGAAGCGCTGCTTGGCGAGCACGACGATACTGCGGCCTTCCGGCGTTTCGTCCGCCAGCGACGACAGTTGCGCAGCATCAGCCAACGTTTCTTCGGTCACGCCCGGCGCCGGCACAAAGGTCGAAGCCTGACGGTTACCGAGCGTGATTGTGCCGGTCTTGTCGAGCAGCAGCACATCGACGTCACCTGCAGCTTCCACGGCACGGCCTGACGTTGCAATCACGTTGGCCTGCATCATGCGGCTCATACCGGCCACACCAATGGCGGACAGCAGGCCGCCGATGGTGGTCGGAATCAGACACACCAGCAGTGCCACGAGCGCGGTGATGCTCACCACATGGCCAGCCTTGACGGCTTCGACGGAGAACATCGAGAACGGCAGCAGCGTCGCGGTGGCGAGCAGCATCACGATCGTCAGCGCAACCAGCAGAATCGTCAGCGCGATTTCGTTCGGCGTCTTTTGACGCTTCGCGCCTTCGACCATCGCAATCATGCGGTCGAGGAAGGCTTCGCCCGGATTCGCCGTGACGCGCACGACGATCCAGTCCGACAGCACGCGCGTGCCGCCCGTCACCGACGTAAAGTCGCCGCCCGATTCGCGGATCACTGGTGCGGATTCGCCGGTAATCGCCGATTCGTCAACCGACGCGACACCGTCGATCACTTCGCCGTCGGCCGGAATCACGTCGCCGGTTTCGACCAGCACCACGTCGCCTTTACGCAGATCGGACGCCGTCAGAATGCGAATCGGCGACTTCGGATGCGGCTCGTTGAGCTTCTTGGCCATCACGTCTTTCTTCGCACTGCGCAGCGACGCAGCCTGGGCCTTTGAACGGCCTTCAGCGAGCGCTTCTGCGAAGTTGGCGAACAGCACCGTGAACCACAGCCACAGCGCGACCGCGAGGATGAACCCCGCGGGCGCTTCGGCCTGGCCGCCCAGGGCGGCGATCCAGAGGATCGTCGTCAGGATGCTGCCGACGTACACGCAGAACATCACCGGGTTACGGAACTGCGTGCGTGGCGTGAGTTTCTTGAATGAGTCCACGATCGCCGGACGCACTAGCGCCGGATCGAACATGGACCGCGTTGCATTATGTTCAGTCATTGAATCCTCGTTTTTCTCGAATGGCCCGTATTAATGGCCGGCGATCATCAACAGATGTTCGACGCCGGGGCCGAGAGCGAGCGCAGGCACGTACGTCAGTGCGCCGACGAGCAGCACGGTGCCAAGCAGCAGCACGACAAACAGCGGACCATGCGTGGGCAGCGTGCCACCGGTAACCGCCAGGCGTTTCTTGCCTGCCAGCGAGCCGGCAATTGCCAGCACCGGAATGAGCGAGCCGAAGCGGCCAAACCACATCGCAATCGCGGTCAACCAGTTGTAGAACGGTGTGCTGACCGTCAGGCCGGCAAACGCGCTACCGTTGTTGTTCGCAGCCGAGCTGAACGCGTAGAGAATTTCCGAGAAGCCGTGCGGACCGGGGTTGGCGATACCTGCCTTGCCCGCATCGGTCAGCACCGCGATCGAGGTCCCCACGAGCACCAGCAGCGGCGTGAGCAGCACAACGATCGACACCATCTTCATCTCATACGCTTCAATCTTCTTGCCGACATATTCAGGCGTGCGACCGATCATCAGGCCTGCCACGAACACGGCGAGCATGGCGAACACAAGCATCCCGTACATACCGGAGCCGACACCGCCGAAGATCACTTCGCCCAACTGGATCAGCAGCATCGGATAGAGGCCGCCGAGCGGGGTCAGCGAGTCGTGCGTGTTGTCGACTGCACCGCACGATGCCGCCGTCGTGGCGACTGTGAAGATGCCCGACTGCGCGATACCGAAGCGCGTTTCCTTGCCTTCCATGTTGCCGCCGGACTGCAACGCATTGGCGGACTGGTCGACGTTCAGCGAGGCCAGGGTCGGGTTGCCGGCCTGTTCCGCGCTGATTTCACCCACCACGCACGCAGCGAATGCGATCGTCATCACGGCAAGTACAGCAATACCCTGTTTGCGGTCCGCGATCATCCGGCCGAACACCAGGGCCAGCGCCGCCGGGATAATCAGCATCGAAAAGATCTGCAGGAAGTTGCTGAACGGCGTCGGGTTTTCGTACGGGTGTGCCGAGTTCGCGTTGAAGAAGCCGCCACCGTTGGTGCCGAGCATCTTGATCGCTTCCTGCGACGCCACCGGGCCCATTGCGATGGTCTGCGTCGTCACCTTGGTGTCGACCGTCACCGCATTGCCCTTCGCGTCCTTCACCGGGTTGCCTTGTGCATCGAGCTTCGGCGCAGCATACGTTGTGGTTTGCAGGGTCGGCACGTCCTGATACGACTTGAAGTTCTGGATGACGCCCTGGCTCATCAGCAAGCCAGCGACGATCACCGCCATCGGCAGCAGCACGTACAGCGTCACACGTGTGATGTCGACCCAGAAGTTACCGATGGTCTGCGCCGTATGACGTGCGAAGCCGCGGATCAGCGCGATGACCACGACGATGCCGGTGGCAGCGGACAGGAAGTTCTGCACCGTCAGGCCGAGCATCTGCGCCAGATAGCCGGCGGTCTGCTCAGGCGTGTAATCCTGCCAGTTGGTGTTGGTGACGAAGCTGACAGCCGTATTGAAGGCGCTGTCGACCGACATCGGACCGAAGGCTTGCGGGTTGCCCGGCAGCCAGCCTTGCACACGCAACAGGAGGTACAGGACCAGCACGCCGAGCACGTTGAACGCGACCGTGGCGATGGCGTAGTGCTTCCAGCTCATTTCCGTCGACGAGTCGACCCCGGCGATACGGTACAGCAAACGCTCGAGCGGACCGCCGAAGCGGACCACGCGAGAGGTGCCGTCCATCACGCGCGTCAGATAGCGGGCAACGGGCACGGCGGCCGCGAGCAGCACGACCAGAAAAATGACCGTTTGCAGGACATTGTTGGAGTTCATTCAATGTCCTCCGCGCGCAGCAGCGCATAGACGAGGTAAGCGAACAGCAGCGCAGTAGCAGCGCCTGATAGCCACAGAATCCAGGTCATGAGCGTGCTCCCTGGCCGCGCCGGAACTGCATCAACTTCTCGCAGCCGGCAATCAAAGCAAAGGTCAGCGCTGCGAATAGCACCATCCCCCCGACGTACAGCACATCCATTTGTGTTCTCCATTAGCGGACTTTGGATGGGTAGAACGTTATGCCGATCCGCGTAAAGGCCTGGTCAAAGATGGCAGGGGTGGTATAAAAAACGCGTAAACGAAACAGGCCGCTCCACTGGGTATGGAACGGCCTGAGGCCCATGGGGTCTGGCTTTGCGGGGAAAGGCAACGCTCGCGCGGGCTATGGTGCAGCGCGGAATTTCTATGGCGTCGCTTTTGCGCCTTGATGGCAGGATGCAGCGCGCCGGCGACTTGCCGGGCGCTGCTTGCCGGGTGTTGCCTGCTCCCGCGTGGCGATGTGGCCACGCGCCCCGGCATTGACGCGTTTACGGCAGCAGAATCGTCGAGCCCGTGGTACGGCGTCCTTCGAGGTCGCCGTGAGCCTTGCCAACATCCGCCAGCGCGTAGCGCTGGTTGATGCTCGTCTTCACCTTGCCCGACACCAGCACGTCGAACAACTCCGAGGACATCGCCTCATAGTCGCTGCGTTTGGCGATATAGGTAAAGAGCGTCGGGCGCGTAAAGAACAGCGAACCGCGTCCGGCGAATTCCGACGAATCGAGCGGCGGCAACGGTCCGGACGCATTGCCGAAGCTCACGAACATGCCGAGCGGCGCGAGGCAGTCGAGCGAGCCCGTAAAAGTATCTTTACCGATCGAGTCGTACACCACCGGCACACCCGCGCCGTTGGTGATCTCGCGCACGCGCCTCGTGAAGTTCTCGCGCGTATAAACGATCGCATGGTCGCAGCCGTGCGCCTTGGCGATCTCGGCTTTCTCATCGGAACTGACCGTGCCGATCACCGTCGCGCCAAGCGCCTTCGCCCATTGGCAAACCAGCAGGCCGACGCCGCCCGCCGCAGCCTGGATCAGGATCGTATCGCCGGCTTTCACCGGATACGTACGGCGCAGCAGATATTGCGCGGTCAGCCCTTGCAGCATCACGGAGGCCGCCTGTTCGTCGGTCAACGCGTCCGGCACCTTAACGGCATGCACAGCCGGCAACACACGCTCCTGGGTGTACGCGCCAGGCGGACGGGCCACGTACGCCACGCGATCGCCCGATTTGAAACCGGTCACGCCTGCGCCAACCGCGGTGACTTCACCCGCCGCTTCCATACCGAGGCCACCCGGCAACGGCAGTGGGTACAAGCCCGTGCGGAAATACACGTCGATATAGTTCAGGCCGACCGCGGTCTGCCTGATGCGAATCTCGCCCGCGCCCGGCTGGCCCACTTCGACGTCGACCCATTTCATCACCTCCGGGCCGCCGGTTTTATCGAATCGGATTGCTTTGACCATCATGTCTCCCTGGTTTGTAGTTTCGTTCGATCGTAAAGCACCGCTGCGTGGGTCTAGACCTGCTGCGCGAAGCGCAAGGTCAGCACGTCGAGAATCATTCGCGCGGTCGAAATGTTAGTGGCGCACGGAATGTTGTGCACGTCGCAGGCCCGCACCAGCGCGTTGATATCCGGCTCGTGCGGCTGCGGCGTCATCGGGTCGCGCAGGAAGATCACCATGTCTACCCGCCCTTCGGCGAGTTGCGCGCCGATTTGCAGGTCGCCGCCATGCGGGCCGGACAACATGCGCTCGACCGTGAGGCCATGCGCGTCACCGATGCGCGTGCCAGTCGTGCCGGTCGCGACGATCTCGCAGCGCCTGAGCGTATCGACATACTCCCCGGCCAGTTTGACGATGTCGTCTTTCTTGTGATCGTGCGCGATCAGTGCAATGCGGGTGCTCATGACGTAAGACTCCTGAAACCGTTTTGATTGTCGTTGTTGTGGTGTTGATGCCGGTGCTTAAGAACGTGCCCGTTCAGAACGTACCGGGGTAAGTGCCGCCGTCGATCAGCCAGTTCTGACCGGTGATGTAGCCAGCGTGCACGCTGCACAGGAACGCGCAGGCGCGACCGAATTCATCGCGATTGCCGAAACGGCCGGCGGGGATCGCCTTCATGCGCTGCTTGCGCGCATCGTCGACGGAAATGTTTTGCGCCTTGGCTTGCGCCGTGAAGGTAGTGGCAATTCGGTCGGTGTCGAACAGGCCCGGCAGCAGGTTGTTGATCGTCACACCCGAGGCGGCCACCTTGCTACGCGCCAGTCCCGCAACGAAGCCGGTCAGCCCCGAGCGCGCACCGTTGGACAGGCCGAGCACGTCGATCGGCGCCTTGACCGCCGAACTCGTGATGTTGACGATCCGCCCATAGCCGCGCTCGCTCATCCCGTCGATGGTCGCGCGGATCAGTTCGATCGGCGTCAGCATGTTGCTCTCCAGCGCGCGAATCCAGTCTTCGTGCGTGAAGTTGCGGAAGTCGCCCGGCGGCGGGCCGCCCGCGTTGTTGACCAGAATGTCCGGCTGCGGACAGGCCGCAAGCGCCGCGGCGCGGCCTTCCGGTGTCGTGATGTCGCACGCCACCGTCTTTACTTCGACACCGCTTTGCTTGCGGATCTCAACAGCGGCCGCCTCCAGCGTCTCTGCCGTGCGCGCGACGATTGTCAGGTTGACGCCTTCGGCCGCCAGCGCTTCCGCGCAGCCGCGCCCCAGGCCCTTGCTGGCCGCGCAAACCAGCGCGGTGCGTCCTGCGATTCCCATGTCCATGTGTGGCTCCTACTGCCTAGTTGTGGCGCGGGCATGATCCCGCGGCTGCCCAATCGTTGCAAAGTTTCCCCCGATTCTAGAAGAATCGGTGCCGGACTGCGCCGGGCCACTGCAATCTCCGGTATCTTCCGGCGCCACTCTTTCGGTAAACTTGCGCCGTGGCGCGTCCGCCTGCCGATTTCAGGCCGTGCGGCGCGCCAAACCGATCCCTCTAGCCGCCGCTTGCGCCCCCGCCATGACCCAGGACAGCCGATTTCCCAATCTTTTCATCCTCGATCACCCGCTGATCCAGCACAAGCTGTCGCATATGCGTGACCGGGACACCTCGACCCGCACGTTCCGCGAACTGCTGCGCGAGATCACGCTGCTGATGGGCTACGAAATCACCCGTAACCTGCCGATGACCACGCGCCGCATCACCACGCCGCTGGTCGAGATCGACGCGCCTGTGATCGCCGGCAAGAAACTGGCGATCGTGCCGGTGTTGCGCGCCGGCATCGGCATGTCGGACGGCCTGCTGGAGCTGGTGCCGTCGGCGCGCGTGGGCCACATCGGCGTGTATCGCGCCGAGGATCATCGCCCGGTCGAGTATCTGGTGCGCCTGCCGGATCTGGAAGACCGCGTGTTCATTCTGTGCGATCCGATGGTCGCGACCGGTTACTCGGCCGTGCACGCGGTGGACGTGCTCAAGCGCCGCAACGTGGCCGGCGAGAACATCATGTTCCTCGCGCTGGTGGCCGCCCCGGAAGGCGTGCAGGTGTTCCAGGACGCGCATCCGGACGTCAAGCTGTATGTGGCGTCGCTCGATTCGCACCTGAACGAGCACGCGTACATCGTGCCGGGTCTCGGCGACGCCGGCGACCGCCTGTTCGGCACGAAAAACTGACAGCGGGCTGAAGAAACTGGCGGCGGCGCCCAATTTCCGTGCAGTTTCCGGCGACGCTCCCCTCTGCCGCGCCCTCGCGGCGTGATAAAATTCGAATCCGCTCAAAGAGCGACTCAACTTGCACTGCCACCCGGCGCATCGCGCCTTTGCGCGGAGTCTGCCGGGACCGGCGCGGTTGGGGCGCCACTGTGCCGCCCGCTGACCACACTGCCCCGCCCCCAACCGCGCTGTCGACCTTCGGTCCCGCTAGCCGGGTCTGGCCGGGCGTGATCAAGCTGAGGCAGGTCTGACACCGGGCGGTCCGGCGCCGAGCGGTTTGACATCGAGGCGCAAGGTCGCAATCAGCAGCGCCGCGCGCCCGACATCGCAACGACAATTGCACTATGCGTGCGCCCCACTGGCGCGCGCGACGGAGAAAAGTATGGCGGGTCATTCGAAATGGGCCAACATCAAGCATAAGAAAGCAGCGGCAGACGCCAAGCGCGGCAAGGTCTGGACGCGGCTCATCAAGGAAATTCAGGTCGCAGCCCGCATGGGTGGCGGCGACATCGACTCGAACCCGCGTCTGCGGCTCGCCGTCGAAAAGGCGTACGACGCCAACATGCCGAAAGATAACGTCAACCGCGCGATCCAACGCGGTGTGGGCGGTGTCGATGGCGCAAACTACGAAGAAATCCGCTACGAAGGCTACGGCATCGGCGGCGCGGCGGTGATCGTGGACACCATGACCGACAACCGCACCCGTACGGTGGCGGACGTGCGTCACGCGTTCTCGAAGAACGGCGGCAATATGGGCACGGACGGCTCGGTGTCGTTCATGTTCGATCACGTCGGCCAGTTCCTGTTCGCGCCCGGCACGCTGGAAGACAAGCTGATGGAAGCCGCGCTCGAAGCCGGCGCTGACGACGTCGTCACGAACGAAGACGGCAGTATCGAAGTGCTGTGCCCGCCGAACGATTTCCCGAAGGTGAAGACCGCGCTTGAAGCCGCGGGCTTCAAGGCCGAAGTGGCCGAGGTGACGATGAAACCTCAGACGGAAGTCGAATTCACGGGCGACGACGCCGTGAAAATGCAGAAGCTGCTCGACGCGCTGGAAAATCTGGACGACGTGCAGGAAGTCTATACAAACGCCGCGATCGCCGACGAATGAGCGTGCCCCGGCGGCGCCTCGTGCGTGGATTGGCATCGAACCACGCCCGCGCCGCCGTCTGGCCCTCGCGTTGCTGCTGAGCGGGCGTTGGTTGACGCCCTCCACACCGCCTCCATCCGGGTTCGCTATGGGCCCTGCGCCGTCACCTGGCTGCGGGTCCATTGCAAACCTCGCTGTTATTCCACGGCTGAGCGTGATGCTTCAGCCGTTTATGGTTTTTAAGTCTCGGGGATTCACATGAAGTTACTCGTCGTCGGTTCCGGCGGTCGCGAACATGCGCTCGCATGGAAGCTCGCGCAATCGCCGCGGGTCCAACTCGTCTACGTTGCTCCCGGCAACGGCGGTACCGCCCAGGACGAGCGTCTGCGCAACATCGACATCACCGATCCGGCCAAACTCGCCGATTTCGTCGAGAAAGAACAGATCGCCTTCACGCTTGTCGGTCCGGAAGGGCCGCTCGCCGCGGGCATCGTCAATCTGTTCCGCTCGCGTGGCCTGAAGATTTTCGGGCCGAGCAAGGAAGCCGCGCAGCTCGAAAGCTCGAAAGATTTTGCCAAGGCGTTCATGAAGCGCCACGCGATCCCGACCGCCGAATACGAAACCTTCGCCGACGTCGCTGCCGCGCACGCGTATCTGGACGCCAAGGGCGCGCCGATCGTGATCAAGGCCGATGGCCTCGCCGCCGGCAAGGGCGTCGTGGTAGCGCAAACGCTGGAAGAAGCGCACGCCGCGGTCGACATGATGCTGTCGGACAACAAGCTGGGCGATGCCGGCGCGCGCGTCGTGATCGAGGAATTCCTCGCCGGCGAAGAAGCCAGCTTCATCGTGATGGTGGACGGCAAGCATGTGCTGGCGCTCGCCTCGAGCCAGGACCACAAGCGTCTGCTCGACGCCGATCAGGGTCCGAACACCGGCGGCATGGGCGCGTACTCGCCCGCGCCGATCGTCACGCCGCAACTGCATGCGCGCGTGATGCGCGAAATCATCCAGCCGACCGTGCGTGGCATGGAGAAAGAAGGCATCCGCTTCACCGGCTTCCTGTACGCCGGCCTGATGATCGACGCGCAAGGCAACCCGAAGACGCTCGAATTCAACTGCCGGATGGGCGACCCGGAGACGCAACCGATCATGGCGCGCCTGAAAGGCGACTTTTCGAAGGTCGTCGAACAGGCAATCGCCGGCACGCTCGATACGATCGAACTCGAATGGGACCGTCGTACCGCGCTCGGCGTGGTGCTCGCCGCGTACAACTATCCGGACACGCCGCGCAAGGGTGACCGGATCAGCGATATCCCAGCCGAAACCGTGGATTCGGTCACTTTCCACGCCGGCACGACGCTGGCGGACGGCAAGCTGACCACCTCGGGCGGCCGCGTGTTGTGCGTGGTCGGCCTCGCGGATTCGGTACGCAGCGCGCAATCGGTCGCGTACGAGACGATCAACCAGATCTCGTTCGACGGCATGCAATATCGCCGCGACATTGGCTACCGTGCACTGAACCGCAAGCACGACACCAAGAACGAAGGCAAGCACTAAGCCCGCCCACTCGCCCGCGTGCGGCGCCAACGGCGCTACACTGCGGGTTTTCGCGGCCGTTGCGGCGCCCACCGTACTATGTGGGCTCGCCCCGGTTGATCGGCATTTCATCCGGCGCGAATGACCGTAGCGCCGCGCCTTCCCAGCAACACCCTGGGTAATGGCCCGGCCGTCGCCCTTCACGAAGAACCCGCGGCACGACGAGCGTGCCGCCCTCAGCATCCGCATTCATGACCGATTCGAGCTATGACGCACAGGCCGTGCGCAACTGGCTGCAAGGCCTGCAAACGCATATCGCGGACACGCTCGGCGCGTTCGACGGTAAGCCGTTCGCGACCGACGCATGGCAGCGCGCCCCCGGCGAAAAGCTGCGCGGCGGCGGCTGCACGCGGATTCTGGAAGGCGGCAACTTCTTCGAGAGGGCCGGCATCGGTTTTTCGGACGTTTCGGGCGACACGTTGCCCGGCTCGGCTAGCGCCGCACGCCCGCAACTGGCCGGCCGCGGCTTCGAAGCCATGGGCGTGTCGCTCGTGCTGCACCCGCACAATCCGCACTGCCCGACCGTGCATATGAACGTGCGTCTGCTGATCGCGACCAAGGCCGGCGAAGAGCCCGTGTTCTGGTTTGGCGGCGGCATGGACCTGACGCCTTACTATGGCTACGAGGAAGACGCGCAGCATTTCCATCGTGTGTGCCGCGACGCGCTGCAGCCTTATGGCGCGGACCTCTACCCGAGTTTCAAGCGTTGGTGCGACGAGTACTTTTTCCTCAAGCACCGCAACGAACCGCGTGGCATCGGTGGGATTTTCTTCGACGATTTCTCGGCGCCGGGCTTCGATCAATCGTTCGCGATGCTCAAAAGCGTCGGCGAGGGATTCCTCAAAGCGTACCTGCCGATCATCGAAAAGCGCCGCAACATTCCGTACGGCGAAGCCGAGCGGGACTTCCAGGCATACCGGCGCGGACGCTACGTCGAGTTCAATCTGGTCTTCGACCGTGGCACACTGTTTGGGCTGCAGAGCGGCGGACGCACCGAATCGATTCTGATGTCGATGCCGCCTGTGGTGAACTGGCGCTACAACTGGCAGCCCGGACCGGGCACGCCGGAAGCGCGTCTTTACAGCGATTTTCTCGTGCCGCGCGAGTGGGTGTGAGGCTTTAAGCCCGCACCCTACTCCACGTGACCACGACAAAGGATCTTCACCTGAAGCCGAACGCTCATCCTGTCGCCCTGCCTCGCCGGATCGGACTGCTCGGCGGCACTTTCGATCCGATCCACGACGGCCATCTCGCGCTCGCGCGGCGTTTCGCCAGCGTGCTGAACCTGACCGAACTGGTGCTGCTGCCGGCCGGCCAGCCCTGGCAGAAAACGGACGTGTCAGCCGCGGAACACAGACTGGCGATGACCCGCGCCGCCGCCAGCGCATTGGTGCTGCCAGGCGCGACCGTGCGGGTGGCGACCGACGAGATCGAACACGAAGGCCCGACGTACACCATCAACACGCTGCAGTTGTGGCGTGAACGCGAAGGTCAGGATGCGTCGATTGCGCTTCTGATCGGCGCGGATCAACTGGTGCATCTCGACACATGGCGCGACTGGCGGCGCCTGTTCGACTTTGCTCACATCTGCGCGGCCACGCGCCCCGGTTTCGACCTCGCGTCGATTCCGCCCGTGGTCGCCCGAGAAATCGACGCGCGCCGTGCCCGCGCCGACGTTCTGCAAGCCACCCCGTGCGGCCACTTGCTGATCGATACGACGCTTGCGTTCAACGTCTCGGCCACCGACATTCGCGCGTATCTGCGCGAACAGGTGTCCCAGCGGCTTGCCCTCGCGGGCGGCGAACAGCAAGACCAGGCCGCGAGCCATGTCCCCACTGCGGTGTGGGACTATATTCTTCAACATCATCTGTACCACCGGTAACCCCATGGATATTCGCAAACTGCAACGCGTGATCGTCGACGCTCTCGAAGACGTCAAAGCGCAAGACATCAAGGTGTTCAACACCAGCCACCTGACCGCGCTGTTCGATCGCGTGATCGTCGCGAGCGGCACCTCGAACCGCCAGACCAAGGCACTCGCTTCGAGCGTGCGCGAGAGCGTCAAGGAAAACGGCGGCGACGTCATCAGCACCGAAGGCGAGGACATCGGCGAATGGGTGCTGGTCGATTGCGGCGACGCGATCGTGCACATCCTGCAACCGGCGCTGCGCCAGTACTACAACCTCGAAGAAATCTGGGGCGACAAGCCGGTGCGCATCAAGCTGTCGACGCCGAATCCGTTTGGCGGCGCCAGCGCGAGCGAGCCGCTCGACGACGAGGACGAAGAGGAAGAAGCGCCGGCTGCCAAAAAGCCGGCACGCAAAACGGCGGCACGCCGCAAGTAAGCACGCTCGAGTCGGCATAACGCTTAGTTTGCGACACCATCCGCGATGAAACTGCACATCCTCGCCGTCGGCCACAAGATGCCGGACTGGATCGCCACCGGCTTCGACGAGTACGCGAAGCGCATGCCGCCCGAGCTGCGCATCGAGCTACGCGAGATCAAGCCCGAGCAACGTTCGTCGGGGCGTCCAGCCGAAAGCGTGATGGCTGCCGAGCGGCAGAAGATCGAAGCCGCGTTGCCGAAGAACGCGCGCATCGTCGCGCTCGATGAGCGCGGCAAGGATTGGACCACGATGCAGCTTGCCGGCGCCCTGCCCGGCTGGCAGCAGGACGGCCGCGACGTGGCGTTTCTGATCGGCGGCGCCGACGGACTCGATCCCGATCTGAAAGCACGCGCCGATATGCTGCTGCGTGTCTCCAGCCTGACGCTGCCGCACGCCATGGTCCGCGTGCTGCTCGCCGAACAGCTTTACCGCGCGTGGACCATCACGCAAAATCACCCCTATCATCGCGCGTGAGCGAACGAGGTGGCTGACAGACCGTGTGTTTTGGGGTCTCGTTGGCTGCGCTGGTTGACGCGCTTGTAGACGCATTTATCGATGCGCTTATCCGCGCGCTCTTCGTCGTGTCCTTTGATACGCTGATCGACGCTTGACTGACAAGCTCATCACGCGCTCCTCGCGCATTGACGCAATCCGCCTCATCGAGACCTGTTCATGCCAACGGCCACCGCTTCACTGTATCCATTCGTTTATCTCGCTTCCCAGAGTCCACGCCGCCAGGAGCTGTTGCAACAGCTCGGCGTGCGTTTTGAACTGCTGCTGCCACGTCCTGATGAAGATGCCGAAGCGCTCGAAGTCGAGCTGCCGGGCGAGCGCGCGCGCGACTATGTGCAGCGCGTGTGCATCGCCAAGGCGCACGCCGCGCGCGCGCGTCTCGTGGCAGGCGGGCATGCCGCACGGCCGATCCTGGTTGCTGACACAACCGTCACGATCGACGACGCGATCCTTGGCAAGCCCGTCGATGCCGACGATGCCGTCGCGATGCTCACGCGCCTCGCGGGCCGCGATCACGAAGTGTTGACGGCCGTCGCGGTGGTCGATGCAGAAGGCACGCTGCTGCCTGCTGCGCTATCGGTATCGACGGTGCGTTTTGCTGCACTGCACGCGGACGCCGTGCGCCGCTACGCCGCAAGCGGCGAGCCGCTCGGCAAGGCTGGCGCGTATGGTGTGCAAGGGCGCGCCGCGGAGTTTATCGAGCATATCGACGGGTCCTATTCAGGTATCATGGGTTTGCCAATTTTTGAAACTGCTGCCCTCCTGCGTGCAGCGCGCATCGACTTCTAAAATAACACTATGAATGAAGAAATCCTGATCAATGTCACGCCGCAGGAAACGCGCGTCGCGCTCGTCCAGCAAGGCGCCGTCCAGGAACTTCACGTCGAACGAACGCTGTCGCGGGGACGCGTCGGCAATGTCTATCTCGGCAAAGTCGTCCGCGTGTTGCCGGGCATGCAATCCGCCTTCATCGACATCGGTCTGGAACGCGCCGCGTTCCTGCACGTAGCGGATATCTGGCATCCGCGCATTGCCGGCGAGCCGCAGCATCAGACGCCGCATCAGCCAATCGAAAAGATCGTCTTCGAAGGCCAGACGCTGATGGTGCAGGTCGTGAAGGATCCGATCGGCACCAAGGGCGCAAGGCTGTCCACGCAAGTGAGTATCGCCGGGCGCACGCTGGTCTATCTGCCGCAGGAGCCGCACATCGGCATCTCGCAGAAGATCGAGAGCGAAGCCGAACGCGAAGCCGTGCGCGCGCGTTTGACCGCAGTGCTGCCCGCTGATGAAAAAGGCGGCTACATCGTCCGCACCATCGCCGAAGATGCAACCAGCGAAGAGCTGGCCGGCGACGTCGCGTATCTGCGCAAGACGTGGGCGACGATCATCTCGCAGGGTCAGCGTATGCCGCCGACCAGTCTGCTGTATCAGGACCTGAATCTCTCGCAACGGGTGCTGCGCGATTTCGTGAATGACGAGACCTCGCGTATTCAGGTCGACTCGCGCGAGACCTATCAGATGCTCGCCGACTTCGCGGCGGAGTTCACGCCGGCGGTGTCGTCGAAGCTGCATCACTACACCGGCGAACGGCCGCTCTTCGATCTGTACAACATCGAGGCGGAAATCCAGCGCGCGTTGTCACGCCGGGTCGAGCTGAAATCGGGCGGGTATCTGGTGATCGACCAGACCGAAGCGATGACGACGATCGACGTGAACACCGGTGGCTACGTCGGCGCGCGCAACTTCGACGATACGATCTTCAAGACCAACCTCGAAGCCGCGCACACGATCGCGCGGCAATTGCGGCTGCGCAATCTGGGCGGCGTGATCATCATCGACTTCATCGATATGGAGAACGTCGAGCATCGCGACCAGGTGCTCGGCGAGTTGAAGAAGGCGTTGTCGCGCGATCGTACGCGCGTGACCGTGAATGGTTTCTCGCAGCTTGGGCTCGTCGAGATGACACGCAAGCGCACGCGTGAATCGTTAGCGCATGTGCTGTGCGAACCCTGCCCGGTGTGCCAGGGCAAGGGGCAAGTCAAGACGCCGCGTACGGTGTGCTATGACGTGCTGCGCGAGATTCTGCGCGAGTCGCGACAGTTCAATCCACGCGAGTTCCGCGTGGTGGCGTCGCAGCAGGTGATCGACCTGTTTCTTGAGGAAGAGTCGCAGCATCTGGCCATGCTGATGGATTTCATCGGCAAGCCGGTGTCGTTGCAGGTGGAATCGAATTTGAGTCAGGAACAGTACGATATTGTTTTGATGTGAATGGACCCAAGCCTTATACGACAAGGCTCCCACGAAAACCGACCCGCGATGGTCGGTTTTTTCGTTAACGCGGATATCCCAAAAACATCGCCCGCCAACGATCTGCTAGGTTTACGCCGTCACGAATGACGCGGCCTTGCAGGGTGTTGATGCACCACACCGGGCCCGAAATCGCCTGTTACAACGAGCAAAGCGGGTTTGCCCATGTCGCAATGGAATACGCTTTCGGTCCCGCTGGAGACCGGTTTGCAATGTACGCTGGTGTTGGCCAATCAATACGGTAGTTCGTCGCATGAGTAACGCTCTCTTTGATCTGCTGGAAAAACTCGACTCAGCAAAGGTCCATTATTCGATTTCTCGCCATCGTCCGGATACCGTACTGGTGTCCGTCTCGGTCATCGGGCAGCGAATCGAAATCGATGTGTTTCGCGATGGTCACATGGAAATTTCCCGTTTCATTGGACACGAGGATATCGAAGGGGGCGCAGAGTTGATCGACTCAATCATTGCTCTTGCCTGACTTCCACAACCCATTGTTCGCCATGCGCGCCGGCGGGCACCGGGCACCCGAGCATTTGCCACCGATGTGCCAACCGGTCTCATCCGGTCGTTCTCCGGGTCCTCCTCGAGTTGATCCAATCGAGGGCAATTCGAGCCCCCGATCTCTGCGCAGATGCGGCCCCCTGTGACTTCCTTCCTCAGTCTTGCCCCTCCTCGTTCCCATTCGACTGCCTGTTCACCCCGAACTCACGGTCGCGTGTCCAACGTCCACATGAGCGCCAGCAACACTAGCCTTCGGCAACGACTCTCAGCGCCGGCGTTTTGATCCTAGCCAGCATGCCGTCAGGGTTTGGATTGATTCAAAACGGAAGACGTCCCACTACACTGAACATTGCTGTGCTGCCTGGATGTCTGGAAAGAACTTCATAAATCGCCGGGTTTAAGGAGAGCAGCATGTTGACTTCGGAAGACCTCTACGAGAGCCAGCACTGGCGTGAGCTCGACTTGCGCGACAAGCTCGACTCGCGACTGCAGTCATCACTCACGCTTGTCACCGCGATTATCGGAGCGCTTAGTTTTCTGTTGACTAACGTGGATACTCAGCATCAGCACGGCCCGGTGGACTATGTGTTTTTTACGCTTCTAGGGATTACCTTTACGTTACTGTTTTTATCCGGATTTTACTTTTTTAGATCCTCAGTGGGTTCGCTCTTCCATCGAAACACGTACAAAACCCTTCCTGTCTCAACGGAACTGGAAAAATATAAGCTTGGATGGGATGCGGCGATAGCAAAATCGCCCGAAGCGGCGCGCGCGGGCGGAATAACATCGGCAGACGAAGTTAAAAAACTATTAATAAAGAATTATCTGGAACGCCAGGAAACTAACGCGGAAATCAACGATAAACGCGCAAAGAATATTTCCAACATCAATCTCCTGGTCGTCGTTGAAGCCCTGCTGACCGCAGCAGCCTTCTCGGCCTTCTATTTAGGCGGCCTGAATAAGGCAGACCTTTCGAAAACCCAGGATATAAAAATAACAGCACCAATCGATATCCGTAGCATGCCTTCTACCCAGCCAGACCAATGTTTCTTCTGGTTTGCGCCCACGCAATACTTTCACGGGGCGCAGACCAGCAAGAGGCATGTTAATAGGCGCCTTTGCGCGCCCTGAACGTTCCGGTACACATGGAGGTTGCCATGCAAGTCAGGTTCAATCCAGTCACGAACGATTCGCCTGTCGCGCACATGTCGAGTACTCCCCCAGAGCCGCCGCTGGTTCCGCCGAAAGAGCCGCTCCCCCGAAATCTGCCGTTTAAAGGCCCAGGCGATCCGCAGAAGCCGCCGCTCGTTGACTTCGCTTGAGTAAGCAAGCCGCTTCGAAGCCGGCAGCCACCGCTGGTCGCCGGCTGTTGACGTAGTTGCTCACGCCTTTCTACAAACCACGCCTGCCGCGCAAAAAGCCTCGATTTCCACGCCAAAATCTCTACCGGCCCCCAATTTCCCCATTGACGCCCTCTGAACCAGGCGCGTATAACCATCCCACTGGATGTTATTTGGATGGCGTACGGATGCCGATCAAACGCCAAACGGGATAGAAATGGCCAACCTCAAACTCATCGACACCTCCCGCCCCAAAGGCGGCGAGACCGAAAAAATCACCATCAACCTCGGCCCGGTCGACTTGGGCCAGATCGACTTACTCGTCGAAGAGGGTTTTTATTCGAACCGCACCGATCTGATCCGTACGGCGATCCGCAACCAGCTCGCCGTCCACGCACAGGTCGTCACGGAAACGGTGACCCGGCGCGCGCTGGTGCTCGGTTTGCAGCACTTCTCGAAGCAGGACCTTCAAGCCGCTCAAGCCGCGAATGAACGACTGGATATTCATGTGCTCGGCCTCGCCAGCATCGCAGCCGATGTGCCGCCAGAACTCGCGGCGGCCACGATCGCATCGGTGGCGGTGCTCGGCGCATTTCACGCTTCGCCCGCGGTCAAGGCAGCGCTCGCCGGCCGCATCAGGTAGCCACGCGCGGCGTGGCTAATCCCATGGTTGAGCATGCGATTGAACATGCGGTTGAGTCCGCGAAACTCATCGCCTGTCCCAGCCACGCCCAGTGCAAGTCAACGCTGTAGCCCACAAACATGAAAATGAATGAAGATTTCCTGAAGTCGATGAAAGAAGCCTTCGACCTGCTGCGTACAAAGGGGCCGAAGGAAGCGACCGCTGCGGTTCAGCGCGCCCTCGCGAGAGGCACCGTCGAAGGAGGGCATGCGCAAACCCCGCACATGCCGCAGAGCGTCAACGAATGGGCGCAAGCGTGGACGCAGGCGCAAACTCAAGCACAAAGCCAGGCGCAAACACACGCCAACACCACGCCACACGCCCCTGCCGAGCGCACTTTCGATGCCGACACGCCCGGCACCTTCAGCACCCACACCTTCAGCAACAGCGCGGGCCAACGCCAATACAAGCTCTACGTCCCCGCCGTCTACAACATCGAACCGTTGCCGCTTATCGTGATGCTGCACGGCTGCACGCAAAACGCCGACGACCTTGCGGCCGGTACGCGCATGAACGAAATGGCCGAGCGTCATGGCTTCATCGTCGTGTATCCGAATCAGTCACATGCGGCCAATCATTCGGCATGCTGGAACTGGTTCAAACCTGCCGACCAGCAGCGCGACCAGGGTGAACCGTCGTTGATCGCCGGCATCACGCGTCAGGTGATCGCGCGCTATCGCGTCGATCCAGCGCGGGTGTACGTGGCGGGCCTGTCAGCGGGCGGCGCAATGGCAGACATCATGCTGAAGACCTCACCCGACCTGTACGCGGCAGCCTGCGTGCATTCCGGCCTCGCCTACGGAAGCGCGAAGGATCTCCCCTCGGCGCTCGCCGCGATGAAGGGCGGCAAAGCACATCGCAGCCGCTCACGCGTCGAACCGCAACGCCCGCTCATCGTGTTTCATGGCGATGCGGACACGACGGTGCATCCGTCGAACGCTGCAGCGCTCGTAGCGGGCTTCGACGCCGGCGTCACGACCATCAGCGAGCCATCGCATGCCGCAGGCACGGCGAGCGGCCAGCACGCTTGCACGGTGCAACGGCTTGTGGCAGCGAATGGCGTGGAAGCAGAGTACTGGTCGATTCACGGCGCGGGTCACGCATGGGCAGGCGGCAGTCAGCGCGGCTCCTATACGGACCCATCCGGCCCCGATGCGACGGCCGAAATGCTGCGCTTCTTTCTCGCCCATCCGCGTGCGTCAGGCACACACTGAGCGCCTTTCGACTGACGAATCATCTTGACGAAAACGCTGTACTTCCCGCCGAAAAGGTATAGAGTGACTCATGTTGCAGCGCAGCAAAACCACTGCGCCGCGTCGACCTGCCGTCTCGCGTGAGACCTGGCCTCCGAAATCCTTTGGGCGCCTGCCCGGGTCACTTTGGAGATCACCCATGCACAGCCCCGCGACCGAACATAGCGCCGCCTTTGGCCAACGCACTTTCAACATCTTCACCGCCTTGCAACTCGAAGGGCTGGCGTGCCTGCAAAAACTCGGCGAGCTGAATCTCGCGGCACTGAAGGCGACCGTCACCGAAAGCAAGAACGCATTGTCGGCCGGCCAACTCAACGCCGCGCCGTTCGCCGGCGCGGCCGAGTTGCAGCAGCAACTGGTTCAACGCACTGTGTCGTACGCGCAGCACGTCAAGGAAATCGACACGCAATTCACCGCTGCGTTGAACAAGGCTGGTGAATCACTGCGCGAAGAATTCGGCGCCAGCGTGACGCAGTTCGGTTCGGGCTTCGGCCAGACCACGCCGTTCAGTTCGGATAGCGCGTTTGGCGCAATGCAATCCGTGATGGCTTCGATGATTCATTCCAGCAACGTGGTGCAGGACAGCATCAAGCGTGCATCCAGCATGGCCGGTACCGCGATCACCACCACGGGCGGCACTGCACGCTGAGTCCCACGTAAAGATGTGACCAGACGAAAAGGGGCCAATCGGCCCCTTTCTCTTTTCGGTGTATTTGGGCGACACGCGTACCGCACGGGGTGCGACACGCTGCAGCGGCTGAAGGACTGAGATTTCTAGCCGGCAGCGGAGTGTGCCGACGTCAACCGGATCGTCAACCGGTGCCCAACGGCTTCAGCAAATTGTGCAACGCCGCGATGGTGATGGGCCGCGAGAACCAGAAGCCTTGCGCCTCGTCGCAGCCGAGCGCTTCCAATTGCGCGGCCTGTTCAGCTGTCTCTACGCCTTCGGCCGTCACCCGCAGCTTCAACGCATGCGCCATCGCAATAATGGCGCCGACGAGCGCCGCGCATTGCGGATCGGTACTCATGCGCATGATAAACGAGCGATCGATTTTCAGACGGTTCAGCGGAAACCGCGTGAGATAAGCGAGACTCGAATAGCCGGTGCCGAAGTCATCCACCGCGACTTCGACGCCCAATTCGCGCAACGCATGCAACGTCTGCAATGCCTGCTCGGTGTCACCGAGCAGCACGCCCTCGGTGATTTCCACTTCAAGGTACGAAGGGTCGAGCGCGGCATCTTTGAGCGCCCCACGGATCGTCTCGAACAGATTCTGCCGCTGGAACTGCTGCGGGGATACGTTCACCGCGACCCGTGGCAAAGTACCGGTGAGTCGCAGCAATTTACCGGCGTCGCGGCACGCGGTACGGATCACCCACTCGCCGATCTGCTCGATCAGACCCGCCTCTTCCGCGACCGGTACGAATTCGACGGGACTGATCAAACCACGCTGCGGATGATTCCAGCGCAGTAGCGTCTCCACTTGCGAGATGCGTCCATCGGCGAGCGTCACCTGCGGTTGATACACGAGATGCAATTGCTGACGTTCGAGCGCTTCGCGCAGCATCGCCTCCAGTTCGAAGCGGCGCGCCGCCTGGCCTTCGAGTGCGGTGGAAAAGCGCCGCACTGCATGGCCGCTCACCGCCGAAGCCGCTGACAGCGCCACGCCCGCGCGGCGCATCAGCGTTGGCGCATCGGCACCGTCGGCCGGATAGGCGACCATGCCGATACTCGCCGTGATGTTCAGCGCCGTGCCTGCGTAGTCGATCGATTCGGCGATGCGGCCCAGTGCCTCAGCAGCGAAAGCATCGGCCCCCGCGCCGGTTTCATTGATCAGCAGCGCGAATTGCGTGCCACCGATCGAGGCGATCGTACCGTCGTTGGGAAACAGACCACGCAGCCGCTCGCCGACAATCTGCAACACCAGTTCCGCCGCATGCAAACCGAGCGCGTCGCGCAGCTTGCGCAAACGATCGAGCTCGGCGACCAGCACGGTAAAGCCATGGCCGCTACGCTGACAGCGCGCGATCGTGAGTTCGAGTCGTTCGGTGAAAAGCGTCTGATTGGGCAGGCGGGTCACGCCGTCATGATGCGCGACGTACCACAAGCGCGCTTCGGATTGCGCGTAGCGCGTCATGTCGATGGCGATGCCGACATAGCGGGCAGGCCCTGTGGCAACACCGCCGGGATTCGCCGGCTCGGCGGCGAGCGGCGCCATCGCGAACACCACGCGAATCGGGGTGCTGTTGCGCCGCACGTAGGTCCATTCGCCTTCGTAGCGCGAGCTTATCGCCGACAGCGGCGGCAATTCGGCGCGTCGCCTCGCGAGTTCGGCCGGGTCGTGCAAGGATTCAAAGGTGCGCCGGCCGATCAATTCTTCGGCGGTAAAGCCGGTCAGCTTTTCGAAAGCGGCGTTGACGGAGTCGAAGGTGCCGTCGGCCCTGCAGATGAACATGCCGTATGGCGCCGCCACAAGCACGGCGTCGCGTGTGCGCGCTTCGGCGTAGGGGTGACTTTGCATCGCGCCGGCCTTTGAATTTTCTGAATATTGAAAGCGAGTAAGCGTTTTTCCCGACGCATTCGGCGCAACCGGCGAAGCCGGCAGAGTCGGTCCGCTCCGCCGGGTCACCGTGCGTATGATAGCGGCTTTCCTGCCGCACCCCACGCCACCGCGGCGCGCATTCCGCGTGGCAATCGTTTCACTCGGTGTATTCCCTGATTCCCGCGGTGAGGCGTCCGTCATCGCGCACATCATAAAGCGTTCGCTATTGCCGGGATACTCCACGCCTCATGACTCAGTGCGCACCGGTCTTCGACGCCTTCGCACAGGGCTTCGCCGGATTGACGAGCGTTATATCCATGGATATATTCCGCTCGCGATCCTTCCAAAAAAACTGCCGCCTCACTGCATGGATCCGCACGAAACAGGATCCCGCTTTTCATGTCCAAGGAAATCATCGATTCGCACCTTCTCAAGGTGCTGCACACGCTGCTGACCGAATCGAGCGTGTCGCGCACGGCAACGTTGCTCGGACAATCGCAGCCAACCGTCAGCGTGGCGCTGCGCAAACTGCGCGACATGACCGGCGATCCGCTGCTGGTGCGCAGCGGCAGCCGAATGGTTCTCACCGCGCATGCACTCACGCTGATCGACCCCGCGGCGCAAGCGCTGAACAATATCGCGGCCATTCTGCACCCCACGACGTCGTTCAACCCGGCCACCACCAGCCAGACCTTTCGCATCGGTTCGCCGGACTATCTCGATGCGTTCTTCGTCCCCGCCGTAGTCGATGCGTTTCATCGCGAGGCGCCCGGCGCGAAGCTCGAGTTCAGGCATCTGATGATGGTGGACGGCGGTTACGAGCATGGTCTGGAAAGCGGCTTTCTCGATCTGGTGATCGGCAACTGGCGCACGCCACCGGAGCATCTGCATTTGCAGCCGCTGTGCAAGGACGAACTGGTGTGCCTGATGCGCAACGGCCATCCGATCAAACCGGGGCGCCTTAGCAAGCCCGTCTACGAAGAAGCGGAACACCTGGCGGTGATGACCTACAACACGACGTCGTGGGGCACGGTCGATGTCGAACTCGCCCGCAACGGCCTGTCGCGCACCGTGACCACGACGCTGCCCTACTTCGGCATGGCGCCCTACGTTCTAGCGCGATCCAATCTGCTGTTCACCACCACCCGCGCGCTCGCCACGCACTACACCAAGCTGCTGCCACTGCGTATCGAGCCGATCCCCGGCGAGCCGCAGGCGCTCACCTACTATCAACTCTGGCACGACCGCACGCATCGCAGCGTCGCCGCGATCTGGCTGCGCAGGCTGATCGCCAACGTCGCCAAAGATCTGGTTTCCTAAGCGTTCACTACTGGCACGCACCTCCTTCGAGCAGATAAAAAAGCGCCGTAAGCAGAGCTTGCGGCGCGAATGCGATCATCGGATGTGTTCGAGGTGACAGGCCCCTTAAAACACCGAGCGATCACAAAGTGAGGTCGGTCAGACGGAAGATTGTTGTGGGTTAGCTAGTGGCCCCCTCTGTCATGGCCTTGATCAACGCGGCTTTGCCCTCGATCGCCGCGCCGAGCAGTGCGAAGCCCAACGGGCGCTCACTGATAGCTTGCCGGCACACAGCGCGCGCAGCGTGTTTCGCCGCATCGCCAGCAGTTTCGATCGACCATGCGCCCTCGCCCTCGGGTGTCACGACGACCGCAGGACTCGCGGGCGTCTTCACGGTAATCGGCATCACCGGAAAGGCGACGCGCGTCGGCTGCCCGGCCAGGGTGCGCGCGAGCGCCCGCGCGGCATGCATGATCGGCAAGACATACGGCTGGACTTTGCCGTCGATCGCGGCACAGTCGCCGAGTGCGTAAATATCCGGTGCACTCGTGCGGCACCACGCATCGGTTCGAATGCCCTGGTCGATTTCAAGACCCGCAGCCGCGGCAAGCGCCGTACGCGGCGCAAGGCCGACCGCCGATACGACCAGATCCGCGTCGATCGGCTCGCCTTCGGCGAACGTCAGCCGGTAACCGTTCGACAAGCGGTCGATACGATTCACACTGCGGCCAGGGTGAAAGCGGATGCCGCCATCGTCAAGCGCGCGAGCGAAAATCTCGCCCACGTCTCGCGGGAGCAAGCGAGCCAGCGGCGTCGAAGCCGGGTCGATCAGACTGACCGCATAACCGGCAGCCGCGAGATCGTTGGCGAACTCGCAGCCGATCAGACCCGCGCCGAGAATCGCCACTGAGCGGCAACGCGTGAGCGCCAACCTGAAGCGCGCGTAATCGCCGAGATCGTTGATCGACATCACGTCGCCCGCGCCATCACCCTCCACCTTCAGGCGGCGTGGGTCCGCGCCCGTGGCCAGCACCAGCTTGCTATAGCCCAGCAACACGTTGTCGACGACGAGCGTATGCTCCGCCGGCAAAATGCGCTCGACGTGCTGATGCACGCGAATCCACGCGCCCAATTGTGCCGCCATCGCTATGGCGTCAAAACTTGCCAACGTCTGCGGCTCCTTCTTCATCGCCAGTGCATTCGACAACATCGGCTTCGAATAAAAGCTGCCGTCGTCGCGGCTGATCATGACGATCGGCACCGTGCTATCGAGCTTGCGCAATTCGCGCGCAACCGTATAGCCCGCCATGCCAGTGCCGACGATCACCACCGGTTGTCCCTTGTCCTCATGCTGAGCGGCTGTCATGCAATCACCTGCATATCAAAGTCGTGTTTGCCGGTCGCGCAGTCCGGGCACAGCCAGTCGTCCGGCACGTCTTCCCAGCGCGTGCCCGGCGCAATACCCGCTTCCGGCAGACCCAGTGCTTCGTCATAGCGAAAGCCGCAAATCACGCATTCCCATACTTTCATGACTTCTCTCCCGAATCTCGCATCACGCTTCTCGAATCGCACCGCAAACTAGCGCACATAGGCCTGGCCGAGACCGATCTCAGCCAACGCTCGCCTATAGGCACCCGAGGAACGGTCGGCGAGAATCGGCGCTTCCGCCGCGCGGTCGATCGGCAAATCTTCCGGGCGCTGCTGTTCGACGATCGCGCGATCTTCTTCGAACACCTGACGGTTGAACGCGTAGACGTCCTCGAGCGGCAAATCCTTGTCGAAGTTGCGTACGATCGGCACGAACAGACGTGTCTTACGCGCGGACACCGGGCTCGCGGCATTCAGGATCGACAGGCGGCCGTTTTCGGGAAAGTGCACGGTCAGGCGTGCGAAGAACGGCACATCCACTTCGAAGAAGCGGCGCCACAGATAACCTTCAGGCGCGCGATGCTGCATCGACTTCGGGAAATTGCTGACCGTGCTCACGTACTCCGCGTGCATGCCACCTTCGCGCCGCTCGACCGAATACTGCGGTACCACCGGGTTATGCCGGTCGGCAAAACTGTCGTGGTGAATCCACGCGAAATGCGCGACGTCGATGAAGCCTTCGGTCTGACGTCCCGCCGAAGCGTTGATGTCGATCGAGGGCGGCAGGATCTGCTGGAAGTCGGGATCGTCCCAGCCGGGGAACGCGGGCAACGCTTCAGTGCCGCCGCCCAGCGAGACCCACATGAGGCCATAGGCTTCCTGCGTCGCATACGTGACGAGATGCAGGCGATCAGGAATCGGGCCGTCCGTCTGCGACGGAATGTGTTTGCACTTGCCGTCGCTACCGTACGCGAGGCCGTGATATGGGCACACGATGTTGCCGTTGTCGACCCATCCCTGGCTGAGCGGCGCGCCGCGATGCGGACAGATATCGCGCGCGCTCACCAGTTGACCGTTCGAGCGGAACACGACCAACGGTTCGTCGAGCAGCGTCACGCTGATGGGTTTGTCGGTCACGTCGGCGGCGAACGCCACCGGATGCCAGTAGCGGCTGAGAATCTCCCAGTCGTGGCTATCGAAGGTGCAATTGCGGGGTAAAGCGGGGGAACGTTGGAATGTCAGCGGCGCAGTGGTGGCTGTAACGGTGGCGGAACTCATGCATGTCTCCAAAACCTGGTGGGGGTTCGTCGCGCTGTCTTGAGCGCGTGGAGAGAACGATAGCGGGATGAGGTCCGCCGACCCATCCCCTGAAGTGCATCTAGTCTATGTACGAAAAAGCATAGGCTGGCGCCGCACCGCTGAATCGACGCTGCTTGAAACGCCTACGAGGCGCGCGGCAGCGCGGCTTCGATAAACACCGCGCACAGCGCTTCCATGCCCCTCGCGTCTTCTTCGTCGAAACGCGCAACGACCGGGCTATCCACATCCCACACGCCGATCAGCGTACCGTCCGGTGCGACGAGCGGCACGACGATTTCCGATTGCGACGCCGAATCGCAGGCGATATGACCGGGGAATTCATGCACGTCGCGCACCACCTGCGTCTGACGGGTAAGTGCTGCCGTGCCGCACACGCCCTTGCCGAGCGCGATGCGCACGCAGGCCGGCTTGCCCTGGAAGGGTCCGACCACCAGTTCGCGGCCGTCGTGGAAGTAGAAGCCGGCCCAGTTCAGATCGCTCAGCGAATGGAACACGAACGCGGAGAAATTCGCGGCGTTGGCGATCCAGTCGGGTTCGCCGGCGAGCAGCGCGCGCGCCTGGGCGGCCAGTTCTTCGTATTGCGCGGCTTTGGGGAGATGCGAGGCTGAGGAGACTTCGAACATGACGGCGTCCGTAATGAAAGCGGAAAGAGAAACAGCGAGGCGTGCAGTGTAAATCAAGCCGCCGTTTCCTTCACGGCACGCCCTGCTGCGCATGCCACCCTCTTTCCGCCCGAGCACGTACGGCCCGATGGCTTTATCCAGACCTTAAGCCTGTGGACAACGCCATGCGTCGATCGTTATTCGACGCCGATGATCACGCTCGATGCCTTGAAGATCGCCATCGCCGCTTTGCCGCTCGCGAGGCCGAGGCGGTCGACGCTTTCGTTGGTAATGATCGCGGCGATCTGCGCGCCGCCCGCGCTGATGGTCACTTCCGAATTCACTGCGCCCTTGGTCACGGCCGACACCGTACCGGCGATGCAGTTGCGTGCCGACACCTGGCTCTTGGCCACGTCGACCATCACGATCACCGAGGACGCCTTGACCAGCGCGAATGCCTTCTTGCCGGCAGCGAGGCCGAGCGACGTTGCGCTGCCATGCGTAATGATCGCGACGATCTCGAGACCGTCTTGGGTGCGCAACGTGACTTCGTCGTTCACGGCGCCATGTTTGACTTCGGTGATTTCGCCTGTGAATTGATTGCGTGCGCTGGTTTGCATGTTGTTCTCCTGGTTGTAGCGCCTCGTGAAAGACGATTCGAGGCGGTGTGTGGAGTGTAACGAAGCGCCCGGCCTGTCTGGCCGCTTGTGCGTGAAGTGCGGTATGGCACAGCCGCTATTGACGATTCGAACTCCAATGAAAACACATAAGCGTTGTGTAAATACACTCATAACGCTGTGAAGGCACAGCGCGAGCAATTGGCTTCATGCTCCAGCCATGTCGTGAAAAATGGCGCCCATGTCCGCGAGGCGCCTGCACGCCTGAGAAAGCCCCGTTCGCTCGTTCCGCCTGGGTGCAGCAGGCATTCACCACCCTGCCTGTCGCGCGACACCGTATCATCGTGCCCTTGGATCCTCACCGTCGAACTCCATGCCTGTCGCCGTCCTGCCCGCCATCGCTACACGCCTCGCCGCCCGATTGCCGCACGCCCGCCGTGCCGGTGCGCTATGCGCCGCCCTCGCAGCGGCCGCTACCCTCGTCGCCTGCAGCAATCCGTCACCGGCACGCGATGTCCACGCGAGCGTCGACACGGTCGCACTGTTCCCGATCGCCAATTACGACCAGAACGTCGACCACTGGATCGAACCGGACAGCCCTGGCTACGACCAGCCGTTCCTGAGCCCCGCCGATCAGCAGGCGCACTTCAGCGCCCTCTACGCGCGCTATTTCGGCACCGGCACAACCGCACCGTCGCCATGGAATTCCACTTACGTGGCGATGCGCGTCTATCGCCAGCAAGGCGCGGATATTGTCGCGCTGCAGCAGCGCCGCATCGACAAGTTCGACAACACCGGCAAGAGCGGCACGGCGCTCGGTTACGGCGAGAATTTCCGGCCACACGACAAGGCATGGATCGACGCCATCGCTCAAAACATGGACGTCGATCAGTTCACGCAGGAGGCCGTCTACAAGCCCGAACGCCGCGCGATCGCCACCAGCAACCTGATGGTGCGCGAACTGCCGACCATGGACCCGTCGTTCTACAACCACCACCTAGCCGGCGAAGGCTATCCGTTCGACAACCTGCAGATTTCAGCCGTACGCCCTGGCACACCGCTGTATGTGCTGGGCAGTAGCGCCGACGGCGCGTGGCGCTACGTGCAGACGCCCGACGTGCAAGGCTGGGTGCGCAGCAACGGCGTTGGCCTGACCGACGACACCTTCGTCGACACGTGGCGCGCCGCCACCGCAAAGTCGCTGGGTGCGGTCACGGTGGCCTCGGCGCCGGTGCGCGACAGCCGCGGCGTGTTCCGCTTCGACGCGCCCGCCGGCACGCTGCTGCCGCTCGCCCCAGACGACGCCAAGCGGCCCGCAACACCGGCCAATCAAACAGCGAGCGAAGCTGCCAACGCCCCCGCCTCGCGCAAACTCTTCGTCCCGGCCCGCGATGTGGACGGCCACGCGATCATCCGCAGCGCCCAATTGAGCGATGCGCAGATCACCCCGATGCCGCTCGCCGCCACCCCGCGGCATCTGGCGATGCTGATGAAAACGCTGATCGGGCGGCCGTACGGCTGGGGCAATAGCGGCCTCTACAACGACTGTTCGTCCGAACTGCAAAGCATCTTCGCGACGTTCGGCGTGTGGCTGCCGCGCCATTCGTCGACGCAGATGAGCGCGGGACGCATGATCGATCTGTCCGCGTCGACGCCGGCGCAACGGCTCGACTACCTCGCTCAGCATGGCGAACCGTTTCGCACGCTAATCTACATTGGCGGCCATGTGATGCTGTACATCGGCAACACGACCCGCAACGGCAGCGCGGTGCCGGTGGTCTACCAGGACGTGTGGGGCTTACGCCCGGCCGACAATAGCCGGCGCGCGGTGATCGGCGGCTCCGTGATCCTGCCGCTGTTCGAACACATCCCGGAAGACGCGACGTTGCAATCGCTCGCGGCGACCCCGACGTTCCAGATCAGCATCCTTGGCGCGCCGGGCGGTGGCGCGGCGACGCCTTCGACGCCCGCCGCTCCGCCGGACGACGACAATCCGGCCGGTTGACATACCGTCGGAAGAAGACAACCCGGCCGGTTGATCCTGCGTGGCGAGCACGCGCCGCACGGCCGCGCCTACGACCACACGTCATACGACCACGCCTACGCTCGCGCCTGCGACCACGGCTGCGAGGTCACGCCTGCGTCGACGCCCGCGCCGCACGGGCGTGCTTAAAAATATTTTTCCCGGAGTGTCGATTCAAAGGGGATGTACTCGTCGTAACGTTGAAGACCTGGCTCACGCGGTCGGTCTTTCACCTCACGAACCTGTTACTTCAAGGAGTCGCCGTCATGTCCAGCCCCGCTGTCAAACCGATCCCGGACGGGATGCACTCGCTGACCCCCTATCTGATTTGCGCTAACGCCGCGGACGCCATCGCGTTCTACGCCAAGGCCTTCAACGCTGTCGAGCAGTTTCGTATGCCCGGCCCCGGTGGCAAGGTGATGCACGCCTGCCTGAAGATCGGCGACTCCATGCTGATGCTGACCGACGAATGGCCCGATCACAACGCGCTCGGCCCGAACACGCTGAAAGGCACGCCGGTCACGATTCACCACTATGTGGAAGATGTCGACGCCAGTTTCAAGCAGGCCGTCGAGGCCGGCGCGACCGTTGCCATGCCGGTTGCCGACATGTTCTGGGGCGACCGCTACGGGCAGTTGAAGGACCCGTTCGGCCACAGCTGGTCGCTCGCCACGCACAAGCGCGACCTGAGCCCGGAACAGATCCAGCAAGCCATGCAAGGTATGGAGTGCGGCCCGCAATAAGCCGCGCACGCCATTCAGCACGAGGAGGTCGTATGCAAAGGATTTCGCCATGCCTGTGGTTCGACGGTAACGCGGAAGAAGCCGCCCGCTTCTACACGTCGGTGTTCCCCGATTCGCGCATCACCACCACGATGCACTACACGGATGCCGGCCCCGGGAAGAAGGGAGACGTGCTGTTCGTCACCTTCGAGCTGGAAGGTCAGGAGTTCGCGGCCTTGAACGGCGGCCCGCAATACAGCTTCACGCCGGCTATTTCGCTGTTCGTGCACTGCTCGTCGCAACAGGAGGTTGACGGCTATTGGGCGAAGCTCCTGGACGGCGGCGCGCCGATGCAATGCGGCTGGCTTCAGGACAAGTTCGGCGTGTCGTGGCAGATCGTGCCGGACGCCCTTCCCCAGATGCTGCGCGATCCGGATGCCGCGAAAGCGAGCCGTGTGATGCAAGCCATGATGAAAATGGTCAAGCTCGATATCGCATTGCTCGAACAGGCTTATCGGGGCGGCTGACGCAATCTTTGATAGGATCGGTCTCGACCCATAAACGGCGAGACATGAACGGTGCGCGCCAACCATCAGGCTTTCTTCTGCTCGCTGTTTGTCGCGCGTCTCGCCGATCAGGTGCTGCTGTTCCTCGTGCCGCTCGTCGTGTTTCAGACGACACACCAGGTGTCGTGGTCGGGTCTTGCGTTCTTTATCGAAACGCTGCCGCGCTACCTGGTCTTTCCCTTCTTTGGCGCATTGTGCGACCGCATCTCGCCGCTCAAGCTGATGCGGGTGAGTCAGACCGTGCGGGCGGCGGTGTGCTTCGGCGGCGTGCTGGCTTATGTGCTGTTCGGCGGCATCGGCTGGCTGATCGCGCTGTCGGCATTGTGCGGTGTGCTCACGAGCCAGGGGCTGGTCGCACGCGAAGTGATGCTGCCGCAAATTTTCAGCACGCAGCAGTTCCAGCGTGTGCTCGCCTACTCGCAGTTGGCGGACCAGTTGGGCTTCGTACTCGGCCCGATGCTGGCCGCGCTGATGCTCGGCTTGTGGCGCTGGGAATGGGTGGTCGGCGCAACCGGCGCGCTGTTTCTGCTTGCCGATGCGTCGCTGCTGCTATGGCAACGCACCAGCGGGTTCCGCGCCGGTGATCCACCGCCCGTTGCAGCGGGTCACTGGGCGATGCCCATGCGCATCGCGTTGCGCCATGTACTCGTTCTACCCGGCCTGAAAAAAGTCGTGCTGCTCGCCGCCGCCGAAAATCTGGTGATCGGCGTGACTCTCGCGACGTCAGCCGCGATGGTCACGGGCTTTCACGCGCAATCGAGCCGCTACTACGCCGGCCTGCAGACTGGCGGCGCTGTGGCCACAGTGCTGATCCTGTTGACGATCGCGCGTAACGTCTGGCCTACACAGACACTCGGCCGGGTCGCGTTCGTCTCAATCTGTGCGGGTGGCGTGATCGCCGGGGTGAGTTCGGCGCCTTGGGGCTATACGCTCGGCTTTCTGCTGATTGTCGGCTTCGACAAGATGTTCAATGTCTACATTCGCAGCGCACGGCAGAAAATCATTCCGCCCGAGGACTATGGCAAGACGACCGGCGTGGTGATTCTGTTGAACAACATGACGCAACCGCTCGCCGGTCTGCTGGTCGGCGTGTTTTCGGCACGGGCACAAACCGGCTGGCTGATCGTGATTCTCTCGATGGCGATGGGCTGCATCGGCGCGGCGGTATCGATCGGCTCGGTGCTGCTGCGGCGCAAGCGCGCGCTGGCGCTTGGGGAATGACGTCGCGCGCCGCGCCTGAAGACCGTGACAGTGCGTGCCCGCATGTCGGACTGGGAGCTTCAGGTTCTTTCAGTGGCAGAAGAAACCTGAATTTCCTCGCACACCACATCGAACTTCAGCAGTGTCGTAGGCCCAAACGCATTGCTGATCGCGACATCCGCAGCATCTCTCCCTCGCGCCATCAAAACCCGCCCCGTACGGGGCACATTATTCCGCGGATCGAAGGTCTGCCAGCACCCGCCAACATACGCCTCGAACCACGCCGCAAAATCCATGGTCGCATAAGGCGGTGGCGTGCCGACATCGCTGATATAACCCGTGCAATACCGCGCCGGTATATTCATCGCCCGGCACAGCGTCACGGCCAGATGCGCGAAATCCCGGCATACGCCCTTCCTTTCCTGCCACGCCTGCCAGGCGGTCTTGGTCGGCCGCGCGAAATCGTAGCCAAACACAATGTGGTTGTGCACGTAGTTGCAAATCGCATCCACCCGCCCGCGACCGAGCGGCATCTTGCCGAACGTCTGCCACGCAAATTCGGATAGCAAATCCGTTTCGCAATAACGACTGCCCAGCAGAAATACCAGCGAATCATCAGGCAACGCCTCCACGGCATGCTGCTCGGTAAACGGCGGCCGCCTCTCCGGCTCAGACGACACCTCGAGCACCGCACTCGTCGACAATGCAAACCGTCCCTGCGGCGCCACGACACGGCTGCATAGGTTGCCAAAGCCATCGCGATACTGCCTGATCGGCACCGGCGGATCGACCGCCAGCAAATCTCCACTCAACACGTCCGTCGCGTGCGAAAAGTGCGTGTTCAACATCAACATCATCGGCGTCGGTTGCACGCACTCATAGACCAGCTCGTAGCCAACGCGCAATTTCATCACGACACCCTCTTCCAGTTGAAACGTTCAATTGATGCGCCCGGCGAACAACCTGAGTTGACGCTCCCAGCTAACACGTTCGATGGGTACCCGCCCATTCACCCGGCTCGCCCCTCACTCGCCCTCGGTCACACTCACATCGACCTGCAAACCGCGAAACGAATGCGGCGCGCCATGCCATGTGCCCCACAACGGCAACGCCTGGTAGTAGTTCCACGCCACCGCCACCCGAATCAGATGGCGATTGCCGACTATGCTATTGGTCGGATCGAAATCGACCCAGCCGGCGCCCGGTAAATAGATCTGCAACCATGCATGCGTCGCACCGCCGCCTTGCGTGGCGTCGTGCTCGGGCACGAACAGGTAACCGCTGACAAAGCGCGCCGCGAGGCCAAGCGAGCGCACGGCGTCCATCATCAGCACCGCGAAATCGCGGCAACTGCCGCTGCGGTTGCGCAAGGTGTCGCCAGGACGGTTCACGCCCTTCTCCGTGCGGCGCACATAGAAAAACGTGCTTTTTATTTCAAGCGTCATCGCGCGCAGTAGCGCCATCGTGCCGCCTGTGCCGTTCTTGCCGCGCGCACCGCTACCGCCCTGCACAGGAATGAAGCGGCGCGCCCACTCGTCCACGTCGCTGTCCGGATACTGTCGGCTGCGCGCGTTCACGAGATCGGAGGCTTCCTCGTTGGTGTACGCGAACGGCCAGTTCACCGCGTACGGTTCGAGCGCGTAATCGGGCATGGGCGTTTCGAAGTGTTCAAGCGTCGCTTCGCTGTCGAAGCGCAATTCGCTCGCCTTACCCGCGAAACTCGCGACCGCCACCGAGTTGTCGAACACGTCGTGCAGCCAGTGCAGTCGCGACGGCGTCGGCGTAATCACCAGCCGGTTCGTGACGAGGCGCAAGTCGTGGCTGGCGCGCGGGCGGAACATCATCCTGTGCTCGCCGAACCGCACGGGTTCCGAGTAACGGTAGACGCTGACGTGACGCACCGTGAAACGTTGTGGCTCAATCATCTGACAGGCCGATGGATGCAACTGGGTTCGTCCTGAGCATCACGTTCACGCTGGTAAAACTGCTGCCGCAGCAGGCGCTCAGCGCCCGGCACGGCTTGATCCTGAATGAGCCACAGCCATAATTTGGCGTGGTGGGGTGCTGTCATCGATAAGTTTTCGATTTCAGCATACACCCGCCAAATTGGTTGAATTCACTCATTTGGCGGAAGCGCCGCTGCGTGCGGAAGTTATCAACAGAATCTGTTCGCAAATCTGTGCATAACTATCCGGCAAGATCGGCAAGCTCTTGATACGTCTGCTGTTTTTACCGCAACGTCGAAGTTGGGCAACCGCGGCGCCTAGCCCATCAATCACGCACCGCGTCAGCAACATGCTCGCGCGCGGCTTCCTGTGAGGCCGGCGCACTGCGCGCTTCCTCACGCCATTGCTGCCGCGAATGCACCATTCTGCGCACGGCGAGGCGCGCCATCTTCACCCAGCCCGACGGACGCGGGTCGGCAAGCATGCTGAGCGCGCGCGCATAGTCGAGCGTGAGGCCGGGGGTCCACGCCATCGTCGCGGCGCGCTTGCGAAGTTGTGCTGCCACCCACAATTCCGGCGTCGTAATCACGCGCAAAAATGGCCGCCAGCCGCCGAGGTTGCCCCATACGCGCGCCGACGCGCCTTCGATCGCCGCTTCCAGCGCGCGCGATACGGTGCTCGAACAATTGCGGTGCGTCAGGTTGTAGGTCGTGTCCTGACGATAGGTGTCCCAGAAACGGCGCAGGCGCGCCGGATCGTAATTGCGAATGCGCACCTGAACCGTCGACGGACACCATGCTTTCGATTCGGTCGGGTAATCGGGCTGGAATACACCGGGGACGTCGTTCTCGCGCGTCGCGCGCAGCAGCCGCGCAAAATCGTCGGGCGAACGATCGATCTCGACGCCCGGATACAAGCTGACGTAGATGCCCTCAGGCGATTCGAGCGCGGCATGTCCGGTCGAAATCACACCGTTACGATCCACCGCCGCGATGTAGCGATCGACGATCAACTGTCGCCGCGCCTCGCCCTTGGACGAGCCCACCGGCGTCCACACATGGACAGTCAACGCGTCTTCATCGGCGGTGGGCGGGCCGTCCCATTCGACCGCGCTCAACCGGCCGGGAGCGACCGCACTCGCGGCAGAGTTGGCTGCATCGGCGCTGGCATCATCGGAAGCCACCGCGGGATTCGACGCGAGACGCCGCACGCGCATACTCAGCAAAATCATGTTCCAGCCGGCGAACATCAAGCCGAGGCCGAGGCAGTACGGCACGGTGCCCACATAGTGCGTCGGATACGGCTGATAGAAGAAAATCGCCAGCGCGATTTCAACGCCCCCGCCGATCATCGCGAGCCGCCACGTGCGATAACGGACGACCTTCGCGGAGACGATCTGGAGCAGACCATCGGCCAGAAAGAGCGTGCCGAAGATCATCGACAGAATGAAGTTGCCGTGATGATGGCCGGCGAGAATCAGCGCCGCCGCAAAGCAGAATGCGAAGCCCTTCACATAGCGCAGCGTGCGTTGCCCGCCCATGCCGGTCCAGGCGACCGCCAGCGTGGCGAGCCCTTCGAGCAGCAGCAATAATGCAAACGGCGTAATCGGGAAATAGAGCGCGCTATCGAGCGCGTCGATGAACACCACCACGCCGAGCACCAGGCTCACCCAGCCGATCAACTGCAACGAACGCCAGCGCGTGCGCAGATAATCGACACCTAGCAGGATCATAACCAGTCGAACCATCGCGAGCTCTCCGTGATTGATGTGCCTTTCTGATCGCAATCTTAACCAAATTCACGGTACCGGCGTAGCACGGTCCGGTGTAGCGGCGATCGATGCGTAACGCCGCTTTCACGCCGCGCCACTTCGCGTATGCATGGCGCATCGACGCCACGCGGTCGCGGCGAGATCCTCAGACGTACTTGTGACGCTCATGCCGATGCGCCTTCGACGGACGGGCGCCGCGCTTGCCCGCGCTCGCGCCTGCATGCGACTCATCGTGCGGCATGACGCGCGGGGCGGCATAAGGACCCTTCTGCGACACGGCGGGGCTTTGCAGGGTGGCCGCGCTTTGCGGTGCGGCCGGTGAATGTTGTACAGCGGGCAATGGCCCCGTCGCGGCATCGATCACCTTCTGCAATTCATCCTGCGCGTAAGGAGGCAGCGGCGCAGGCGGATACGTCGCGTCGGCAGCCATGGCAGTGGAAGTGGCGAAGGCGGCGCAAGCAAGGCCGAGGGCGAGCATCAAGTGAGCGATTTTCATGTCGAGTCCTGGTCAGGATGACGCGGCTCGCATGATGGGAAGCGTGGCGCGCGTCGATGGATCGGAAGGTTCCTGACGGCTTGCACCGTCAGCACAAGCAGTGTGACGGCCGGGACATGAAGGGTAAATTTTATTAAGCCGGATTCAGATATGCATAATCTGGCTTAACAAGTGCCGGCGCGATGCAGTCTCAACGCGCCGGCCCGCAACGGATAAATGCAGCTCAGGCGAACTTCACTCAGGCCAACGTAGCTCGGAAAACGTCACTCAGGCAGCCGAGGCTTGCGGCATTTCCACGCCCTGCTCGCCGCCCAGCGCGTCGAGCAGATCGCACAGCATGCGATCGAGTTCGGCGGTCATCAGCGTGACGTCGGAATCGAAGCGCTCGTCGTCGTTCTGCGCAGTGGGGTCGCTCGCTTCCTTGAGGACGTCGAGCGGCGCGATGCGCTTGATTATCAACGAAGGCGTCAGCACGAACGACACGCGATCGTTCCACGTCATTGCGAGCCGCATGCATTGCTTGCCGGCTTCGATATGACGGCGCATATCTTCGGCGTCCAAAGTATGTCCGACGTAGCGCACTGTCGCGTTGCCTTCCGTCGGCGAACGCAATTCGGTGTCCTGGTCGAGCGTGAAGCCAGCGGGACCTTCGCCGGAAAGCAGCCATTCGGTCATCGCCGCAACCGGTGATTGCGTGACGCGCACGGTGCCGAGCGGCAGTTGATCGATCGACTTCACCAGCAGACCGCGCACTTCGTCGGCGACCGCTTGCGAGCCCGCATCGATCACGAGCCAGCCATTTTTGATGTCGATCCACACACGCGTGTCGCGGCGGATGCTGAAGGCGCGCGGCAGCAGTTCGTCGGTCACCTGCTCCTTGAGTTCGCGCATCTGTTTGCGGCCGGGTTTGAAGCCCTGTTGCTCTTCAAGTTCGAGCGCGCGTGCCTTGGTCACTTGCGTGACGACCGAAGCCGGCAGCAGTTTCTTTTCGGCGCGAAACACCAGCAGCATCTGGCCATTGAGCGAATACACCAGCGAATCGTTGTCGCGCGGCGACGCCCAGCCGTGGCTTTGCATCTCGACGCTATTGCCCGGCGCGAACGCGTGCGGCGCGAGCCATTTCTCCATTTGTTCAGGGGTGACGGACCACGGAGCGGGAAGACGGTGCAGCTGAAGGTTTTTGAACCACATGGGCGGGGTCTTGTACGGGCAAAGCGCGTCATTCTATATGACGGCGAAGATGACGCGGTCGAGCGCACACCCGCACGCTCTGCACCGACGCGAAACCACCGCAAGGTCGCGGCGGCCCGCTGCACGCGTCGAAGGGATTGCGCGCGGCGGTGCCCGTAGTGGTTTGCCGCATCAGTCTTAGGGCGCGCTTTACGTTCAAATCACCTAGACTTTTTGACAAGCGCGCGACATAGACGGAGGCGGCCATGGCCGATGAAACCGCACCCTGGCAGATGGTGGAGTACGAGGGATTCGAAATTCACGTGGCACCCTTCCTGAAAAACCCGCCCGACGCGACGAAGCCGTCAGCCGTGCCTGACAACCGCTATACGTACGTCGGTTACGTGTGTCATCCGGGCGCGGATCCGACCCTTCCCGGGCATGCGGTGCCGTTCCATGCGGACGGCGAAGAAAGCTTCGCCGGCGTGGAAGAAGCGCTCTACGAAGGGGTGCATGTGGGGCGCAGCATCGTCGACGGCACGCACCCGGATTTGACGGTTCTGCCACTGGTGACGGGCGGCGTGTAACGCGCGCTTCAGCTCGGCTCGCGCAAGGCCACCGCCGGATTTCCGCCGCTACACGCTGGCAAGGACAGCGCAGATGCGCACGCAAGCACGCCTGCTTCAGCTGAACGCACGCTTGATACGCGACTTGAGCAGCGCGCGCCGCAAGCGACCAGTCCGCTCGGGGTCGCTGACCGCCTGAGCGCCTTCCACCGCCGTGCCACGCCGCAGAAAATAACGGTCGAAGGTGGCTTGCGTCATGCCCCACTTGTTCAGGAACTGGCGGCGCCCGTCGTTCTTGACGACCTTGCCGGTGCTCTTCTGCTGGAAGTGATAAACCAGACTGTCGCCAACGCCAAGAAACACCCGGCAACCGGCGTCCCACAGCTTCATCGAGAAGTCGTTGTCGCTGCTCATGCCAGGGCTCAACTCGCTGCTATAGCCGCCAACCTTGTGCCACCAGTCGCGATGCACGAGCGTCGGCGGCCACGTAGCACCACGCCAGTCGGCGCGCACGAGTGTCGGCGTGGCGGCCACCAGGTCGTCGGCGCGGAAATTCTCCACGTCGCGGCCGAAGTTCTGCACGACGACGCACGGATTGCCGGAGTCGACCGGTTCGATCATCGTGCCGGACAGCATGAACAGATTGTCCGCCGGCATCTGCGCGAGACGCCTGACGAGCGCGTCGTCCCAGCCGGGGCAGCAGTACATGTCGTCGTTCATGTAGACGATGTAGTCCTGCGTGGCGCGCGCCGCCGCGATATTGACCGCGTGACAGATGCCGATGTTGCCGGGCGATGCGGTGTGTTCGATACCCTCGTCGCGCACCCAGGCCAGAGTGCCGTCCGAGCCGTCGTTCACGTGCACGATGATCTGATGCGCATGCGTGGAATGACGCCGCAGGCTCTCGATCACGAGTTGCAGGTAAGGCAGATTGTTCCAGGTCGGGATGATGATTGAGAACATCGATTCGGTCCGTTGGGCTTGCCGTCGGCGCAAGCGCGGTTCAGCTCCGCATTGGCAATCCGGCGTGGTGCAGTGCAATGTAATTTAAATGGCCGCCGTCCCGGCGACGTCGTTCGGAGGCGGCGTCGGAGAATCGCTGGCGGCGTGAGTGCCTACAGGCGCCGTGGGAACCTAACACCGCACAGGTGGCCCAAATAGCGTCGCCTATCAGTTTCGCCGGGGATTGTACCGCCGCCGCCCGCTCACACGACAAATGCCACGGCTCAATCGCCATGGCGGCCGTCTTTGGGCAGATCTTTGGGTGCAAGGTGACACCGATTGCCGCCCTCCACCAAAGAGCGACCTACCCTGTGCTTCGACAAGCATTTTGCAAGGGGACGCACGGTTATAATCGCGATCGCTCTACCGTCTTAAAAAAATGCACCCAAGGGTCCGGCCATAGCAACTCCACCACCGGAACGGTAGTGTTCTTACATATTGTTGCCTTATGATTTTTGCTCCCAGTCTGGTCTGGCTCAGCACAGCCTTGCTGTTTTTCGCGCCCGCGGTCAACCTCGTGTGGCGCGGCGGCACGGGCTACTGCTTTTTCGCGATTCTCGCGTTGGCGCTCGGCGCCGCCGTGGCCAACCGGCGCATGCCAGGCTATTTCTCCGGCCTGCGCACCTACCGCTGGTTCACCATCGGCATGCTGGCTTTCGTCGTAGCAATCGCCGTCCAGCAAGCCCTGTTCGGTTATTGGCTGCCGCGTCAGTTCGACGCGTTGTCGCGCTTCGTGCTTGCCCTGCCGGTCTTCCTGCTGCTGCGGCAATTGCCGTCCCGGCATTTGCGCGTAATCGGTTGGGGGTGTGCCGCCGGCGCGCTGGCGGTGGGCATCTGGGCACTCGTCGATCAACCGGCCGGCGGCTGGACGGACGCGAATCGTCTGAATAATTCATATACGAATGCGATTCCGTTCGGCGACACCGCGTTGCTGCTCGGCTTTCTGTCAGTCTTCACGTTGGGCTGGGACAAGCCGCGTGACTGGCGCGTGCTAGGGCTTCGACTGCTGGCGCTGGTGGGCGGCGGCTACGCGTCGTATCTGTCGGGCAGCCGCGGCGGCTGGCTGGCCGTGCCGGTGTTCGTCGTGCTTCTCGGCATGCAGTATCAGTGGTACGCGCACAAGAAGCGCCTCCTGATAGCGACGCTGGCGATCGTGATTGGCGCGGGAGCGCTGCTGTCGACCGAGCGCATTCAGAAGCGCCTCGGTGAAGTGACGAACGACGTTTCGATGATGCATCAGGGCGAAGACTATACGTCGGTTGGCCTGCGCTTACAGTTGTGGAATGCGTCGCGGCTGATCTTTACGCACCATCCGGTGTACGGCGTCGGCAAGGGGCATCTGGTGGACGAACTGGGCCTGCTGGCCAAGCGTGGCGAAGTGAAGGCCGAGATCGTCAACGAGCGCGCTCATAGCGACTTTTTCTCGACCCTCGCCGAGATGGGCGCAATCGGCGTGATCTGCCTATTGCTGTTCTACTATGGCATCTCGGTGTACTTCTGGCGTCACAGGCTGTCGAACGATCCGGCGATTCGCGCGGCGTCTTATGCGGGCCTGGCGGTCGCCACCAGCACGGTGATTTTCGGACTGACCATCGACGTCCTCGTGCCGATCATGGTCACGGTGCTGCTCGCGCTGCTGGTCGCTACGTTTTTAGCGGTGATCGATGCGCGCAAGCGCGAATTGGCTACGGCGCAACCGGCAGGATCGCGCGCCGCCCGCCAAACCGCTACCGACGTCAAGGCCTGAATTCGAGCACGGCGTAAGATCCGCGCGCGGCGCGGCAGGTTCAACGTGTAAACAGCTCATAGAGCGCGGCGACATGAGCATCGACGCTCGGGTCGTAGACCAGGTTGCGCAGCGGTTCGGCGATGCGCGCGTTGCCGCTCTGCACACGCTCCACCGCTGCCTCAATGGCACGCTCGAAGCTTCCCGCCGACTGCCGCGAAAACGCGATCTTCGCAGCGCCGGTGACAGTCTCCGCCGATCCGACGTTGTCGGCGATCACCAGCGGCGTGCCGCACATCACCGACTCGACACCCACCAGACCGAACGGCTCGTACGCCGAGGCCACCACGGTGAAATCGGCTGCGGCGAACAATTTTTCGATTTCTTTGCAGTACCCCACATAGCGAATCGTCTCGCTGGTTTTCGGCACGGGGCGGCCAGCCACCACCAGGCAGACCGGCAACGTGGTCTGCTCAAAAAACGCTTCCAGCAAGGGGTAACCTTTGCGTTCGTGACTGGTCGACGAAAACACGAAGATCACGCGGTCTTCGGGCAGATCGAACTGACGGCGCGCCGCCGCTCGTTCAACATCGTTCAGCGGATGGAAGCGCGTTGTGTCGACCGGCGGATAGAGCACGTCGATACGGTCGACCGGCACGCCGTAAAACCGTTGCAACTCGCGGCTCATCAACTGCGAATGCGCGACGATCGAACGCGCCTCTGAATAGACGCGCCGCTCCAGGTCGATCTGCCATTCGTCGCTACGGCGCGCGGCGCGGCCGGCGGCCTCGAGCGAACCCGGATGCGTGCCGCCGCACAACGCGACATCGGCATGCGTGGAGTGATTGATCGAGAAGACACACGCCGGACGGTGCCGTTTCAGCCGTTGCTTGAGACGCCAGTCGAACGCCAGATTGCGAAGCTTGCGCGGCGCCCAGCGAACGTTGAGCGGCTGAGCGTCGATCCATGCCGCCTCTGGCAGCGAGCGGTCGATCTCGCGGGCGAACAGCGTCGGACGCAGCCCCATCCGATGCAAGCCGGCGATCACATCACGCGTGTAGCGTTCGGCGCCGCCGCTGTTTTTCAGCGCCTGGGCGGTCAGGGCGATATCGGTGACAGGGCGCCGGGTCGGGTCGGACAAGGATCGGTTCTCTGTGAGGCGCCCGCGCGGCGGAGGACCGTGCGGCCTGGTTTTCGGGACAGCGGCAATTGTAAAGGATGGGCGTGGGGGCACTACATGACGCCGCCCTCCCGTCACCGATTAGAATCTAGCCGAACCGCACACCCTCCTATTCCAGGACCTGTCGGTTGCCACAGAGCGTGAAAACTGTGCCAGGCAAGTGAAAAATTGCTGCCACAGAGAGTGAAAGGATCCGGCCGTTCCTAAAAGACCAAGCGTCTGAAAACAAGCGTCTGACAGGAATGGGCTAAAATTTCTCAGCCTTTCGCAAGCGGTTAGAAAGCGGCAAATATCCATTAAAACCCGGCCATGTCGAAAGTCTCCATCGTTGTGCCCTGCTTCAATCAGGAAGAATTCATCGCAGACGCTCTCGAAACTGTCTTGCGCCAGTCCTATAGCGACTGGGAATGCATCATCGTGAATGACGGGTCGACTGACGGCTCTGAGGCCATCATCGACCAGTACGCAAAGAAAGAGCCCAGGTTCATCTCCCTTAACAAGGAAAACGGCGGAGTCGCGGCAGCACGAAACTTCGGCTTCGCGCAAGCAAAAGGCACGCTTTTCGTGCCGCTCGATGGCGACGACATGCTGCACCCTGACTTTCTGCAACGCGCCGTCGGGTGCTTCACCGCTCATCCGGATACCGATCTTGTCCACACAAAGGCGAAGCGCTTTGGCGAAAACCGCAAGGTGTGGCGTTTGCCTGAATACAGCTATGAAAAGCTGCTTTGGCAAAACATGATCGTCAATACGACCATGTATCGGCGCGAAGCGTTTCTGCTCGCTGGCGGGTATTCGCCGGAAATGGTCTACGGCTTTGAGGACTGGGAATTCTACGTGCGCCTCCTGAGCCCGCGATCCAAGGTCCGCTTTATCGATGCCCCGCTGTACCTCTATCGCATCAAGAAAAGTTCACGATCAACCGAACTGGTTCAATTGGGCAAGGTCGAGGAGTCGCATCGCCTCATCTACGAGCGCAACCGTCCGCTCTATGAGCAGTACACCGCGAACCCGATCAGTGTTTTCGGAAAACGCATGAAAGACTTCGCACCCTCTTACACGGCGCGCTACAAGCGACAGATCCGCTATGTTCACGCGGCGTACTGGGCCGTGATTGCGGGCCTGCTTGGGGTCGGCATTCTGCTCGTACGGTAGTCAGACATGACCGATAACCCGTCGACAAACCTTGCCTCCACAGCGTCGGACACCCACCGCCCGCTGGTATCGATCCTGCTGATCGCCTACAACCAGGAAAAGCAGATCGCCGACGCAGTGCGTAGCGCGCTCGCACAAACCTATGCGCCGCTCGAAATCATCATCTCGGACGACGCCTCCAGCGACGCCACGTTCGCCGCGATCGAAGCCGCGATCGCCGGCTACAACGGGCCGCACAAGGTGATCGCGCGTCGCAATGTGGTCAATCAGGGCATCAGCGCGCATCTGTCGCAAATCGCGCAAATGGCTCAGGGGGAGTTGCTGTTCATTGCCGCGGGCGACGACATGTCCGCGCCGAACCGCTGTGAGCGGGTGGTCGACTTCTGGCTCGCGCGCGATCGCCGGCCCGACCTGATCGCAACCGACCTCGCGGACATGGACGAAGCCGGCCATGTTCACGAACGGATGACACCAACCGAACTCGACACCTATCGCAGTTTCGACGACTGGCTCGCCGGCCGCCCGTGGCTCATCGGCGCCGCGCACACATGGTCGCGGCGGCTGTTCGAGCGCTTCGGACCCATGCTGCCGGGCGCCGCCGCGGAAGATCAGATCATGGTGCTGCGCGCAATCCTGTCAGGCGGGGCCGCGAGTCTGCGCGAGCCATTGGTGCACTACCGGCGCGGTGGACTGTCGCGCAAACGCCGCTACGGATCGGTGGATGAGTTGATTGCGCGCATGCGCCAAAGCAATCGCTACGGGCTGGCGGAACTCGCGCAGTTGCAGCGCGACGCCGAGATCGCCGGTGTGGGCGAACACATGCGCGCGGCGATGGTGCCCAAGCTCGAACGCGAACAATTCATTCACGCGATGTTCGAAGCCGGCGGCCTCGGGGAACGTATCGGGCTGCTCGCACGCAGTCCCAAAGTGAAGCTCGGATTGCGCATCCGCATGTTTCTGTACGCGACATGTCCGGCAGTCTACGCGCCGGGAATCTGGCTCAAGCGAATCGTGCGGAAAAACGGCCGCTGAAGCAGGCACTGGTCAGGGAGCGGACACCAGGCGCGCGGGAGATGCCGGGATTGTCGGCCGGCAGCAGATGGTGGGCGCCTGTCGTGGCGCTGACCGGCCAGTTGTGTCGACATGCGCGAAATTTGGCCAGACCCGGCCGGTTTCGGGCACATTGAGCCGAATCGGTTCCGATCAGCTCGAATCAAGGCCGGATCAAACTGAATTCGGGCAAATCAGCCCGAATCAAGCCGGCCATGCCGAGTCAGGCCAAGCCTCATCAGGCTGCGTCTTGCTGGAACTGGATACGGTGCAGATGCGCGTACAGCCCATCTTGCGCCAGCAGCTCGCGATGGCTGCCGCGCTCGGCGATACGCCCTGCTTCCATCACCAGAATCCGGTCGGCGCGTTCGATAGTCGACAAACGGTGCGCGATCACGAGTGTGGTCCGGCCCTTCATCAAGGTCTCCAGCGCCGCCTGCACGTGGCGTTCGGATTCCGAATCCAGCGCCGAGGTGGCTTCGTCGAGAATCAGGATCGGCGCGTCCTTGTAGATCGCACGCGCGATCGCCAAACGCTGGCGTTGGCCGCCCGAGAGCATCATGCCGTTGTCGCCGACCAGCGTTTCGATGCCATTGGGCATCGCCTCGACGGTGTCCCACAGGTTCGCCGCACGCAGCGCCGCCCTGACCTTGTCCGGATCGGCCGTCTGCCCATAAGCGACGTTGTTGGCCACCGTGTCGTTGAACAGCACCACGTCCTGGCTCACCATCGCGATCTGGCTGCGCAGCGCGTGCAGGTTGTATTCCGGCAGCGCGACGCCATCGACCAGAATCGCGCCACTGGTCGGATCGAAAAAGCGCGGCAGCAAATTCACCAGCGTGGTCTTGCCGCTGCCCGACGGGCCCGCCAGCGCGACCATTTCGCCCGGCGCCACCTTGAACGACACGTGGTCGAGCGTGTGACGGTTGTGCGTGGCGTTGCTGCCGTACGTGAACGATACGTCGCGGAATTCCACTTCGCCGCGGGCGCGGTCGAGCGACTTGCCGCCGCCCTCCGGTTCGGACGGCTCGTCGATCAGGCCGAAGATCAATTCACACGCCGTCATGCCGCGTTGCAGCGGCTGGTTCACATCCATGAGGTGCTTGAGCGGCGAGATGATCAGCAGCATCGACGTGACGAACGCCACAAAACCGCCGACGGTGGTTTGATCCGACGACGACTGCACGACCGCGATGGTAATCACCACGGCAAGCGCAATCGATGCGAGGAACTGCGTCAACGGTTGCGCGAGGCCGCCGGAGACGGTCATGCGCATGGCATAGCCGCGCAGACGCTTGCTCATCGCCGTGAAGCGGTCCGTCTCGTACTGCTCGCCGTTGTGCACCTTGACGACCTTGTAGCCACCCACCGTCTCTTCGACGATGTACGACAGTTCGTTGGTCAGCAGTTGATGCTCGCGGTTCAGGCGCCGCAAACGGCGGTTGATCTTGCCCACCAGCCAGCCGATCCCCGGCAGCAGCACCGCGACGATCAGCGTCAGGCGCCAGTTCAGGTAGAACAGATAGCCCAGCAGGAAGACGACAGTCAGCGAATCGCGCACCAGCGTGACCATCACGCTCAACAGCACGTTGAGAATCTGGTTCACCTCGAAGACGATCGCGTTGATCACCGTGCTCGCGGTTTCGCGCTGAAAGAACGCCACGCTCGTGTGGATCATGCGGTCGAACATCTTCAGGCGCAGTTCGAGCAGAATCTTGTTCGACACGTAGGCCAGCAGATAGCCGGACGCGTATTGCGACACGCCCCGAACCAGCGCGAGGCCGATGACCGCGGCCGGCACGAACCACTTGGCGTTGTCGCTGGCATGCGCACCGAAGCCCTTGTCCAGCAGCGGCTTGAGCAATGCGGGGATCGCCGCGTCAGTGCTGGCGCTTACCGCCATTGCGATGATCGCGCCGATCACCACCCATATCAGCGGCTTGATATACGGCCACAAGCGTCGAAAGACGACGGCAGGTGACGATGCCTCACCTGAACCGATGGGTTTGCTTAACGTTGGCTTCGCGCTCAAGGAATCCTCTGGGAATGCGGGACAGCATCCGCGCAGCGGGCGGAATGCCTGACGCGCGGAATATCAAAAAACAGCATTGTAAACGGTTGCGGATCACGGCCGGGGGTTATGGAACGGGCGGTTTCGACCCTTGCCAATGCGCTGTGTATACTTGCGCGACCTAATCCGTCACCCTGCACCCTCCACGCAATTCAGGTATGCAAGAAACCACCCTCGGCGTCGCCATCATCACCAAAAACGCGGCGGCGCGACTGGCCGAGTGCCTGCGGGCCGTGGCTTTCGCCGATCAGATCGTCGTGATCGACGGCGGCAGCACCGACGGTACCGCGGACATCGCCCGAGCGCACGGCGCGCGCGTGCTCGAGCAAACCGACTGGCCGGGTTTCGGCCCGCAAAAAAACCGCGCCGTGGACGCGCTCACCACCAGCTGGATTCTCTCGATCGACGCCGACGAGATCGTCTCGCCGGAACTGGCGGCGGCGATCCGCACGGCGCTGACCGTTCCCACCGCCGATGTCTACGCGGTGGACCGGTTGTCGAGTTTTTGCGGCCACTGGATTCATCACAGCGGCTGGTATCCGGACTGGATTCCGCGCCTGTTCAAACGTGGCGCCGCGCGTTTCTCCGACGACCTCGTGCACGAGCGCCTGGTGTTCGACACGCCGTCGCAGCGCCTGACCGGCAAGCTGATGCACTACTCGTACGAGGACTTCGAAGGCGTGTTGCGCAAGCTCGACGCGTATTCGACCGCGGCGGCGCAGCAACGTCATGCGGCTGGCAAGCGCGGCAGTTTCGGCAAAGCGCTCGGGCGTGGGGCCTGGGCCTTCGTGCGGACCTATGTGCTGCGGCGTGGATTTCTCGACGGCCGTGCCGGATTCATGATCGCGGTGTTTAACGCGGAGACGGTGTACTACCGGTTTTTGAAGCTGGCGCGACTGGGGGAGAAGACCCGGCGGTAGCAAGCAGGGCTCGTTGACGGGGGCCGACTGTTCATTGCCGGCGCCCTGCATTCGTTGGCCGCGTGCAAGCGGCAAGTGCCAATTGGCATGGTCTGAAAAACCATAACGTCATGACCACAGCTTGCCGGCGGTTTTGCCCACGCAAGCGCGCGGGCAAACCAGACATCAATAAACGATTTCGATCGAGCTTCCGGCGAACTCGCCGCGCAATGCCGCGAGCAGTTCGTCAGTAGGCTTGACGCGCCACGCGTCACCCAGACGCATTTCGCCTTGCGCATTCTCGCTGCGATAGACCACCTGCACGGCGAGGCCGTTCGGAATCTGCACAGCCTGGCGCTGGCCACCGCCGCCATAGCCACCGCCGTTGCGGCCACCACCTCCGCCATTGCCACCACGCGATGACGCCGCCGGCGCCGGTGCAGCTTGTGGCTCGTCCTTACCCGCGCTATGCGCTTCGAGCACGCGGCGCAATGCCGACGCGTCCGCATTACCGTTCATCTGCACCTTCACGGCTTCTGCATAACGGCAGCGGGCGCGGCCGAGATCCATCACCGTATCGACCGTGAAGCGGATGCCGCCCGTGAACGCGTCGTTACGTGCCGAACCTTGCACGACCAGCAGTTCGTCTTCCTTGAACAGCTGCTTGTGAGCCTCGAAGGTCTCGTTGAAGACGGTCACTTCGCATTGGCCGGTGCCGTCGTCGAGCAGCGCGATCAGCATCTTGCCGCGCTGGGTCATCTGCGTGCGCAGCGACGCGATCACGCCTGCGACCAGCTTGTCGCGCCCTTCTTTCAGTTCGCCGATCTTCTGGCGCACGAAACGGCGCACTTCGTTCTTATAGGCATCGAAGAGATGGCCGGACAGGTAGAAGCCTAGTGCGGCCTTCTCTTCCTGCAGCTTCTTCTTTTCCGGCCATTCCGGCTCGTCGACCAACTCGTGACCTTGAGACGGCGCGTCGCCCATATCGAACAGGCCCGCCTGCATCGCGTTGGCGCTTGCCTGCTCGGCGGCTTCCATTGCCAGCGAGACGGAGGCGATCAGCTGTGCGCGATTCGCATGCAACGTGTCGAACGCACCGGCGCGGATCAAGGCTTCCACCGTCCGCCGATTGACGATCCGGCGGTCGACCCGGTTGCAGAAGTCGAAGATATCGACGAACGGACCTTCTTCGCGCGCTCGGATGATTTCTTCGATCGCGTTCTGGCCGCTGCCCTTGACCGCACCGAGACCATAGCGGATTGTTTTCGACCGTTTGCCGTCCGCTTCCGCGACCGGCTCGAAACGGTACGCCGACAGATTGACGTCCGGCGGCAGCACGTCCATCTTGTTCGTGAGGCAGTCCTCGAACAGGATCTTGACCTTGTCCGTGTCGTCCATGGCGAGCGACATATTCGCCGCCATGAATTCGGCCGGATGGTGCGCCTTCAGCCATGCGGTGTAGTACGCAAGCAGCGCATACGCCGCCGCGTGCGACTTGTTGAAGCCGTAGCCCGCGAACTTCTCCATCAAGTCGAAGATTTCGTCGGCCTTCTCGCCGGCCAGCCCGTTCTTCGCGGCGCCCTGGCGGAACAGCTCGCGATGCTCGGCCATTTCCTCGGCCTTCTTCTTACCCATCGCGCGGCGCAGCAAGTCGGCGCCACCGAGCGAGTAACCGCCGATGATCTGCGCCATCTGCATCACCTGCTCCTGGTAGACCATGATGCCGTAGGTCTCTTTCAGAACAGATTCAACACGCGGATCCGGATACTCCACCACCTCGCGGCCGTGCTTACGTGCACAGAAACTCGGAATCAGGTCCATCGGGCCCGGACGGTACAACGCCACCAGCGCGATGATGTCCTCGAAGCGGTCAGGCTGCGCGTCTTTCAGCATGCCTTGCATGCCGCGGCTTTCCAACTGGAACACAGCGACTGTGTTCGCTTTCTTCAGGATCGAGAACGACGCCGCGTCGTCGAGCGGCACCTGCGCGAGCGACCAGTCTTTCTTCGACGGATCGAGACGGCGGATATAGCGCTCGGCCCAGTCGAGAATCGTCAGCGTGGTGAGACCCAAAAAGTCGAACTTCACGAGGCCGACGGCTTCGACGTCGTCCTTGTCGTACTGGCTCACGACGCCGCTTTCGTCGCCCTGCGTATAGAGCGGACAGAAATCGGTCAGCTTGCCGGGCGCGATCAGCACGCCGCCGGCATGCATACCGACGTTACGCGTGAGGCCTTCCACGCGCTGCGCGAGTTCGAGCAGCTGATGCACTTCGTCTTCGTTGTCGAAGCGCTCCTGCAAGAGCGGCTCTTCCTTCATCGCGTCGGCGATGGTGACGTGTTTGCCCGGCTTGAACGGAATCAGCTTGGCGATGCCGTCGGTGAACATGTAGCCGAGATCGAGCACGCGGCCGATATCCCGTACCGCTGCCTTCGCCGCCATCGTGCCGAAGGTGGCGATCTGCGACACGGCGTCCGCGCCATACTTCTCTTTCACGTACTGAATCACACGGTCGCGGCCGTGCTGGCAGAAGTCGATGTCGAAGTCGGGCATCGAGACCCGTTCCGGATTCAGGAAACGTTCGAACAGCAGGTTGTAGCGCAGCGGATCGAGGTCGGTCACGCCGAGCGCATACGCGACCAGCGAACCGGCACCCGAACCCCGGCCCGGACCGACCGGCACGCCGTTGTTCTTGGCCCAGTTGATGAAGTCCGCAACGATCAGGAAGTAGCCCGGGAAGCCCATCTTGATGATCGTGCCGCACTCGAATTCGAGGCGCTGGTAATACGTTTCGCGCTGCGCATCGCGCTCCGCCTCAATCGGATACAGTTGTTCGAGACGCTTTTCGAGGCCCTCTTTCGACAATTGCACGAGGTAGTCGTCGAGCGACATACCGTCGGGCGTCGGGAAGAGCGGCAGCTTCGGCTTGCCGAGTTCGAGCGTCAGACTGCAGCGCTTGGCGATTTCGACACTATTGGCGAGCGCCGACGGCAGGTCCGCGAACAGCCCCGCCATCTCTTCTTGCGTGCGGAAATACTGCTCGGACGTAAAGCGCTTCGAGCGGCGCGGATTCGCCAGAATGTCGCCTTCGGAAATACACACGCGCGCTTCGTGCGCGGTGAAATCGTCCGGCGTCATGAACTGCATCGGGTGGGTGGCCACCACCGGCAATTTCAGCGACGCCGCAAGCGCAACCGCCTGCTGCACGTACTGCTCGCCGCCCGGCTGGCCACTCCGTTGCAGTTCGATATAGAAACCGCCAGGGAACACCTTCGCCCAATGCAACGCGTTGCGTTTGGCCGCTTCTTCATTACCGGCGGCGAGCGCGAGGCCAATGTCGCCCTGTTGCGCACCCGACAACGCGAGCAGGCCTTCACCCAGCCCGGATTCGAGCCAACCGGCTTCGACTTCCGCGCGACCGCGATACTGGTTGGTGAGCGAGGCCTTACTGAGCAGCTCACACAGATTCAGATAGCCGCGCCGGTCTTTGACCAGCAGTAGCAGACGTGAAGGCTTGTCGCGGTCGTCCGGATTGGTGATCCAGACGTCGCAGCCGGCAATGGGTTTGACCCCTTTGCCGCGGGCTTCCTTGTAGAAACGGACGAGGCCGAACGCGTTGCCGAGGTCGGTAAGGGCGAGCGCACCCTGACCGTCTTTGGCGGCGGCCTTGACGACGTCGTCAAGACGCACGATGCCATCGGCAATCGAGAATTCGGAGTGGACGCGGAGATGAACGAACCGGGGATCTGACATGGGCGACATTGTAACTCCACCCTCCCGGAGTTTTCAGGCCAAAGGCGCGCGTTAGCCGTCCGGCTTAGGACGAAAACGCGAGAGCGCCATATACCGGCGCTGTGCAGGCGGTGGACGGTTTCGTTGGTCGGGCGCGAGCGCGGCGCTTCATGCGCTCGAACGGACCTGCCGGAGAAAATTCGGCGGTATTTCACTCGCCAGAGCGCGTGGCTCGGCGCAAGCCCCGGTGCAAGCGCGGAAGCGAGCGCCACGCGAGTTTGCTAGCGGTTTGCGCTGCCGCAAGGGGTTGGCCATTCGGCCGAGTCGGCCAAAGCGCCAGCTTGAGGGATAATACGGGTTTCGCCCTTTTCGACGTGGCCGCGCCGCATGGAGTTTGATTGCGGGCGTTTCAATGCGCCCCCGTTTTCCGCGCCGCCACTTCTTACCGCTGGACACACATGAGTATCGTCAATCTCGCCGCGTATCATTTCGCGACCATCGAAGACACCGCCGCATGGCGCCCGCTCGTCACCGAGCGCTGCAATACGCTCGGCTTGCGCGGCACCGTCCTGCTGGCGCCGGAAGGCATCAACCTGTTCGTCGCCGGCACGCGCGACGCCACGGACGCGTTCATCGACTACATCCGTCACGACGCGCTGTTCGAAGGCAAGTTCGTCAATCTGCAGTTCAAGGAAAGCCTGTCGGACAAGCAGCCGTTCACCCGCATGCTGGTCAAGCTCAAGCGCGAGATCATCACGATGAAAAAGCCGGCGATCCGCCCGGAGCTTGGCCGCGCGCCGTTCGTCGACGCTCCCACGCTGAAAGGCTGGCTCGACCGCGGCCATGACGACGAAGGCCGTCCCGTCGTAATGCTGGACACACGCAATGCATTTGAAGTGGACGTCGGCACGTTCGACGACGCGCTCGACTACCGCATTACGAAATTCAGCGAGTTTCCGGAGGTGATCGAGCAGAACCGCGCCGATCTCGAAGGCAAGACGGTGGTGTCGTTCTGCACGGGCGGGATTCGCTGCGAGAAGGCTGCGATCCACATGAAGGAAGTCGGCATCGAGAACGTGTACCAACTCGAAGGCGGCATCCTGAAGTATTTCGAGGAAGTCGGCGGCGCGCACTATCACGGCGACTGCTTCGTATTCGACTACCGCACCGCGCTCAACCCGCAACTGGAGCCCACCGCGACCGCGCAATGCTTCGGCTGCCGCGCGGTGGTGACGCCCGAGGCGCAGCAATCGCCGATGTACGTGGCGGGCAAGACGTGTCCGGAATGCCATCCTGACAGCAAGGCGGCACGCGTCGCGTGATAAGCGCGAGCGCCTTTGCGCGATCGCGGCGAGGCCCATCCGACCCATGACCTATCGTGGACGCTTCGCGCCGTCGCCTACCGGTCCCTTGCATTTCGGCTCACTGGTGAGCGCGCTCGCAAGCTGGCTGGACGCGCGCGCGCATGGCGGAGCGTGGCTTGTGCGCATCGAAGACATCGACGGACCTCGCACCGTCCCTGGCGCGGCCGAGGACATTCTGTCGACCCTCGAACGTTTCGGCATGCGTGCCGACGAGCCGCCTGCCTGGCAAAGCCATCGTATTGCGCGCTATCAGGAAGCGTTTGAGCAATTGAAGGGTGCCGGCCAGATCTATCCGTGCGGCTGCACGCGCAAGGAGATTGCCGACTCGCTGCTGCATGCGCACGCGCGCAACACCACGCTCGCCTACCCTGGCACCTGCCGCAATGGCCTGCATGGCAAACCGGCGCGCGCATGGCGCCTGCGCGTACCTGACGGCGATGCGGCGGTGATTACATTCGAAGACCGTTGGCAGGGCACGCAGACGCAGAACCTGGCCACCGAGGTCGGTGACTTTGTCCTGAAGCGCGCCGACGACCAGTGGGCGTACCAACTGGCGGTGGTGGTCGACGATGCGGACGCGGGCATGACGCACATCGTGCGAGGCGCGGACTTGATGGATTCAACGGCCCGGCAGATCTACCTGCAGCGTTGCCTGGGCGTGCCGACGCCGACGTATTTGCACGTACCGGTGGTCACCAACGATCAAGGCGAAAAGCTCAGCAAGCAAAACGGCGCGACCGCACTCGACACTGACAAACCACTCGAAGCGCTGACAGAAGCCGCGCGACACTTGGGACTTGAGATGGGCGGCGACGAACACGCGACGCTAGAAGGTTTCTATGCCGCCGCAACGACGGCATGGGCAAAGCGCATGGGCGCGCGAGTACAAGCCAACTAGCGCCCAAAAGCGTCGAAGACAAACCAAACAAGTCGACACCTCAAAAGGCGCCAGCGGAGAGCGGGAAGCAGCAAGGCGGGAGCGAAAGCAAAGATCGGTAGCTGTCGCTGTCGCCGTCGCTGTAGCTGTAGCTGTCGCCGTCGCCGTCGCCGTCGCCGTCGCCGTAGCCGTAGCCGTAGCCGTAGCCGTAGCCGTAGCCGTAGCCGTAGCCGCACGATGGCACTGCCAAGGCGTTCGGATCAAGGCGTCTGCCGAGCGAGCGAGCAGAGGGGGCGAGGGGTTTGAAGAAGTACCGCTACGGCGCGCGCAGCGCCGCCGGAAGCATGACTGCTTTGTCACCTGGGCGGAGTGTGCGGGAACACAGATTCCAGATGCACCACTACCGCGACTGTGCGAGGGACCCGCTTAGCAGGGGGTTCGAGCCGCTTTCTTTGCTTATCTTTCTTTGCGGCAAAGAAAAGTAGGTGCCTGCCCCGCACAGGGGCGACGCTAATAATCCAATATCAATTCAAGGAAAGGCCAACGCCACAGGACGCACAACCAAAAACCAAAAGCAAAAATCAGGAAGACGACGAAGACTTCCTCGGCATCCCAAACCCACCCAGCAACGCAGCCAACGGCTGTTTAGAAGAGGACTTCTGCGGAGCAGCAGCCGACGAGGCAGCCGCCTCCTCAACCTTCCTCACAGAAGCCGCCGAAGGCTCATAAGGCTTGAGAAAGAAATCATCCACAGGCTGCGCGCGATGATGATGCGGCCGATCGAACGAACCTGAAGACGAAGCTCCCGGACGCCGGCGACCGCCCCGCTCGTCGCGGCCCTCTGCACGGCCATCAACGCGTTCACGCCGCGGCGGACGCTCTTCATGGTGATGCCGCACTGGCGCATCCACGGTCAGGTGTTGCACATCCAAAGGCCGCTTGATCAGCTTCTCGATATCGGCCAACTGCTTCCGCTCATTCGGGCTACAAAGCGACAAAGCATCGCCAGAAGCCCCAGCGCGCCCAGTACGCCCAATCCGGTGCACATAATCTTCCGCATTGAACGGCAGATCGAAATTGATCACGGCCGGCAACTCGGCAATATCCAAACCACGCGCAGCGACGTCAGTCGCCACCAAAGCTTCGATCTCACCACGTTTGAACGCATCCAAAGCCTGCATCCGCTCATTCTGCGTCCGGTCACCGTGAATCGCCGTGGCGACCACACCGTCGCGCTCCAGGCTACGCGCCAGCCGACTCGCACCGATCTTGCTGTTACAAAACACAATGACCTGCTTGAGCCCACGATCACGAATCAATTTAACAACAGCGGCAGTCTTGTCGCCCTCGGCAACTTCATAAACCATCTGCGTCACATTGGTCGCAGTCGAATTGCTGCGCGCGACTTCGATCGTCTGCGGGTCGCGCAGATACGTGGCGGCAAGCTTCTTGATTTCGCCCGAGAACGTGGCCGAAAACAGCAGCGTCTGACGTTCTTTCGGCAGCAGGTTCAGGATGCGCTGCAGATCCGGCAGGAAGCCCATGTCGAGCATGCGGTCGGCTTCGTCGAGCACGAGGATCTGCACCTGGCCCAGATTGGCCGTCTTCTGCTGCACGTGATCGAGCAGACGGCCCGGCGTGGCGATCAGAATTTCGACGCCGCGGCGCAACTGCTCGGACTGCGGATTCATATCGACACCGCCGAACACCACGGCGCTGCGCAGCGCCGTGTGCTTCGCATACGACTGCACGTTCGCCGCGACCTGGTCGGCCAGTTCGCGGGTCGGCGTGAGGATCAGCGCGCGCACCGGATGGCGGGCGGGCGATGCGCTCGTGCTGGCCTGCGGCAGCAGACGCTGGATGATCGGCAGCGAAAAGCTCGCGGTCTTGCCGGTGCCGGTTTGCGCGGCGCCCATCATGTCACGGCCGGCCAGCACGACGGGAATCGCCTGCTCCTGGATCGGCGTAGGGATGGTGTAGCCCGATTCTTTGACGGCTTTCAGGATGTCGGGCGCGAGACCGAATTGATCAAAAGTCGCAGTACTGGGCGTGACGGCTGTGTCGGACATGGTGGCTTTCGCTAAAAATGCGCTTGGCGCGGTGCGCGCGGCAGCGGTCGGAACCGCAGAGGGCATCAGGATGAAGGCGGAGCCACGGCGTTCCGCACGGGACCCGTCAGTATTACGGGAAAAATGCGGCCGGCTCCGGCCGGCGGAAACACCCGCCGGAAAGGCCGGTATTGTAGCACTTCAGCAAAAACACTCATGGCGCATCTGCCGGCTTTCTGCTTACGTCGGCGAAAGCAGACCGGCGACGGTTGGGCGAGGGCGTCGGCAAATCGTCGCAAAGCACCCGCGCGCCTCGCTGGCAGCGTAGTTCGCCTCCGCGACAGTTGCGTGACAGCGACCGCTTCCCCGCCCCGCCGCCGAACCTCGGGAACGGATCGGGGGACCGGACCACCGAGACGCCAAGGTGCAGAGGGCGGGGACCACCACATGAAGCGTCTCAACCGCCCCCCTCGCGCGCTTTCACCACGTCTCGCGCATCACCATCAAGCGCATCTCGGTCATATCCTCGATCGCGTAGCGCACGCCCTCGCGCCCCAGTCCGGAATCTTTCACGCCGCCATACGGCATGTTGTCGACCCGGAACGACGGCACGTCGTTGATCACCACGCCGCCCACGTCGAGCACATTCCACGCGCGGTGTGCATGGGCGAGCGAATCGGTGAACACGCCGGCTTGCAGGCCGAAGTCGCTGTCATTGACGGTGGCCAGCGCGGCGTCGAAATCGTCGAAACGCTCCAGAATCGCCACCGGGCCGAAGGCTTCCTTGCGATACAGATCGGTGTCGCGCTTCACGCCTTCGAGCAGCGTGGCCTCGAACATCGCACCGTCGACCTTGCCGCCCGCGACGATCTTCGCGCCCGCCTGCACCGCGCTGTCCATCCAGCCGGCGAGACGTTTTGACTCCGATTCGGAGATCATCGGCCCGACAAAGGTCTTTTCGTCCTTCGGATCGCCCATGACAAGCGACCTGGTCTTGGCAATCAGCTTCTCGCGCAGTGCATCGTAAATCTTCGCGTGCACCAGAATCCGTTGCACGCCGATGCAACTCTGCCCCGACTGATAGAACGCGCCGAACGCCAGCCGGTCGACCACGTAGTCGAGCTTCTCACCCTGATCGCCGTCGACGATCGCCGCCGCGTTGCCGCCCAACTCCAGAACCACCTTCTTCTTGCCGGCCTTTTTCTTCAGCTCCCAACCCACCGCCGGTGACCCGGTAAAGGACAGCAGCTTGAAACGCTCATCGGTGGTGAACAGATCAGCGCCATCGCGATGCGCCGGAAGAATCGAGAAGGCGCCTTTGGGCAAGTCGGTTTCAGCCAGAATCTCGCCCATGATGAGCGCGCCGACCGGCGTGCGGCTCGCCGGCTTCAACACGAACGGCACGCCCGCCGCGATCCCCGGCGCGACCTTGTGCGCGGTCAGGTTCAGCGGAAAGTTGAACGGCGAGATGAATGAGCACGGACCGATCGGCACACGCTTCACATAGCCGTGATAGCCCTTGGCCCGCGGCGATATTTCCAGATTGATGATCTCGCCGTCGATGCGCACCGACTCTTCCGCCGCCACCTTGAACGTATCGATCAGACGCGTGACCTCACCTCTCGAGTCGTTGATCGGCTTGCCGGCTTCGATACACAACGCGAGTGCCAGTTCGTCGTAACGCTCGCGAAAACGCTTCACGCAGTGTTCGAGCACGGCCTGGCGTTTGAAGGGGGGAAACGCGCGCATCGCGGGCATCGCCTCGACGGCATAGCCGATCGCTTTGTCGATCGCCGCCGCGTCCGCCATCGCCACGCGGGTCGCCACTTCGCCGCTAAATTTATCCGTGACTTCGAGATCGGTGTTGGCGGCAACCGCAACGTTGGCGAGGTAGTACGGGTAAGTCTTGTTCAACATGACACGTTCTCCTTGATCCAGATGCCTGACGGAAGCAATGCAATCAGCAAGGGGCTACGCCCCGTTGCCGCTCATGGCCACCCCACTCATAGTTGTGCGGAGAGCCGCTTGATCTCGCGATTCAGCACGCGCTCGTTATCCGAGTAGTCGATCGGCAGATCGATCACATGCACGCCGGGCGTCGCGAAACACTCGCGCAGCAGCGGCGCGAACTCCGCTGCCGATTCGATGCGATGCCCCTTCGCGCCGTAACTCTCTGCATACGCGACAAAATCCGGGTTGCGCAGCGTCATGCCGTAGTCCGGGAAGTTCATGTTCTCCTGCTTCCAGCGGATCATGCCGAACGCGTCGTCGCGCACAATCAGGACCACCAGATCGAGCTTCAGACGCACGGCCGTTTCCAGCTCCTGCGAATTCATCATGAAGCCGCCGTCGCCGCACACAGCCATGACCTTGCGATCCGGGTGCACGATCTTGGTCGCGATCGCCGACGGCAAGCCGGCGCCCATTGACGCCAGCGCGTTATCGAGCAGCAGCGAGTTCGGTTCGTGCGCGCGGTAGTAGCGCGCGAACCAGATCTTGTACATGCCGTTGTCCAGACACACGATGCCGTCCACCGGCGTGGTCTCGTAGACGTCGTTGACGATCCGCACCGGGTACATCGGGAAACGATCGTCGTGCTGGCCTTTGACCAGATGCGCCTCGAAGTGCTGCTTGATCTCCTTGAAACGCGTGAAATCCCAATGTTCCTGGCCTTCCTTGAGACTTTCCTTGAGCTGCCACACCGCATTGGCGATATCGCCGACCACTTCGATCTGCGGGAAATACACCGTATCGACTTCCGCGCCGAGAAAGTTGACGTGAATCACTGTCTTCTCGCCGGCGTCGCCGCTGCGCATGAAGAACGGCGGCTTCTCGATCACGTCGTGGCCGACATTGATGATGCAATCCGCGTGGTCGATCGCGCGGTGCACGAAGTCACCGTCGGACAAGGTGGCGTTGCCCAGCCACATCGGGTGTGATTCATCGATCACGCCTTTGCCCATCTGCGTCGTAAAAAACGGAATACCGATCTGGTCGACGAATTCCCGCAACATCTTGGTGGTGGTCTTGCGGTTGCCACCCGCGCCGATCATCAGCAAGGGATGCTTCGCCTTCGTGATCGCCTCCACCGCGCGCGCCACGGCCTTTTCTTCGGCGATGGGACGGCGGCTGAAGCTCTTCGGAATCGGATGGCCGTCGCCCTCTTCGTGCGCGACGTCTTCGGGCAATTCGAGGTGCACGGCGCCAGGCCGCTCTTCTTCCGCCTGACGGACTGCCTCGCGCACCGCGGCCGGAATATTGGCGATCGACACGATCTGCCGCGTGTACTTGGTGAGCGGCTCCATCATCCGCACCACGTCGACGATCTGAAAATGCCCCTGCTTGCTCGACTTGATTGGCTTTTGTCCGGTCACCATCAGCATCGGCATGCCGCCCAACTGGGCATACGCCGCGGCGGTCACGAAGTTGGTCGCGCCCGGCCCGAGGGTGGCCAGACAGACACCGGTGCGCCCGGTCAGACGCCCATACGTGGCGGCCATGAAACCGGCCGCCTGTTCGTGACGCGTGAGGATCAGGCGAATTTTCGAGCGGCGCAGCGATTCGAGCAGATCGAGATTTTCTTCACCGGGGATGCCGAACACATACTCGACACCTTCGGCTTCCAGCGATTTGACGAACAGGTCCGATGCTTTCATGGAGGGTCTCGCTTGATGAAACGGACGTGGGCCATAGGCCCACCCGTTGAGGTCCGGTCACGGACAATCGAAGACGACGACAAAGACGGCCAACGCGACGCGAACGGCGTGCGGCATGCCATGACGACATAGCAGATGCCACGCCGGACAGCTTACTACTCGAACGGAAAAGATGCGCGCAGGCGGGCAGCGCCGCAAGGCAGAGGCAAGGTGAGGCAGGCGGCGTGTCTGAAGAAAGCCGCCGCATCATGCTCAGCGATTGATGGTGATGCAGTCGGACAGCATCGGCGGGGCGTTTTCGCCGTCCGTCGCGTCGTACAGGTCGGCACGTGGGCCCTTGGTCCACCAGGTGTAGCTGCCGGCCTGATATTTCGCGCCGGAGGCCGACAACGTGTTGACGAACAGCAGTTGCTGGCCCTTGACAGGCACGAGCGCGAAGCTCTGGCCGTTCGCCGTGTTCCAGTAAGTCACTTGCAGAATCTTGCCGGTCGCGCAGGTGTATTTATGCGTCTGGCGATTCTTGGCCTGAATCTCGGCGAGGCGCAATGGCTCGGCCCATGCATTGCCATATAGCGCTGCAAAACCCGCTGCCGCCGTGACTGCAACAAGCCATTTCTTCATTGGATGCCTCGATCGTTGTTGCACATCGAGCACGGGCGGTGCGCCTTGCGCTACCGCTGTGCTCACCGCTGCGATTCCGGCTATGTTGCGCGTCCGGAACGCTCGCGGCGGACCCATCGTGAACCGGTCGTGGAATGCTTATGGATCGATCACGTTGGCGCACGCGTCGGTCGGCGCGGCGGCCACGTGCCCGACCAGCGGCACAATCTTCAAGCCGGCCGATGCGACCCGGCACGGCGCAGCGGCAAGGCCGCACCCTGTCATCCCGGCACACAGCGCAAGCAGCACGCCGATTGCGCCGAAACGGCCCAGCCTTCCAAGCCGCGTGGTCTTGCGGGATTCCAGGGTCATGCATGCCTCTAACTTCAACGAACTTCAATGAATCGGGTTTCGCGAGCAGCGAGCTTGCGAGGCGCGCGATTACTTCATGACACATCGACCCGCGTCGGTACGGCGAGGCGCTCGCCGACGCGCGTTACTTCGTGGAAACCGGCCGCACCGCCGCCGCGGCCTGCTTCGCGCGCGAGCGTGCCTCGTCGATGTTCTCGCCGGTGGCCAGCGCCACGCCCATGCGGCGCTTGACGAAGCTCTCCGGCTTGCCGAACAGACGCAGATCCGCATTCGGCACGGCCAACGCCGCCGCGACACCTTCGAACGCGATACCGGCTTCCTCCAGACCGCCGTAAATCACCGCCGACGCGCCCGGCGCCCACAGCGACGTATCCACCGGCAAGCCGAGGATCGCGCGCGCATGCAGTTCAAACTCCGAGAAGCGTTGCGAGCACAACGTGACCAGACCCGTATCGTGCGGACGCGGACTCACCTCCGAAAACCATACGTCATCGCCGCGCACGAAAAGTTCCACACCGAAGAGGCCCCTGCCGCCCAATGCCGCAGTGACCTTGTGCGCCACATCGCGCGAGCGTTCCAGCGCGAGCGGGCTCATCGGCTGCGGTTGCCACGATTCGACGTAGTCGCCCGCCACCTGCACATGGCCGATCGGGTCGCAGAAATACGTGCTGACCTGGCCGCTCGCAGGATCGATCGCGCGCACGGTCAACTGGGTGATTTCATATTCGAAGTCGATAAAGCCTTCGACGATCACGCGGCCGTGATTCACGCGGCCGCCCGCCATCGCATATTGCCAGGCGGACTCGACATCGGCATCGCTCTTCAGCACCGACTGCCCCTTGCCCGACGACGACATCACCGGCTTCACGACGCACGGATAGCCGACCTTGGCGATGCCCGCGCGCAGTTCCTCGAGCGAATCGGCGAACGCGTACGGCGAGGTCGGCAGGCCGAGTTCTTCGGCGGCCAGACGGCGGATGCCTTCGCGGTTCATCGTGAGTTGCGTGGCGCGCGCGGTCGGGATCACTTCGGCGAGACCGTCGGCTTCGATCGCGGCGAGCGCGTCGGTTGCGATCGCCTCGATCTCGGGGACGATCAGGTGCGGGCGTTCCTGTTCGACCAGTGCGCGCAAGGCGGCGCGATCGGTCATGTCGATCACGTGCGAGCGATGCGCAACCTGATGGCCCGGCGCGTTCGGATAACGGTCGACAGCGATCACTTCGACACCCAGCCGTTGCAGCGCGATGATCACTTCCTTGCCGAGCTCGCCGGCGCCGAGCAACATGACGCGCGTGGCGGATTCAGAAAGGGGGGTGCCGATCCGTTGGCCGATCTGCATGGGGGCTCCATATAAAAGTCGGATGAGGGTGGGATTGAGTAGAACACGATGTTAACATGCGCACCCCGCACCGCACCCGATGCGCCGACGTCGCAGGCTCCGCGCCGCGCCTTGCTCGCCGGGTCCGCGTTGCTATCTGTGCGTAAGGCGCGCAGAGGGCGCTGCGGCGCCAACGTTTGAGTCCGCTGCACGCCGTTGCGCTCGCGTGCGGCGAGCTTAGTGCGTTACCCTTACGCCTTCGCCAGTTTGAAGAGGAACGACGTCATGCTCCAAAGCTCCTCCGCGCGACGTGTTGCGCGCTTCATCCCTTATGCGCGCACGGCCATCGCCGCGTTGAGCGTCGCCGCGCTATGCAGCGCGTGCGCCATGCCGAAGCATCCCGACGCGGAAGCCGCACCGCCCGATCCGTTCAATCCGGCCGCCGCGCAGTTGCTCGACGACACCAGTTGGGTACTCACCGGCTGGAAACAGGCCGACGGCACGGCGCGAGCGATTCCGTCCGCGGATCAGGGCGCGCCGATCACCCTCGTGCTCTCCACCGACAAAGGCCTGCGCCACGCCAGCGGCTTTTCCGGTTGCAATCGCTATTTGGGCTCGTATGCGCTGAAAGACGGCAAGCTGAGCTTCGGCACCCTGGGCGGCACACGCATGGCGTGCGCGACGCCGGGCGGACAGATCGAAGGCTCGTATCTCGACGCGCTGAACCACATCGACCGTACCGGCGTGCAGATGCGCGCGCCCCAGCAGATGCAACTGGTGCTCGAGAACGGCGACACGCTCACGTTCGACCGCAGCGCCAAGTGACCGGTACGTGGACCGGTCAGATCGATCAGTGCGGCGATAAGCCGGACTGTTTTCCCATTTGACGCAGGCATACTTGCGTCTGCCTTCGAAGCATTGGGCTTCGCCGGTTAAACTCGATGGATTGCGTTTTTGCGCGTCCGTCATTCGTTGATGTCCAGTATGCACACGGTAGTTTTCGGCTGGTTCGGCGGGTCAGCCGTCTGGTTTATTCCTCTTTTGTGGCGTCTCGTGAAGTCGGCGCTGCCAGGCGGCGCGGGTTTGCGCGGCCCCGGCACGATCCGCCTTTGGCTCGGCTTCGTCTGCGTGATGGTGGCCAGTTGCACGCTGGAGGCGTCGCTGATCGGCGCGGCCGGTGTGAATGGTTTCGGCCACGCGCTGGCGGCGGGCTTCGGTCATCTGCTCGGGCATATCGGTACGCCGCTCGCGGCGCTCGCCCTGTTCGTGATCAGCCTGCCCTGGCTGATCGACTTCCGCTGGCGCGATGTCGCCGTATGGGCCGATGGTGCATTCGGCCTCGGCCTGTCGCGCGGCCTCGCCAAACGCGACGAGGAAGCGCGCCGCCATCGCAGCGTCGATGACGGTTTGCCTTCGCACATATCGCCGTCCACCAACACGATGGCGCCCAAAAGCAATGGGCGTTATGCGCGCCCGACCGTCTGGCGGCCACCGGCGAGTGGCCGCGGCGCGAGCGCGAGCGCGGGCGCTGGCACTGGCGCGGCTGGTGCAGCGGCGCCCAGGGACGCAGCGGCGCGTGGCGCCGGGGCGAGTTGGCGCGCCGGCGCAGTGAGAACGCGCACCCCGGCCACGCAGGCGGAGCCGGTGCTGCGTACGTCCGCCGCAACGCCGCCGCGGCAAGCGCCGATGCAGGCACCGACGCCAATCCGGACACACTCGCCGAACGCGGACAAGGCTTCATGGATGCCGGCCGAACCGA
>NZ_WOEY01000082.1 GCF_013177695.1 Paraburkholderia solitsugae | reverse complement strand
AACGCCGTCCGCTTGTTGATGCTCTCGCTCTGAGCTTCGCCGGTCATGTGCCTTCGCCCTTAACTGCTGAATAGTTACGCGGCGGCAAAGAAAGTAAGTGCCGCCCCGCACAGGGGCAACGCTAATAGACCCATAAAAAAACAAGGAAAGGCCAACGCCGTAGGCAGACAGACAAACAAGCACGGCGAAGGCAAACAGAACAAGGAAAGCCCAACGCCACAGGCAAACAGACGAAACAAGCGCCGCGAAGGCAGAGAAAAGAAAAAAGACCAACACCGGAGGTGTAAAACCACCACACCGCGAGGGCAAAGAAGAAATCAACCCTGCCGAAGGCAATACTCAGCGACAGCGCCCAACACCCCCTCATCCTCACCAACCGCGACAGCGCACTTAATCTCGACAGAAGGATACAACCCACGACACCGCTCGATCACCTCCGGCAGATCTCTGCGAACATGCCCACCTTGCCCAAAAAACACAGGCACGACAGTCACAACAGAACACCCGTCGGAGACAAGATCCCCCACAGCGGTAGGCAAATCCGGCTCCATCAACTCAAGAAAAGCCAACAAAACCGGCCCAGCCTCAGCATCAGAACCGCGCGCAGCGCGAACTTTCTCAGCGAGCCTCTCAAACGGCTCACGCCAGCGCACATCCCGCGCGCCATGCCCAAACAACACCATCCCATGCGTAGCCATGGCAACGGCTCCTAATGCCGATCAACCCACTTCAACCCAACCAGCCCAAGCACCAGATAAACGAGCCCCGGCGTAGCCGCAGTCAACGGCGCGGGCCACGTATTCAACGTGCCGATATGCGAGAACAGCGTGTTGAACAACTGGAAACTCATCCCCAGCATAATCCCGCCGAAAACCTTCACACCCACCACGCCGGCGCGCGTATGCAGATACGCAAACGGCAGCGACAGCACCAGCATCACGAACACCGCAAACGGATACAGCAGCTTGCGCCACAGCGCAATGTCATACCGCTGTGTGTCCTGATGATTCTCGGTCAAATGCTGGATGTAGCGGAACAGATTGAACATCGACATCCGGTCCGGCGACACCAGCAGCACCGACAAGATCTGTGGCGTCAGTTCCGAGCGCAGCGAATACTCCGGCAACTCCACCTGCTTTGCACGGTACACCGGATTCAACGCATCGGCCGGCGTGCCCGGAGGAGGGGGGACGTCGATCAATTGTGTGTCCGTCACGCCAGTCAGTTGCCAATGACCCGGCGGCTGATACGTGCCACTCTTCGCAATCCGCACGTTCGAGAGACGGAACTTCGAATCGAATTCGTAAATTCGCACGTTGCTGATCGTCGCGTCTGGCTTCAATTCGCCGACGTTCACGAAGCGCGTCACCTGCTCGCCGTCCGCTCTCGCGGTGAGCGTGTCCTTCACCCAGACGCCCGACTCGAAGTTGGTCGATACTGACGACCCCAATGCCTCGAGCCGCACCCGTTCCGACAACTGATCGGTGTACGGACCGACCACTTCACCGATCAGGTAAGTCAGGAACACCAGCGGAATGCCGATCTTCATGAGCGAGCGCAGTGCCTGATTTGTGGCGAGGCCGGACACGCGAAAAATCGTGTACTCGGAGTTCGCCGCCATTTGCGCGAACACGTAGATCGCGCTGATCAACGCAGCGACCGGAATGATTTCGTAGAAGCGCGACGGTGTCTGCAGCGCGACGCGCAGCACCGCGTACTGGAACTTGTAGTTGCCGTGGCCGACGGAGTTCAGTTCGTTGATCAGGTCGAAGAAGAAGAACAGACCGGAAAACGCGAACAGAATAAAGACGAACGTGAGATAGATCTGACGCGCGAAGTACCTTTCATAGATGCGCATCGGTCAGGCCCCCTGCGAACGGTTGAACATCGCCCGCGTGAATAGCGGCCGGTTGCGCACGCGCAGCCAGAAGATGAACGCGACGATCACCGCCACAATGATGTGCAGGCCCACCAGCCCAACGCCGAACGACAACTTGCCCTGCTCCATCCATGACTGCACCACGTTCAACAGATTCGAGTACGTCAGATAGATGAGGACGGCCATCACCAGATTGATCGTGCGGCTGCGCCGCGGGTTCTGGTGCGCAAGCGGAATCGCCAGCAGCATCAGGTTGATCGCGATCAGCGGCAGGCCCGCGCGCCAGGCGAATTCGCCGAGATTGTCGTCAGTGGGGTTACGCAGGAGCGTGAGCGTAGGCAGGCCGGTGGTCGTCGGCGTATTGACGACCGGCTGGCTTTGGATCTTCAGGCCGTAGCGTTCGAATTCCATGATGCGGAAATCGGGGTGCCCCGGTTCGCCGTCATAGCGGCGGCCGTTTTCCAGCACGACGAAGCGGTCGCCGTTCTTGCGTGTTTCGGTGTGGCCGGTTTTCGACACGACCACGTTGACCTTGCCGTTTTCCGTGCTGGTCACGAACACGTTCTCGACGCGCGCCTGGTCGGGCGACATCTTCTCGATGAAGAACACGCGGTGGTTGGTGGCCGACTCACGGAATTGACCCGGCGCGAGCAGCGAGACTTCGTCACGCTGCTGGAAGCGCGCGCGGATCAGCTTGCTCTGCTGATTCGACCACGGCCAGCCGACGAACACGAAGAACATGATGAGAATGATGATCGGCGTGGCGAAAATACCGATCGGCTTGATGAAACGGGTCAAACTGACGCCCGAGGCCAGCCAGACGACCATCTCGGAGTCTTTGTACCAGCGTGTCAGGACGAACAGGATCGACACGAACAGGGTCGCGACGAGCATGATGGCCACGTAGCCGATCACGGTCAGGCCGATCAGGACCAGCACATCGCGCGGGTCGATCTCGCCCGAAGCGGCGAAGCCGACGATGCGGATCATCATCGTCGTCAGCACGAGCGTGAGCAGAACCATGAACACGGCACCAGCCGTATACGCGAGTTCGCGCTGGAGGGAGCGTTCGAAGATCATTATTGATGATGAGAAGGGGCGCTCTCGGTGACGCACGGGTTGGTTCCCGTCACGCCTCCGGTGCAGCCGCCGCGGGAAAAATAGCGGATAATTGCGGCTTTCATCCTAAGCCCAGATTTTATCCGAGGACAAGCGCGATGGACTTTAGCATAAAAGCCTGTGATTGGACCAAAGGCTCGTCAAACGGTTTCCTGACCGGAAAATCCGATTGCATCGTAATCGGCGTGTTCGAGTCGCAAACGCTCTCGGGCGCTGCGCTGGAGATCGATGCGGCCACCAAGGGCCTGCTGACCCGCATCATCAAGGCCGGCGACATGGACGGCAAGGCCGGCACCACGCTGTTCCTGCACGAAGTTTCAGGCATCGGCGCTTCGCGCGTGCTGCTGGTCGGCCTCGGCAAGCAGGATGCTTTCAGCCAGAAAGCCTACGGCGAAGCCGTGCGGGGCGCCTGGCGCGCATTGCTCGGCACCAAGATCGTCCAGGTCACCTTCACGCTCGCCCAACTGCCGATCCTCGAGCGCTCGGCCGATTGGGGCGTGCGCGCCGCGATCCTCGCACTGCGCGAGCTGACCTACAAGTTCACGCAGATGAAGAGCAAGCCGGAGAACGGACCGCGCGCCTTGAAGCGCATCGTGTTCAGCGTCAATACCGGCGACGAGAAGGCCGCCAAGCTTGCGGCCAAGCAGGGCGCCGCGCTTGCCAACGGCATGGACCTGACGCGCGACCTCGGCAACCTGCCGAGCAATGTCTGCACGCCGACTTACCTTGCCAACACAGCGAAGAAGCTCGCCAAAGACTGGAAGCTGAAGGTCGAAGTGCTCGGCGAAAAGCAATGCGAAGCGCTGAAGATGGGCTCGTTCCTGTCGGTCACGGCCGGCTCGGTCGAGCCGGCCCAGTTCATCGTGCTGCAGTACCAGGGCGGCGCCGCGAAGGCCGCGCCGGTGGTGCTGGTCGGCAAGGGCGTCACGTTCGACACAGGCGGCATTTCGCTGAAGCCGGGCGAAGGCATGGACGAGATGAAGTACGACATGTGCGGCGCCGGTTCGGTGCTGGGCACGTTGCGCGCCGTCGCCGAAATGGGCCTGAAAATCAACGTGGTCGGCGTCATCCCGGCCGTCGAGAACATGCCGTCGGCCACCGCCACCAAGCCGGGCGACATCGTCACCAGCATGAAGGGCCTGACGATCGAAGTGCTGAACACGGACGCCGAAGGCCGGCTGATTCTGTGCGACGCGCTGACCTATGCCGAGCGCTTCAAGCCGGCAGCCGTGATCGACATCGCCACGCTGACGGGCGCCTGCATCATCGCGCTGGGTCATCACAACAGCGGCCTGTTCTCGAAAGACGACGCGCTGGCGGGCGAACTGCTCGATGCCTCGCGTGAAGCTTCCGACCCGGCCTGGCGCATGCCGCTCGACGACGAGTATCAGGATCAGCTCAAGTCGAACTTCGCGGATCTCGCCAACATTGGCGGCCGTCCGGCGGGCAGCGTGACGGCGGCGTGCTTCCTGTCGCGCTTCGCCGAAGCGTATCCGTGGGCGCACCTGGATATCGCCGGCACCGCATGGAAGAGTGGCGCGGCGAAGGGCGCGACCGGCCGTCCGGTGCCGTTGCTCGCGCAGTTCCTGATCGATAGGGCCGCTGACGGTCGGGCCGCGGACGGTCGCGCTGCACAATGACGCATTGCAGTAAGGTTGTGGGCGTCGCTGTCGACGCAAAGCGGAGCCGCCGATGACGAGAATCGATTTTCATTCGAACGTCGGCGATTCGCTGCTGTATGCGTGCCGCCTGATCCGCAAGGCGTATCAGGCGGGCCAGCCGACCATCGTGCTGGCCGAGCCCGAGCGCCTGCGGGCTTTCGACGAACAGTTGTGGACGTTCTCGCCACTCGACTTCGTGCCGCACTGCATGGCAGGCACGCCGCTCGCCGCGCAAACACCGATCGTGCTGGCTTCGAGCCTCGATGATGTGCCGCACCATCAGGTGCTGCTCAATCTCGGCGCCACGGTGCCGGCGCAATTCGCGCGCTTCGAAAGATTGCTGGAAGTGGTCGGTAACGCACACGACGAACTCGCGGCGGGCCGCGAACGCTATCGTTTCTATCGCGATCGCGGCTATGCTTTGAACAACTACAAGCAAGGCAGCTAGGCCCCATTCCGCCCGCGTCGCATGGTGTTTTGTCGGATGGATTCGGCGTGCGCGCGGCCTGCCTCGGCTTGGACTCAAACACGGAGAGCGCGCGTGTCCGATCCTAACGATAGTTCGATTCCGGTTCTGAACGAGATTCTCGTGCAGGGCAATCCTGCCCAGGCGCGCCATGCACCGGGCGGCGCGGCGGCGCCGGCTACGCAGCCGGTGTCTGATCCCGAGGGTGCGCAAGAACCGGCCCTCGCGCCGGAATCCAAGCAGGAGCCGGTGCTTGCGCCAGAATCCGAGCACGCGCCGGAAACGTTGCACACCAAGGAGGAGCCGACGCTCGCGCCGGAGCCCGTGCATGTGTCGGAGCCCGCGCATCCGGCAGAGCCCGCTCACCCGAAAAAACGCTCGAGGGCACACCACGCTGCCGATCACCGGCACGCACATGAGCCGGCCTTTGTGCCGTCAGCGGGCGTCTTCGACCGTGCTGAACCGCATGCGCCGATCGAGGCGGGCGCAATCGTGCCGCCAGATATCGCTCACGAAGCACTCGCACAGCCGCAGCCGAATCTCGATGCCGATGTCATCGCCGAACGTCTGCGTGGACGGTTCGCGGGCTTTCTGACGGGCGAGGGGCGGGGCATCATCGAAGCGCGCTGCCGCGATGCGTTGCAGGATCACACGTCATGGCTCGTCAACCAGATCACGCGCGAAGTGGCGCTGGCGCTGGAGACCGAATTGACCGGCTGGGTAAGGGAAGCGGTTGATCAGGAGATCGCGCGGCGCTCGGGCAACGCCTGATCATGGCAAAGGGCGCGTCTTCATCCGGCTGCGCTCACCCCTTTCACCAAGCCGCGTTCATTTGAGCGTCATTACCCAGTTCGCCAGCGTAGCCGCCTGATCGGGTGTGAGTTGCGTATTCGCGGGCATCGGTACTGAGCCCCATACGCCCGTGCTGCCATCCAGAATCTTGTGCTTCAGATAGCTGGCGGCATCTTCGCGGCCGGCATATTTCGCGGCGACATCATGCAGTGCCGGTCCCATGAAGGGACGCGTCACCGAGTGGCAGCTCATGCAGTTCTGCTGCTGGGCAAGCGCGAGGCCGGCAGGGGTCTCCGCGTGCGCCGCCGGACTGCCGCCGCTTAACGTGACGCTCAGCACACCGGCCGCTGCAAGGGCTGCATACGACATTGATTTCATTCTGGTCTCCGTCGGTGCAGGTGCCCGACTCGTGGTGCACGCATTATAAAAGGAAAGGGGCGCACGGTTTCCCGTGCGCCCCTTTGCGCTTTTTCGTAACTTATGTAGCTTATGTTGCTGCGAGCCGTGCCACGGGTCCGCCCCTGAGAACCGAGGCGAATCAGCGCGTGCTCAACGTGCGCTTAGCCCGTCACCGCGCCCTTGTTGGCCGGCAGTGCCAACGCGGAGTACTTCGCCAGCACGCCGCGCGTGTAACGCGGCTTCGGTTGCTGCCATGCCGCGCGGCGGCGCTGCAGTTCGGCGTCGTCGATGTTCAGTTGCAGGAGCAGCTTGTGCGCGTCGATCGTAATCGAATCGCCTTCTTGTACGAACGCGATTGTGCCGCCTACGAACGCTTCCGGCGCGACGTGACCGACCACCATGCCCCACGTGCCGCCCGAGAAGCGGCCGTCGGTGATGAGGCCGACGGTTTCGCCGAGGCCCTTGCCGATAATCGCCGACGTCGGCGCGAGCATTTCCGGCATGCCAGGGCCGCCCTTCGGGCCGAGGTAGCGCAGCACGACCACGTCGCCGGCGACGATCTTGTCGGCCAGAATGGCTTCCAGCGCACTTTGCTCGTCGTCGAACACCCGGGCCGGACCGGTGATGACCGGGTTCTTCAGGCCGGTGATCTTGGCGACCGCGCCGTCAACGGCCAGGTTGCCCTTCAGGATCGCCAGGTGGCCCTCCTTGTACAGCGCCTGCTCGATCGGGAAGATCACTTGCTGGTCGGCGCGCGGCTTGCTCGGCACGTCTTTCAGTTCTTCAGCGATCGTCTTGCCGGTGATCGTGATGCAATCGCCGTGCAGCAGACCTGCGTCGAGCAGAATCTTCATGACTTGCGGAATACCGCCGGCCTTGTGCAGATCGGTCGCCACGAACTGGCCCGACGGCTTCAGGTTGCAGATCACCGGCACCTTCTTGCGCATGCGCTCGAAGTCTTCGATGGTCCATTCCACTTCAGCCGCGTGGGCGATGGCGAGGAAGTGCAGCACCGCATTGGTCGAGCCGCCCGTGGCCATGAGAACGGCCACCGCGTTTTCGATCGATTTTTTGGTGACGATGTCACGCGGCTTCAGATCTTTCTTGACCGCTTCGACCAGCACGCGTGCCGATTCGGCTGCCGAGTCGACCTTTTCCTGGTCCGGATTGGCCATCGTCGACGAATACAGCAGCGACATGCCCAGCGCTTCGAACGACGAGCTCATCGTGTTGGCGGTGTACATGCCGCCGCACGAACCCGTGGACGGGCACGCGTTCTTTTCGACCCCTTCGAAATCTTCCTGCGACATCCGGCCGGCCGTGAATTCGCCCACTGCTTCGAACGACGATACGATGGTCAGGTCGGTGCCCTTCCAGTTGCCCGGACGGATCGTGCCGCCATACACGTAGATGCTCGGCACGTTCGTGCGCAACATGCCGATCATGCCGCCCGGCATGTTCTTGTCGCAGCCGCCGATCACGACCACGCCGTCCATCCACTGACCTTGCACGCACGTCTCGATACAGTCGGCGATGACTTCGCGCGACACGAGCGAATACTTCATGCCTTCGGTGCCCATCGACATGCCGTCCGAAATCGTCGGCGTGCCGAAGATCTGCGGATTCGCGTCGGCGCCCTTGACCGCGGCGACGGCCGCGTCGGCCAGACGCTGCAGGCCGGCGTTACACGGCGTGATGGTCGAGTGGCCGTTGGCGATGCCGATCATCGGCTTGTCGAAATCTTCTTTCTGATAGCCGAGTGCGTAGTACATCGATCGGTTCGGTGAACGCGCCACGCCTTGCGTGATGTTCTTCGAACGACGGTTGTATGCCATGGGGAACTCCGATCTGTTTTGTTTTGATCCGTGCTGCGTGTTTGCCGCCCAAGTGGGTGCGGCAGGCGCTGCGCCGACGTCGCCAATGCGCTTGACGGCAGGTACGACGGCGCTTCAGTCCAGTTTAGTTCCGACGCGTCGCACAAGGATGCAGTTTTGCTAAGCGTGTGTCCAATATATTATTCAGGCTCGATTAGGTCGTAAAATGTATTAATCATGTTGCCCGCCATCCCTGACCTGCGCCAGTTGCGCTATTTCGTGACCGTCGCCGAAGAAAAGCACTTCGGACGCGCGGCGGCGCGCCTTTCCATGACACAGCCGCCGTTGTCGCAGGCCATTCGCGCGCTGGAGGCGACGCTCGGCGTGGCGTTGTTCGCACGCACCAAGCGCTCGGTCGAACTGACATCCGTGGGGGCCGACCTGCTGCCGGAAGTGCAGCGCTTATTGGCGAGTGCCGAGGGGCTGCGGCCGCTGGCGCAGAGCCTCGCGCGAGGCGAGGCGGGCGCGTTGTCGCTGGCTTTCGTCTCAACGGCCGATTACGGCCTGCTGCCACTGCTACTGCGCGATTTCGGCGCCCGTCATCCACGGGTGCGCCTTGAATTGACCGAAGCCACCAGCGACGTGCAGGTCGACGAACTCGTGGCCGGTCGCATTGATGCGGGCCTCGTGATCGCGCCGCTACCGTCGCGTCATGCCACCCAGCTCTCGTGGCTGCCGATCGCCCGCGAGCCGCTGGTGATCGCGATGTCGACGGAAACGGCGGCGCGCGTGGGCAGCGCCGCGGGGTCCAGGGCAGACTCGCGCGCCGAGTGGCTGGACACACCAATTAGCCTGCGCGACGTCGCCGACGAGGCGCTCGTGATTTTCCCAAGACGTTTGGCGCCAAGCTTTTATGACATCATTATGGATTGCTACGGCATGGCGGGCCTCGCACCCCGGGTCGGCCAGGAGGCGATCCAGATGCAGACGATCGTGAGCCTCGTGTCGGCCGGCATTGGCGTCGCACTGGTGCCGCAATCGTTGCGTAACCTGCGCCGCACCGGCGTCGTGTACCGGCCGCTCGCCGAATCAGTGCCGGCGATCGAAACGGGGTTGGTCTGGCGCACGGCGGAGGTGAGTCCGGTGTTGGCCGGCTTCATCGAGATCGTGCGAATCCATGCGGCCACCAGCGAGACGCAGTTCGCGGCGCCTCGTGTTTAGACTCGACGCTGCCGCGAACGCATTGCAAGCCGAACCGTCCAACGCATGCACCGCAAGGTGCGCAGACCGCCGGCTGTTACCTGAAAATTGACTAGAAATCCGCTTCTGAACCTGAACTGCCCATAACAACACGATGCTCATTCACCCGAATTTCGACCCCGTTGCCATTCATCTGGGGCCGCTCGCTGTGCGCTGGTATGGACTGATGTACCTCGTCGCATTCATCGCGGCGATCGTTGTCGGCCGGCTGCGGCTGCGTTTGCCGTATGTCGCCGCGCAAGGCTGGACCGCCAAAGACATCGACGACATGCTGTTCTACGGCGTGCTCGGTACGATTTTCGGTGGCCGGCTCGGCTACGTGCTGTTCTATAAGGCAAGCTTTTACTTCGCGCATCCGCTCGACATCTTCAAGGTGTGGGAAGGCGGCATGTCGTTTCACGGCGGCTTCCTCGGCGTGACGCTGGCGATGGTGCTGTTCGCGTATCAGCGCAAACGCTCGTGGCTGCAGGTCACCGATTTCGTCGCGCCGATGGTGCCCACGGGGCTCGCGGCAGGGCGCCTCGGCAATTTCATCAACGGCGAGTTGTGGGGCCGTGTGACCGATCCGTCGGCACCGTGGGCGATGCTGTTTCCTGGCGCCGCGCCGGACGACGCCGCGTGGCTCACCACGCATCCGCAACTGGCCGCGCAATGGCATCTGAACGAAGTGTTCGCGCAATATCACATGTTGCCGCGTCATCCGTCGGAGTTGTATGAGATTGCGCTCGAAGGCGTGGCGCTGTTCTTCGTGCTGTTTTTCTTCTCGCGCAAACCGAAGCCATTGGGCGCAATTTCTGCTGTGTTCCTGATCGGCTACGGCCTGGCCCGTTTCACGGTGGAATTCGCGCGTGAGCCGGACGACTTCCTTGGCCTGCTCGCCATGGGGCTCTCAATGGGCCAATGGCTTTCGCTGCCGATGATCCTCGTCGGTATCGGGCTGCTGGTGTGGTCCTATCGCCGTGCGCGGCGTGAACCGGCGCAGGTGGCCGGCGCGAACTGAGCGCTACGTTTTATCGTAGTGAGTAGCCAATGAAAAAAGCCACGGCATGCCGTGGCTTTTTCCTTGACAGCAGACCCTCTAGCGTAAACGCGTTACTTCATTTGCACCGAGCCCGACACGTTGACCGTCACAGTCGACGTACCGCCTTCAATCGGTACCGGCGCGGATGCCTTCGCATCGGCGCCCATTGCACGTGCGCTCATCATCATCATCGGACGCGGCATGACGCCGTTGTGCCCGACGTTGACTTCACGAATCGAATAGCTGTTGTAGCCGAACGCCTGCGCCGACGAAGCCGCTTGTTCACGGAACGACTTGATGGCCTCGCCCGTGAGCTTCTGCTCCGCGGTACGCTGCGCTTCAGGCGACAGCGAGAACTGCACGTTGCCGACCTGCATGATCGATGCCATCTGACCTGCGAGCTTCGACGCCGCGGCGAAGTCGTGCGATTCGAGCACAACTTCGGTACGGCCGCGCCATGCGGAAATGCGGCCGTCACGATCGGTGGACGGGTAGATCGAGAAGGACCCGGTGCGAGCCGTGACACCGTTCACACCCTTGGCTTTTTGCAGCGCCTGGTCGGCACGCTGATTCAGCGTCGAGGTGAGCGCGGACGGATCGTTCGCTTCCTGCTCGTAGAACAGCGTGATGTCGACGACGTCTTGCGGCACTTCAGCGCTTGCCTGCGCATTCAGCGACAGCACGCCCGCGGGCTGATACTGCGTGACGCTCTGCGCGCGGGCCATGGCCGGCGTCAGCGCGAGCGCGGCCGGGGCGGCGCATACGAGAGCGAGAGCGAGTGCACGTGCGGTGTTTCTCGTCATTCTTGGACTCCTTGCTTGAACAGGTTGTGCACGATTGGAGCGAACGCCGTGCAATGGCACAACGTTTGCGAGCCCGTTAGGCGCTTGTAACCTGGGCTTGGTTCCCTAATTTGACGTTTCTTCAACGTTCGCCTTCATCCGCGTGCAGCATTGCGCATGATCGTATGCGACCGTGGGTCGCATGTGCGTATGCAACGTCAAACAAGACGCTTGGTGATGAAGCGCCATTCGGCTTCAGTGACCGGCGTGATCGACAGGCGGTTGCCTCTGGCGAGCACGCGCATGTCCTTCAATTCCTCATGCTCGCGCAGCGCGGCAAGCGGAATCAACGGGATCTTCTTTTTGAATACCACGTCGACGAGTAGCCAGCGCGGCGTTTCCTGCGACGACTTCGCGTCGTAGTAGGTGCTCTTCTTGTCGAATTGAGTCGGGTCCGGATAAGCAGTGGACGATACTTCCGCGAGCCCCGCAATGCCTGGCTCAGGACAACTCGAGTGATAGAAGAGCACACCGTCACCGACCTGCATCATGTCGCGCATGAAGTTGCGCGCCTGATAGTTGCGCACGCCAGTCCATGGCAACGTGTGTTGCGGTGCCTGGGCGAGATGGTCGATGCTTGCTTCGTCCGGTTCGGACTTCATTAGCCAGTAGCGCATGAATCGAATTGAACGTTAAGGGTTTGAAGAGTCAGAAGAAAAATCGAGGCCCAAAGAAAAACGGCACCGAACCGAAGTCCGATGCCGTTTTGAATAGGATCCCCGCCTTAGCCGCTAGGCCGGCATCCTGAACCGGGGGTTCAGAATTGGTCGCAGTTAGCAGCACTTCGGGTACATCAGACAGAGTGACGCGCACACCCGTGCTACAAATTTCCACAACCGTGCACATGGCATTGGTTCAAGGAATATATGACCTTGGCGAACCAGGCAGGGAAGTCAAACCATTTTGAACTCAAACGTTTGCTGAGTCTCTGCTCATGCATTCCGCTTGAATTCGCCGCCGATCTCGGGACCGGCGGCTTGAAATTGTTCGAGACTGTTGGGTACTTACTGCATGCTGTACTGCTGAATCACAGTACCCAGTTGTTCGTTCATTTGGTGCATTGTACGCCGGATTTCTTCTGCGGGAAATGCTTCTCCGTGTCTCACGCTTGTTTGCAGCTTAAGCAGTTCCGATGCCAGCGACAGCGCGGCCATGACGGCAATGCGATCCGTGCCGCGTACGTTGCTGTTGTTGCGGATCTTCGACATCTCGGCGTCGACGCGTGCCACCGCTTCAAGCAGTGCGCCTTCAGTTTCCGGCGAGCAGGCGAGGCGATAGGGCACCCCGAGAATCGATACTTCGATCTGCTTGGTGGTCATGCATTTTCTCCATGGCGGGTGACGTCGCTCTCCGCGTCGACCTCATGCGGCGCGGCCTCGAGCAGATCGAGCTGATTGTCTGGCTCGCTGTGCGCGCGAGCCCGCGGCAGCTTTTCGAGGATCGCATTCAGGCGTACCTGTGCGTCGTCGATCTTTGCCGACAGTGCGTCGCGTTCCGCTTGCAGTGCATCGCGCTCCTCGCGCATCAACGCGAGTTCAGTGCGCGTGGCCTCTGCTTCGGCACGCGATTGGGCGAGCTGATCTTCTAGCGCGAGCCGCGCTTCATTGTGGCGTTGGCTGATCGCGATCAGCTTGCCGATATTCTGTGAAAGTGTTTCGAGTTCGGTGAGCATCTGCTGCGTCCTCTAAAGACATTGCATTTTAGCGCGGAATGTCGCAGGTTCCGACAATTGTCTCGTTTCGAGACGTAACAACATGGCTTTGTGCAGGCTTTTATCGACCTTATGATGAAAAACGACTCGTGCATCGGACAATAACCTGCACATAACAGAACAGATTGCGCACGGATTAACCATTCTTGACGGAGCCGAAGGCCGCTCCTAAACTGGCCGCACTCTGGTGCCCGCGTGCGCTTTTCCACAGTGCGCGCAGTTAGACGGGAAGCAGGGCGCGCCGTTTGCCTGAACGCGCGAACCTGCGCTGCCCCGCAACGGTAAGCGACCGCATTCGTCATGCAGGTCGATTCTGATCGTGTGTTTGAAGCTGAACACGCGAGTGTGCCACTGCGCGTCACGCGTGGGAAGGTGGGATCGATGTGCCGCCAGCCCGGATACCGGCCAGAGGGAGAGGGCCGTCCCAGCGCAAACGTAAAATAGCGCGGGCGCCTCCGTGGGTGCCTCCGCGGTTGCCTCGTTACGCATCGGCCGGCGGGGAAGCGGGCCGGGCACGCTATCCACAGGAATATCATCCCATGCTGTCCCCGATCGCTCGCGCGGCGTTGCTCGCCTTTCGCGGGTCCGCCACGAAGACGTGGTACGTGGCCGCGCAAATCCAGAACCTGTTGAACAAGGACTATGAAACGGCCTACTCGTATAACTCGCCGCGGCGTGGTGCGCATGTCACGACTGGTTGGCAGCAGTGACGAATGTACGTGCATGAGAAGGCGCCGATGAACCGCAGCTCAAGTCCGATGCCCACGACCACGCTGCGCGTGATGAGTGTGAAGCGCGCGGCCGCGATCTGGCTCGCGCTCGCGGCAATCGCACTGGCTGTGCTGATGGCGTCGCTCGCGCTGGGCAGCGTGTCGCTCGCGCCTGCACGCGTGTTGGCGGCGCTGCTGCCTGCGCATGCGCCGCATGTCGAGTCCGCCGATCTGGCCGGCGAGATCGTGCGCAAGCTGCGCTTGCCGCGCGCGGTGGCCGGCTTCGCATGCGGCGCGTTGCTTGCGCTGGCGGGTGCGCTGCTGCAAGTGCTGTTGCGCAATCCGCTGGCCGAACCCTACGTGTTAGGCGTGTCGGGCGGTGCGGCGACGTTCGCGCTGGTCGCGATGATCGCCGGTTGCGCGTGGTGGATCGTCGATGCCAGTGCGTTCGCCGGCGCCTTCGTGTCGATCCTGCTGGTGCTCGGCCTCGCACGCCGCGAGTTGTGGCGAGGCGAGCCGCAGGATACGTCGCCGCGTTTGCTGTTGACCGGCGCGGTGATCGCGGCCGGCTGGGGTGCCGTCATTACGTTGCTGCTCAACCTCGCGCCAGACAATCGTCTGCGCGGCATGCTGTTCTGGCTGACCGGCGATCTGAATGGCGGCGCGATGCCATGGACAGCGCTCGCCGCGCTCTGCGTCGTGCTCGTGGCAATCGTGCCCGCGGCGCCGCGCCTGAATGTGCTGCTGCGAGGCGACGCTGCCGCGCAGGCGCTCGGCGTCGCCGTGATGCCGCTACGCTTGCGCGTGTATCTGGTGGCGTCGCTGGCGGCGGCCGCGGCGGTGACCACGGCAGGCACCATCGGTTTTGTCGGGCTCGTGGTGCCACATATGTTGCGGCTCGCGTTCGGCAACGATCAGCGCATGCTGCTACCCGCTGCCGCGCTCGGTGGCGGTGTCGCGGTGATGGGCGCGGATTTGATTGCGCGTACCGTGATTGCACCGGCACAATTGCCGGTCGGCGTGATCACGTCGATCGTCGGCGTGCCGGTGTTTCTGTGGATGCTGTTGCGCAGGCGCCGATGATGAACGCACACAACGCCTCGCATCCGGCGCTCAGCGCGCAACGCCTGACCTTGCGTGCGGGCATGCGCACCTTGCTCGACGCGTTCACGCATACGTTCTATGCAGGCGAGATCTGGTGTATCGCCGGGCCCAACGGGGCGGGCAAGACGACATTGCTATCCACCCTCGCCGGTCTGGCGCAACCATCGGCGGGGCATGTCGAACTCGACGGCGTGCGTCTCGCCGACTGGCCGCCGTTGCCGCTCGCGCAGCGTCGCGCGTTGATGCCGCAAAGCGCAGCGGACGCCTTCAGCGCGAGCGTGCTCGATATCGTGATGCTGAACCGCTTTCCGCATCTGACCGGCTGGGGTTGGGAGGGCGAGGCCGATCGCGCTGCCGCGCATGCCGCGTTGGATGGTTTGGGCCTCACCGCCTTCGCTGCGCGCGACGTGCTGTCGCTTTCGGGCGGCGAACGCCAACGCGTCGCGCTGGCGGCGGTATTGTGCCAGGAGGCGCCGTTGTTGTTGCTCGACGAACCGCTCTCGCATCTGGATCTGCACCACCAGATCGACTGTCTCGAAGCGCTGACCGCCTGGACGCGCGAGCCTCGGCGTACAGTGATGTTTTCGTGCCATGACCTGAACCTCGCGCGCCGCTTCGCGACGCATGCGTTGCTGCTCGACGGCAACGGCGGAGCGTATGCTGGACCGGTGCACGACGTGCTGACGCCTACGCTGACGAGCCGCGCGTTCGGCTATCCGCTGATTCTGATTCGCGACGGCGAGCATGAGGCGCTGATTCCCGCGCCGCGCTCACGTCACGAATCGCCCGCCGCTGATGACACATCGGCAGGCTAAGCGTTTTATAAAAACACTCTCTCTTCTAGAAACGTCTATGACTTCTTTGCCAGGTTTGCCGGGATTGACCGAAGTCGAACCGCTCGATCAAACGCTGCGTGCCGAACTGCAACACATCATCGATACCAAGACCAAGCCGCCCGGCAGTCTTGGGCGGCTCGAGACGCTCGCGCGCCAGATGGGGTTGATCCAGCGTACGACGCACCCCACGGTCGAACGTCCGGCGATGATCGTGTTCGCCGGCGACCACGGCATTGCGCAGGAAGGCGTGAGCCCCTATCCGCAAGCGGTGACCGCGCAAATGGCCGCTAACTTTCTCGCGGGCGGCGCGGCGATCAATGCCTTGAGCCGCGTGTCGGGTGTCGAGCTCGAAGTGGTTAACTCAGGCATTGCAACGCCGTTGCCGTCGACCGAGGGTCTCATCGACATTCCAGTCGCGGCCGGCACGCGCAACTTCGCGCACGAACCCGCGATGACGCATGAACAGGCGGTTGCCGCGATGCAGGCGGGCGCGGCTCGCGTGCGGTATCACGCGTCGCTCGGCACCAACGTGATCGGCTTCGGCGAAATGGGCATTGCGAATACATCGTCGGCCGCGTGTCTGATGAGCCGCCTTTGCGGCGTGCCGATCGACGAATGCGTCGGCCGCGGAACCGGTCTCGACAACGCGGGTCTCGCGAAAAAGCGCAACGTACTCGCGTCGGCGCTCGCGCATCACGCCGTGTCCAACGATCCGCTCACGGTGCTCGCCACTTTCGGTGGCTTCGAAATTGCCATGATGACGGGCGCCTATCTCGCCGCCGCGCAGGCCCGTATGACGATCCTTGTCGACGGTTTCATCGCGACCGCGGCATTGCTGGTGGCCGATGCGTTCGCACCGAACGTGCGCGAGTATTGTGTGTTCGCGCATGCGTCGAACGAGGCGGGGCATCGGCGCATGCTCGATCATTTCGGCGCGCTGCCCTTGCTTTCGCTCGATATGCGTCTCGGCGAAGGCACCGGCGCGGCGCTCGCAGTGCCGCTCCTGCGCGCGGCGGTGGCGTTCGTCAACGAAATGGCGAGCTTCGAATCGGCCGGCGTCGCGAATCGCGATGCTTGATCCGCTATATGAAGCGCCGTTGTACGAGGCGCAGTCATACAGAAACGTGCGTCTGGCCCATTCATGAACCCGCTCGCGGAACTGCGCTATTTCTTTACGGCCCTTGGCTATTTCACGCGTGTGCCGGTGCCGCGTTGGGTCGGCTATGAGCCGCACTATCTGAATGCGGCGGCGCGTTATTTTCCGCTCGTCGGTCTATTGATCGGCGGATTGAGCGCGCTGGTTTATCTCGCGGCGTTGCATGTCTTTCCGGCGGGCGTAGCGGTGCTGCTGTCGATGGCTGCGTCGCTTCTCGTGACCGGTGCGTTTCACGAGGACGGCCTCGCCGATTGCATCGATGCGTTCGGTGGCGCCTATACGCGCGAGGACGTGTTGCGCATCATGCACGATTCGCGTATCGGTGCTTTCGGCGCCATCGCGCTCGTGATCGCGCTAGCACTGAAGTGGCAAACGCTCTCTGCGTTGCAGCCGATGCGCGCCGCAAGTCTGATGATTGCGGCGCACGCAGCGAGCCGTGTGTTTGCGATCAGCTATCTGGCCACGCTCGACTATGTGCGCGCCGAAGGTAAAGCCAAGCCGGTTGCGCAGCGCTTGAGTGGTCCCGCGTTGCTGTGCGCCGCGGTGTTCGGTTTGCCGCTGTTGCTCTGGCCGAACGGGCTGGATTCGCCGAATTGGCGCTTCGCCTGCGTGACGCTCGCCGTATTGATGGCACTGCGCTTTGCATTGGGCCGCTATTTCGTCAGACGCATCGGTGGCTACACCGGCGACTGTCTCGGCTTCGCGCAACAGATCTTTGAACTGAGCATCTACCTCGTGGGGCTCGCATGGATATCGTCCTGATTCGTCATCCGGCCGTCGCGCTCGATTCGGGCGTGTGCTACGGCCACAGCGACGTGGCGCTCGCCGAGGACGCCGAGATATCGGCAAGTGCCCTTGCACTGAAACTGGCAACCTTGCAGATACCGCCGCCGCGTGTGTTGATGTCGAGTCCGCTGACGCGTTGCGCGTCGCTGGCTGCGGTCATGGCGAACGATTTCGGCTGTGCGCTCAGTCATGACGACCGGCTGAAGGAGATGGACTTCGGTGAGTGGGAGCAGCAGCGCTGGGACGCGATCGATCGCGAGCTGCTCGACGACTGGGCGACCAACTTCGAACACGCGCGTGCGCATGGCGGCGAGAGCGTCGCGCAATTCGTCGCGCGGGTGCGGGCGTGGTTCGACGCGTTCGCGCAGACGCGCGAACTGTCGCCGGCGTATGTCGTCACGCATGCCGGTGTCATGCGGGCGATCGCTTCGCTGGTGCTGGACGTGCCGTTGGAACGTTGTCTGCGGTGGTCGCTGGAGATGGCCGGGGTTGTGTGGTTGCGCAGGGATGACGCGCAGCAGCAGTGGGCGTTGGTGAGGTGGAATGCGTGAGGGCTTGATGTCTGCCGTCTCCTCCGAATTGCGTCAGTCTCGCCTTATTCGTGACACTTTTTTAGAGAATTTGTCGTGAAAGACTGAAATCGTGACACTGTTAGACGGAAAAAGTGTCACGATTAGCCTGATTTGTGCCACAATCCCAAGGAAAGTGTCGCGATTTGGATTTATCGCGACACATGGGCTCCATGGGTGGCACGTATGAACAGCAACGGCATCAAGCAGGAATTGGATCTGATAGAGCAGCTCATCGCTGCAAGCGCTGAGGGGCGGAGCGTTCGTGCGCTTGCTGCGGCACTTGCCACGCGCCGCCATCCCATGCAGCGCCGCACGCTGCAACGTCGTCTCGACGTGTTGCTCGAAGCTGGCCGGATCATCGCCGAAGGTGCCGGCCGGGCCGTGGCGTACAAGCAGGCTTCCGCTTCCAGCGCGGCTGTTTCCCCCACCCAGGTTGTCACCGGCGCAAGCACGTCCGGCGAGGCCTACGTGCCCGTGTCGAGCGCGGGCCTCGAGGTGCGCGTGGAAGTGAACAGGCCACTTCACGAGCGCCGGCCGGTCAGCTATAACCGCGCGTTTCTCGAACGCTATCGTCCGAACCAGGACGCGTATTTATCGCAAGCGCAGCGTGCACGTCTGCATGAGTGGGGCCGCACGTCGGCGGATGGCCGGCCGGCCGGCACTTACGCGCGCGACATCATGAGCCGGCTTCTGATCGATTTGTCGTGGGCGTCGTCGCGGCTCGAGGGCAATACCTACACGCGGCTCGACACCGTACGGCTGATTGAGCAAGGACACATTGCGGAAGGCAAGGACGCCCAGGAAACGCAGATGATCCTCAACCACAAGGCCGCGATCGAAATGATTGTCGAGAGCGCCGAAGAGGTGGGTTTCAACCGGTTCACCGTGCTGAACCTTCACGCGATTCTTTCCGACAATCTGATGTCCGACCCGTTCGCCAGCGGCCGTTTGCGCGTGCGCGAAGTGGAGATCAGCGGCACCGTATTTTTTCCGCTCGCCGTGCCTCAGCAGATCGCGGAATGCTTCGATGCGGTGTTGAACAAGGCCGCCCAGATCGACGACCCCTTCGAGCAGGCGTTCTTCAGCATGGTGCACCTGCCGTATCTGCAGCCCTTCGAAGACGTCAGCAAACGGGTCTCGCGTCTGACCGCGAATATCCCGCTGATTCGGCAGAACCTGTGTCCGCTGTCGTTTATCGACGTTCCCGAAAAGGCCTACGTCGACGGTACGCTCGGTGTGTACGAGGCCAATCGCGTCGAGTTGTTGCGCGATGTCTTCATCTGGGCGTACGAGCGCTCGTGTCAGCGTTATCTGGCGATTCGACAATCGATCGGCGAGCCGGATGCGTTTCGCCTCAAATATCGCAATGCGTTAATACAGGTGGTGCAGGAGGTGATTCGCGGCGGCCTTGCTGGCACGCGCGGCGAGATCGAAGCACTCGCACAGAATCTGGTGGCTGCGGGCGATATGTCTTCGTTCGTCGACGCGATCCAGTCCGATCTCGATCAACTCTATCTGGGTAATGTCGCGCGCTATCGGCTGCGACTTTCCGAATTTGAGCACTGGCCGTTCAAGCGGGCAGACGCCGTCTCACGCTAACACGGCACTCACTTCCTGCTTCACAACTTTCACAGCGGCATCACTGCGCGCCGCTCTTCCTCCGCGAACGCGCCAGCTCCAGGTCTTCGCACATTTGCTTCGCCCCTTGCGCAATACGTGGCGCCGGCCGGTTGATCAGATCGCCGTCGATGGCGAACAGATTGTTGTTTGCCACCGCCTTCAGACTCGGCCACGCGCGCCATGTATCGAGTTGCGGCAGGGTCGTGTCCGGTTTGGTCGCGCCGGGCGCGGCGGTGAAGATCGCTTCCGGATTCGCTGCGAGCACCGCTTCAGTCGAGACGGTCGGCACCAGCGGTTCGAGTTTCGCAAACACATTGCGGCCGCCGCATAGCGCAATCACATCGCTGACCATATGTTCGCCGTTGAGCGTCATCAACGGTTGATCCCACACCTGATAGAACACACTGACAGGCGGCTGGCTCGCATACTGCGTGCGCAACCGTGCGATGTCCCGACGATAGGCCGCCGCCGCCGCATCGGCGGTCGGCGAGGTGCCGAGCAGTTGCCCGAGCTTCGTTAGCGATACGGCAACATCGTCAAGGTGATGTGGTTCGCTGAAGAACAGCGGCACATGCATCTCGCGCAGGCGATCAAGTTGGCGCTGCGCATTGCCATGCCGCCACACGACGATCAGGTCGGGCTTCAACGCGACGATCCGTTCGAGGTCGAGCGCTTTGTTGTCGCCGACGCGCGGCAGTTGCTTCGCTTCAGCCGGATAGTCGCTGTAGGACACCGCGCCAACCATTTTCGCGCCACCGCCCGCGGCGTACAGCAGTTCTGTCACATGCGGCGCGAGACTAATGACGCGCTGTGCGGGAGCAGGCAGTGTGACTGTTGCACCGGAGTCGTCGGTGACGGTGATCGCGGCGTACGCATGCACCGCGCTCGCGAAAAGTGCTGCGGCGATAGCGAAGCGTGGGCGTCGAATCATCGAATCGCCTCGCGCAAACTCGCTTCGAAGCGCGCCCATTCCGCGTCGCTCGCAGGCAGCCCGAAACGCACGCTGCCTGATGCCGTGAAGAGCCGTGTCCACACGCCGCGTTGCGCCAATGCTTCATGCAGAGCGGCGGCACGCGCGTCGCCGGTCCACGCGAAGAGCGGTGTGCTGTGCGTGGCGAGACCCTGTGCATGCAACAGACTCACCAGACGGGAGCTTTCGGCATCGAGCCGGGTACGCATCTGCAGTTGCCACAGGTCGTCTTCGAACGCGGCTTTGACGGCATGGCGAGCCGGTCCGCTGACCGTCCACGCGCCGAGCGTACGACGCAGTGCGTCGAGCCAAGCCGGCGCGCCGAGTACGAAGCCCGCGCGCACGCCGGCGAGCCCGAAGAATTTCCCCGGCGAACGTAACACGATCAACCCATCGAGATGGGTGCTTGCCGCGAGCGACGCCGAAGGCATCGCATCGGCGAAGGCCTCGTCGACCAGCAGCGTGCCGCCGCGCGCGGTGAGTTGCGCATGCCAGTGCAGCAGCTTGCCGGCGCTCAGATGCTCCGCGGTCGGATTGTTAGGATTCGCGACGACTACATGGGTGAGCGCGTCGGGCAAAGTGTCCCAGGATACATCCAGTGGCACGACTTCGTGTCCTGCCCGTGCGAATGCGGGACCATATTCGCTGTACGTGAGCGGCGCGATGCCAACCCGGGCCCGTGGCAGCAGCGAGGGCAGCGCGCGAATCGCCGCCTGGCTTCCCGCTACGGGCAGAACATGCGCGGCATCGGGCGCGCCATAGTAACGGGCGGCACAGGCCGCAAAACCGTCGCCGTCGTCGGGCAGACGGCGCCAGGCATCCGCTGGAACCGGCGGCACCGGATAGCCGTGCGGATTGATACCCGTCGACAGGTCGAGCCATTGCGCGTACGGAATGCCGTAACGCTCAGCCGCTTCGTGCAGATTGCCGCCGTGGACCACGGCGTTGAGCGCGGTGCCGGGTTCAGCCCGGTGACACGCCGTTCGATCAACCATGAAAGGGCACACTCAGCAAAGCCAGCACGATCAGCACCGCCAGCCAGAGAATGACCGTGCGCTCGACCAGCATCAACGCCGCCGTGACATGGCTGGCCTTCGCGGGGTGTCCGAAACCTAGCGTCGGCCGATGTTCGAGCGTGCCGTGATAAACCGCGGGGCCGCCGATCAACACGTTCAGACTACCGGCGCCTGAAGCCATGACCGGCCCGGCGTTCGGACTATCCCAACGCGGCGCCTGTTCGCGCCAGCAATGCAGCGCAGTGCGCGTGTCGCCGAGCAGCGCGTAGCTGGCCGCGGTGAGGCGCGCGGGAATCCAGTTGAGCACATCGTCGATGCGCGCGGCGGCCCAGCCGAAGCGCAAATAGCGCGGCGTGCGGTAGCCCCACATGGCATCGAGCGTGTTGGCCAGACGAAACCCCAGCGCGCCTGGACCGCCCGCGATCGCGAACCAGAACAGCGCGCCGAAGATCGCGTCGTTGCCGTTTTCGAGCGCCGATTCGACGGCTGCGCGCGACAGTGCCGCTTCGTCGGCGTGAGCCGTTTCGCGCGAGACGATGCGCGCGGTGAGCAAACGCGCTTGCGTGAGATCGCGTTGCGTCAACGCCTCTGCGATCGGCGCAATGTGATCGTGCAGACTGCGTGCGCCGAGCGCGAACCACAGCAACACGACATGCACCGCGCACGCTGCAAAAAACGGCAGTACGGAGACGAGCCCCCAGGCGATCAGCACCGGCGGCATGACGGCCAGCGACCACGCGAGCAGCCCCTTGAGCCGCAAGCGCCGTCCGGTGTTGTAGCGCGTTTCGAGGCGCATCGCCCATGTGCCGAAGCCGACCAGCGGATGGGCGGTGCGCGGTTCACCGAGCCAGCGGTCGACGGCGACGCCCGCCGTTGCCAGGGTAACGATCAGAGGAAGCGACAGCATCACGCGCGACCTGCTGTTTTCAGGGCGAGCGGCAAGCCCGCGACCATCATGGTGACGTGCGTGCTCAACGCGGCGATGCGCTGATTGAGCCGCCCGAGTTCGTCGACATAGAGCCGTGTTTCCGCGCCGAGCGGCACCACGCCCAGGCCGATTTCATTGCTGACCACGATGATCTTGCCTCGGGCGTTGATGAGCGCGGCTTCGAAAGCGGCAAAGTGCGCGTGATAATGATCGACCGGCAAGCCGTCGCCGTCAGGTGGGCACAGCAGATTGGCGAGCCACAGCGTCAGGCAGTCGATCAGAATGCAATGGCCGGGCGCGTCGATTTGCGTCACGGCGGCGGCCAGATCGACGTCGGCTTCGTGCAAAGCCCAATGCGCCGGACGCCGCTCGCGATGATGCGCGATACGCGCGCTGAATTCGGCGTCGTCGGCCGTGCGCGCGGTGGCGATGTACGTGACGGGGAGGGCGCTGTCGTTCGCCAGTTGTTCGGCGTGCACGCTCTTGCCCGAACGGGCGCCGCCGAGAACGAAGGTGAGGTCGCGGGGAATCATCGCGTGATTGTACCGGCGTGCAGCGCGTGCCGGCACGATGGGATAATGCCGCGTTCATTGCCCGCGTTTATTGCCCATTCACCGCCGGACCCGACATTCTGTGACCACGTTTTCGACCCCGCATGACGCCGTACCTGTGCCGCGCGGCACGCTGATGATTCAGGGCACCACGTCCGATGCGGGCAAGAGCACGCTCGTCGCGGGTTTGTGCCGCCTCGCGCGCCGCGCCGGCGTGCGGGTCGCGCCATTCAAGCCGCAGAACATGGCGCTCAACAGCGCGGTGACGGTCGATGGCGGCGAGATCGGCCGTGCGCAGGCCTTGCAGGCGGTGGCCGCGGGCATCGCCGCGCACACCGATCTGAACCCCGTACTGCTCAAGCCGACGAGCGACCGTGGCGCGCAAGTGATCATCCACGGCAAGGCGCGCATGAATCTCGATGCACGCGCGTATCACGACTACAAGCCGGTCGCGTTCGAGGCCGTTCTGGAATCGTATGCGCGTCTACAAGCGGCGTACGACACGATTTTTGTCGAAGGCGCGGGGAGTCCCGCCGAGATCAATCTGCGCGACCGCGATATCGCCAACATGGGTTTCGCCGAAGCGGTCGACTGTCCGGTCGTGCTGGTGGCCGACATCGACCGCGGCGGGGTGTTCGCGCATCTGACCGGTACGCTCGCATGTCTGTCGGAAAGCGAGCAGGCGCGTGTGCGTGGCTTCATCATCAACCGCTTTCGCGGCGACATCAGTTTGCTCAAGCCCGGGCTCGACTGGCTAGAAGCGAAGACCGGCAAGCCGGTACTTGGCGTGGTGCCCTACCTGCACGGTCTGACGCTCGACGCCGAAGACATGCTGCCGCCCGAACTGCGCGCCGCGCACAGCGGTGATACGGGGCGGATGCTGCGGGTGGTCGTGCCAGTGTTGCCGCACATCAGCAATCACACCGATTTCGACGCGCTGCGCGCGCATCCGCAGGTCGATTTTCATTACGTGCGAAGCGGTACGCCGCCTCCGCCGGCCGATCTGATCATCCTGCCCGGTTCGAAGAATGTGCCGGGCGATCTGGCCTTTCTGCGCGCGCAAGGCTGGGATGCCGTGCTGCAACGGCATCTACGCTACGGCGGCCGCATCATCGGGATTTGCGGCGGCATGCAGATGCTCGGACGCGAAGTGGCCGACCCGCACGGCGTGGAAGGCGCGCCTGGAACGAGCGCGGGCCTCGGCTGGCTCGATTATTCGACGGCGCTGACGCGCGAAAAAACGCTCAAGAACGTGACGGGGCGTCTCGCATTGCCCGGTTCACCGGAGGTCTCCGGCTACGAGATTCACATGGGCGAGACGCAAGGTCCGGCGCTCAGCTCGCCCGCGCTGCAGTTGGGCGCTGCGGGCGACGCTCATCCCGACGGCGCGATCTCGGCCGATGGCCAGATCCTCGCCACTTACGTGCACGGTCTGTTCGACACGCCGGCCGCGTGCGCCGCACTGCTGGCGTGGGCGGGCTTAAGCGACGCCGAGACAATCGACTACCCGGCGCTGCGTGAGGCGTCGCTGGAACGCCTCGCCGACACGCTCGCCGAGCACCTCGATCTCTCAAAGCTTTTTGCTGCAATTGGCTAACGAAGATCAACCGGATGGTGTCAATTAAATCCTATTGGGAAGTAATCAAAGCCTGCAAAGCAGTTTTTCACCTTGTATGGTTCGAATACAGTCTTGACATCGACGGCCGATGCGGGCCGTTTCCCTCATAAAGGACTCGTCATGAACTCGAACCGCTCCGCCGATCTGGCCGCTTTGCTACTTCGCCTTGCCTTGGGTGTCCTGTATCTCGCGCACAGTCTGCAAAAGATCTTTGTTTTCACGCTGCCGGGAACGGCGCAGTTTTTCGTCTCACTCGGCTTGCCGGGTTGGCTCGGCTACGTGACGGCGTTCGTCGAATTGATCGGCGGTATCGCGCTGCTGCTCGGCGTGCAGGTCCGCTGGGTTGCGCTGGTGCTGCTGCCGTTCATGCTCGGCGCGATGTCGGCGCATCTGCACAACGGCTGGGGGTTCGCGTCGCCGAACGGCGGCTGGGAATATCCGGCCTTCTGGGCGGTGACCTTGGCGGTGCAGTCGCTGCTCGGCGGCGGCGCGCTGGCGCTGAGCAGTGCGAAGGCGCCACGCGCAGTGGCCGCCTGATACGTTCGAGCGGCCGTGCGGGCGGTGTGCCAGATCTGGCACACCCGTAAAACCTCAAACCGGCAAAGCGCCCAGGCATCAAGCCATCCGGCCGCACCGGCATTCCGACACTCCGCCTCGCCGGACGACAAAAAAGCACGCGCCGTCAGGCCGCGTGCTTTTTTTGTTGGCGCTAAGCCAAGGCACGTCGAGCCGTTCGCCGCGCCCCCGCGTCAGTCAATACAACACCATCTGCGTACAGCGAAACAGCGCCATCGTCTTGCCGTTCGGATCGGTGACGGTGGCGTCCCACACCTGCGTGCTGCGGCCCAGATGCACGGCCTTGGCGACCGCGCGGATCGTGCCTTCCGTCGCTGTGCCGAGAAAATTGCTTTTCAGCTCGACGGTCGTGAAATTGCGTGCCGTCTCGGGCAGATGCGCGAGGCATGCATAGCCGCAGGCGGTATCGGCGAGGCCGATCACGGTGGCGGCATGCAAAAAGCCGTTCGGCGCCAGCAATTCATCGCGCACGGTCAATTCCGCGGTCAGGGTGCCTTGCTCCAGCGCCAGAACATGCACGCCCAGCAAGCCGGGCAGCTTGCCCTTCTGGCGTTCATGCAGGCGCTCGGCGGTGTATTCCGGACGGAGTTTGCTCATGAGATTGGGGTCCTCGATGGAAAAAAACAGTGATGAAGGGCAGTCAATAGCCGTTTGGGGGCTTCGGCCCCGGTGCATTTGTCGATATTATCAACGGCTGGATCGATGGGCGAACCTGAAACCGGCTCGGATCAGGACACATCGGCGCAAGTCAGAGCAAACTGCGCGGCAAACCGGCTGGCGACGCCCAGCCTTCTTTCCGGGAGAATTCATGACGGTGATCGTGGTGGCGAATCCGAAGGGCGGCGTGGGAAAAAGCACGCTGTCCACCAATCTGGCCGGCTATTTCGCGTCGCAAGGGGAATGGATCGCGCTGGCGGACATGGACAGACAGCAGTCCGCGCACGCGTGGCTGTCGCTGCGGCCGCCTGCGTTGCCGGCCATCGAGACTTGGGAGGTCGACCTTGAAAACCCCGCCAAACCGCCCAGAGGGCTGGAACACGCGGTCATCGACACGCCGGCCGGGTTGCATGGCAACCGCCTGAATATCGCGCTGGATCTGGCCGACAAGGTGATCGTGCCGCTGCAGCCGTCAATGTTCGATATTCTCGCCACCCAGGATTTTCTCGAGCGGCTGGCGAAGGAGAAGGCGGTCAGGAAAGGCGCAATCGAGATCGGTGTGGTGGGCATGCGCGTCGACGCGCGCACGCGTTCAGCGGAGCAACTGCATCGCTTTGTCGAGGGATTGAAGCTGCCGGTGCTGGGTTACCTGCGCGACACGCAGAATTACGTGCAACTGGCGGCGCACGGCCTGACCTTGTGGGACGTCGCGAAAAGCCGCGTGGAGAAGGATCTGGAGCAGTGGCAGCCGATTATCCAATGGACCAACGGCGCCGGCAAGAAGGCTTGATATGAATCAGCAGGCGGCGTGGCCGCCCGCTACATGGAACCGTGCCGCGAAAGGCCAGCTCAGGTCCAGTTCTGGGTCGGCACGTGATCGCGGCTGCCTTTGATCTTGTTGTTGTCGTCGACGAACACCAGATCCGGTTTCCAACCTGCTTTCAGTTCCGCTTCGTCGACCACCGCGAACGCCGCGATGATCACCAGATCGCCCAACTGCGCGCGCCGCGCGGCCGAGCCGTTCAGCGAAATCATGCCGCTGCCGCGTTCGCCTTTGATCGCGTACGTCGAGAAACGCTCGCCGTTGTTGATGTTCCAGATGTCGATCCGCTCGTTTTCAACGATATTCGCGGCTTCCAGTAAGTCCTCGTCGATGGCGCACGAGCCTTCGTAGTGCAGTTCGCAGTGCGTGACCGCGACGCGGTGGATTTTCGACTTCAGCATGTTTCGTTGCATGACCAATCCCTTGTGCTTCTAATG
>NZ_WOEY01000081.1 GCF_013177695.1 Paraburkholderia solitsugae | reverse complement strand
CTAATGCGTGTTTGCGCAGCCTAAGACGGCTTCAGATTTCGAGGTTGTCGATGAGACGGGTGGTGCCGAGCTTGGCGGCCGCCAGCACGACCAACTCCGCGTTCGCGTCTTGCGGGCCTGGCGGCAGCAGATTCGAGCGCTTGCGCACGGCGATGTAATCCGGCTGCCAGCCGCGCGCAGCGAGCGTCGCCATCGCCGCCTGTTCGAGTTTTGCGAAGTCGCGATTGCCGGCGAGCACCGCATCGCGTACGCGATTGAGTTCGGCGGCCAGCACCGGCGCCTCAGCGCGCTCGGCCGCCTCCAGAAAGCGGTTGCGCGAGCTGAGCGCGAGGCCATCGGTGTCACGAACGGTTTCGGCGGCGATGATGTCGGTCGGCAGCGCAAACTGGTGGCACATGCTGCGCACGATCATCAACTGCTGGTAATCCTTCTTGCCGAACACCGCGACGCGTGGCTGCACGCACGACATCAGCTTCATCACCACGGTGCACACGCCCTGGAAGAACCCAGGCCGGAATTCGCCTTCGAGGATATCGCCCAGATCGTGCGGCGGATGCACGCGGTACTCCTGCGGCTGCGGGTACAGATCCTGTTCCGTCGGCGCGAACAGCACGTAGACGCCTTCTTTCTGCAGCTTGTCGATGTCGGCTTCGAGCGTGCGCGGGTATTTGTCGAAATCTTCGTTCGGGCCGAACTGCAGGCGGTTGACGAAGATGCTCGCCACCACCGGATCGCCGTGTTGGCGCGCGAGGCGCATCAGCGACAGATGGCCCTCATGCAGATTGCCCATGGTCGGCACAAAGGCGGTGCGATTCTGGCCGCGCAACTGGTCGCGCAATTCATGGATCGAGCTGATGACTTTCATGATCGGACAGGGATTTCCTCGCGCGGCGCGAGACCCGGTTGGCGCAAAAACTCAGATTTTCGCGTGACCCGCGGCCTCACCGGTGATGACAGGTTCGGAGCGCCGGATTGTAGTGGATTTGTTCCCGGGGCGCACCCACCGAAACGGGGAGGCTGCGGTAGCAATGGTGCACGCAAACCCCATTTGGCGGCTTCAGGCCGGCAGATAGGCGAGGCGCACATAGATCGGTGCGAACGGCTCGGCCTGGGTGATTTCGACGAGCGACTCGCGGCACAACTCGAGCATGGCGATGAAATTGACCACGACCACCGGCACGCCCTTGCTTGTGTCGAACAGATCCGAGAACTCCACGAAGCGCGCGTTCTGCAGTCGCCGCAGGATCGCGCTCATATGCTCGCGCACGGACAATTCCTCGCGCGAAATCTTGTGATGCTGGACGAGCTTGGCGCGCTTGATCACGTCGGCCCACGCGGCGCGCAGGTCTTCGCTATCCACATCCGGAAAGCGCGGCGTGATGCTTTGCTCGATATACACCTCGGCGCGCAGGAAATCGCGGCCAAGCTGCGGCAGATGGTCGATACGCTGGGCGGCGAGCTTCATCTGCTCGTATTCGAGCAGGCGGCGGACCAGTTCTGCACGCGGATCTTCGGCTTCGTCGCCGCTATCGGCCTTCTTGACCGGCAACAGCATGCGCGACTTGATCTCGATCAGCATCGCGGCCATCAGCAGATACTCGGACGCGAGTTCGAGATTGGTCTGACGCAGCTGGTCGACATAGCCGAGGTATTGGACCGTGACGTCCGCCATCGGGATGTCGAGCACGTTGAAGTTCTGCTTGCGGATCAGGTACAGCAACAGATCCAGCGGGCCTTCGAACGTTTCGAGAAACACCTCGAGCGCGTCTGGCGGAATGTACAGATCCGTCGGCAGCTTGAAGAGCGGTTCCCCGTACAGGCGTGCGAAAGCAATGCCGTCAACGGTGTCCGGCGTGGAATCGGTGGCGGGCGCGGCAAGCGCGGCGTCGGGCCCCGGCGTGGCGCCCTTCGCCTCGTCGGCGTGACTCACGCGCTTAGAAGTTTTGATAGTACGAGTAAGGCGTCTGCTCAACGCGCGAGGCTTTCTGCTCGGCGCGTTCTTCGAGGTCGATCGGCTGTTTGTCCCACAGCAGCGACCGGCCACGGCGCTGCTCAGCTTCCAGGTTCGGTTTTTGTTGCTTGAGCTGGTTCAGGAACTGCGTGATGTCCGATTGATACATGGCTAGACGTCCGTGGTTTGGGGAATGGCGGCTGCCAGGCGGGAACAGGCGGAAACCCGCGCGGCATCGCTGCTATTCCATAATTTTACCGCATGCGCCGCGCGTGGTCGAAAAACGGAGGCCGGCATGAGCGGCCGGCATGCAAAAATGCCCGGAACCCGCATTGCTGCGATGCGTCAAAGGCGGGCGCGTGGCCGGCGGGGCGGTTTCGGATTCGCCGGTTGCGTCGGCGGTCCCTCCCTTTTTTGAGATATCGCGGCTTCGCCGATGTGGTCAAATAGCGAGCTTCGGCCGCCACGGCGAGCCTGAGCGACAGAATTCATCAACCACGGCCGGAGGTCCTGTTTGGCGGGGTGTGCGATCGAAGCGCCGCGTGTGCGGCTCGGCAAAACCGGTGACGAGCGCGGGCCTATGACGCCCATTCGGCGCTGGCTGCGCGCGTGGCTGGCGTTCGGCATCGTCATGCTCATGCTTGCCACGGTCGACGCACACGCGGCGCGGCGCGCGGCCGCCAGCTACAAGGTCGATATCGAAGCCACGCCGCGCTCGCTTCGCAAGCTGCTCGAAGCGCACCTGGATGTGGCGCGGTTCGCCAAGCGTCCCGACATCAGCGACGACCAGTTCGAATTTCTGATGACCGCCATCCCCCAGCAGGTGCGCGATCTGGCCGCCACGCAGGGCTACTTCACGCCGGTCGTGCGTACCGACGTGCGAACCGTCGACGACCAGAAACGCGTGACAGTGAGCGTCGATCCCGGCCCGCAAACCCTCATCACGTCGATTTCGCTGTCGTTTCGCGGCCCGGTGCTGACCGAAGACCCGGCGCAGGAAAACGCCACGCGCTTCGCGTTTTCGCTGCATGAAGGCGATCCGTTTTCGCAAGGCGGCTGGGACGACGCGAAAAACGCGTCGCTCAAGGCGTTGCAGGCACGCCGTTACCTGGGCGCGAAGATCTACCACTCCGAGGCGCGGATTGACCCGCGTACGCACGAAGCGAAACTGTCGGTGACGTATGACAGTGGCCCGACATTCACGATGGGCAAACTCGACGTATCCGGCACGCGGCGCTATCCAGCACAGATCGTCGACGACGTGAATCCGATTTCGGCCGGCGATGTCTACGACGTGCAGCGCGTCGCGGAATTGCAGCGGCAGTTGCAGAACACGCCGTACTACGCGAGCGTTGCGATCGACGTGGATAGCGATCCGGCCAAGCCGGTCGAGACGCCGGTGCACGTGAAGGTGTCCGAGTATCCGTACAACAGCATCCGCGGCGGGGTGGGTTATTCGACCGACAACGGCCCGTTGATCCAGGGTTCGTATTCGTATCTCGACACATTCGGCAAAGCGTGGCCGTTCACGGTCGAGGGTCGTCTCGACCAGATCCAGCAGTACGGTCAAATTCAGCTCGCGATGCCGCCGGGGCCGCGCGCGTGGACCAATAGCGTGCTGGCTTCCTACACCACGACCGACGTGTCCGACACACGCATCTACAGTATCCGCGGCGGTGTGCAGCGGGCCCGGACGTCGCAATTCATCGACTACAACTACTCGATCCTTTATTACCAGGACCGGCTCGACCAGAACGCGGCCGCGCCGACCACCAGCCGCGCGCTGGTGCCGTCATGGTCGTGGACCCGCCGCGATACCGACGACCCGCTGTTCCCACGCTCGGGCAACCTGATTCACGTTGAAGCGGGCTTCGCGGTCAAAGGCCTGCTGACCGATCAGACGTTCGCGCGCGGCTACGCGCGTGGCCAGCAGTACCTGCCGATCGGCAAGGAAGACCTGGTGCTGTTCCGTGCCGAACTCGGCGGCGTGTTCACGAGCGGCAGTTCGAGCGGTATTCCGGCTTCGCTGCTGTTCCGCGCGGGTGGCTCGAATTCGATACGTGGCTACAGCTATCAGAGCATTGGTAATAACGTCGACGGTTCGGTGCTGCCCACAAAATATCTCGTGACGGCGGCGGCCGAATATCAGCACTGGTTCAGTCACGACTGGGGTGCAGCGGCGTTCTTCGACGTCGGCACGGCTACGGATACGTGGAGCGAGAGAGTCTTTTATCCCGGCGTCGGTGTCGGGGCGCGCTGGCGCAGCCCGGTCGGCCCGGTCAATGTCGATGTCGCCTACGGGATCCGCAACAGGAGCGTGCGGCCGTATTTGACGCTCGGTATCGCCTTCTGATGGAAACCTGCCTTGACATGATCCACGCATGACCACGGACGCTTCCGCCCAGCCACCCACGCAGCCGCCCGGCGCTCCCCCGCCCGGACAGCAGCCATCGCCCGACGCGCCGCAACCGCAGCGCCGTCGCGGCCGATTGCTGCTGAAAACGCTTGCGTGGACGCTCGCCGTGCTGGTGTTGCTGGTGGCTGTGGCGCTCGGCCTGCTGTACGGCGCGCTGACGACGGAGCGCGGGACGGCTTACGCGTGGCAGGCTGCCGTCAAACTGCTTGGCGGCAAGCTGACCGGCACGCTGGAGAGCGGCGCGCTCTCGAAGGGCGTGCAGCTACGGCAGGTGCGCTGGCGCAGTCTCGATGGAAGCGGCACTGACATCCAGATCGACCGTGTGGCCGGCGGCTGGGAACTGACGCACCGGCCTTGGCGCTTCACGATCGATTATCTGCATATCGGTACGATCGACGCCCGTGTCGGTGCTTCGTCGTCGAGCAGCAGCGGACCGTTGACACTGCCGCAAGACTTGCGCTTGCCGATGCAACTTGAAGTGCGTGACGTGCAGGTCGACAAACTGCTGTTGCGCGAGGGCGGGTCGACGACCGAGCTGTCCCGTTTCATGTTTCATGGCCGCAGCGACGGCCGGCACCATGAGGCCGCGATCGAGCGGCTGGACACGCCGTTCGGCGCAGTGACGGCGGCGGCGAAGCTCGACGGGGTACGGCCGTTTCCGCTGAGCGGCGATGTTGGCTATTCCGGCAAGGTTAACAACGAGGCGGTGCAGGTGGGTGGCCATCTGAGCGGCTCGCTGGAGAATCTCGTCGCCGAACTCGATGCCAGCGGCCTGAAGCTCGCCGGCCATGCCCGGGTCGAGGCCACGCCGTTCGGCGACGTGCCGTTGCAACGCGCCACGCTGACTTTCGACCACATCAATCCGCAGGCGTTTGCGCCGGGCGCGCCGCTGGCGGATCTGGCGGTGCGCGCTGAACTGCAGCCGGTGGGGCAGGACGCAACTGGTGCGGTGACGTTGGGTGCTGCCAGTGGGGCCAGCGGGGTGAGTGTTGCCGGCGCGTCGAATACGGCGAGTTCCGCCAGCGCTTCCGGCGCCGTGAGCACCGGCGGTGCCAGCAGCGCTACCGGTATAGCCGAGCCGCACGTTGTCAAAAACGGCAAAGGCGGCGTCAACACCGATGCAGCAGCAAAAACCGCAGCGGGGTTCGCTGTCGCCGGCCATGTTTCGATCGTCAACGCCAAACCGGGTGCGATAGACCAGAACCTGCTGCCTGTGATCGATGCCAACGCAGACGTGCGCCTCGACGCCCAGGCGCAACGCATCTCGAACCTGAAGGTGCGGCTCGTGAAGAGCGCCACGCTCACCGGCGGCGGCGCGCTGACCGGCAAGCGCGGCCAGTTCGATCTGCAAGTCGCCGGGCTCGACCTGAACGCCCTCGAAGCAACCGTGCGGCCCACCCAGTTTTCCGGTCCGATCGGCATCCGTCTGAACGACGACGTGCAAAGCCTGACCCTCGATCTCGCCGACCCGAAAGCAGGATTGCGCGCGCAAGGCAAGGTGACCTTCGACCCCGCGCGAATGAGCTTCAACGACGTTCGTGTCACGTCGGGTAAAGGCCGCATCGATCTGTCCGGCGCACTCAAGCACGACGCCAATTCCACCTACAACCTGAAAGCGCAACTGACCGATTTCGATCCGTTGACGCTGACTTCGCAGATGCCGTCGCGCACGCCGGTAACGGGCCCGGCGCCCAAGGCGAACAAGGCCAAAAGCAAGCAAGCCGCACAAGGCGTGGCAGAAGCGGGCAGTACGGCCGGTGCGAAAAGCGCGTCCCCTGGCGACCAAGCCGCCGCCGCAGTAAAAAACACGGCCAAGGCCGCGGTGCGGACTGAAGTGGTTCAACGCAAAGCGCCGCCGCCCATGCGTGCCGCGCCGCCGGCCCACAAGATCGAGGCGCGCGTGAACGGCACGCTTACCGCGGCCGGCATGCTCGGTCCGGTCTTTACCACCAAGGCCGAATTCAAACTCGGTCCGAGCGTCTACGACGGCTTGCCGTTGACGGGCGGCGGCGTGGTCCAGCTAGCCGGCTCGCGGATTCTGCCGAGCCGCGCGAATCTCTCGGTGGCGGGCAATCAGGTGGATTTGCAGGGCAGCTTCGGCGCGCGCGGCGACCGGCTGCGTTTTCGCGTCGATGCGCCGGAACTCGAGCGCCTCGGTTTTGGCCTCGCCGGTCTCATCGCCGCGGATGGCGACGTCACCGGCTCGTTTGCGCATCCGAATGTCGTGCTGAACTACAAGGCAGACAGTGTGGTGTTCAGCAGTAACCGCATCGGCCATGCGGAAGGCCACGCCGAATTGCGCGACGGCGCGAACGGCGCGCTCGTCTTCACGACTGACGCGCGCAATCTCAGCGCCGGCGGCGCCGATCTCACCACGCTCACCGCGCGCCTGTCCGGCACGCGCGCCAACCATACGCTGGAGGCGGCGGCCACCGGCAAACTGCAGGACCGTCCGCTCGATCTGACGCTCGCGGCCAACGGCAAGCTGACCGAAGCACGCGACGGCACGCGCTGGGACGGCACCGTGACCCGCCTGCAGAACCGCGGTACACCGGCGCTGAATCTCGAGTCACCGCTCGCCGTGAGCGCCGGGCCGAGCCGCCTGACGCTCGGCGCGACACGCCTCACGCTCGAAGGCGCGGTGCTGAGCCTGAAATCGTTCGCTTTCGACCATGGCAAGATCCAGTCCGCGGGCACCTTGACCGACGTTTCGCTCGCGCGCCTGCAGGATTTGCGGCACGAGATCACCGGCGCGCCGCCGGCCGTCAAAACCGATCTGGTGTTCGACGGCGACTGGGATTTCGCGCTTGGCAGCACCGCGAGCGGCCACATTCAGTTGAAGCGTCGCGGCGGCGATGTCACAGTCGAAATCGGTCGCGGTTTGGCCTCGCTGGGCATCACCGATATGAGCGCGCGCGCCGAATTCAGTGGTGGCAACCGGCTGAATGCGACCATTCACGCGCAGGCCAGCCGGATCGGCGTGATCGACGCCGACGCGCATACCACGCTCGTGATGCGTGACGGCTTCCTGAGCGTCAACGAAGAGGGCGTGGTGAGCGGCAACATCATTGCGAACGTGCCATCGCTGAAAACGACCGGCGGCCTGTTCGGCCCGAGTTATCTGCTGGACGGCCACCTCGCGCTCAAGCTCGCGCTCGGCGGCACGGTCGCCAAGCCCAACCTGACGGGGTCGCTGCTCGGCGACGGTTTGTCGGCGACGATGGTCGACCAGGGCGTGCAGTTGAAGGACGGCGTGGTGCGCATCGCGCTCTCGCAAAATCTGGTGGATTTCCAGCAGGTCGAGTTTCACGGCGCGAGCGGCACGCTGCGCGCAACCGGCCGTGTGCGTCTGGATGGTGACCAGCCGAATCTGTCCGCTAGCATCGTCGCGGATAAGCTGGAGTTGTTCGCGGCGCCGGACCGCAATCTGTCGCTGTCCGGTAGCGCGAGCGTGGCAAACGGCGGGGCAGAGGGCGGCATGGCGATCAACGGCAAATTCGTGGTCGATCACGCGCTGTTCGATATGCCGGAGCAGTCCGCGCCGAAACTCGGCGACGATGTGGTGGTGGTGCGTCCGGACGGTACGGTGGCAGGCGAGCGGCCACCGCCGCAGGTGGCGGGCACGAACAAGCCGATCGGCCCGTTTGCGCCACGCGCCAATATCGACATCAGTCTCGGCAACAGCTTCCGTTTCCGCGGCATGGGCGCGGACCTCGGCCTGAGCGGCACGATCACCGCGATGAGCGCGCCGAACCTGCCGTTGCGCGCGGTCGGCAATGTCCGCGTGACGCAGGGCTCGACCTATACCGCGTTCGGCCGCAAGCTCAACATCGAGAACGGCTTCTTCACGTTCAACGGTCCGGTCGCCAATCCGGGCATCAACATCCTGGCAATGCGCCGCAATCAGCAGGTCGAGGCGGGCGTGCAGGTCACGGGCACGGTTCAGTTCCCGGTGGCGAAGCTGATCTCCGAGCCAAACGTGCCGGATAACGAAAAGCTCTCGTGGCTGCTGTTTGGACACGGCACGGATCAGGGCAATAACCTCGGTCAGCAAAGCACTATGACGACGGCGCTCGCGTTGCTCGGCAGTGCAAGCGGTAAACGGATTGCGCAGACCTTCGGGCTCGATGAGTTTTCGATCGGCCGAAGCGAAGTCGGGCTGACCGATCCGCAAGTGGTGATGGTGTCGAAGGCGATCAACGAGTGGCTCGTGATCGGTTACGAACAGGGTCTGCAGTCGGCGAGCAATGCGATCAAGGCGACCGTCAACCTGACGCGCTATTGGTCGGTCGCGGCGTATGGAGGCACATTCGACGGGCTCGAGCTGCTTTATACGCGGCGCTTCGATCGGGTCCGGTGGTGATCGTGGCGGCGTTGGTTAGAGCGGTCTGAGCAGCGCCACGGCATAAAAAAACGGCACGCCTTTTAGAGCATGCCGTTTTTGTTGATGCCTGCAGCGTTCGACGCCGCGCGCTTTATTTCACGCGCATGCCCGGCTTCGCGCCGCTATCAGGTTCGAGCACGTACAGGCCCGGTTCGGCTTTCTCGTCAGTCGAGGAGGCCGCCAACACCATCCCTTCGGACAGGCCGAACTTCATCTTGCGCGGTGCGAGGTTCGCGACCATCACCGTCAATTTGCCGACCAGTTGCTCCGGCTGATAAGCCGACTTGATGCCCGAGAACACATTGCGCGTTTTCTCTTCGCCGACGTCGAGCGTCAGTTGCAGCAACTTGTCCGAGCCTTCCACCGCCTTGCAGTCGACGATCTTCGCGATGCGCAGATCGATCTTGGCGAAGTCGTCGATCGAGATGATGTCCGGCGTTTCGTCCTTGTCGGCGACGACTGCTTTCGCTGCCTTCGACTTGGCCTTTGCATCCGCCGGCGCCGCAGCTTCCGGCGTGGCTTGCAGCGAGTCGCGATTCGCTGCGACGAGCGCCTCGATCTGCTTCGGATCGACGCGCGTCATCAGATGCTTGTACGCGTTGATCGGACGGGTGGAGCTCAACGGCACGTTCGCGTCGGCCCAGACCAGCGGCTCGATGCCGAGGAAGGCTTCGACGGCTTCCGCCAGCTTCGGCAACACCGGCTTAAGCGCCAGCGACAGCAGACGGAACGCCTCGATACTCACGCTGCAGGTTTCGTGCAACGCGACTGCGTTCGCCGGATCTTTCGCCTGATCCCACGGCTTGGCGGTATCGACGTATGCATTGACCGCGTCGGCCAGTTCCATGGTCTGACGCAGCGCGCGGTTGTACTCGCGCGCTTCGTAGTTCGCGGCGATTTGCGGCACGGCGGCACGCAGCGTGGCGAGCAGCGGGTGTTGCATCGCGCTGTCCTGCACGCGGCCGTCGAAACGCTTGATCAGGAAGCCGGCCGCGCGGCTCGCGATGTTCACGTATTTGCCGACCAGATCGCTGTTTACGCGCGCCTGGAAGTCGTCGAGGTTGAGGTCGAGATCTTCCATCGTGCTGTTCAGCTTGGCGGCAAAGTAGTAGCGCAGCCATTCCGGATTGAGGCCCGTGTCGATCACGCTTTGCGCGGTGATGAAGGTACCGCGCGACTTCGACATCTTTGCGCCGTCTACCGTCAGGAAGCCGTGCGCGAACACGTTGGTCGGCGTGCGGTGGCCCGAGAATTCGAGCATGGCCGGCCAGAACAGCGTGTGGAAATACAGAATGTCTTTGCCGATGAAGTGGTACTGCTCCGCGGTGGAACCCTTGCGAACCCACGCGTCGAAATCGAGGCCGCGCTTTTCGGCGAGGTTCTTGAAGCTCGCGTAGTAGCCGACCGGTGCGTCCAGCCACACGTAGAAATACTTGCCCGGCGCGCCTGGAATCTCGAAGCCGAAATACGGCGCGTCGCGCGAGATGTCCCAGTCGGCGAGCTTGGCTTCGCCGGCGTCGCCGAGCCATTCGCGCATCTTGTTGGTGGCTTCCGGCTGCGCGAGGCCACTGACCCACGCGCGCAGGAAATTCTCGCAGCGCGGATCGGACAGGCGGAAGAAGTAGTGCGTCGAGGTCTTACGAATCGGCGTGGCGCCCGAAACGACCGAATACGGATTGACCAGTTCGGTCGGCAGGTAAGTCGAACCGCATACTTCGCAGCTGTCGCCGTATTGATCCTTGGCGCCGCACTTCGGGCATTCGCCCTTGATGAAGCGATCCGGCAGGAACATTTCCTTGACGGGGTCGTATGCCTGCTCGATGTCGCGCGCTTCGATCAGGCCGGCGTCTTTGAGCGCAAGGTAGACCGATTCGCTCAGCACGCGATTCTCTTCGGAATCGGTCGAGTAGTAATTGTCGAACGAAATCCCGAAGCTGTCGAAATCGCGCTTGTGCTCTTGCCAGACGCGGTCGATCAGCTGCTTCGGCGTCAGACCTTCCTTCTCCGCGCGCAGCATGACCGGCGTGCCGTGCGTGTCGTCAGCGCCCACGTAGTAGACCTCGTGCCCGTGCATTCGCAACGTCCGGACCCAGATGTCCGTCTGGATATATTCGACCAGATGGCCAATATGGATTTGCCCGTTCGCATACGGAAGGGCCGACGTGACGAGAACCTGGCGACGGCCTGACGGCGCGCCTGCGGAGAGATCGGTTGCGGGTGCTGACATAAGGATGGTGGGAGCCTGCGGTGGGACGAAACGTTGATTCTAGCAGGGCAGGCACCCTGCGCGGGCTGGGGCGCCTCGGCTGGGCGGTTGCTGGCGTGGGCAGCTTTGTCCCGCAAGGGGACTTCCTCGGGGGCGAAAAGCGAGCGCCCAAAAAAAACCGGGGCTATTAACCCCGGAGCAACAACGACAAGAGGAGAATGGTGACGCGCCGGCTTCGCCAGCCACGTACCGTAAAGACAGACCGCGGATTTTCGGCAGAGTTCGAAATTTTTTTCGTTCTCATGCGAGATTCTCTTTCCTCCGCTTTTTACGACGTACCGGACGCCAGCGGCAAAAGCCTGACGCCCGGTGGCATCATCCTCTTTCAGGCTGTGCCCTTATTGCGTGGCGTGCTGAGCCGTGGCGCGCAGATAGATTTCCACGCGGCGGTTTGCTGCACGGCCGGCTTCGGTGTTGTTGTCAGCGACCGGCTGGTTCTGGCCCATGCCTGATGCCGACAGGCGTTGCGGCGCGACGCCGCGTTGCCCCAGATAGCCCGTCACGCTTTCCGCGCGGTTGACCGACAGCGTCTGGTTATAAGCCGGCTGACCCGTGCTATCCGTGTAGCCGATCACCTGGGCGATCAGTTCCGGATTCTGCTGCATGGTCTGCGTCAGCTGATCCAGTACCGGCGTGAACGACGGCTTGACCGCGTAGCTGTTGGTGTCGAACGTGACCGAGCTCGGGATGTTCAGCTTGAGCGAGCCGTCCGGCTGCTCGGTGATCTGCGTGCCGGTGCCCTTGGTGGCGCCCGACAGCTTGTTGTGAATGGCTTGCCAGTTGTAGCCGGTGATGCCGCCGACCGCCGCGCCGGCGCCCGCGCCGATCGCCGCGCCCTTGCCGCCGCCGAAGATCGCGCCGATCGCCGCGCCGGTGGCGGCGCCCACGCCCGTGCCGACGGCCGTATTAGTGCCTTGTTGGGTTGCGCAGCCTGCCAGCAGCGAACCGGCCACGGCGAAAACGGCAAAGCGAGTCATGATTTTTGCATTCATTTTTTGATTCCTCTTGAGTGAAGCAGGTGGAAGCGATAAATCTATCCGCCGGACGTGACAGCCGTAAAGTGCGCAAGTCGACAATACGAGAATCCTGCGTCTTCCCTGGTCCCGGTCCGACAGTGGAGAAGGGTCTTCCGGCAAGGCTTGGCGCCAGCCACTACAATGATGACTGAAGTACGCAGCGATGCGACCCCATGGCGTTCCGCCTGCCCGAAGGGTGCACGGCAAGCCTGGTTTTAGCAATGCTGTCTAACAATTTTTTTCAAAATCCGGCGTGTGGCCGAAGCTTGGATTCCGCCGCCCCGCAAGTGTTCCCCACGGAGTGTCAATGAGTATCGATCGGGCTTTGGTCGACGCTGCCCTCGCGGCCGTCACTGACCCCAACACGGGCAAGCCCTACGCGGTTGCCAAGAACATCAGGAACGTGGCCGTGGAGGGTGACACGGTTAGCCTCGAGGTGGTACTCGGCTATCCGGCCAAACGGCAGTTCGAAACGATCCGCGCACAGTTCGCTGACGCGCTGAAAGCCGTACCCGGCGTGGCAAACGCACGCGTCGAGGTGTCCCAGACCATCGCGGCGCACACCGTGCAGCGCGGCGTCAAACTATTGCCGAACGTTAAAAACATCGTCGCGGTGGCATCGGGCAAGGGCGGGGTCGGCAAGAGCACGACCGCCGTGAACCTCGCGCTGGCGCTGGCGAGCGAAGGCGCGTCGGTCGGCATCCTCGACGCGGACATCTACGGCCCCTCGCTGCCGATGATGCTCGGGATTACCGGCCGTCCCGAATCGCCCGACGAAAAGTCGATGAACCCGATGACCGGCCACGGCTTGCAGGCTAACTCGATCGGCTTTCTGATCGAGCAGGACAACCCGATGGTGTGGCGCGGCCCGATGGCGACCTCAGCACTCGAACAGCTGTTGCGGCAGACCAACTGGCAAGATCTCGACTACCTGATCGTCGACATGCCGCCGGGTACCGGCGACATTCAACTGACCTTGTCGCAGCGCGTGCCGGTGACGGGTGCCGTGATCGTCACGACACCGCAGGACATCGCGCTGCTCGACGCGAAGAAGGGCCTCAAGATGTTCGAGAAGGTCGGCATTCCGATCCTCGGCATTGTCGAGAATATGGGGATGCATATCTGCTCGAATTGCGGCCACGAAGAGCATATCTTCGGCGCGGGCGGCGGCGAGCGGATGGGCAAGGAGTATGGCGTCGACGTGCTCGGCAGCCTGCCGCTCGATATCGCCATCCGTGAGCAGGCCGACTCCGGCACACCCACCGTCGTGGCGGATCCGCAAGGGCGTATCGCGGAGATCTATCGGTCGATCGCGCGCAAGGTTGCGATCCATATCGCCGAGCGGGCTCGCGACATGACCTCCAAGTTTCCCAACATCGTTGTCCAGAACACCTGAGTAGCCATTCGGACAAGGGGTCAAAGCGGGGCCAAGGCGTCAATTTGCGCCTGGTCTCGCGGTATCATGTCGACTTCACAAGTTCGGCTCAGCGGCCGCAGGGGCGGCCGCCAGGCCGGCAAGAGGATCGCATGGGAAAACGAATCGACGGGCAGGCGGTGCATGCGTTCATCGTCCTGGCTGCCAGCAGCGTGCTGTTATGCGGCTGTAGCACGTTCCTGAGACCACAGGAAAAGCGTGCCGACGCGCAGTTGCTGCCCACCGTGGGCAATCAGGCGCGCGGCCTCGTAACGTTCATCGAGCGTTCGGACGGCGTGCAGGTCACCTACAATCTCGCGGGCTTGCCGCCCGATAGCGACCACGCCTTGCAAGTGCATGAGCGCGGCGACTGCAATGCCGCCGACGGCTCCAGCGCCGGCCAGGTGTTCTCGCCGGCCGCCGAGCGTCTCAAAGCAGGCGCCCGGGTCGAAGGCGACCTTGGCAACATCCACGCGGACGCAAACGGTGTGGCCACCGGCTTCATCGTTGCGCCAGACGTGTCGCTTGACGGTATCCGCTCGGTGTTGCAACGCGCCGTGCTGTTGCATCACGACGCGAGCGACCCTTACGCGTATCCGCAGCATGGCGCAGGCCCCGCGCTCGCATGCGGGCTGATTCGCCAATGAGCGCCTACGCGCCGTGTGTGTTGGCTGCGTGCGGCGCGGCCGCTTGACCGCCTCGCAACGGCTTCTGCACGAGCACCGCGGGCCGCGCTCGGGCTATACCCGCAGCAGCATTTTCCCGATCGCGTAAAATAAGCGCCTTTCGTTCGGGGCGCGTAGCCGGGGGCGCCTAGCTGGGGACGCCTAGTCCGGGGCGCGTAGCCGGGGGCGTCGTCCGTTTGAACGGCGTTCCGCTCAGGCCCGTCCCCGCGAGTTTGCCGAAAGTTGCCCGGTATCCACCGGGTTGTTACCCGTCACACACCTGTCACTCAAGTCGAGCAGCGTTCACCTATGACTATCAAATCCGACAAGTGGATCCGGCGCATGGCCGAGTCGCACAACATGATCGAACCGTTTGCACCCGATCAGGTCCGCGTTTCCGAAGACGGCCGGAAGATTGTCAGCTACGGCACGTCGAGCTACGGCTACGACATCCGCTGCGCCGACGAATTCAAGATTTTCACCAATATCAACTCAACGATCGTCGATCCGAAGAACTTTGACGAGAAGTCGTTTGTCGACTTCAAGGGTGATGTCTGCATCATTCCGCCGAATTCGTTCGCGCTGGCTCGCACGGTTGAGTATTTCCGCATTCCGCGCAGCGTCCTGACCGTGTGTCTGGGCAAATCCACGTATGCGCGTTGCGGGATCATCGTCAACGTCACGCCGTTCGAGCCGGAATGGGAAGGGCACGTCACGCTCGAATTCTCGAATACGACACCTTTGCCTGCGAAAATCTACGCGAACGAAGGCGTCGCCCAGGTGCTGTTTTTCGAAAGCGACGAAATTTGTGAAACGTCGTACGCGGATCGCGGCGGCAAATATCAAGGTCAGCACGGCGTCACGTTGCCTAAGACGTGACGTCGGCAGCGCACTGACCCACCAGCTATTCGGGTGACCGCTGCTTAGTCAAATGCAGCGGTCGTTCTTTTTGGAGAATCGCCCATGAAGTTTCGTTTTCCCGTCGTCATCATCGACGAAGATTTTCGCTCCGAGAACATCTCGGGTTCCGGCATCCGGGCTTTGGCCGAAGCTATCGAGAAAGAAGGCGCGGAAGTGCTCGGGTTGACGAGCTACGGCGATCTGACTTCGTTCGCGCAGCAGTCGAGCCGCGCGTCGTGCTTCATCCTGTCGATCGACGACGACGAGCTGCTGCCGTACGCCGATAACGTCGTCGTGGAAGGCGAGACGCCGGAACTGGCGGCCGCGATCATCGCGCTGCGCGGGTTCGTGACCGAAGTGCGCCGCCGCAACGCTGACATTCCAATCTTCCTGTACGGCGAAACGCGCACCTCGCGCCACCTGCCGAACGACATCCTGCGCGAGCTGCACGGCTTCATCCACATGTTCGAGGACACGCCGGAGTTCGTTGCGCGCCACATCATCCGCGAGACCAAGGTGTATCTGGATTCGCTCGCGCCGCCGTTCTTCAAGGAACTGGTGCAGTACGCGGACGAAGGCTCGTATTCATGGCACTGCCCGGGGCACTCGGGCGGCGTCGCGTTCCTGAAAAGCCCGCTTGGCCAGATGTTCCACCAGTTCTTCGGCGAGAACATGCTGCGCGCCGACGTCTGCAATGCCGTCGACGAACTCGGTCAACTGCTCGACCACACCGGCCCGATTGCGGCGTCCGAGCGCAATGCCGCGCGTATTTTCAGCGCCGACCACGTGTTCTTCGTGACCAACGGCACGTCGACCTCGAACAAGATTGTCTGGCACGGCACGGTGGCGCCGGGCGACATCGTGCTGGTGGACCGCAACTGCCACAAGTCGATCCTGCACGCGATCACCATGACCGGCGCGATTCCGGTCTTCCTCACGCCGACGCGCAATAACTTTGGCATCATCGGTCCGATTCCGCGCAGCGAATTCGAACCGGAGAACATCAAGAAGAAGATCCTGGCGAATCCGTTCGCGCGCGAGGCGTTGGCGAAAAACCCGAACCTCAAGCCGCGCATCCTGACCATCACGCAGAGCACTTACGACGGCGTGATCTACAACGTCGAGATGATCAAGGAAATGCTGGGCGACTGGCTTGATACGCTGCACTTCGACGAAGCCTGGCTGCCGCACGCCGAGTTCCACGAGTTCTATCAGGACATGCACGCGATCGGCGCCGGTCGTCCGCGCATCGGCGCACTGGTGTTCGCGACGCACTCCACGCACAAGCTGCTGGCCGGCATTTCGCAGGCATCGCAGATCGTCGTGCAAGATTCGAAGAATAGCCGTTTCGACAAGCACCGCTTCAACGAAGCGTATCTGATGCACACGTCCACCAGTCCGCAGTACGCGATCATCGCCTCGTGCGACGTGGCCGCGGCCATGATGGAAGCGCCGGGCGGCACGGCCCTGGTTGAAGAGTCGATTGCCGAAGCGCTAGACTTCCGCCGCGCCATGCGCAAGGTCGACGACGAATACGCCGACGACTGGTTCTTCAAGGTGTGGGGCCCGGAGACGTTCGCGGAAGAGGGCATCGGCTCGCGTGAAGACTGGATGCTGCGCCCGAACGATGCATGGCATGGCTTCGGCGCGCTCGCTGATGGTTTTAATATGCTCGACCCGATCAAGGCGACCATCGTCACGCCGGGTCTGGACATGGACGGCGGCTTTGGCGAATCGGGCATTCCGGCTGCGATCGTGACGAAGTATCTGGCCGAGCACGGCATCATTGTCGAGAAGACCGGTCTGTATTCGTTCTTCATCATGTTCACGATCGGCATCACCAAGGGCCGTTGGAACTCGATGGTCACCGAACTCCAGCAGTTCAAGGACGACTACGACAACAACCAGCCGCTGTGGCGCGTGCTGCCCAAATTCGTCGCGCATCATCCGATGTATGAACGTGTCGGTCTGCGCGATCTGTGCCAGCAGATCCACAGCGTCTACCGCGCGAACGACATTGCGCGCCTGACGACCGAGATGTACCTGTCGAGCATGGAGCCGGCGATGAAGCCGTCCGATGCGTTCGCCAAGCTCGCGCACCGCGAGATTGACCGGGTACCGATCGACGAACTCGAAGGCCGCGTCACGTCGATCCTGTTGACGCCGTATCCGCCGGGCATTCCGCTGCTGATTCCGGGCGAGCGCTTCAACAAGACCATCGTCAACTATCTGCGTTTCGCGCGCGAGTTCAACGAGCGCTTCCCGGGTTTCCACACGGATATCCATGGGCTGGTCGGCGAAACCATCAACGGGCGCATCGAGTACTTCGTCGATTGCGTGCGCGCCTGACGATGAGGGGAGTGACGTCCCGGTTGGGCGCTGACGTCTGGCGGCGCGCGTTTGGCGCGCTCGCCCTGACGTCGGCGATGTCGGCGGCGGTGTTTGGCGTCGCGCCGCTTCAGGCGCATGCCGAAGTCGCCGCCGCCGATCCGATCGACGCGTCGATGCGCGCCTGTCTTGCGCGCAGCGACATGTCGTCAACGACGGGGCAGGTGCAGTGCATGGACAACGCGCGGATCGGCTGGAAGGCCGCGTTGGACGGTGCGTGGCAGCAGCTTCAGGCGAAGTTGCCGCAGGCGCAACGCAAACCGTGGGAAAGGAGCCAGGCAAGCTGGCAGGCCTCGCGCGATGTCGAGAAGGAGTTGCTGGCGGCCGTGTTCGAGACGACGCACGGCTCGATGTACGTGCTGGCCGAAGCCGATATGCAGTTGCAGCCGGTGCGTGACCGCGCGCTCGCGCTACGCAGCGCGGTGGCCAGAATCAGCGCCGGCGGCGACCCGCCGCGCCGTCCGCGCGTGTGTACCGCGGACGCGCAATGCGAACACGCGATGTTCGATCTGAACCGCTATTACCGCCGCTTGCAAGCGAAGATGCCGGAGCGCTCGCGCCCGACGCTCGTGCGCGCACAAAAGGCCTGGACCGCGTATCTCAACGCCACCACGCCGGTGATCGATGAGCATGGGCGCATCGACATCATCGGCGCACGGGTGGCCACGCTCAAACGTTTGTCGGAGACCGTCGGCAACGACTGAGTGCACGCGGCTTACGTAAGCACGTGGGTGTCGGTTTGCGACAAGGGCCGCGCAAATGCCGGCTCCCCTAGCAGGTCGCGCATGGCGTCTTCGATACTGAGCGACATTGTTTCGAGCGCGAGATCGTTGTCGTCGGTGCCGAAGGGCTCTTCGATCTGCGAGGCGATTGCTTCGTGCGCCATGAAGGTGTACGCGACGAACACCGCGAAGACCGGCGTGAAGATCCCGATGCTGTCGACCAGTCCGAATGGCAGGACTGCGCAGAAGAAATACACCGTGCGGTGAATCATCACCGAGTAGGCGAAGGGCAGCGGCGTTGACGCGATGCGCTCGCAACCGCCGATTACATCCGACAGACCATTCAAGTTTCGATCGAAGGCGAGCACCGCCATCGGATCGATCGCGCCTGCTTGCGCGTGGCGCTGCACCCATTCGCCGAGAAACAGCAGGAGTGTCGCCGGTTTGTAGCGCGACGCTATGACGCGGTCGAAAAGCGCTTTGGGCAGGCGTGCCGCGAGATCTTCATGCGGGTCGCTGTTGCGGAGCTGGTGACGCAGGGCATGGGGGAGGGCGCTGAGGGCGGCGACGAACGCCTTGATGTCTTCCTTTGGCAGCTGTTTGTTTTGCAGCGTGAGCGCCTGGCGGGTGAGCGAGCGGGATTCGTTCAGCAACTGGCCCCAGAGTTTGCGGGCTTCCCACCAGCGGTCGTAGCTGGCGTTGTTCCGGAAGCCCAGAAAGACCGCTAACGCTATGCCTACCAGCGAGAATGGTGCGGTGGTGTTGAGATTGAGGGAGACCGGCAGCAGGTGGTCGTGAGCGGCCACGGCGACGATCGCAATGCAGAATATCAGGGATAGCCTTGGCAGCAGCTGCGGGAGGACGGAGCCTCTCCACGCAAGCAGCATGCGGAACCAATGGAGATGGGGGCGGATGATCATCAGAGTTCGGTTCTGGTTTTTTGCCTTCGGCGGGTGGGGGTTAATTATCGCCTTTTTAGCTGGTTGCCTGCGCGGCGCTTGTCTGTATGCCTGCGGCGTTGGCCTCTCCTTGATTTCTTGGTGGTCTATTAGCGTTGCCCCTGTGCGGGGCGGCACTTACTTTCTTTGCCGCCGCAAAGAAAGATAAGCAAAGAAAGCGGCTCACACCGCCAGCTCATAAGCGGGTCCCCCGCACAGCCACGGTAGTGGTGCATCTGGAATCTGTGTCCTCGCACATTCAACCTTAGTGACAAGGCCGTCATGCTTCCCGCCACGCACTACGTGCTCGCCGGAAGGGTTCATCGTGCAAACCCACGGCTTCGCTTCGCGCAACGGAGACCATTGGCTTCGCCTCGGCGATACGCTGAAAATGCTGGATGGCTTTGGCTTTGGCTTTGGCTTTGGCTTTGGCTTTGGCTGTGCCGCTGGGCGCGTCAAGTAGCTAGCTGTCGCTAGCCTCCAAACACTGAAGGCAGTTAGTAATCCTATGAAGCGGCAGTGGGCGAAGCGATCGCTGGTGGTTTGTAGGATTTCCGCTGCGTGTCGGGAACAACGGAGGGTTTGATCAAGTACCGTTGAGCGCGGCAACAGGGCGCGGTTTGAAGAACTACCGCGTCGGCGCGCGCAGCGCCGCCGGAAGTATGACGCCCTTGTCACTAAGGCCGAATGTGCGAGGTGACAGATTCCAGATGCACCACTACCGTGGCTGCGCGGGGGACCCGCTTATGAGCTAGCGGTGTGAGCCGCTTTCTTTGCTTATCTTTCTTTGCGGCGGCAAAGAAAGTAAGTGCCGCCCCGCACAGGGGCAACGCTAATAGACCAATAAGAAATCAAGGAAAGGCCAACGCCGCAGGCAAACAGACAACAAAGCGCCGCGCAGGCAAACAAACCAGGCAAAGCCCAACGTCGCAAGCAAACAGACGAAACAAGCGCCGCGCAGGCAAACAAATCAAGGAAGGACCAACGCCGCAGGCACACAAACAATGCCGCCGCGAAGGCCCCAAAAAACCTTAATCCCGCGCCGAAGAAGCCGCCCCATGACTCAACCAATCAAGCACAGCAGTAGCATCATCATCCGCACCCTGTCGCGCCTTAGCGACCGTCTCCGCCACATCCGCGCTAGGCACGGCGCGCCGAATCGCCACACCAACAGCAAGAATATCAATCATGACGAGATGCAAAATCCGCGAAATCATCGACAACTGCGACTCGCGAATCTCGATATGATCGGTCTCCAAAGCAACAGTAGCCCGCTTCGCCAAAGGCGTATTACTAGACGTAATGGCAATCACCTTAGCCCCCGCCTGCATGGCGACATCCAGCACACGCAGTAGCTCAGGCGCACGCCCCGACTTCGACACGGCAACGATCACATCACCTTTGCCAAGCAACGCGGCGGAAGCCGCCTGCATATACAGATCGCCATAGGCAATCGTCGGAATGCCAAATCGGAAGAACTTGTAATGCGCATCCTGCGCGACAATGTTCGAATTGCCGAGTCCATAAAACTCGATCCGCCGCGCGCCGTTCAACAGATCGATCGCCCGCTCGACCTGGTCGAAATTCAAATGCTCGCGCAACTGCAAAATCGCGGAAATCGTATTGTCGAGCACCTTCGCGCCGAAGTCCGTCGCGGTATCGCCCAGATGCACCTGGCTATGACTCACCGGAATCGTGCCGGTCAAACCCGTCGCCAGCTTCAGCTTGAAATCCGACAAACCCTGGCAGCCGAGCGAACGGCAAAAGCGGATCACCGTGGGCTGGCTCACGTCGGCCTTGCGCGCGATGTCCACGATCGGATCGTTGATGATCGAACGCGGATGATTCAACGCGAGATCGGCCACGCGGCGTTCGGCCGGCGTCAACGCATCGCGCATCTGGCGAATCCGCTCGAACACGGCCGATGAACTACCGCCCGCGCGGTTCGACAACTGCTCCGCGAGAATCGCCGAAACCCCCAGAAACGCCGGGTATTCAGCGGTAATCACGTAGGTCGGCACGTTCTGCAAATACGCCTCGAAGCGGCCCTTCGCCTCGAACCGTTTGCGAAACGACGAACGCGCGAAGAATTCGCCGAGCCGCGGCACGACGCCGCCGCCAATGTAGATGCCGCCCAACGCGCCGAGCGTCACCGCGATATTGCCCGCAAAGGTGCCGAGAATCCCGCAGAACACGTCGACGGATTCGGCCGCGAGCGGCTCGCCTTCCATCGCGCGCTTGACGATCTCGATCGTGTCGACGTTCGCCGCCACGCGCTTCTTGTCGCGGCCCGCCAGCGCACGGTAAATCACTTCGAGGCCGGGACCCGCTGCCACACGTTCGAACGAGACATGCGACCACTTCTTGCGTGCGTATTGCAGCACGATATCTTCGCGTTCGTCGGCCGGCGCGAAGGTGGCGTGGCCGCCTTCGCTGCCGAGCGCGATCCAGCGGTCGTCGGCAGGAATCAGGCCGGATACGCCCATGCCTGTGCCCGGACCCAGCAAGCCGATCACACTGTTCGGGCGACGCGAACCACCGCCCACCTGCACGCGCTGCGCGTCGGTCAGGCCGGGCAGGGCCATGGCCAGCGCGGTAAAGTCGTTCACCACGAGCAGCGTGTCGAAGCCGAGCGCACGGCGCGTGGCTTCGATCGAAAAGCTCCAGTCATGGTTGGTCATGCTGACCTGATCGCCGTCGACCGGGTTCGCAATCGCAATCGCCGCGTGATTCACGCGGCCGATCTTGGTGTCCTTCAGGTACTTCTTGATGACTTCGGCCACGCCCGGATAGTCCGCGCACGGATAGACCTGCACCGAGCCGATTTCGCCCGGGCTGTATTCGAGCGCGAAGCGCGCATTGGTGCCGCCGATGTCGGCCAGCAGCCTCGGTCCATCGGCGTGCTGGCCCGCGCCCGGCACAGCCTTAGTTTGCACACCAGTAGACATCGAGTCTCACTCCCTTGTCGTTTGCCAACTGCGAGATGGCATTTTTTTGTAGCGAAGCGGCGGCGGCATTCAGCACGTCCATCTTTCGCGGTCCTGCGATCAGCAAAAACAGGTGCTTGACTTCTTTCAAGGCGGAGAGCGACCAACTCACGCGCGCATGCGGCGCGCTGCCCGGATGGACGGCCACGAAACGTTCGGGGGTGATGATCGCATCGTCCCATTCGGGCGCATCCGCGAAAATCGACGCGGTGTGGCCGTCTTCGCCCATGCCGAGAATCGCGACGTCCGGCACGGCGCTAAAGCGCGAGTCGGCGTTCAGCGCGGCAACGTGCGCGTTAAGGTCTTGCGTCGTGTCGACCAGCGGCCAGAAAGCGGCGTTCTTCGCCGCGTTCTGCAACAGCGTGTCATGCACGAGTTGCGAATTGCTCGCGCTGTCCGTTTCCGGCACCCAGCGGTCGTCGACCAGCGTCACGGCAATGCGCGCCCAGTCGAAGGATTGCGTGGACAACGTCTGCAGGAACGGACGCGGACTCGTGCCGCCGGACACTGCAAGCATGGCCGGGCGCACGCCGGTTGCGGACATGCCGGTTGCGGACGTGCCGGTGACGGACGTGGCCGCCTGTGCGGCGAGCGACGCATGTAACGCGTCGCCAACCGCTTTCGCCAACGCGTCGGATTGGGCGCGTTGATCGTCGAAAGCGTGAAGCTGGATCACTTCTCCTCCGTGCTGCTTTCTTGTTAGATCTGCGGAACGTGCTGTACTGCTTTCACGCGATGCCTGCAAGCGGGATGACTTGCAGGCGCCTTCGTGATACCGGCGCCATTCCGTTCAGTTCGTCGGTGGGTCTTGCAGGCGCTGTGCGGTGCTTCGATCGGGATCGCGATCAGGATCAGGATCAGGCAAGGCACAGCGCCGTCATTCAGTTGGTTCAATTCTCTTCTTCGAGCCAGCAGGTGCCGTGCTGCGCCAACATCGCGCTCGCGGCGGCCGGTCCCCACGTGCCTGCTGCATACGGCTTGGGCGGCTTGTTCGACGCGGCCCATTCGTTGAGGATAGGTTCGACCCAGCGCCATGCTGCTTCCTGCTCATCGCGCCGCACAAACAGCGCGAGGCGGCCATTGATGACATCGAGCAGCAGGCGCTGATATGCCTCCATCTGCCCTTCGCGGAAGAACCGGTCGAACGCGAGGTCGAGGTGGACGCTGGCGAGGTTCATGCCTTCGCCCGGCTGCTTCGCGAGACAGTAGAGGCGAATGGTCTCGTTCGGCTGCAAACGGATCACGAGACGGTTCGCACCGCCGCGCAACGCGGACGCGCCCAATGCCGAATGCGGCACCGCACGAAAATTCACCACGATCTCAGCGACACGATCCGCGAGACGCTTGCCCGTGCGCAGGAAGAACGGCACGCCGGCCCAGCGCCAGTTTTCGATTTCCACCTTCAACGCGACGAAGGTTTCAGTCGTGCTGTCCGGCTTCACGCCTGGCTCGGTAGCATACGCCGGCACCGCGTTGCCGCGGATCACGCCCGCATGATACTGGCCACGCACCGCGACCTTGCCGATATCGCGCGGATCGATCGGCTTCAACGCGCGCAGCACGCGCAGTTTTTCGTCACGGACCGAGTCGGAATCCATCGAATGCGGCGGTTCCATCGCGACGATGGAAAGCAGTTGCAGCAAATGGTTCTGCACCATGTCGCGCAAGGCGCCGGTGTTGTCGTAGAAGTCGCCGCGCGCTTCCACGCCGAGTTCTTCCGCAATCGTGATCTGAATGCTTTCCACCCATTCACGGCGCCACAACGGTTCGAACAGCACATTGCCGAAGCGCAGCGCGAGCAGGTTCTGCACCGGCTCCTTACCGAGGTAGTGGTCGATCCGGTAGATCTGTTCTTCAGCGAAGATTTCACCCACTGCATCATTAATTGCGTTGGACGACTTGAGGTCGTAGCCGAGCGGCTTCTCCAGCACGATGCGCGAATTTTCGTTGAGCCCCACCGAGGCCAGCGCGTGGCAGATCGGCACGAACAGCGACGGACCCGTGGCCAGATAGAACACGCGGATGCCAGGCCGGCCGCTCAAGGCGTCGCGCAGCAGCGTGAAGTCTTCGGGGTTGCCGAGGTCGATCTTCACGAACTCGATACGGTCGAGGAAGCTCGCCCATGCTGTTTCATCCACACCGTTCTTCGATACGTGCGGCTTGACGTGCTCATTGACCCAGTCAATGTAGGCAGCCCGATCGGCCACATGCCGAGCCACCGCGACGATCTTGCCGCTGTCGGCCAGCATGCCACCTGCACGGTGCGCTTCAAACAGTGCCGGCAGGATCTTGCGCATCGACAGATCGCCGGTTCCGCCGAAGAGAACGAAGGTGAAGCTTGAATCGGTTTGCATGAGTCTCCGTCGATATCCTGGGGCCGCCGTGGGGACCGAAAAGGGCGACCGTAGTCCGATAAAATATTTTTTGACACTGAATTGTAGTTTAACTACAATCCAAATCAAGAGGTAGCGCTAAATCGATGAAAAAAGCGTGCGCTGTGAGGCTAGATGCGCGTTTTCCCGAATCGGCAGGCGTCCCCTGCATGTTAACGGACATTGCGTGCGAGCACGTGCCAGCATGCCCCCGGCGGTCTTTACGGAAAGCCGGAAGGCGGGTCTGGCGTCAGGGTTAACGTGTGAGACACCTCGAGTCTGCCGCGCGCGACGCGGGCAGGCAAAAATCAAAAGAGGAGACAGTCAGTTGCATCCCGATCCACTCATCTCTTGAGCTTCCAGCGGCCGGATAGCGGTCCGCCGGCACATGCCTTAAGCATGCGCCCGACCGTGCTCGATCGCCCAGTGTTTTGCCTGTTTGAACCAACCACAGCACCCTGGCGACATCAGGGGCCATTTGTTTTTTGTTCAGGTGTCTGGAGGAGATAAGCAATGAAATTTCGCGCGATCATGGGCGCTTTGTGCGCCGCGGGTCTGATGTGTGGCGTCTCGGCTGTGCAAGCTGCCGAGTCGGTCGAAGTGTTGCACTGGTGGACTTCGGGCGGTGAATCGAAAGCCGTCGGCGTCCTTAAGGACGACATGACGAAGCAGGGTTACACGTGGAAGGACTTCGCGGTTGCTGGCGGCGCAGGCGCGGCTGCCATGACGGCACTCAAGACGCAGGTGATCTCGGGTAATGCGCCGACCGCAGCCCAGATCAAGGGTCCGCTGATCCAGGACTGGGCGGAGCAGGGCGTGCTGGTGCCAATCGATGCGGCCGCTGGCGACTGGAAGAAGAACCTGCCGCCGGAAATCGACAAGATCATGCACGCGGACGGTCATTACGTTGCGGCGCCGTTCTCGGTGCACCGCGTGAACTGGCTGTACATCAACAAGGCCGCGCTGGACAAGGCAGGCGGCAAGGTGCCGACCACGTGGCCTGAGTTCTTCGCGGTGGCCGACAAGATGAAGGCCGCGGGCATCCAGCCGATCGCGATGGGCGGCCAGCCGTGGCAAGACCTGACGCTGTGGGAAGACGTCGTGCTGTCGCAAGGCGCGGGCTTCTACAAGAAGGCGCTGGTCGACCTCGACGAGAAGACGCTGACGTCGGACCAGATGGTCGGCGTGTTCGACACGGTCCGCAAGATCCAGGGTTACTTCGACGCGGGCCGTACGGGCCGTGACTGGAACCTGGCAACGGCCATGGTCATCAACGGCAAGGCCGGCATGCAGTTCATGGGCGACTGGGCGAAGGGCGAGTTTGCCAACGCCAACAAGAAGGCCGGTTCGGACTACATCTGCGCTGCGGTGCCGGGCACGGAAAAGGCTTACACGTTCAACGTCGACTCGTTCGTGTTCTTCCAGCAGAAGGGCCAGAAGACCGCAACGCCGGGTCAATTGGCACTGGCCAAGACGATCATGTCGCCGGACTTCCAGGAACAGTTCAGCCTGTACAAGGGCTCGATCCCGGTTCGTCTGGGCGTGTCGATGGCCAAGTTCGACGACTGCGCGAAGAAGTCGTACGCGGATGAACAGGTGGCGATCAAGTCGGGCGGCTATGTGCCTTCGCTGGCACACGGCATGGCGCAACCGGATGCAGCAGCCGGTGCGATCTCGGACGTGGTCACGAAGTTCATGAACTCGCAGGAAGATTCGAAGACCGCGGTTGCCGCGCTCGCGAAGGCAGCAAAGACCAAGTAAGTGATGTAAGCGAAGTGGTGCGCCTGGCGGTTCCCCTCGTGGGCGCCGGGCGCGTTCTTCGGATTGCTTGCAGCCGTTGCGTTACTTAGGGCGAGAGACTTCACCCCTGGTTTCATCGAGTCACACCTATGCCGTTCCGGCCTCGCGTGTTCCATGCGTGAGCGCCCCGGCGGTACAGTTTCAGCAGGAGTCGAGTAGTGACTGCTTCTATTAGCGGAAACGGGAAAACCACGGCTTCCGTGACCCGCCGCACGTCGCCGATGGCGGCCCTGGCCGATCGCTGGATTCCGAAGCTGGTGCTCGCACCCAGCGTCGTGATCAGCCTGATCTTCGTGTATGGCTTCATCGCTATTACCGGTTTTCTGTCGCTGTCGAATTCGCGACTGATGCCACGTTATGACTTTGTCGGTCTCGATCGTTATCGCGAACTGTTCGATAACGATGTGTTCTGGACCTCGGCGGCCAACCTCGGCTGGTTCGGCATTCCGTTTATCGGTATCTGTATCGGCCTCGGCTTGTTCCTCGCGATCCTGCTCGATCAGCAGATCCGCAATGAAGGCGCGCTGCGCGCCGTGTTCCTGTACCCGATGGCTCTCTCGTTCATCGTGACGGGTACGGCGTGGCAATGGATCATGACGCCGAGCGTCGGTCTCGAGAAAGTGTTCCACGACTGGGGCTGGACGAGCTTCTCGTTCAGTTGGCTCGGCGACCCCAATAAGGCGATTTTTTGCGTCGTGATCGCGGCCGTGTGGCAGTCCACCGGCTTCGTGATGGCGCTGTTCCTCGCGGGTTTGCGCGGTGTCGACGGTGAAATCTTCAAGGCCGCGCAGATGGACGGCGCGGGCTTGCCGACCATCTATCGCAAGATCGTGATTCCGAGCATGCGCCCGGTGTTCTTCTCCGTGCTGCTGATTCTCTGCCACATCACGATCAAGACCTTCGACCTGGTCGTCGCGTTGACAGCGGGCGGTCCGGGTACGTCTTCATCGCTGCCGGCTATTTTCATGTACACGTTTTCGTTCAATCGCGGGCAGCTGGGCGTCGGCGCGGCATCGTCGATGATGATGCTCGCTACCGTTGTGGCCGTGCTCGTGCCGCTGATGTATCTGGAATCGAGGAGCACCCGCAATGCAGCCTAAGATGACGATCAGCCGTGCCGTCATTTATGCGGCCCTGATACTGTTCGCCCTGTATTTCCTGTTTCCGCTGTACGTGATGCTGTCCACGTCGTTCAAGGACATCGACCAGCTGCGCTCCGGCAACCTGCTGACTCCGCCGACTCACTGGACTATCGATCCATGGATCAAGGCATGGAGCGGTGCGTGTACCGGGGTGCGTTGCGACGGCATGCAACCGTTCTTCATGAACTCCGTGCGCATGGTGATTCCGGCCGTGCTGATCTCGTCGATCATCGGCGCGTTCAACGGTTATGTGCTCACGCACTGGCGCTTCCGTGGCGCGGATCCGATCTTCACGATGATCCTGGTCGGCTGCTTCATTCCGTTCCAGGCGATCCTGCTGCCGATGGCGCGCTTCGAAGGCTTGCTCGGCCTGTCCAATTCGATAACCGGTCTGGTGGTGGTGCACGTGATCTACGGTATCGCTTTCACCACGATGTTCTTCCGCAACTTCTACGTGAGCATTCCGGCTGAACTCGTGAAGGCCGCGCGGATCGACGGTGCCGGTTTCTTCACGATCTTCACGAAGATTCTGATGCCGGTGTCGTTGCCGATTTTCATGGTGTGCCTGATCTGGCAATTCACGCAGATCTGGAATGACTTTCTGTTCGGGATTGTGTTCTCCGGTGTCGATTCGATGCCGATCACGGTGGCGCTAAACAACCTCGTGAACACCTCGACCGGCGTGAAGGAATACAACGTGGACATGGCCGGCGCGATCATCGCCGCACTGCCGACCTTGCTCGTCTATATCGTCGCCGGACGCTATTTCGTGCGCGGCCTGACAGCTGGCGCAGTCAAAGGCTAAACCCGGGGCTAAACCATACGCATCGCGGCGGGGCGTCGTTAGTGCGCCGCCGTCATCCGACCAGAGTTTTCAAGCTGTACCAGAGACAAGAGGATTCACAGCATGGCAAGCCTTTCCATCCGTGACGTGTACAAGACTTACCCGAACGGGGTGCCGGTTCTGAAGGGTGTCAACATCGACATCGAAGACGGCCAGTTCCTGATTCTCGTTGGTGGCTCGGGCTGCGGGAAATCGACGCTGCTCAACATGATCGCCGGCCTCGAAACCGTGACCAAGGGCGAGATCCAGATCGACGGCAAGACGGTGAACAACCTCTCGCCGAAAGATCGCGATATCGCGATGGTGTTCCAGTCGTACGCGCTGTATCCGTCGATGACGGTGCGCGAGAACATCTCGTTCGGCCTGGGTATCCGCAAGGTGCCGAAGCAGGAGCAGGCGCAGATCGTCGATCGCGTGTCGAACACGCTGCAGATCACGCACTTGCTGGACCGCAAGCCGGGTCAGCTCTCCGGTGGTCAGCGTCAACGCGTGGCCATGGGCCGTGCGCTCGCGCGCGATCCGGTGATGTTCCTGTTCGACGAACCGCTGTCGAACCTCGACGCGAAGCTGCGGATCGAGATGCGTTCGGAAATCAAGCTGCTGCATCAACGCCTCGGCACGACGATCGTCTATGTGACGCACGATCAGATCGAAGCGATGACGCTCGGCGATCGCATCGCGGTGATGAAAGACGGCATCGTCCAGCAGTTCGGCGCGCCGCAAGAAATCTACGACTCGCCGGCGAATCTGTTCGTGGCCGGCTTCATCGGCGCGCCGCCGATGAACTTCATCCAGGGCAAGCTGGTGGAGCAGGGTTCGGGCGTCGGCATCGAACTGGATACGGGCACGGCGCGCAATGTGTTGAATCTGCCGTTCGATTCGGCGAAAGTGAAGTCGCACATTGGGCGCGAAGTGATTCTCGGCTTGCGCCCTGAGCGGATCACCGACGCACGCGGTGCGCATGGCGACCACGCGAACTTGCAGTCGATCGACGTGAATGTCGACGTGATCGAGCCGACTGGGCCGGACACGCTGGTGTTCGCGCAGGTCAACGGCAAGCGCATTGTGAGTCGCGTGCACCCGGCTTCGAATCCGCAGCCCTTGTCGACAACGACCTTGTTGTTCGACGCGTCGAAGGCGGTGTTGTTCGATCCGACTAATGAAGAGCGGATTGCCTGAGGCAAATTATTCGCTGAGCCATTCGAGTTGAAGAAAGCCCCATGCGTTGAGAAACGCATGGGGCTTTCTTTTGTTGTTTGCTAGTGTTTTTTTGCGCAATGCCTGGAACCTGTCGTCTCCGCGCCGTGACGTTCAGGTGTTCGTGATGCGCAGATCCGGATTGTTCCGCGCCAGTTCGGTGACCCACTCGGTGAAGGCACGAAGCCGTGAACTCAGATTGCGGCGATGCGCGTACAAAATAGATAGCGGCGTGCCAGGGGTCGTGTAGGTCGTGAGGATTTCCGTGAGTGCGCCTTGCGCGATCAGATCCGCGACCATGAAGCGCGACGGCTGGATGATGCCGTGGCCGAGCGCGCTCGCGCCGATATAAACGCTGCCGTCGTTCACCGCGAGCACGCTCTTCAACGTGACCTTGACGATCTCGCCATCCACCTCGTACTCGAACGGGAAGGTCTTGCCACTGCGTGCGGAAACGTAGTTGACCGCACGATGCTCGCTGAGCTCTTCGAGCGTGGTCGGCGTGCCGTATTTCTCCAGATAGGCGGGCGACGCGCAGGTCACGATCCGTGCCTGGCCGATGTGCCGCGCGACGAGACTCGACTCCTCCGGCGTGCCCATGCGGATCACGCAATCCACTCCGTCCTGAATCAGATCGATATTGCGATCCGCCAGCCCGAGCCGCACGTCGATCTCAGGGTATTGCCGGTAGAAATCGTCGAGCGCGGGAAGCAGCAGCGCACGGGCGAGCGTGCCAGACGTATCGACGCGAATCGTGCCGCTCGGATTTTCGCGCTTGTTCGACAGCGACGATTCGGCTTCGGCGACTTCCGCGAGGATGCGCACGCAGCGGTCGTAGAACAGCGCGCCGTCTTCGGTGACGCTGACCTGCCGCGTCGAGCGGTTCAGGAGGCGCACGCCGACGTGTTCTTCCAGAGCCTGAATCGTGCGGCTGACTTTGGCGCGGGGCAGGTCGAGCGATTCAGATACTTTGGTGAAGCTGTTCGCTTCGACCACACGCGTAAATATCTCCATCGCTTCGAAACGGTCCATGTTTTGCCTTTTGTAAGGAATGGGCGGAAGTGGGTTTCGAAGTGAAGTGTATAGGGTGGAAATCGTGTTGTCGCGATGGGGACGGGCCCGCAAGCGGACCACCCGTTTGACCCGCGCGTCTGCCGGCGTATTCGTCGGACAGCGTCGGGTCCGTGCGTTCAATCCCGGTCGGGCGCGCCGAGCGGGAACAATGGGCGGTACGGGCGCGCTTCGTCGACCGCGCGCGCGAACGATGGCCGTGCCAGCAGGCGCTTGCGGTAGGCGAGCACGTGCTCAAAAGCCGGGCCGATGCGATGCGTCCAGTCGGCATAGAACAGGAACGGCGCGGCGCCGCAATCGGCGAGGCTGAACGTATCACCGGCCGCCCATTCGCGCCCGGCCATCACCTTGTCGAGCCAGCCGTAGGCGGTGTCGAGCGTGTCGCGGGCTTCCGCCACCGCGCGCGGGTCACGCTCCGGCTCGGCGCGCAGGCTGTCGTACACGATCTTTTGCTGCGGCGTGGAGATGTAGTTGTCGAAAAAGCGATCCATGGCGCGCACTTCCAGCGCGGCGCGGGCATCGGCCGGCAGGAGCGGCACCGGTCCCGGGTGATACAAGCTGAGATATTCGATGATGATGCTCGCCTCCGGCACGGTCCGGCTACCGTCGACCAGCACCGGAAAGCGCTTGATCGGCCAGAGTGCGGCGAGCTCCGCTATGACCTGTGCGTCGTCGTGTGACAGCAGACGCAGTTCGAACGGCGTGCCGTTTTCGTAAAGCGCGGTCAGGACCTTCTGGCAGTAGGACGAGAAGGGGTGGGCATAGAGCTTCAGGGTCATCGTAGTTCACCTATGGCGGTTGCTAAGGGCGCTGTGGCGCGATGACGGCCGGGGGCCGTTTACCTGACGACGAACGACGGCGAAGGAAATCGACCGCCGCAAAAATTTTAGCGGAAGACAGGCATTCATCCGCTTTCGCTAATGACCGGACGCTAAAAGCTTATGCGCCGTGATTTGTTACGACAAAACGCTACAAACTCTTCAAGAAAGATAGTGTAACATTTGAAAAAATTGTAAGAAAACTGACGTGACCGCGACGTAGCCGGTTTGCCACCGCAATCAGAAAGACCACCGGGGCGTCACGCAATGAATAACGAATAACTCGCCGCACGGAGCCTTTGCATGTCAACGATCACCACGACGTCTGTGAACAGCGCGACCTCCAACGCGCAGAGCCAGTTGCAGCAAGCGGCGCAATCGATCATCAGCGGTTCCACCGGTAACTCGACCATGGACGTGGCATCGCTGGTGTCGGCCCTAGTGAATGCGAAGACGGCCGGTCAGACGGCGGCGCTGAAGGCCAAACAGACGAGCGAGAGCACCGTCCTGTCGGCTTACGGCGCCCTGAGCTCCGCGTTGAGCGCCTTGCAGGCGGCAATCAAGAGTCTCTCGGACGGAACCACCCTGTCAACCTTCGGGGCCACCGCGAGCGGCAAGGGTATGGACCCGAAGGCCGGTCCCGGCGCGGTCGCCGGCAGCTATACGATCGACGTTAAGCAAATCGCCGCGTCGCAGAGCCTGTCGTCGGCGGCGTTCGACGCCACCGCCAAGCTGGGCACCGGCAAGTTGACTATCGAGGTCGGCGGCAAGTCGATGGATGTCACGGTCGACAGCACCAACAACACGTTGACGGGTATTGCCAACGCGATCAACAAAGCGGGCAACAATCCGGGCGTCACGGCCACGATCGTGACCGGCACGGGCGGCGCCCACCTGGTGCTGCGCTCCACCACCACCGGCGCGGCCAACACGATCAACGTGTCCACCGGCGACGTCCAGAACGACAATGGCCTGTCGAGCCTCGGCGTGACCTCGACGCCTGGTGCGAACGGTGCGGCGTCCTCGATCGTGTCGTCGGATACCAACAAGGCCTGGCGGCAGAGCGAGGCCGCTCAGGACGCGCTATTCACCGTCGGCGGGATTGAGGCGAGTAGTTCCAGTAACGCGGTCACATCGGCGATTTCCGGCGTCACGCTGAATCTGTCGAGCGCCGCGGTCGGCACCACGCAGACGCTGACGATCGCGTCGGACACGACCGCGCAGAATACGGCCATCACCAACTTCGCTAATCTCTACAACACTGTCGTCACGACCATCAACTCGCTGTCCTCGTACGACAAGTCGTCGAAGACCGGCGGCGCGCTGCTCGGCGACTCGACGCTGACGACGATCAAAAATACGTTGGCGTCGATCATCGGCGGCGGCGGCGGCGTCGGCACGGGGACGTCAGCGGTGGGGCTCGCTTCGATCGGCATCTCGCTGAAGGGCGATCCGGCGGACGGCACGCTGGTGATCGATAACAAGAAGCTGACTGCGTCGCTCAGCAGCAGCCCGGCGCAGGTCGCCGCGTTGTTCAACTCGACCAACGGCCTTGGCGTCAAATTGAACAAGAGCATTACCGACTTCGTGAAGACGGGCGGCATCATCGACACCCGTAGCACGGCGCTGAATGCCGACCTTAAGAGCATCACGGCGCAGCAGACCACACTCGCCAACTACAGCGCGGCATTGACGAAGCAGTACCAGAATCAGTTCACCGCGCTCAACACGTTGATGGCGACGATGAACAACAACGCCAACTACCTGACGGCGCTGTTTGGCGGGCCGAAGAGTGCGGGGGCGTTGGCTAGCAACAAGTAAGGCAGCCTTCAAAGCACGCGCCGTCTGGCTCCAGGCGGCGCGTTTTTGATGAGGCAGGTTTGATGAAACCGGCTTGGCGAAGCAAGCTCATTGAGCAAATTTAGTGAGGCAGGCGGACATTGAACCTGAACGTCACCAGTCTCGCCAGCAGGATGAAGGCGGTGGCGATCAACACGCCATACACCGTATCGACGTTCATGTAGTCCAGCAGCACGTACAGCCAACACCCCACAAAAGCGCATGTCGCATACGGCCGCGAGTCGCGCAAAATCAGCGGCACCTCGTTGCATAGCACGTCGCGAATCACGCCGCCGAATACGCCGGTCAACACCCCCATCATCACCGACGTAAACCACGGCATCTGCGCGTCGTGCGCGATCGACGTGCCGGAAATACTGAACAAGCCTAGTCCCACGGCATCGGCCACCAGCAAGACCCGCTCGGAGAGCAGGCGCGACGTCATTTTCAATAGCGTCGGCGCAAACAACGACATCACGAAAATTGCGATCAGATAAGCCTGATGTTCGACCCAGTAGAAGGGCCGCCGTTCGAGCAGCACGTCGCGCAACGTCCCGCCGCCGAAGGCCGTCGCGATCGCCACGAGGAAGGTCCCTACCGCATCGAGCCGTCGGGTCCTGGCTTCGATAAACCCGGAAATCGCGTACGCGAACAGAGCCAGCGCCTCCATGATGGTCAGCGCCAGCGTCAGCCTCGGATGGATCACCGGGACTCCGTCAGTATTTGGGGGAAACCGGCAACGCACCCGGCTGCAGCAGCACGACCACCGCACCCGCGCCGCCGTCATGGGCACGCGCCTGACAGAAGGCGATGACCTCGGATTTCTGCACGAGCCACGCGCGCACTTTGCCCTTAAGGACAGGTTCTTTGCCGATCGATCCCAGGCCCTTGCCGTGAATGACGCGCAAGCACCGCAGGCCACGCTTCACCGATTCACGAATGAACTCGGCCAACGCCTCGCGCGCTTCCTCGCGACGCATGCCGTGCAGATCGATTTGCGCCTGCACGATCCAATCGCCACGCCGCAGTTTGCGCACGACCTCCTGGCTTATGCCGGGCCGGCAATAGGAGAGCGTTTCGTCGGTGTCGAGCAGGATCTCGGGATCGAACTCGTCGGAGATCGCTTCGTGAAGCACGGCTTCTTCGTCGAGTTTGGTTTGCACCGGCAGCGGCGCAGGAGGATTGCGCGGCAGGCTGGCGCGTTGCGGGACCGTCAGCGGCGCAACTGCGCCGATCTCGCGGCGAAACAGATCGGCATCCGCCGACGCTTCGCGCTGCGCTGCCACTGCCGCCACGCGTTCGCTCTCACGCCGTTGCGTGTCGCCCTTTAACGCATCGCGCAACGCGCCAAGGCCGGCTAGACCCGCAGCCGGTTCGATCTTCGGTTTGACCACGGGTGCGGCCGTCTCGGGCGCGGACCTGGCAACGGCACGTGCGCGCTTCGGTTCGCTAGGGTGGGGCTGATTCTTCGGCATATCGGTAATACACGCAGAAAAGTAGATCGATCGCGCGACGCCGGTTGCGGCGCCGAAACCGGCCACGGCGCGTCGCAACGCCTGGCCGTCGGGCTGGGCAAGCGTACACGCAAGGGCGCGGACCGGCACCAGCCTGGCGCCGGGACGACACAAAAAAGGCCGCTGGCTTCTCAGCCGCGGCCTTTTTTCAAGCAAGCGGCCAGGCCATGCCCAGCCGCCATTTTACCGTCGTGCTTACCCTCGCAGATTCTCGGGATGCTTAACGCTCGGCTTCCGCGCTCATCACGTGCTCGCCAATCTCTTCGATGGTTTCCAGATAGCGCTGCGCGTCGAGCGCGGCCATGCAGCCCGTGCCCGCGCTGGTGATCGCCTGACGATAGACGTGATCCTGCACGTCGCCCGCCGCGAACACGCCCGGCACGCTGGTTGCCGTTGCGAAACCGTTCAGGCCGCCCTTGGTGATGATGTAGCCGTTCTTCATCTCCAGTTGACCTTCGAAAATGTCCGTGTTCGGCTTGTGGCCGATCGCGACGAAGATGCCTTGCAGCGCGATGTCCGTGGTGTCGCCGGTTTGCGTGTTCTTGATACGCAGGCCGGTCACGCCGGACTGGTCGCCGGTCACTTCGTCGAGTGTGCTGTTCCACTTGATCTCGACCAGGCCTTCCTTTTCCTTCGCCAGCAGACGGTCGATCAGGATCGGTTCGGCACGGAACTTGTCGCGGCGATGGATCACCGTCACTTTCTTGGCGATGCCGGACAGATAGAGGGCTTCCTCGACTGCGGTATTGCCGCCGCCGATCACGGCCACATGTTGTTGCTTGTAGAAGAAGCCGTCGCAGGTGGCGCAAGCCGACACGCCTTTGCCCATGAACAATTCTTCAGACGGCAGGCCGAGATACTGCGCCGATGCGCCGGTCGAGATGACCAGCGAGTCGCAGGTGTATTCGCCCGAATCGCCGATCAGGCGAATCGGCTTCTCATCCAGCTTGGCCGTATGGATGTGGTCGAAAATGATTTCGGTGTTGAAGCGCTCGGCGTGCTCCAGGAAGCGCTGCATCAACTCCGGGCCTTGCACGCCGTTGCCGTCAGCCGGCCAGTTTTCGACGTCGGTCGTGGTCATCAGCTGGCCGCCTTGGGCCAGACCCGTGACGAGCACCGGCGACAGGTTGGCGCGTGCCGCGTAGACCGCCGCCGTGTAGCCGGCGGGGCCGGAACCGAGAATCAGAACTTTGGCGTGTTTCGTGGAAGTTGCGGGCATGATCGAATCCTTTTACGGCGCCCGGCTCGCCCATGCGAGGCCGCGCGACTTGAGCTGAAACTATAGATGGGTATCAGAGCGGCATTATAAAGGGCGGCACGCCGGCCTGCTCCATCAAGCTTTCTGATCGCGGCGATAGCGTCGCCGTGGGCCACGGCACCCTTTCGTGAGGTCAATTGGCTAAGTTACCGTCATTTACAGCCTCGCGTGAGGCACTGCGTTTACAATAGGCCGCATCGATGGACCCGGCAGCCGGGACCGGGTCTGGGGCCGCCTTAAGCGCCGCTTCGGGCCGCGACTCTGGCGGCAAATCGGCCACACAAGCAACAGGATCAATGGCAAAAGCTCCCTATTCCGCGAGCGCGCAGGCATTGCCGCACCGTATGTCGCGCCTCTTCACCGAAATCCGCTGGATCTTGCAGGTCGCGCTCGGCGTCTTCCTGCTCATGGCGCTCGTCAGCTACAGCCGGCACGATCCGAGCTGGACGCATGCCGCGCAGGTCGACCACATCGCCAACTGGGCGGGCCGCGTCGGCGCATGGACATCCGACATCCTGTTGCTGCTGTTCGGCCTGTCCGCCTACTGGTGGATCGTGCTGCTCGGCCGCCATATCTCCGCCAATTACCGCCGTATTACCCGTCACGAGGAACTAGAGGACGACGCGCCGCGCGATGCCGGCTGGCTCGCGGACGCGTTCGCGTTCATGCTGGTGTTGCTCGCCTGCGACGGCATCGAAGCGCTGCGCATGTGGTCGCTGAAAGTGCAGTTGCCGCGTGCGCCGGGCGGCGTGATCGGCGAGGCGGTCGCGCGCGGGGTGTCCCATGCGCTCGGCTTCACGGGCGGTACGTTGGCCCTGCTGATCGTGCTCGGCATTGGTTTGTCCCTGTATTTCCGTTTTTCGTGGCTGTCGGTGTCGGAAAAGGTCGGCGAATCGATCATTTCCGCGGTCACGTTCGCCAAGCTGCGCCGCGAGGCCGGCCGCGACCGTAAATTGGGCGAAGCCGCCGCCGTGAAGCGCGAAGGCAAGGTCGAAAAGGGCCGCGTGCGGATCGAGGAGCACGAGCCGGTCATGATCGTGCCGCCGGTCGTCACGCCCGCCAAATCGGAGCGCGTCGAGAAAGAGCGGCAAGTGCCGCTGTTCACGGACTTGCCGGGCGACTCCACCTTGCCGCCGATCTCGCTGCTCGACGCGGCGCCCGCCGCGCAGGAAACCATTTCCGCCGATACGCTCGAATTCACGTCGCGTCTGATCGAGAAAAAGCTCAAGGACTTCGGCGTCGAAGTGAGCGTGGTCGCCGCGTATCCGGGCCCGGTCGTCACACGTTACGAAATCGAGCCGGCCACTGGCGTGAAGGGCAGCCAGATCGTCGGTCTGGCGAAAGATCTCGCGCGTTCGCTGTCGCTGGTGTCGATTCGCGTGGTCGAAACGATTCCGGGCAAGAATTTCATGGCGCTGGAGTTGCCGAACCAGCGCCGTCAAACCGTCAGTCTCTCGGAGATTCTCGGTTCGGCGGTTTATGCGGACGCGGCTTCGCCGCTCACCATGGGCCTCGGCAAGGACATCGGCGGCAAGCCGGTGTGCGCCGACCTCGCGAAAATGCCGCACTTGCTGGTGGCCGGTACGACCGGTTCGGGCAAGTCGGTGGGTATCAACGCGATGATCCTGTCGCTGCTTTACAAGGCGAGCGCCGACCAGGTCCGCATGATCCTGATCGATCCGAAGATGCTCGAAATGAGCGTCTACGAAGGCATTCCGCATCTGCTCTGTCCGGTGGTGACGGACATGCGCCAGGCGGGTCACGCGCTCAATTGGGCGGTTGCCGAAATGGAGCGCCGCTACAAGCTGATGAGCAAGCTCGGCGTGCGTAACCTTGCCGGCTACAACAACAAGATCGACGAAGCCGCCAAGCGCGAAGAGAAGCTGCCGAATCCGTTCAGCCTGACGCCGGACGATCCTGAACCGCTGTCGCGCCTGCCGAACATCGTCGTCGTGATCGACGAATTGGCCGATCTGATGATGGTGGTCGGCAAGAAGGTCGAAGAGCTGATCGCGCGGATTGCGCAGAAAGCACGTGCGGCGGGCATCCATCTGATTCTGGCGACGCAGCGTCCGTCGGTCGACGTGATTACCGGTCTGATCAAGGCCAACGTGCCGACGCGGATGGCGTTCCAGGTGTCGTCGAAGATCGACTCGCGCACGATTCTCGACCAGCAGGGCGCGGAATCGCTGCTCGGCATGGGCGACATGCTGTACCTGCCGCCGGGCAGTGGCTTGCCGGTGCGGGTGCACGGCGCGTTCGTGTCGGACGAGGAAGTGCACCGCGTGGTCGACAAGCTCAAGGAGCAGGGCGAGCCGAACTATATCGAGGGCATTCTCGAAGGCGGCGTAACGGGTGAGGGCGACGAAGGTTCCGCGGGCGCAGGGGGAAGCGGTTCGGGCGACGGCGAGTCGGACCCGTTATACGACCAGGCGGTCGACGTGGTGCTGAAGAACCGCCGCGCGTCGATCTCGCTGGTACAGCGGCATTTGCGCATCGGCTATAACCGCGCGGCGCGCCTGCTCGAGCAGATGGAGAACTCGGGCGTGGTATCGGCGATGTCGTCGAACGGCAATCGCGAAATTCTGGCGCCGGCGCGGGAAGCGGAATAGGCCATCCCTACGGCTATTGCGGCGAACCAGCCGCAAAGCACAGCGTATAAGACCCGCGCATAAGTCCTGTTTAAGGCTTCTTGCTTAAGCTGTTACCCAAGGCCGGGGGCGCGTCCCTCGGCTTCGCGGTTCAAGCTAACCGCGACGGTCACGCGGCCGCAGCCCCCAAATCCCGCCGCCGTGACCGCTCAACAAATTCAATCAAGGGAGAAAACACCATGCAGCCATTCGCGCAGCAGCACGCACGACAGAGTGCTCAACCCAGCCGTTTCGGCAAACTCGCTCGCACAATCGTACGTGGCATCGGCAGCGTGGCGATCGGTGCGTCGATGCTTGTCGCATCGCAGGCATTCGCGAGCGGCACCGAGCAACTGAAGGCGTTCGTCGCGCAAATCCACTCTGCGCGCGGCACGTTCGTGCAGCAGGAAGTGCGTGCGCCGAGCAAAGCGGCGGGTGCAAGCGGCGCGAGTGGCGCGCTGTCCACGGCTGGCAAGACCGGCACGTCGAGCGGCACGTTCACGTTCGCGCGTCCCGGCAAGTTCATCTGGCAATACGAGAAGCCTTATGCACAACTGCTGCAAGCCGATGGCGACAAGCTCTACGTGTATGACAAGGATCTGAATCAGGTGACGGTGCGCAGCCTCGGCGGCGCGCTTGGGGCAAGCCCGGCGGCGATCCTGTTCGGCAGCAACGATCTGGAAAAGAACTTCACGCTGCGTGATGCAGGCGTGAAGGCCGGCATCGACTGGCTCGAACTGACGCCCAAGGCGAAAGACACGCAGTTTCAGCGCATCGGCATCGGCTTCAAGGATGGCAATCTTGAAGCGATGGAACTGCACGATGTGTTCGGCAACGTGACGCTGCTGACTTTCTCGAACATCCAGAAGAACCCGCCGCTGCCGGCCGATGCGTTCAAGTTCACGGTGCCGAAAGGCGCGGATGTGATCAACGGGTAAGTTGATTGCTGTAGCAGTTTGATTGGCAGACAGGCCGCGTCATCGAGCGCGGCCTTTTCAATTGCTGATCGAGAGCCGATGGGCCGCCGATCGCGCCGCGCGCCGGGTGTGCCGAACCCCTACACATCCACTTCCAGCACCTGCGCAGGATGCGCGGCCTTCATATCGTCGATAAACGCTTCAACGATATCCGTTCGATGCTGACGCGCCCGCGTGACCATATGAAACGCCACGCGGTAACGCATCTGTGCCGGATTCACCGCCGCGAGCAGACCTTGTTTGACGAACGGCGCTGCAAAATGCCCCGGCAAATAGCCGAGATGATGCCCCGAGAGCACCAGCATCGCGACCGCTTCCATGTTGTCCGCGACGGCGGTCACGTTCTGCGGCGTGGTTGAACTTTCGGCTTCAGGGAGCGGATAACTGCGCCACGCCCATTCGTGAGCCGCAGCTTCAGCAGGCGACACCTCGCCCGCCTGATCGAACAGCGGATGCCCCTTCGCGCAATACGCGAACTGATCTTCGGCGAACACCTCGGTGTATTCAAGCGACGGCACGCGATGCCAGAAATAGCCGATGCCGACCTGAATCCGGCCGTTCAGCAACAGTTCTTCCAGCTCGCCCGGCGAGCGCACCAGAATCGAAAACCGCACCGATTGATCGCGCGCCCGAAACCGGCCGATCGCGTCGCTGATCCGCGCGCTCGCCGACACCGGCGTGTGGCCGATCATGCCGATATCGAGCGTGCCGACCAGCTTGCGGCCAACATTGCGCGCCTGCATGCCGAAGGTGTCGACGGCGGATAGCAGGGCGCGGGCTGCGACGATGAATTGTTCGCCGCGCGCGGTCAGGCTGAAGCCGCCACGGCCGCGCTCGCACAGCCGATAGCCAAGGCGCGTTTCCAGCGTGGCGAGTTGCGTGCTGATAGTCGACTGGCCGACGTTGAGCGTGGCCTGGGCCGGCGAGACGCCGCCGGCGTCGACGATGGCGAGGAAGACGCGGATTAGCCGCAGGTCGAGATCGGTGAGTTGGGAGAACATACGTCAGGATACATCGCTACGAATCAATGTGAAGTTTATTCTGTTCGTATTTTAACTTGCGGGAAACTGCTCAAGAATCGAGATTCGTCCGGCAAGGTGCGCTTTTCTATTGATCACTCGGCCGGTTGCACGGTTTTGCTTACAGTCCCCCTTTTCATTGCCGAGACACGATGAATACTTCCTCCTTCATTTCCCCCGAGGCCGGTGAACGGCCGCAACCGCTGTCCGGCAACGCCATGCCCCGTTGCGGCGGCATTGCGACGATGATGCGGCTGCCGAACGTCGGCTCGGCTGAAGGGTTCGACGCCTGCTTCGTCGGTGTGCCGTTCGATCTCGGCACCTCGAACCGCACGGGCGCGCGCTTCGGGCCGCGCCAGATCCGCAGCGAATCGGTGCTGCTTCGCCCGTACAACATGGCGACACGCGCCGCGCCGTTCGATTCGCTGCGCGTGGCCGATCTCGGCGACGTCGCGATCAATCCGTACAACCTGCACGATTCGATCAAGCGCATCGAAACCGCGTACGACGAAATCCTCCAGCACAACTGCAAGCCGATCACGCTCGGTGGCGACCACACGATCGCGCTGCCGATTCTGCGCGCGATTCATCGCAAGCACGGCAAGGTCGGTCTGATTCACGTGGATGCACACGCCGACGTCAACGACACGATGATGGGCGAGAAGATCGCACACGGCACGCCGTTTCGCCGCGCGGTGGAAGAGGGCTTGCTCGACTGCGACCGCGTCGTTCAGATCGGTCTGCGTGGCACGGGTTACGCTGCCGAAGATTTCGACTGGTGCCGCGATCAGGGCTTCGAAGTCGTGCAGGCCGAGGCGTGCTGGAACCAGTCGCTGGTGCCGTTGATGGCGCGCGTGCGGGAACGCATGGGCGACGGTCCGGTGTACATCACGTTCGATATCGACGGTATCGATCCGGCGTTCGCGCCGGGTACGGGCACGCCGGAAATCGCCGGTTTGACGGTGCCGCAGGCGCTGGAAATCATTCGCGGCTCGCATGGGCTGAACATCGTCGGCTGCGATCTGGTCGAAGTGGCGCCGCCGTACGATCCGTTTGGCACGACCGCGCTGCTCGGCGCGAATCTCGCGTTCGAATTGCTGTGCGTGTTGCCGGGCGTCGAGTATCGGGCTTCGACGCGTTGAACTGCGCAGTGGACTGCGCGTTGAACTGACTCAGGTTGATGACGCATCAAGAGAAAAGGCCTGCAATTTGCAGGCCTTTTCTGTATTGCGATGACCCTTGCTCAGCTCACGCGTAAGCCGTCTTCCGGGCCGACACCAGCGCCAGATAGCACACCGCACCAATCGCCAACGAGGGCAACGTAGCGCCCAGATCCGGCAGCCATTGATTGATCGCCTGATACGACACGATCCCGATTGCCCACGACGCGAACGCGCTCAGATGCCAGCCGCCCGAGAAGCCGTATCGGCCGCGCACATCGCCGAGCACGGCGGCTTCAATGCGACGCTTGCGCACGATGAAGTGATCCACGAGCACCACGCCGAACAGCGGCGCGAACACCGAGCCGATCAGCAGCAGGAAGTTCTGATACTTCGCCATCGGCACAAGCAAGGCGATCGCCGTGCACAACGCGCCGAATGCCGCCGACAACAACGGCACACTGCCGCGCGTCCAGAACGTGCCGGTCGAGACCGCAGCCGAGTGGATATCGGCGAACGCGTTGTCCACTTCGTCGATCAGGATCAGCAGCAGGGCGAGGCCGCCGCCCGCTTGAGCCAGCGCGCCGGTCAGCAGCGCGTCGCCACCGCCGGCCGCGAGACCGTAGATCGCGCCGAGCGCATAAAACCAGATGTTCGCAATGCCATAGCCGAGCAGCGTGCCGCGGAAGGTCTCGCCCGGGCGCCGGCCGAAACGCGTGTAGTCGGAGATCAGCGGCAGCCACGAGAGCGGCATCGCGACCACCAGATCGATGGCGCCGCCGAACGACATCTCGCCGGTGCCAGGACGGCGCATCAGCGCGGCGAGATCATGCTTGGCCAGCAGATTCCACGAGAGCCACGCGGCGCCCGCCAGCAGCAGCCAGATGCCCCACGTGCGCAGAAAACGCCGCACGAACGACAGCGGGCCGCTGATCGCCAGCAGCGTCGCGAGCAAGCCGAAGACCACGGTCCAGATCAGCGGCATCGAGAAACCGAAGGCTTGCTTGGCGAGCGCATCGGCGGAATCGCGCATCACGATCACCTCGAACGAGCCCCAGCCGACCAGTTGCACCGCGTTCAGCACGGCAGGCACCGATGCGCCGCGCACACCGAGCGTCGGCCGCAGCGAGGACATCGCGGCAAGGCCGGTGTCCGTACCGATGATGCCGACCAGCGCGAGCAGCACCACGC
>NZ_WOEY01000080.1 GCF_013177695.1 Paraburkholderia solitsugae | reverse complement strand
GACTTTCCGTGTGATGCCGCTTCTGCGGCCCCGCACAAACGTTTCATCGCAATCTCGGTCTCGTTCGCTGCTCCACGACCATTCGTCAACCATGGTCGCGGACTCCGTTCGGGTGTCTAAAGTCCAGTTAAATGAGTCTTACCCAGAAAAATAACAATCCTGTAATCTGCCGGACGGCTTTGGGTAACGAAGTGACCGCTATGCTGAGAACTAACCTCCCGCGGTTAGGCGCGCGCGTAGCCACGCGATTCCAGCCCCGCGACGAGTTCGACGTCTTGCAGATGGAGTGCCCAGCTATGGTTTCTCGCCCCCTCACACTGCCGTATTGCGCCCGAAGCCGGTCACCCGGCGTGCGCCAGGGAACACGATGAACCAGTTGGCGTCGATACGCATCTTCGCCAAAGTCGCGGAGTACCTGAATTTCGCCGAAGCCGCCAAGCAATTGGGTATTTCCAATTCGGTTGTCACGCGCAGTGTCGCGACGCTCGAGGAACACTTAGGCGTTCGGCTAGTCAACCGGACTACGCGGCGCGTATCGTTGACGGTGACGGGCCAACTGTATTGGGAGCGCTGCATCGCGTTACTCAGGCAGCTCGATGACATGGACGAATGTATTGCCTCCGCAGTGGAACAGCCGACCGGTTCGCTGCGGATAGCGGCGTCGTCGCTGTACGCGACTACGGATCTACCGGACGTGCTTGCCGCTTACCGTGCCCAGGAACCCCGCATGAGTTTCGACCTGACAGTGTTCGACAATATGAGCGACGTCGCGGCCAGCGAGTTCGATGTCTGCTTCAGTGCGGAGCGTCACCTGCGTGATTCGTCGCTGGTGTGCCGACCGCTCGCGCAAACACGCGACGTGATTGTTGCAAGCCCAGACTATCTCGCGCGTCGCCCGGCGCCGAGCACGCCGGGCGAACTGGCCTCGCACGACGTGCTCGTCGCGTCGGATGCGCCGAGCCGTTACTGGGAGTTCCGCGACGCCGACGGCACACACCGCGTCGTCGTGCGGCCGATTCTGAACATACAAAGCCCTCAGGTCGTCAAGCGTGCGGTGCAGGCGGGACTCGGAATCGCGCGCTTATCACGTTCGTTCGTGCAGAACGAACTGGCCAGCGGCAGCTTGCGTGCGTTGCTGGGCGACGTGACGCTATGCGGCGACGAACGCACCGTGTGGCTGCTGTATTTCGGGCAGCCACACATGGCGGTTGCTTTGCGCAGTTTCGTCGATTTCGTCGTGGAGCGCTATCGTCGGAAACCGCTCGAAAGCAAGGCCCGAAGCGACGTACGCGTAGGCCCCGCACAACACCAATCGAGCAATTCTGAATTGCTGTGGGGCGGGATTCTGTAGGTCCTAAAGTGCGAACACCTGACGTCGGCTGCACCTGGACGCCGCGCGAATCGCGCGGGCGATGCACCGGCGCGGTGTTCTTACCCACAAGGATCCGCATTCATGAAAAAACTCCTGCTTGCCGCGGTTGCCAATACCGCGCTCGGCTGTACGTTTGCCCCTATCAGCGCGATGGCGCAAAGCAGCGTCACGTTGTACGAACTGGGCGGGCACTCTGATGTCTCATCCGTACGATAACGACAACACCGACAACTCCTTCCGTTTGAACAACAGCGTGAAGTACACGAGCAATACGTACGGCGGCTTTACGTTCGGCGGTCTGTACGACTTCAGCAACCAGGCAGGTGGCTTCGCGAACAATCGGTCTTACAGCCTCGGCGCGCAATACGTGGGCAGCAATGTGACGGTGGCCGCGGCTTATATGCAGATCAACAATCCGGGCGGCACGACAGGCGGTTCGCTCGCAGCCGACGACACCGACTTTTTCGCGGGCCGTCAACAGGTCTGGGGCGCGGGCATTAACTACACGATCGGACCGACGATGCTCGGCTTCGTGTATAGCCATACGAGCCTGAACGACGCGACCGGTTCGGTCTACGTCGGCAACTTCGCGAACACCGCGAACAGCCTGAAATTCGACAACTTCGAACTCAACGCCAAGTATCAATTGACGAAGGCCGCGTATGTCGGCGCGATGTACAACTACACGATTGCCCATTTCAACAGCAGTGCAGGCAATTCAAAGCCGAAATACCAGCAGTTCGGCTTGATGGCGGACTACAACCTGTCAGTGCGCACCGACGTCTATGTGCAGGGCCTGTACCAGCACGCATCGGGTGGCGGCACGGTGTCGGCCCCGTTGAATACCGCGTATATAACGGGCGCGGATGCACCGTCGTCGAGCGCAAATCAGGTCCTCGCGCGCGTCGGTATCCGGCACACGTTCTAAGCGCTTGCGCTTTGCGGTCATCGGGCAGTGTTTGCCCGATGGCCTGGCGCCACGCATTGTTTCGCTGAATCAGTTCGTCGCCGATTCTGAACCAACATCCGCACTGAGTTCAAACTGCGTAGCCAGCGTTGTGTTGTTGTTCGATGTCATGGTTTTGTCATTCCCCGCGGTTCAAATGTTTGCTGTGGCGAGTACCGTAGTGCGCAAGCGTGATGAAAATGTAAACGGCAGTGCATGCGTCATGGGGGGAAATTACAGACACCCAAACTCATCTAGACGTTTAGATGACTAAATGCTTACGGACTGGTTGAAAGATTGAGAGGAACCTCGATGAATGCAACCTCCGCCTCGCCCTCTCCCGCCGCGGATAACCGTGATGTGGTCGCCGAATTGATCGTCGAGGCACGTGGCGCGGCGACCGTCGGCATCTTTCACGACGAAGGCGCGCGCGCGAGGGTCGCCACACGCCGCCTCGAACTACAACCACCGCTGCGTCGTACAGCAGCACCAAGTTAAGACCGACACACCTACGGAGCATGTCGATGCTGATCAGGAACGCTCGCGTGGTGACGCGAGATGAAGAATTCACCGGAACGGTGCGTATCGAAGAAGGCCTCATCCGGGATCTGGATCGCGGCAACACGTCCGCGCGCGAAGCCGAAGACTGGAATGGCGACTATCTCTTGCCGGGCCTTATCGAGTTGCACACTGACAATCTCGAGAAACACCTCGCGCCGCGCCCCGGCGTGCGGTGGGATATCAATGCCGCGTTCGTGATTCACGACGCGCAGGTGGCCGCGGCCGGCATCACGACTGTCTTCGATTCGCTCCGAATCGGCGCACGTTCGGACGTGGATATGCATAATCGCGATCTGCAGACTCGGTGCGCACAGGCACTGGCGCACTTGTCCGAACACCAGTTGCTGCGTGCCGAGCATTTCCTGCACCTGCGCTGCGAAATCGCCGCGCCCGACGTGGTCGACGTGTTCGACTCGTTGTCCATGCATCCATTGCTGCGGCTCGTCTCGGTGATGGATCACACGCCGGGGCAGCGGCAATGGCATGACCGCGACCAATGGCGCCGCTGGCAGGAACGGCGCGGCAAACTGACCGACGAACGCTTCGCCGCCGTGGTTGCCGAACTTTCTGACGGCCAGGAGTTCTATGCCGACGCGCACCGTCGCGAGATTGTCGGGCGCTGCGCGGCGCTGAACGTACCGGTGGCGAGCCACGACGACACGGTGGTCGCGCATGTCGAACAGGCGGCTGCCGAGGGCATCGTGCTGGCCGAATTCCCAACCACCCGCGAGGCCGCTCAGGCTGCGCGCGAACACGGCATCGCGACGATCATGGGGGCGCCGAACATCGTGCGCGGCGGTTCGCACTCGGGCAACGTCTCCGCGCTCGAACTCGCGAAGGCGGAACTGCTCGACATCCTGTCGTCGGATTACGTGCCGTCGAGTCTCTTGAGCGCGGCGTTCGAGCTCGTCGAGAAGGCTGGCTGGACGCTGCCGCGCGCAATGGCAAGCGTTTCCGCCGAACCGGCCCGCACAGTGGGGCTGCACGATCGCGGCGCCATTGCACCCGGTTTGCGGGCCGATTTCGTCCGGGTGAGGATGCACGATGCGCTGCCTGTGCCCCGCGCGACCTGGCGGGCAGGCGAGCGTGTCGTCTGAGTAAGTCAGACGGTGCTGCCGACCAGCAGGTAGGCAAGCGCAAAAAATGAATATGTCGTTGAGTTGCTCGATACACGTGTCATACAACTTGAGGAAATGATGAAGCTATCCAAAGTTTTAACGGCCGTGGCGTTTGCCGCGGGTCTCGTCTCCGGTGCCGTACATGCAGCCGGTACCTGTCCGAACGACGGAGTGGTTCGCTTTGGCGTCGAGCCGTACGAATCGGCACAGCGCATGCTGCCGGTCTATACGGACCTCGCGAAGATGATCGGCGACAAGCTTGGTTGCACGGTGCAGTTATACGTCGCCACCAGCTATAACGCCGAGATCGAGGCGATGCGCAACAACAAGCTCGAATTCGGCGAATTCGGCCCACTCGGCTATGTGCTCGCCCACCAGGTCGCGCACGCCGAGGCTGTCGCCACGTTCGCCGGCGAGCAAGGCAAGCCGGCTACCTACTATGCCTCCATCGTCACGTGGCCCGGCTCGGGCATCAAGACGCTGGCCGACACCAACGGCCGTTCGTTCGCCTACGCCGATCCGGCGTCCACGTCCGGCCATCTGTTCCCCGCCTACGGGCTGCGCAAAGGCGGTGTCGATCCGGACAAGGGCGTGAAGGCGATCTACGCAGGCAGCCATACGGCATCGTTCGAAGCGTTGCGCAATCACAAGGTCGAAGCCGGCGAGTTGAACAGTGAAGAAATCGCCAGCGCCAAGCTGCACAACGAGTACGACTCTTCGGCCTATGTGACGCTGTGGCAATCGGATCCGATTCCGCTCGATCCGCTGGCAGTGCGCGGCGATCTGCCTGCCGATTTCAAGGCGCGTTTAGCAAGCGTTCTCAGTTCGCTCGACCTGCATCAATTGCCGGAGGCCGATCAGAAGTTCCTGGCGTCGAACGAGAACCCGCAACTCATGACGGTTCCGCAATCCGACGCCGCTTACAACCAGATCCGCGATCTGGTGTCCACGCTCCACATCGATCTGGCAAAACTGTGAATACCCTGTCCAGCGCATCCGGCGATATCTCGCTGGACCAGGCGAGCCCGTTTGCGGCCGCCCGGAGCGGCATACCCGGGACGGAACCGCGTGCCGGGCTCGCCCCCGGCGTAAAACTAACCGTCCGCGATCTGACGATGCGTTACGCAAATGGTCATACCGCGCTACGCAACCTTAACCTGTCTGTCCATGCCGGCGAGCTCGTCGTGGCGCTGGGCAGCAACGGCAGCGGCAAATCGACCTTCATGAAGTGCGTGGTCGGACTGAACCGGCCAACCACCGGTTCAGTCGAGGTGGCTGGCCGCGATCTGGCCGCGCTGTCAGGCGAAGCGCTGCGGCAGGCACGTCTGCCGCTCGCGCTGATTTCGCAGAACGCCAATCTCGTCAAGCGACGCAGCGTACTAGCGAATGTCTGCTGCGGCACGTTGGGCCGGCACCGGACGCTAGCGACGGCGTTCGGTCGCTTGCCGCACGAGGAAATCCAGCCTGCGCAGACGTGTCTGGACGAAGTCGGGCTGCTGCATCTGGCGGGCCAGCGTGCCGGCACACTCTCGGGCGGGCAGGCGCAGCGTGTGGCGGTTGCCCGTGCGTTGGCGCAACGTCCGCATGTCTTGCTCGCCGACGAGCCGGTCGCCAGTCTGGACCCCGAAGCCGCCGACGAGGTCATGCGCCTGCTGCGCCGCCTTGCTACTGAGGACGGACTCGCGGTGGTGTGTGTGCTGCACCAGCCCGAACTGGCGACACGCTACGCCGACAGGCTGATCGGCCTTCGCCGCGGCGTGCTGGAATTCGACCGGCCGGCTTCGGAGGTCACCAGTCAGCAGATCGCAAGTCTCTATTCAGCCGAGGCATCATGAGCAAGGTAGTCGAAATGCGCGTGCCAGCCGGCTCGTCCGGAGTCTGCACCATCTGGTCGGTGTGCGCCGCAGTCGTCGTGTTCGCCTTGTTCGTGCAGGCGTGGATCGTAGTTCAGGCCCGTCCGCAGGATCTTGTGACCGGCGCCCACGGTATGGCCGACATCATTTCGCGCGCGCTGCCGCCGGCGTTCGACCAGTTCGTCCCGAATCTGTGGCCCGTGCTCGAGACGATAGACCTGGCGATCTTCGGCACCGTGTTCGGTGTGATTCTGGCCTTCCCGCTCGCGATCCTCGCCGCCGCGAATGTCACGCCGGCGCGGCCCCTGTACTACGCCGCGCGCGCGGTGATCGGCGTCACCCGTGCGGTGCCCGACCTGGTATGGGCGCTGTTGTTCGTCACCGCAGTCGGCCTCGGGCCGTTTCCGGGCGCGCTAGCGCTTGCGGTCCACTCAGTCGGCATGCTCGGGCGGCTGTTTGCAGAAGTAGTCGAAGACATGGACATGGGCCCCGTCGAGGCTTTGACGCTGACCGGCGCCGGCCGGCTGCAGGTGTTGAGCCACGCGGTGGTGCCGGGCGTGTTGCCGTCGCTGCTCGGCATCGGCCTGTTCCGCTTTGACGAAAATCTGCGCTCGTCGCTGGTGCTTGGCTTCGTCGGCGCTGGCGGGATCGGGTTCCAGTTGCTGACCGCGATGAACCTCTTTCAGTACCAGACGGTGTCGTTCCTGCTGATCGCCACGTTCGTGCTGGTCGCCTGCGCCGAACGCGTTTCAGCGTGGCTGCGCGGCCTCGTCAAGTGAGCGTGCAGCGCAGCGGACGGGTCGCCGTCGCTTGTCATTACCCTGAACTGTTGATCGTGCAGGTGGCGGGCCTATCGCGCTGCGCCACCGCCCGGTCATCGAATTACGAGAGAGATTATGCGTATTGATCATGGCGCCGGAGTCGATCCGTGGGCGCTCGGCCGCGTCTTGTCGGAAAACCCGGAGATACATCCCAGCGCGGTGGTTCGCGCCAGCGACTTCGGCCACTACACCTATCTCGGCCCGCGCAGCCACGTCGCCGAGTCGACGATCGGCGACTACGGCTATGCGATGGGTGGCAATCAGATTGCCCATGCCGTCATCGGCAAGTTCGCCAATATCGCCACCGGCGTGCGTATCAACCCGCCCAATCACCCTTCGTGGCGAGCAACCCATCATCACTTCACCTATCGCTCGCGCTCGTACGGCTTCTCCCTCGCCGACGACGACGCGATCTTTCAGTGGCGCGCGCAGGACCGTGTCCAGATCGGTCACGACGTGTGGCTCGGCCACAATGCGATCGTCATGCCCGGCGTGACCATTGGCACGGGTGCGGCCGTCGGCTCGGGCGCCGTCGTGACCAGGGACGTGCCACCTTTCGCGATCGTCGTCGGCGTGCCGGCGCGGGTACTGCGCTTTCGCGTCGACGCGCGCACCTCGGAACGCCTTCAGCAGATCGCGTGGTGGGACTGGAACCCGGAACAGATCGATACGGCGCTCGCCGATTTCCGCACGCTCACCGCGGAAGAATTCGTCGAGAAATACGACCGGTAACGTGACGCAAAGCACGGCAACGCCCCGCCCTCAAATTCATCTAGACGTCCAGATCTCTATAGACCGGACAGGCTGGATTTTTTGGCTGGGTTGCTCTTCTTAAACTACAGGAACAGATCTGACATGGAATTCAGGCAACTCGGCCGCAGCGGCGTCAAGGTTTCGACACTCACGCTGGGAACGATGATGTTCGGCGGTCCTACCGACGAGGCGACTGCGGCACGCATCATCGACAAGGCCCATGAACAAGGCGTCAACTCGATCGATACCGCCGATGTCTACGCCGGCGGCGAATCGGAGCGTGTCGTCGGGCGCTGCATCGCGGCCCGGCGCGATCGCTGGGTGCTGGCGACCAAGTTCGTCAGCCCCCTCGGCGACGGCGACATCAACGCGCGCGGAGCGTCGCGCAAACACATGCTGCGAGCCGTCGAGGCCAGCCTGAAGCGTCTGAACACGGACTATATCGATCTGCTCTATCTGCACGCCGAAGATCACGACACGCCGGTCGACGAAACGGTGCGCGCGTTGAGCGATCTGATCCGGTCCGGCAAGGTACGCTACTACGGCCTCTCCAACCACCGCGCCTGGAAGATCGCCGAATTCGCTCACACGGCGCAGGCGCTCGGCCTGGATAGCCCGGTGGCCAGTCAGCCGCACTACAACATCGCCAATCGGCAGGCCGAGACCGAACAGCTCACTGCCGCGCATCGCTATGGGCTCGGCGTGATTTCGTACAGCCCGCTCGCGCGCGGCGTGCTGACAGGCAAGTACGAATCGGGCGCCGCGCCGACGCCGGATTCACGTGCTGGCCGCGGCGACAGCCGCCTGCAGCAGGCCGAATGGCGGCCCGAGTCGCTGGAACTGGCGCGGCGCATCCGTGAGCACGCGCAGGCACGGGGCTTGAGTGCAGGCCAGTTCGCACTGGCATGGGTGCTGAACAGCCGATATATCAGTTCGACCATCTGCGGACCGCGCACGGAAGCGCAATGGGATGATTATCTGCCGGCCTCGTGCTATCGCCTGAGTGCCGAAGATGAGGCATTCGTCGATTCACTGGTCACTACCGGCCACCCTTCGACGCCCGGGTTCAACGATCCCAAACATCCATTCTTTGGCCGGATTCCGCGGCACGGTTCGCGAGAGGGCTGAAGGGATTGGGCGACGGCCCGCTCAGCCGGTGGCAGACAACCCTACCCTGTCGTGCATCGGGTATTTGCCGACCGGCGAAGCCAGGACGCCGATTAAAAGCGACCCGTTGCACAGTTTTCAACTTGCGTTGATCTGTCCAGGACGCACGCCGTTGCGTCCAGGTTGCGTGAGGGTTTACTGCATATGCTTGAGCTTTCAATCTGGTTTTCGGAGGCAGGACAATGACTGAATCAAGCACCAAAAGGATCGCGCTCGTTACCGGCGCAGGCAGCGGCATTGGCCGAGCCACTGCGACGGCGCTTCTCGCAGACGGCTTCTGCGTAGTGCTTGCTGGCCGCCGCGCCGAGCCGCTCGCTGATCTCGTCGAGACAGCAAAGGCCGCGGGCCAGGAAGCACTGGCAGTCGTGACCGACGTTCGTGATGCAGCCAGTGTTGATGCTCTTTTCGACACCATTGAGCGCACCTACGGCAGACTCGACGTTCTGTTCAACAACGCGGGAATCAATGCGCCTGCTGTGCCGATGGATGAGCTACCCGTTGAGACCTGGACAAATCTCATCAATACCAACGTGACCGGCGTTTTTCTCTGCGCTCGCGGTGCTTTCGGGTTGATGAGAAAGCAATCACCGCAAGGGGGCCGGATTATCAACAATGGGTCAATCTCGGCACATGCGCCACGCCCCTTCACTTCGCCCTACACGGCTAGCAAGCACGCAGTGCTTGGCCTCACGAAGAGTATCGCGCTCGATGGCCGCGAGTTCAACATCGTCTGCAGTCAGATCGACATTGGCAATGCGCTAACGAAACTGTCCGAGCGCATGACGCGCGGCGTACGCCAGGCAAACGGAACGATGGCGCCGGAACCGATGTTTGATGTGAAACACGTTGCTGAGGCGGTCCGTTACATCGCCAACCTGCCCTTGAGCGCCAACGTTCTGAACATGACGGTTATGGCTAGCAATATGCCCTTTGTGGGGCGCGGCTAGGCCGTGAGAAATTGCCCATAATTGCGCCCAGTCTTCGAGCAACCGTTGGGACTTTTAATGAAAGTGGCTTCTGGCGTACCGCAATCCCCGATCACATTTCTGGCTGTAGCGTTGGCGTTCGCGATCAACATGATGGGAACAACGCTACCGACGGCAATCTATCGGTACTACCAACTGCAGTTCGGTTTTACACCGACCGTCATCACCGTGATCTACGCCTCCTATGCAATCGGGGTGCTGGGTGCGCTGCTGCTGGTGGGCAACTGGTCCGATCAGCTAGGCCGTCGTCGCATGCTACTGGCGGGACTGTGCGCGTCGGCCGCCTCGGCACTGATGTTCCTGCTCAGTGACGGGTTAGCGCTTCTGATGCTGGGCCGCCTGCTGTCGGGAATTTCTGCGGGTATCTTCACGGGAACCGCCACCGTAGCCGTGATCGAACTCGCGCCGCCTGCGTGGCGCAGTAAAGCCATGCTCGCCGCTACCGCCTCCAATATGCTGGGGCTCGGTTGCGGCCCGTTGCTAAGCGGCATTCTGACCGAACTATTTCCCTGGCCTATGCGTTTGCCCTATGCGGTGCATCTGGCGCTGGTCGGCGTCGCCGCACTCGCCGTCCTCGGCGTGCCGGAGACCGCCGCGATTCCCGCACGGGTGAAGCTCGGCATCCAGAAAATTTCGCTTCCCGTCGAGGTACGCCGTGCGTTCATTCCTGCCGCGCTAGCGGGGTTTGCCGGTTTCGTCGTGGTCGGCTTCTTTGCGGCGGTCGCCCCGCAACTGATCCGGGTCGTGCTCGGCTTTCACAGCGGCATCGTGACCGGCTCTATTGTGTTCCTGCTGTTCGCGTGCTCCGCCCTCGGGCAGATCGTGCAGACGATCATTGCTGCCCGGTGGCGGCAAGCGGCCGGCTGCATTGGCCTCGTCGTGGGACTGATGTGTGTCGGCCTGTGCGTGCCGGAGCGCTCGCTCGGCGCGCTTTTGATCGGCACCGCCCTGGCAGGAATTGGGCAAGGCATCAGCTTCCGCGCCGGGTTGGGCGAGATCGCGTCCGCGTCACCCGTGCACCGGCGAGCGGAAGTCACGTCCAGCTTTTTCGTCGTGCTCTATGTGGCGATCTCACTCCCTGTGATCGGCCTTGGCATCGCCGTGCAACTCGCCGACGTTCAACGCGCGACGCTGCTTTTTGTCGGCTTGACGATAGTCCTTGTTCTTGGCGCGCTGCTCCTGCTGTTGCGCGGGCAAGCGACCCGGGAACAAAACGCCGCAGCGATCGGTGACTGAAGACGAAGCTTCTCCGCGCCAGGCGAGGCTACCGGCACATCACGCTCAGGCGCTTTCCAGGGCCGGAAGCAGCGCCGGCGCGCTCGTAAGGAAGGCCCGCACGTGCATCGCAATCACCGCGTCGCTGGGTGTGGTGTTGTCGTTCGAATAAATACGGCGGCGAATCGCAAGGTGGGATACCGCGCCATGCAGCAGCCAACCCACCTCGGTGAGATGAGCCGGATCGGCCGGTACGCCGCGTCCCAATTCGTGCGCCGTCTCAGTGACAATGATCTCAAGCGCATGCGTCACGACGGCATTCGTGTACGTCGGCGCCATTTGCAGATCCTCAAGTGACGAGTAGAGGAACAGGCGAAGCCACTGCCGCGTCAGCAGGGTGTCGTAGTACTCGCGATAAAAAGTATTGAGCCTGCTTTCAAGGGGCACACTGCGGTCTTTCAACTGAACAAACCACATCGCCTTGAAGGTCCCCACAATCTCGCGCTTATAAACTTCGTCGATCAACGCAGCCTTGCTAGGGAACAGGCTATACAGCAAACGTTGCGACACGCCACAAGCCTCGGCAATCGCGCGAGTCTGCGCGTTCAGGCCGTGCTCGGCGAAATATTCGGCGGCCTTCTCCAGCACGCGCGCCTGACGCTCGGCGCGTGGCAGACGCTGCGGTGCTTTCTTCATCGGCCGCTTGATCGGCGCGCGACCCGCTGCGGTCTTGCTGCCCGACTCTGCAACATCCCTGGGTTTGGCCTTCATAACGCTCCCGTGCCCATCGATTTTGAAAAATAAGTCTTCACATGACGACTTATGGTTTGGTAGAGTATATCGTCCGGGTACGCGGAAGAGTCTCGCCAGGCACCCGGACGCAGCCATTCATTATCTCAGGCTGCCGCGAAGCGAGCCCCATCTTTGATTGCCACCGGCCGCAAACGGCTCAATCTGACGCGTTTGAGGGCCTGTCGCACAAACCGGATTCCGTTTTCAGCCCATGTCTTTGTCAAGCCGCCAGCCAGTCATCATCGCGCTGATCGTCGCCAGTGCCTATTTCATGGAGAATCTGAATGCGACGGTGATCGCGACCGCCCTGCCCCACATGGCCGCCACATTCGGCGTCACGTCCGTGAGCCTGAGTATCGGCATGACGGCCTATCTGCTGGCGCTCGCGGTCTTCATTCCAATCAGCGGATGGGTGGCCGACCGCTTTGGGCAACGCTCGGTGTTCGGTGGCGCGATCATCGTGTTCACCGGCGCCTCCATACTTTGCGGGCTGAGTAACGGCCTCGTCGAATTCACCATTGCGCGGATCCTGCAGGGAATCGGCGGCGCGATGATGGTGCCGGTAGGCCGCCTCGCCGTGCTACGCAGCACCGAGAAGCGTCACCTGATGCGCTCGATAGCCTATATCACGTGGCCCGGCCTCGCCGCACCGGTGTTAGGTCCAGCGTTGGGCGGTTTTATCTCGACCTATTTCAACTGGCGCTGGATCTTCCTGCTAAACATACCGATCGGTTTGCTGGGTCTGGTGCTCACCGCCCTATTCATTCCGAACTACCGCGAACCCAGCCGCCGCCCCTTCGATGTGTCAGGGTTCGTGCTGAGCGGTATCGCGCTGACGTGCCTGATGTACGGCATGGTCCTGATCGGGCAACTGCATAGCGACTGGCGCGTCACGACCGCCGCGCTGATCTGTGGCTTTGTCGCTGCAATCCTGGCTATACGGCATTTCGGCCGGGCCGAACATCCCCTGATCGATCTTTCGCCCTGGCGAATTCCGACGTTCCGCGTGCCCCTCGACGGCGGCTCGTTGTATGTCGTATCGGTTAGCGTTTCACCCTTCCTGTTACCGCTGCTGTTCCAACTGGGTTTCGGGTTGAATGCATTCGCTGCGGGTTTGCTCGTGCTCGCGTACGCGGCCGGCAATCTGGGCATGAAGACCGTCACTACGCCGATCCTCAAACGCTTTGGCTTTCGCAAGGTCATGATCGTCAACGGCCTGCTTACCGCCGCGACCATCGCTTTGTGCAGCCTGCTTTCGCCGGATACGCCGCGCGCGCTGATCATGCTGGTGCTGCTGGTCGGCGGCCTGTGCCGGTCGATGCAATTCACGAGCATCAACACGCTCGCGTTTGCGGACGTCCCGCCGGCGCGGATGAGTTCAGCGAGCACATTCTTCAGTATGGTCCAGCAGATGACCATCGGCCTGGGCATCGCATTTGGCGCGATCGCGCTACACGTTGCGGTCCTGGTTCATGGAAATCACGCACAACTCTCACTGGCCGATTTCCGGGTGGCCTTCCTGCTAGTGTCTGTGCTGGTGCTGTTTTCGGTCCTCTACTTTATCGGCATAGAACCGGATGCAGGCCGGGAGGTGAGTGGCCATACGCGGGCCGCATCGCGATAGCGCGGAATTGAACCATGTGAATCCGCATGTCGTGATGGGCATAACCGTGGAAGTTGAACAGAGAGATAGTCCGTGCAGGAAAAAAGCGTTACCCCGTGCCCAGGACGACCGGCCGCGTCGGCTGGTGTCATGCCAATAGTAGACGTAGCAGTCCCCCGTAGCGCCTCGCAACAGATGCTGATCCTCGTGGGCATTTGCATCGCCGTGCTCGTGCTGCCGCTGAATTTCGGCGGTGCGGCCGTGTCCGCGCCGGCCATCGGCACCGCCTTGGGAGGCAGCCCAGTGGCGGTCAACTGGATTCTCAACGCCTTTATGCTGAGTTTCGGCAGCAGCCTGATGGCCTCGGGAGCGCTTGCCGATCTGTTCGGGCGAAAGCGTGTATTCGCCATAGGCGTGGTGTTCTTCGCGTTGACATCACTTGGGATCGCCGCGGCGCCCACGCTATTGTGGGTCGATTTTCAGCGTGCGCTACAGGGAATTGCCGCCGCATTGGTCCTGGCCGGAGCGTCGGCAGCGCTCGCGCAGGAGTTCGACGGACCTGGACGCGCCCGCGCGTTCAGCATGCTCGGCACCACCTTCGGCATCGGCTTGGCGCTTGGTCCACTACTCGCCGGGTTTCTCACGGAGACGTTCGGTTGGCGTTCGTTCTTCCTCGTGGATGCCGCAATCGGCTTGACCGGATTTGCACTCGGCGTTCCGAAGCTAAGAGAATCGCACGACCCCAATGCCACGGGTCTCGATTGGCCTGGCGCCGCCAGCTTCACCGCCGCGCTGACACTTTTCACATTCGGGCTGTTGCAAGGGCCAGAAAGCGGCTGGAGCAGCCCGCTCATCATTGGACTGTTCTCAGGCGCCGTGGCGATGTTCATCGCGTTCGTCTGGATCGAAAAGCGTGCTTCCCGGCCAATGCTCGACCTGTCGCTGTTTCGCTATCCGCGCTTCGTAGGTGTGCAGGCACTCCCGCTAGCGACGGCATTTTGTTACGTTACGCTGCTTCTAGTCTTGCCCACGCGATTTATCGGCATTGAAGGACATTCTGCGATCGACGCCGGCTTGATGATGCTTTCGCTATCGGCGCCGATGCTCTTTGTGCCTGTCACGGCTGCTTTTCTCACGCGATGGATGTCGGCCGGTGTCATTTCAGCGGCCGGCCTCGTCATAGCGGCGGTCGGTATGCTTTGGTTCAGTGGCATCGCGCCTGACGCGCCATCCGACGCCCTGACGCTTCCGCTGTTCATCATCGGAGTCGGAGCCGGCCTGCCGTGGGGCCTAATGGATGGCTTGTCAGTCAGCGTCGTTCCAAAGGAACGCGCGGGCATGGCAACCGGCATCTTCAGCACGACGCGTGTCGCGGGAGAAGGCATGACACTCGCAATCGCCGGTGCGATATTGGCGGTCCTCACACGTCTAAGGCTATCCGACGCACTCGCGGCGTTCCCGCCCGTTTCGCGCGATGTCGCCGCGCAAGCCGCCCAGCGCGTGGCAACCGGCGATCTGCCCCATGCCGTCGCTCTTCTGCCCGCGCTGGGGCAGTCCATTCTCGCGCAGGCATACGATGGCGCATTCCGCATCCTGCTCCACATTCTCGTGGCAATCACGCTGGCCTCCGCGCTCGTCGTGCTGGGATTTCTCGGTCGCACGCCATCCACTGCCAGCCCGACCGACACCGGCCGCACGCTTTTGGGCGGCGAAGGGGCGGTTGACTGAGAACGCGTCCGGGGCGAATGGGTGATCTGTCATGCACCCGCCCCGCTCTGTGACGTTTTCTCACAAAGTCAATATTTTTCGTGCATTGCCGTCCCCCTGGTCAGGGCGCTTAATCATCCTCAATAGCATTCCGCAACGCGTAAATCTGGAGGAAGCCATGGATCTCGGGCCGCGCAACCCTGCGATTTCCGATCGGTTGATGAAACGGATCGCATGGCGGCTCGCGCCGCTGATGATTGTGATGTACATAGCGAACCAGCTTGACCGCGCGAACATCGGCTATGCGGCGCTGACCATGAACGCCGAACTCCACATGACAACGGCGCAGTTCGGCTTCGCCGCAAGCCTGTTTTTTCTCGGCTATATCCTGTTCGAAGTGCCAAGCAACCTGTGCATGCATCGGTTTGGCGCGCGGCTGTGGATGACGCGCATTCTGCTGAGTTGGGGTCTGCTCTCCTCGCTGACGAGCTTCGTCCCCGACTCCCGCTGGCTCTATATCGCCCGCTTCTTTCTTGGCGCGTTCGAAGCCGGCCTGTTTCCGGGCATGGTGTATTACCTCACGCTGTGGATGCCGGCGCGCAATCGCGTATGGATGATGTCTCTGTTCGTCACGGCAATCCCGCTGACCGGCGTGCTCGGGGCACCGGTGTCCACCTGGCTGATGACCCATGCGAACGTGTTCGGGATCACCGGCTGGCGCGCAATGATTCTGCTGGAGGGGGTCCCCGCAATCACCCTGGCCGGGATTGCTTATTTCTGGCTGACGGACGACCCATCCCGCTGCCGTTGGCTTTCCGCTGCGGAAAAAAGCGAAATCGCCGCGGCGCTGGCTACCGAACGGGCCGCGGCAGCGGCCGCCACCGCGCCGTCCAGCGCTTGGCGGGCGCTCGGAAATCCGAAAGTCTGGGCGCTCGGTGTCGTCTACTTCGGCACCAACGCCGACATCATCGGCTTGCTCTATTTCCTGCCCCAAGTCATCAAAACGTTTGAAAGCACTTTTGGGGTGAAGTACAGCCTCATGGATATCGGGCTGATCACGGCGATTCCATTCGGCGTGGCCGTTGTCGCGACGCTGATCTGGGGCCGTGTGGTTAGCCGCCATCAAGTTGGCGCCTGGCATGTGGCAGGCCCCCTTCTGGTGTGCGCGGCCGCGCTCTCGGTGGCCCTGCTGCTGAAGTCCCCCTACCAGTCGATCATCGCCCTCTCGATCGGTTCCGCGGCCTGCTTCTGTAGCATCACGACCTTCTGGCAGTTGCCTAGCCGTATCCTCACCGATCGTGCTGCAGCGGCCGGCATCGCGCTGATCACGAGCATCGGCGTATCGTCAGGATTTTTGCTGCCCTATTTTATCGGTTGGGTGAAGGATACGACCGGCACGTTTGTCCTCGCATTTATTGGCATCGCCGCGACGATGGTGCTCGCCTCGATCACGGTCACGCTGCTCGAGACCCGCTGGCGCAAAGTTGGCCAGCCGCAGCTTGCCAGCGAATAAGCGTGGCCAGCGCCTCCCCGTCCTTAGGACTATCATCGACGGATCCATTGCCCCTTTCTTTTCGCCAGCAAGGATTCTCGATGCGCCGCGGTGTCCCTAGTCTCAGTGCGCTGCAAGCTTTTGAAGCCGCGGCGCGACACGAAAGCTTTTCGAAAGCGGCGGTCGAGCTGTCGCAAACGCATGGTGCTGTCTGCAAAAAGGTCAACGAACTCGAGGCTCATCTGGGCATCTCCCTGTTCGAGCGGGTACGTCAGCGTCTGGTCTTGTCCGCGGCGGGCGCAGAGTACGCGCGGCGAATTCGCGTCCATCTCGACCAGATTCGCCGCGATACGCTCGAACTGATGCGCCAGCAAAGCGAAGTGAAGATCCAGTTGGCCGTCGGCGTCACGTTCGCGTCTCAATGGCTGATCCCGCGTCTGCATGACTTCTACGCGCTCAACCCGGACCTGCAACTTCACATCATGGGCCGCGACCAGCCGACGTTCTTCGACAATTCAAGCTTCGATGCCGCGATCTATTTCGGACAGAGCTTGTGGCCCGCAATGCCCGGACAACCGCTCGTGAGCGACGATAAGATTCTGGCTGTCTGTGCACCCGGGTTGATCGGTAGGCGCGATAGCTTGAGCAGCGAAAAGATCAGCACGCTGCCCTGGATTCACACCCGCGATCTTCCGCGCGCGTGGCTTGCATGGTCCGAAAGCGCGTCCACGCAGGTCACCGAACATAGTGCGGCGAACCAGCACTACGACATGTTCATCATGGCAATCAACGCCGCGATTTCCGGACTGGGCGTGGCCTTGCTTCCGCGTATCCTGATCGAACGGGAGTTGCGCAGCGGTGCACTCGTGCAGGTGCATCCTCATTCGATCCCGAATCCGGAGACTGTCTACTATTCGTTTCCCGAGCAGAAACGTGACTGGGAGCCGCTTAAACGCTTCGATCAATGGCTATACGCGGCCGTGCGCGACTATCGTGAAGGCTGCCAACGCGACCGCACGGCAGCCTTCGAAACGACGTTTGCGCCAAACTGAAGACGTCCATGTTCACGCGAGTTCGCGCAGATCAGGACTGTCGCGCAGCAGTTGCTGGTAGAGCCCCTGGAAGTTGAGCCATGCGACATAGTCGGACCCCAGTTGCGCGCGCGTTGCCCGCGCGTCCTCGTCCGATAGCGGCTCAATTGGACCTGCCGCCTCGGCCAGCAACTGCACCTGGCAGCAACGCTCCATTGCAATGAAGCGGTATGCCGCGGCGTCGACCGATGAACCGACGGTCAGCAGGCCATGATTAAGCAGAACGGCGGCGCGCTTTGTGCCCATCGTCTCCGCGATCCGGCGCCCCTCTTCGGTGGCGAGCACGACTACGTCGCCGCGAAATAGCACGTGATCGTCATAGAAGAGACAGGCTTCCTGATTGAGCGGAGCAAGGAGCCGTGCGCGCGCTGAAAATGCGCGGCCGGAAGGCGTGTGCGTATGGGCTGCTGCAACGACACTGGGATTCGCGCCGTGGATACCGCAGTGAATCGCCGCCGCAGCGGCGTTGACGGGTCCGGTCCCATCATAAACATTGGCATCCTCATCGATGCAAACGAGATCGTCGGGATGGATTGACGAAAAATGCTGCGCGTACGGGTTGACCCAAAACCGGTCGTGAAACTCCGGGTCGCGGACCGTGATATGCCCGGCTATGCCTTCGGCCAGCCCGAATCGCGCAAAGATCCGAAATGCCGCAGCGAGTTTGAGCTTGCGATGCTGCCGTTCATCGTCGAGGCTAGCGAATACCGGCGGCTCCGGCAAGCGTCCGCCGATTGGTTTGGGAATCTGCAACTCGCGGACTTCCGCGTGGCCCATGACATACTCCTTCGTGCTGATCGGAGCCTTGATTTTCGTCTGCACAGAGGAGACAGTCCATCGACGATTTGTCACAAGATCGCTTCTTGCGCTCACAACGCGCGGCCCCATACTTTCCCCATGGAAACGAATTGCGACGGAGCGCTTTGCGCCGACGACAACGCGCAAAAGAAGACCGATGATCTTGCGCGCGACATCATTGAGCAGATTCCCGATAAGTGGACGATCCCGGTGATCGATGTACTTGGGACTGACGGCGAAATGCGTTTTTCGCGCCTACGCGAACACATCGGTGGCATTCGGTGCGCGTCGACCAATCTGGCACGCACCGAGGGTATCGGTTTTGCCCCAGGGCCCTAGATCGGCGCAGCAGGCTGTGTCAGAGTAGCATTCTGTACGCTACCGAGGCCGGACGACTATGCTGCCGATTGCGGACCGATGGTTCGAGTTAAAACGTATCAGTGACGACATTACCCTGCTGTGGGAGCCTCATGTCGTGCCACTGATGCGCTGCAATATCTGGCACGTACGCGGTCGCGACCGCGATCTGATGATAGATACCGGGATGGGCATCGCCAGTCTGCGGGAGGCAGCCCAGCATCTTCTGCAAAACAACGTGACAGCCGTTGCAACGCATACGCACTCGGATCATGTCGGCGGACATCATGAGTTTGCGCATACGCTGGTCCACGAGTTGGAGGCCGATAACCTGCGTTCGCCGCGCGAGCGCGGCACGCTGCTGGCATCGGTACTGGGCGAGAACGCGATACGCCGGTATCGTGAAGCAGGCTATCCGTTCGACGGCGATTTGATCACGGCCCTTCCCAGCGCGGAGTACGTGATGTCCGACTACGAGATACGTGCGGCAACAGTCACGGAAATCGTCAAAGAAGGGAATATTGTCGACCTCGGCAACCGGCATTTCGAGGTACTGCATCTGCCTGGCCACTCACCGGGCAGCATCGGTCTATGGGAGGCGGCATCCGGCACCCTATTCTCGGGCGATGCGATCTACGATGGCCCGCTTCTGGATGAAATCGGCGGCGCCGATATCCCAACCTATGTGCGCACGATGAAGCGCTTGCGCGAATTGCCCGTGCAGGTCGTGCACGCTGGACACGACGTTAGTTTCGGGCGAGACCGCCTAGTCGCGTTGGCCGATGCCTATTTGGCCAAACGCACATGAATCTCGCGTGGCAAGACGAACGACTGCAGCGTCGTGAGCAACAAATGACAAAAATGAGTCAGGCTGCGCGCTTGCGTCGTGTCGGCGGGAGCGTCCATTCACCGCCCTCCTCAACGTGTTCCGTCAGCTTGTCGACGCAGTGAAAAAGCACTCGCTTTTCCTCCGCTGACAGAACGGACATGAGCTGCTCGTCGAAGATCTTGCCGATCCGATCGCACTTGCGGACAATTTGCCGATGATCGCAAGCGAGTTCACGTTTACGCCGGTCATGCAAGGTCTCATTATGAGTTCGTTCTTCTGGTCGTACACGCTGATGCAGATTCCAGGCGGCATGGCAGTCGACCGCTTCAAGCCACGACTGGTCCTCGCGCTGTGCACTTTGCTCTGGGGTGCCTTCCAGGGTCTTGGCGCGTTGACGACCAATGCGATGTCCTTGCTCGCTACGAGGCTCGGACTCGGTGTCGCAGAAGCGCCCGTGGCCTCGGCGGGAGGTGCGCTCAATGCGATGCGGCTCACGCAGCATGAGCGGGTCCGTGGCGCATCGCTGATGGATGGCGGCTCGCCGCTCGGCGCGGCGCTCGGCGCGGCGCTCGGATCGGTGCTGATCACCTGGCTGATCGTAGTCGCGCACTCATGGCGAGCTATCTGGAGAAAGCGCAAGGCTTCAACATTCAGCAGATGGGGGGCGCCAGCTTCGTGATCTTCTTCTGCGGTTTCATCGGCGAACTCTTCGGTGCCTACGTCGCCGACAAGTGGCTCGCCAGCGGCGCTGCGCCGAACCGCGTCATGCGCACGATCTTTGGCATCGCCGGCGTGGTTGCCACGATTGCAGTGTTTTCAGTGGCACATGCAACGAGCCCCACGATGGTCGTGATCCTGCTGTCCATCACTCTCTTCTTTCTGCGGTGGGGCGGTCTGTACTGGTCGATCCCCGCGATGCTCGCCTCGCGCAACAAGGTAGGCGTGCTCGGCGGTCTGCTCAACTTCGGTGGAAATATCGGCGGCATGGTAATCCCGATCGCGATCGGCGCGCCGCACGCACGCTAGAAGCCGTAGAGCCTTGCAGGATTTTCGACGAGGATTCGATGCCGCGTCGATTCATCGGGTATCCACAGCGTCAGATCGTCCAGCAAGCCGGCGACGTCTGGCTTGTCGTCGGCCGCTTGCGTCGGATGAGGCCAGTCCGATCCCCACAGCATCCTGTCCGCGGCGAGTTGGACAAACCTGAGCGCCACCATGCCGGCGTCGGCGTAGACCGGTGCTCCACTTCGTGACACGAGATAGGGTCCGCTCAATTTGACCCAGGTACGGCCGTTGGTGAGCAGTGCCTCGACCATCTGGAACGCGGCATGCTCCGCGCCGCCTGGTTGCGGAATCTGCCCCATATGATCGATCACGAGCGGCGACGACAGATTCGCAAGCAACTGCCGATGCGCGAGTAGCTGCGCAGCGGTGGCATTGACTTGAATGTGCCAGCCGAGCGGTTCGATCCGCTTCGAGAGCGGCTCCATCATCGATACCGTGACGCCGACCAGGTATTCGAGGTTAAAGCGCAGCCCGCGTACGCCCGTATCGTGAAGACCGGCCAGCTCACCATCCGTCACGGTGACGGGCACGGTCGCAATACCGCGCGCGGACTTTCCGAACTGCGACAGGGCATCGAGCAGGCAACGGTTGTCGGTTCCATACGTAGACGGTTGAACGACGACATGTCGTTCGACGCCCAGCCTCCGCTGCAGCGCGCGATAGTCGGCGACCGTTGCGTCAGGCGGCTGCAAATGCGCTGACGGATCGACTGGATACCGCGCATCGTAGATGTGGTGATGACTATCGGTCGCCGTCGGCGGAACCGGAAAGCGCAGCTGCCCGGCGCCACCGAATCCCACACTGAATTCATGTCTGTTGTGCATGTTCAAGCGCCCATTCCGCGACATCGCGGTGCGTTGCGAACCAAACTCCCGGAAACGACTGCGCGTGCCGGATGATCTCTTCAAGGATCCATATCCTCGACCGGTAACCAGTGACATGCGGATGCATCGTCAACTGGAAGACGCCACCCTCCGCATAGGCCGCGTCGAACTCGCGGCGAAAGATATCGTAGACGTCGGCCGGCGACGTGTAAGGTCGGACCGCCTCGAAGCGGTTCATGATCAGATACGCGCCGTCATCGCGAATCCACTCGACCGGCAGTTCGACGAGACCGCTCGGCACGCCGGCCTCGAGCAGCTCATAACAGTCGACGTCGGCCATCAACGACGAGTCGTAGCGCAACCCCATCTCGCGTGCGATCGAAAGCGTATGCGGGCTGAAATCCCATGACGGTGTACGCATGCCCACCGGACGCTGCCCGGTGATGGTCTCGAGCGTATCCGCCGAGCGCAGCAACAGATCGCGTTCCGCCTCATGCGGGAGCATCGAGTTCAATTCATGAATCCAACCGTGCAGGCCGATTTCGTGGCCGTCGCCGATGATGCGCTGCGCCTCGTCCGGATGCAAAAGCGCAGTGACCGCCGGTACGAAGAACGTAGCCGGCACGGCATGTTTGCGCAGCACGTCGAGAATGCGCGGCATGCCCGCCCGGCTACCGTACTGCCCCCAACTGAGCCGGCCGATCGATTTTCCGCCCTCGCGCAACTCGCTGGTTTCGTGGTCGCAATCGAATGACAGCGCCACCGCGCAGCGCGCTTCAGTGGGCCAGGCATTGGGGCGAAGCGTGCGTCCCGCCCGTACCTGGTCGACCAACTTCCGCCAATGGGGTTCGGGCCATTGCCAAGGCTGGCTATGCGAGTCATCTGGGTTCATCAAAACGTCCTTACTGACGGTTGCTAATTTAAGACCGGAAAGCGCTCAGGTCATTCGATTCGATCGGCAAGTCACCCACAGCGGATGGTTGTCGAGCAGGTGCGGCGCCCGCCACGACGTTCAGATCCGCTTCGGGTATCGCAGACCTCATACAGGCAACTTCTTCTCGTAGTCGATGCCGAGCGAGCAGAGCAGCAAGCCGACGCCGGTCGCCGCAAAGAACATCATGGCGAGAAAATACGACCCGGTCGCCTGGACAATCCCGCCGACCAGAATCGGCGCGCCAATGCCGCCGACCGCCGCCCCGAGGTTCAGAAAACCACCTAGCGCGCCGACCTTGTTGCGCGTGGCAAGCAAAGGTGGAATGCACCAGTACAGGTTGCCCCAGCGCAAAAAGAAAACCGTGCACGAGAGCAGCACGACGACCAGCGTCGCGCTGGACAAATAAGCCACCGAAAACACCGAGACAGTGGCAATCACCGCGGCAGTGCCGAAAATCGTACGCAACACCGTGTTCGGCCTGCCGCCCGCCGCCAGCCACTTATCGGCAAACCACGCGCCGACGAGTTCCCCAGCGAAGCCGGAAAAGTAAATGATGAAGCTCGACCCACCCATTTGACGGATATCGAGGCCGTGCTCCTTGATCAGATAGCTCGGCATCCAGGTGAGCAATCCGTTGAACAACGTGTTGCAGCACATGAAGCCGAAGAACATGAACAGGAAGGAGCGGTACTTCAGAAAGTCGATTGCGCGTCCGGATGCGTTAGCCGGCTCGCGCTCGAGTTCTTCCTCGTGCGAACGCTCGATGAACGACGCTTCGTCTTCGTTGACCGCCGGATGCTCGCGCGGATGATTGCGGATATAGACCCAGGCCAGGCCGCCGACCAGCGTCGTGGCGACACCTGCAACCAGAAACGCGAGGCGCCACGAGCCCAATAGCCCGATCAACGCCGAGATCAGCAGCGATCCCACCGCGGCGCCTAGTGGCGCGCCGCCGTCCATCAGCGACGCACCCCTGGTGCGTTCGTTGCGCGTTAGCCATAGCGCATTGAGCTTACCGCCAGCGGGCGCAATCGACGCCTCGGCGAACCCGAGACCAAGGCGCATTAGCAGCAGTGAAGCAGCATTCGTGCAGAATCCCGCGCCGGCCTGGAAGCCTCCCCAGACGAGCGTCGCAACCGTAATCACGATGCGCGGTTTGAAGCGGTCGACCAGCATGCCCGCTGGAATCTGCATGACGGTGTACGACCAGAAGAACGAACTCAGAATCAAGCCTTGCACCATCGGCGAGAGCGAGAACTCCTTCGAGATCAGGGGCATCGCGACCGACAGCGAAGCGCGGTCCACGTAGTTGATCGTTATCAGCACGAGCAGGAACCAGAAGATTCTCCATCGAACCGATGATTTACGGCTGTGCGCAAGTGCTGCCATTCTCGTGTTCATGTTCACCTCCCCGCTTCAGTAGTGGTTGCCTCTCAAACAGCGAACGCGTTCGAAGGTGCGAGAACGTACAGAAATTTCCTTATCACAAGGATTCCAGATTCATCATCAGACGATTCATATGCCGATCTTGTGACAAACTGCGTACCACTTCGTATCTCGAGACCGGGGAGTTTTTTGATTGCGCGGGGCAATCGGAGCTACGCACTGTCTCGCTTCAAGATGACCAACGACGCACTACATTCCGGGGTCAATAGAGAGGAAACGAAAAGGTTGGACCGAGTATACGAATACAATTTTTCCGGGGGATAATCAAAGTTAACGAGACCATCTGATAGAAATCTTCGATCATGCGCATTTCTCTTTAGCAAATTGAGACCTTTTATTGGGTGGCACGGTTAGGCGGATTTCATGCGGCGGCGCGTCATCAGCACCTCACACAGCCGACCATTTCGGCACGCATCCAGGAGTTCGAAGAACATCTCGGCGTGCAACTCTTCAGGCGCAGCCGGACATGCGGCCGCCGTGTTGTCGCCCGCGATCATGCGCGCGCATACCATCGTGGAGCTAGCAAAAGAGGTGCTCACACGCAGCCGCGTGCTGATTCCGGGGTAGTCAGCGCGAGGGCGCCGCTAAGGGTTCAACGCACCGGCGACCATGAATCAATCGGAGTACACAGCCATGAACGCATCACCGGTGGTGGTATCACGCACCTATGCGATGCCTGAGCGAAGCGATCGCCTGGATTTCTACATACGCGACCAAGCGTCGCGCCCCGCGATTGAAGAGCCGCACAAGCACGAATACTTTCAAATCCAGATCAACCTCGGCGGGGACACCGAGCAGCACATCGGCGGAGTGCGCAGGCCATTTCCTGCGGGTGCGGTCGCCTTTATCCTTCCGCATCGCTTGCATCTGATACCGCACCCCGCGCATTCGCGCTTCATTGTCATCAATTTTACGCAAGCATTTCTACGCGCCAATACGGACGGAATCGCGGATCCACTGGACCTCGAGGATGTGTCGATCACGCAGGCGCCCGAACTCGCCCCATTCAGGCTTCAGGAGTACATCGACTTCATTCTCGAGGACGCCGATCTCACCGAAATCGAGCCGGTTTTGTCACGCATGCTGGAAGTCAATGAGACGCGGCGCTTCGGTTCGACCGCTCTTCTGCGCGGATACCTTCTTCAACTTATCGGAATCGTATGCCAGCGATACGCGGATCAGCTACTTCGGCTTTCCTCGCGTAACGTCCAAAGGCTCGGCCGACGAGACGCTCTCGTCCGCGTGAACCGTCATGTCAATGCACATCTCGCGAGCGACGCGCTGTCTCTGACCTCTGCAGCCGCCGCTGCATTTCTATCGCCGAACTATCTTACGCATCTGATCAAGAAAGAGACGGGCCGGACATTTGTCGAGTGGGTGACCGAGCGACGCATCGCACGCGCAAAGGATCTGTTGGCAAACGGCAACCGGCGCATCAAGGACATTGCGTTTCTCGTCGGCTATCGCGACGAAGCCTATTTTTCGAGGCGGTTTCGTCAGTCAGTCGGTCAATCTCCGAGCGACTTTCGCGACACGCACCGGCGTGCGGTTCAACGAGACGGTGGCGCAACCGCACACAACGGAGCACCGTAAGATCGTCCTGGTGCTCAGCGGATTTGTCCTGCGCGGCGCATTCTCAAGACGATATCGTAGGTAGGCCAATACTACTCGCGAGGCTTACCATGACCGAATACTCAGTGACACCACCCACGATCACCTCCGTTGCCGTCAGCGGCTCAACGAGCCGCTTTCCCGTGCGCCGCGTGTTCTGTGTCGGGCGCAACTACGCAGATCATGCGCGCGAAATGGGTGCCAATCCAGACCGAGATCCTCCGTTCTTTTTTTCCAAGCCTGCCGATGCCGTTGTGCCAGCGACCGGCGTGCTTCTGTACCCTCCCCTTACCTCCGACTTGCACCATGAGATTGAACTCGTCATTGCGGTCGGCAAGGAAGGAAAGACCATCGCCCCCGAAAACGCACTCGATTTTGTCTGGGGTTATGGAGTCGGCGTGGATCTGACACGACGGGATCTCCAGGCGACAGCGAAGAAACTTAGCCGCCCATGGGACTGGGCGAAAGGCTTTGACGCGTCTGCGCCGGTGAGCGAGATCAAGCCAGCGTCCGAGTTAGGGCATCCGTCCAGCGGACGGATATGGTTGTCCGTGAATGGCGAAGTCCGTCAGCAAGGCAATCTCAACGAGATGATTTGGCCTGTCGCAGACATCATCAGTTACGTCTCTCAGGCCGTCACTGTGAAGCCGGGAGACCTTATCTTCAGCGGAACACCCGCCGGTGTCGGCGCACTACGCCCAGGCGACAAGGTCGCAGGCGGAGTGGACGGCGTTGCGAACTTCAGTTTCGAGGTGGGCCCGCTGGCCGGATGAACGCGACGCAATCGTCCGACGGTGGACCGCCACGCTCAATCGATCCTGAGCGGATCACCGTCGAATTCGACAAGGCAGCCGGGGCCGCCATGAAACAGCGCTTCACGCGGATCTTCCGCCTTTCCCATTGCCTCGATCTCAGCCACGTGCAGTTCGGCATCATCTTCCGGCATGAAGCCGAGATAGCGCACGTTGGCGTTGGCGCCGTCTATGACGCCAGCTCGACTGCACGGGGTTTGACATGGCGAAGCGCGAATTCAGTCAGCATCGTGGTCGTTCTCGTCGTCGGGACGGCTTTTTAACCAACGCCCGCTTTATTTCAAAAATCACGGACACCGGTGTCGCTGGACGATTCGTTAGAGCGATACCGTCCCTGATACCGTCAGGCTCGTTCGAACGCGGTCCTTGATACCGTCACAACCGAAGTGTGAGCAAAAAAGTGAAAGCGTGGATCGATCAGCGCAAGCAAGCTCCTCCCCGCTGCATATCGAAGCCGGATATCCACCTACGAAGAACCCGCCCTGTTCGGGCGGGGTCGAGTGAGGGGTGAAGTTGGCCACTGTCCTATCTGAGCGCTTGGCGCTCGATCAGTTGTCGGTATAATTCCTCCAAATCAGGTAGCTCGTTGCGCCGAGACAGCCATTCATCGGGCAGGCCAGCGATCGCACGGAACCTCGAATAGATATTTCGTCGTCGATCGGGATCAAGCTTCTCCACTCGGTGAGGTTTGACTATCTCACACGACAGTTTAAAAGCGATGCAGTTGGCAAGAGAGGCCAAAGCCGTAAGTTACATGGCGACGACCGACCGAAACTGGCCGCAATGAGGCCGACGATGAGCGGCTCAGGACGACCCTCAACGGTCTGACATGCCAGAGTGACCAGCGTCTGCTAAGCAACTGCAAACCGGACGTAGCGGCGCCCTTTGTCATGCCCGAGCACCGCCCCGCTTATGACACTCAAAAAAACGTGCGGATGCCCGCTGCCGCAATGTAGTTCGTTGGCTCGTAGCCGGTGAATTCGGCGCCGTTGAACTTCGAGAACATGTATCCGACATAGAGGTCGGTACGTCTGCTCAGGTTGTAGTCGAGCAGCACCGAGTATTCGAGCTGGTTGCCACCTGCAACGTGGGCACTCTGCATCAGCTGCGTATCATAGAAGCCGGCGGCAATATCAAGTGTCGGCGTAATTTTGTAGTCGCCACCGAAGAAATACACGTTCGTCTTGGAGGCGTTGACCGTGTTAACAAGCGAGCCTTGGAATCCATAGTAGTTGGTCGTTGCGCCGGGAGCGGCAGGGTCGGTTGGCGGCTTGATCTCGTAACGCTCATAGCCGCCTTTGACTGTAAGCGCGCCGAGCGAATACTTCGCCACGAGGTAGAAGTCCTCGTCGTTGTTGAGCGTCAACGTCCCGACATTGCTGCCGATTAGCGGACTGCCCACCGGATTCACCCCCACCAGCGCCCCCGAATGAGCGATATCGCGCGCGTAGTAGTAGCCGGCATCAACCCCCAACTGATGCGCTTCGTAGCCGAGATCCGCGCCGAATGTAGAGCCGTCGCCAAACTTGCCCGCAACGCCGCCGAAGCTATATGAAAGTCCGATCTTGAAATCACCGATCTTGTTCGTGTACTTGAGGTTGTTGTCAGTACGCGAGCCTTCGGTAATACCGCCGGCCGAATACGAGCCCGAGTACCCGAACGGAGTAAACATGGTCGCGAAGGACAGCGGATCGTAATTCAAGAGCGTATCGTAGCCGAGCGTAGTCGTTCGCCCGAGCGCCAGACTGCCGTACGTATCATGCCTCAATCCGACGAACGCGCCCCGGTTGAAAAGCTGGCCATCGAGCGCCGATGCCCCACTGGTCGTGTTATTCGCGCCGGCAATGGCTGCAGCCGCGTTGTTGATCTGGCCAGACGGCAAGTCGAAGCCTGATTCCAGACCGAAAAACGCGTGCAGCCCGCCACCCAGGTTTTCGTTACCTCGAATCCCCCAGCGAGGGTCCGAAATGCCCCCGTTGAACATGCCTGTGACGGAATGGGGATAGGCCGTCGACACTCGTTCGGGGTTGACCGTAGCCGGCGCCTGAGGGGCTCCGTTCGCACTATGTTCTACGGTCCCGACTGCTACGTCGAGTATTCCGTACAGCGTGACGCCGTCGCCATTGATGTCTTCGGCGTGGGCTGCTCCGGCAAGCAATGCCAGAATCGCGCCGGAAATAAAGCTCCTGATCATACCTATCCTGTCTCCGTGGGTTTAACTTATTCGTCGCGCACCGTTGCGGCGTGCAGCACCTAAACCGGTTTTCATGAAACCGGCATAAGGATTCTGGCTGCGAGGATTCGCGCGCGGTCATGAAAGACAGAGTTTCAATATTTGTGTTTCTCCAGTAACACGCCTGTTACGCGACAGAAACGTCGATGTGGTAACTGCCGCGCCGTATGCATGCGTGCAAGCTAGTGAAGGAAGGTGGTGTTGGCAACGACCCAACTGGAGTGTTGGAGTGACAGTAGCCATCCAAAGCACCGCCTCGCCAAATACAAAGACAAAGCGAGCGCGAGTGGACGACGGCTTAGTGGAGAAAGAACGTCTCGCGCCGATGAGTTGCCGATTAGCGTCGCTCGTCGGACTGCGGCCCCCTCGCTAGCGGACGTTCGCGAATCGATTGGGAAGGACCGTTCGCGGCCGACGGACGAAACCGCTCGCGCGGTAGGGGGCTCCGGCTGAGCTCTGGTGGTACCCGGGAGGAAACCAGCTCTGTTTTCATGTCAGGTACGAGGCAAGCCGCCTCGTTCCTCAACAGGAGCAGAGCCATGA